>DATNFU010000030.1:0-60253 GCA_035606235.1 Rhodanobacteraceae bacterium
GCTTCCGGCCCCTGCAGGCCGACCTGGGCAAGACCGGCTTCCAGTTCCGCACACAGACGCGCGTTGTCGCGTTGCGCAGGCTCGCGCAGCAATTCGTCGGCGGCGGCGAGGCGGCGATGGAACGCTTCGCTGCCTTCACCGTGGCGCAGGATCGACAGTGCGAGCACGTCGCACCACGCCTGTTCCAGCAGTGCGCGGGTCAGCGGCGCAGCCTTGCGCCCGGCCAGCCGCTCGCGGATCGCAGCGGACGCCTGCGCGCGCGCCTGTTCCAGCCGATTGCGACCTTGCGCGGCTTCGATCTGGCGGCGTTCGGCGATTTCGGCGCGACGGCGTAACGCGTTGACGTGCGCCTCCAACTCATCCACCAGCTTCTCGAACAGCGCCAGGTCGCCGGTGAACTCGCCCAGCACGCGCTCCACCGCGCGTTGCAGCTTCTCGGCCAGCGAGTTGTCGATCTCGCCGTCGCTGGCGTCCATCCACAGGTTGGCGGTTTCGGCGACGGTGTTCAGCAGGCGCCGCGCCGGATGCGCGCGGCGGGTGAAGAAGCTGCGATCAGCCAGCGCGACACGCAGCAGCGGCACCTGCAAGCGCGACAGCAGTTGCTGCGCAGCGCCGCCGCTGCGGGTTTCATCGAGCAGGCGGTCGAACAACAGCGAGACCAGTTCCAGCACGTCGCGATGCTCGGCGGCGAAATGCGGTGGCCGTCCGTCCGGTGCGAAGCGGCGCAATTCGGCCAGCATGTCCTGACGCAGATGCTGCACGGTGCGCTGGACACCGCGCCCGCCCATTTGCACCGGCGCCGGCGCACGGGTTTGCAACGCGCCCAGTACTGCCTGCAGTTCCTCCGCGGAGGCGACATAGCCGCCGCTCGATTCCTCCGGTGCTGACGGCTGGGCCGCGCGGCGTTGTTCCAGCAGCTCGCGCAGATTGCCGAGCGCCGCATCGGCTGGCGCGGCTGCCACGGGAGCGGAGGCAGCCGCAGCGGCGGCAACCGGAGCGACGGGCGCATGGGCTTCGCGCTTGGCCGGCCTTGCTTCCGGACTGCGGCGCGGCAGGAATGCCCGCAAATTGGGCAGGATGCCGCGCGCGACCAGATGGTCGTTGAGCCCACTGTAAAAAGATTCCACGCCACCCATCACGCGGCGGTCGCACAAACGGTAGAACAGCATGCGATGTTCGCGCGGCAATGACATGCCGACGGCAATTTCGCGCAGGCCGTGCGCCAGGGCATGCGGGCCGAACGGCAGCGCTTCGGCGTCCAGCAGCGGCGAGGCAATCAACACGCCGTAGCGATGACCCAGTTCAAACAGGATCGGGCTGATCCGCAATTCGGTGCGGGTGGCGATGTCGTCCAGCGCGATCGCTTCGTCGAATTCGTCGTGATCCACCAGCGCCAGGTTGAAACGCGCGAGCGGTGCATCCGCCGCACGCAGGCCCAGCGCGGCGAGCCGGCGCTCCAGCGTAAGCAACAGCCGCGGCGCGGCATCAACCCGGTTGCGCTTGACTTCACGCAGGCTTTCGAACGCGGTTTGCTGTTCGGCGTTGTTGCGCGCCTGTTCGGCTTGCTTGAACAACTGCTGCTCGAGCTCGGTGAGGCTGGCGCGCAGCGTGGGTTCCAGGCGCGCGCCGCATTCGGCGAGCTGTTCTTCCAGCAGCGTGCGCACGCGCGAAGGCAGGTCAGTGCGCTCGGCAAGCGTGTGCGGTAATTGCTCTGTCGACATGCGTCCCCCCAGACGAGGCCCGCATTGAAGCGGGCCCGAGGCACATTCTATGCCTGCGCGGCCCCGTGTGCGACTCGTTACAGGACTTTCAGGACTTCGCCTTCGCCGAGCCAGGCGTTCAGCACCGCGGCGTCTGCGTCGGACAGCGACACGATGCGCAGCCCTGCCCAGTATTGTCCCGGCACTGCCGCGGGTTCGCTCCACATCTCGTGCAGGCCGGCTTCGACCGCGCGCGGCTTGCCTTGTGCATCCGGCAGCTGGAAGCGGGTCTGATACAGCGCGCCGTCGCCCAGCTTGCGCCTGCCGATCAACATCATGCCGTCCCGCGACAGATTGGCGATACGGCCGAGACTCTCGCCGCTGAGCACGTCGATCACCTCGACCGGCTCGGGAATGCGCTTGCGCCGCGCGCGACGCTGTTCAGAGGTGCTCATGGCGAAACGCTCGCGTCGGCACGCGCGAACTGGCGCAAGCTGGCGATCACGGTATGCCAGGCGCGATCGATCATGGATTCTTCCTGCCTCGGCAACAGCCGCGTACGCCCGGCCGCCATCTGGCGCGCCAATTGTTGCAGTGTGCATTCGGCCGCCGCCGTGCCGCGCGCATTGACCAGCAGACAGCGACCGCTGTCTGCATACCAGATCAATTTTCGCTGCACGCGCTGGCCTTGCTCGTTGATCACGCATTCGAACCAGGTGTTGAACGGCAGGCCGCGCAGGCGCGCAAGATGGCGCTGCTCTTCCTCGTTCAGCGCAGCGGCAGCCGCCGCCTCGCCGCCGTCCTGTTCGCCGAGGCGCGGACGGTTCTTCAGCTTTACCAGCAGTTCGGTCTGGGTGGCCTTCTCGTCGGCACCGGGCGCCTCGCGATCCAGTACACGATGGGCCAATTGTGTCGCCTCGCTGGCATGCAACCCGACCTGCACCAGACCCGCTTCAAGCTCGCCCAGCAGTCGCGTGTCGTCGCGCTCGCCAGGCTCGCGCAGCAGCGCGGCGGCTACTTCAAGCGCGCGTGCGAATTCATCGCTGCCTTCGCCGTGACGCAGGATTGCGAGGGCCAGTGCATCCGTCCACGCCTGCTCCAGCAGCGCGCGCGTCAACGTCGCAAGCTTGCGTCCGGAAACTTGCGCCGCAATCGCAGCGCCCGCCTGCGCGCGCGCCTGCTCGAGACGTTCGCGGCCTTGCGCGGCATCGCGCTGCCGGCGTTCGGCCACCTCCGCACGCCGACGCAATGCATGCACGTGATTTTCGAGTTCGACCGCCTGCTGCTGGAACAGCGCCGGGTCGCCGGCGAATGTTGCCAGCGTGTGCTCGACGGTGTGGCGCAGCTTGTCGAGCAGGGCGTTGTCGATTTCACCTTCGCTGCCGTCGATCCACAGGTCGGCGGTTTCCACCACGTTGTTGAGCAGACGCCGCGCGGGATGCGTGCGCACGCCGAACACGCCGGGATCCGCCAGTGCCGCGCGCAGCAGCGGCAATTGCAGACGTGCCAGCAGGCGTTGCGCCGCGCCGCCATTGCGGGTTTCGTCCAGCAGACGTTCGAACAGCAGCGAGACGAGATCCAGTACATCGCGCTGCTCGGAAGTGAGCCGCAAGCCTTTCGCATCGGGTGCGAAACGCCGCAGCTCCGCCAGCAGATCCTCCTGCAGATGTTGCACCGCGCGCTGCACGCCACGTGCATCGGGCTGCGCGCCGCCAGCCGCCCGTTGCTGCAGGGTCGCGAGCGCGGCCTGCACCGTTTCCGCGGACGCGGGTTGCGCATCGGCGCATTCACTGTCGAGTTTCAGCAGTTCGCGCCGGCGCGCCAGCAAGCCGCGCAGCGATTGCAGGGCGGCATCGTTGCCCTGTGCATCCGGCGAGCCGGATTCGCCAGCCGGCTCATCCGGCTTGCCGCCGCGCGTGCGCGGCGCACTGCCGCGGCGCGGCAGATAGGGACGCAAGCTGGGCAGGATGCCTTCCGGAATCAATTGTTCGTTGAGCGCCGCGTAGACTTCATCCGCTGCGTTCACCAGCGATGTGTCACAGAGGCCGTACCAGAACATCCGGTGCTCGCGCGAAAACCCCGCCGCGCGCGCGATCTCGCTCAAGCCGCGCAACAGGGCCCGGGGACCGAGCGCCAACTCCTCGGCCTCGAACGGCGCCTTTGCAGCCAACACACCGTGCCGATAGCCCAATTCGAACAGTTGCCGGCTGGCGCGCATTTCGGCGCGTGTGGCGATGTCGTCCAGCAGCACCGATTCCTCGAACTCCTGATTGTCGATCAGGCTCAAACCGCTCTCGAGCGCGGCCTTGTGCGCAGGCGCTGCCAGCGGCCGATCGAAAGCCGCGAGTCTGGATTCAAAGGTATGCCGGAAACGATCCATGATTTCGCCGTCGAGGCGCTTGGCCTGCTGCATGCCATACAGCGC
This sequence comes from Rhodanobacteraceae bacterium, assembly GCA_035606235.1. Classification (GTDB taxonomy): domain Bacteria; phylum Pseudomonadota; class Gammaproteobacteria; order Xanthomonadales; family Rhodanobacteraceae; genus 66-474. The sequence goes on from DATNFU010000030.1 coordinate 4,126, forward strand.
GGTCTGCTCGTCGGTGTTGTTGCGCGAACGCTCGCCCTGCTTGCCGAGCTGGTGCCGGAACGCGATCAGGCTGCCGTGCAGCAGCGGTTCCAGGCGCGCGCCGAATTCCGCCAACTGCTGCGCGAGCAATTCGCGCACGCGCGGCGGCAGATCGGTGCGGTCGGCGATGCTTTGCGATGATTCCGGCATGGCTTTCCCGGCGCAACATGCGTTGGCCGGGATTCTATGCGCTTTTGCGCGTTCGGGTGCGTGGCGGTTTCGCGGCGATGCTCAGGGAGACCAGGCGATTTCGACCCAGCCCGATCGTCCCGGCGTGTTGAAACCGCGAGCGAGGAAATAGCTGCGGTCGGCCAGATTCTCCGCGCGCAGATGCAATTGCCACGCAGGCGACAACACCACGTTCACGCGTGCGTTGATCAATGCATATCCGGCCAGCGGGCCACCGATGTCGGGTCGTGGGCCTTCGGCATACAACTCCAGACCGGCGTTCACGCGCTCGCTGAAGGCGCGCGTCAACAGCAGATCGCCTTTGCGTGAAGCGCGCCGCAGCAGGTGTTCGCCGGTCTGCGGATCGCGCGCGTCCTGCCAGGTGGCATTGCCGACAAATGTCCAGCCGTCGCGTTGCCAATGCGTTTCAAGCTCGGCGCCATCTATCTTGGCGCGCGCGGTGTTCTCGGCCTGGAACAAGGGTCCGGTGAAATCGATCAGATTGTCGATCCGGGTGTGATAGGCGGAAAGCCGGAACGACAGTTGCGCGGTCGGCGTCCATTCCGCACCGAGTTCGCGGCTTTGCGAACGCTCCGGTTGCAGCGCGGGATTGCCGGCGAACAACCCGCCGAAGCCCGGCGAAAATTGCTCGTTCAAGCTCGGCGCGCGGAAGCCCTGCCCGAAACTTGCCGTGAAACGCAAACTCGGCAGCACGCGCCAGCCGAACGCTCCGGAACCAGTGCTTGCGCCGCCGAACACGCTGTTGTGGTCGTGACGCGCGGCCAGCTCCCAATCGAAACTTTGCACGTGTCCGTTCCAGCCTGCGAACGCGGCGGTGTTGTCGCGGCTTTGATTGAACATGTCCGCGCCGGCGAAGGTATCCACGTTCTCGCCGCTCTCGTGCACGCGCTCAACGCCGGCGGTGAGGGATTGGTCGGGCGTGAGCGTGAAAATGTTCAACCAGGTCGCGCTCTGCCGGCGCGAGCGGAACAACTCGAAGAAATCCGGCGTGTCGAGATCATCGCGCGCGCTGCCGAGGCTCAGGCGCTGAAACCAGCGCGGCGAAATATCGCCGGCGAGCGCCGCGCCCAGATCCTGCTCGATCGTGTGCGAGGTGCCCTGGTCGAATTCGTTCACCGAATCGCTGTAGAGCGCATTGGCCGACAGCGTTTGCGTGCCGAGTTTCAGATCACCGGACGCTGCGAGATTGCGATTGCGCAGGCCGTCGTCATCCGGATTGAAACCGAAACCTTGCGGATTCTCGGCCGAGAATCCGCGCACATGCCGGATGCCGGCCTGCACGCTGAAATCGCCGCGCTCACCCTGCTGGCCGATGCCGGCGCTGGCCGAAGCATCGTCATAGCTACCGTAACGCACCGCCGCGTGCGGACCGCTCAACTTGCGCGTGAAAATCTGCACCACGCCGCCGATCGCATCCGAGCCCCAGTACGCCGCGCGTGGGCCGCGCACGATCTCGATGCGTTGAACGGCATCCAGCGGCAGCAGCGAGAAATCCACGCCGCCGGTGCCGGTCGAGGCGATGCGCACGCCATCCACCAGCACCAGCACGTGATTTGAATTGCTGCCACGCAGGAACAGCGATGCCTGTTCGCCGGGGCCGCCGGTGCGCGCGACATCCACGCCGGCCTGCGTGCGCAACAGATCGAAAACATCCGGTGCACCGCTGGCCTCGATATCGGCGCGCGTGATCACGGTGACATCGGCAAGCGAGGCATCCACTGTTTGCGCCATGCGCGTGGCGGTGACCTGGATGGTCGGCTCGGTGACGACCGATTGATCGTTGGTCTGCGCTTGCGCGCCGACACTCGCGATCGACAAGGCACCCAAAAGTAAATTGGAAATCGCGAACAGGGATGTCCGCTTGTTGATCCTGGCGATCAGGGACGATCGCAATACCGTGGCCTTCATTGCATTCTCCGTTCGCACACCCGCGTGGAGCGCAACGGAGAACGAGGGCAGGGCACGGCACGGCCGTTCCCGACCGCCGCCCGCCGCGACGCTTTAGGATCACGGCGCGTGCGAGGATCGCTCGCGTACGCCGCGGCAGCAGGCCGGTCTCCGGGCTCGCGGGTTGAGAAGTGCGGCCAGGAACGACCGCTTTTGATTCGCGATCATGGCGATCGCAAAAACAACTTCCCCGACCGGATCGCCTTCCCACGCTCATCGCGCAGTGGCTGCATGATCCGATTCGACTCGCTTACCGTTGCGGGGGCAGCGCCGGTCTCTCACCGGCTTCCCGTTTCACCCATGACATGGGCACCTGCAAGCGGGCAGTGTAAGTGTGCAGATTGCACACGGCAAGATTTGGCGGTTGGGAAGATGACATCCATGTCCTTTCCCGCGCGCCCGGCTGCGATGCTTGGCGTCCGGCGGCGGCGCCGAGTGCGCTCGAGACGGCACCCATGGGCTTCATGGCCTGTGCAGTCATTCGTCGCTCCGCCGCGCATCAATCTGCGTGATCGCGTCGCGCGCATCCACGCTGACGCGGATCTCGATGGGTTTGCAGCACACCTGGCAATCCTCGACGTAGTGCGTAGAGCCTGTCGAAGCGTCCACGCCGGTCTCGAACGATTCGCCGCAGTACGGGCAGGTGATTTCCACGAATTCCAGCATGGCGCCGTCTCCTTCACGCGGCCACGACCATCCGCGCGCGAAAAGGGTACGACGTAAGTAGTGCAATTTGACAGTGCAGCGAGGGATGGCTGCTTTCACACGCCAGGGAGAGCCCACAATGATTGTCGAGCGCAGGAGCGGCCTTTCCCACGCGCAGTTCGTGCGTGAATACGTCTTGCCGCGCAAGCCGGTGATCATCACCGACGCCCTGGACGACTGTCCCGCGCGGCGCAAGTGGACTCCCGATTATTTTCTCGAGCGCTTCGGTGAGCGGCGGCTGCGCGCCGAATCGGGCGAGATGTCCATGCGCGAAATCATCGACGGCGTGCTGCATCCGAGCGGTGAACGCACGCCGTTTCTGCGCGAGTCGCCGATCTCGTGGTGGCTGCCGGAAGCCATGGCGGATCTGGCGCCGTTTCCTGCTTATGTGACTCCGAACTGGTTGAGTTATCCGTTCGCGCGCTGGCCGGATTTCCGCCACAGCGGACACGCCAGCCGGCTGGCGCGCACCGCGCAGACCGAAATCAACCTCACCGGCGCCAATATGCGGTTCGGTGCGCTGCATCTGGATCTGTTCTGGACGCATGCGATGGTGATGCAATGGTATGGCGCCAAGAAATTTTTCATCTTCCCGCTTTCGGATACCAAGCATCTTTACCGCAAGCCCGACATCTGGATTTCGCAGATCACCGATGTCGAGCATCCCGATTTCGCGAAATTCCCCGACTTCGCCAACGCGCACATGATCGAGTTCACCCTGCAACCGGGTGAGGCCTATTTCAATCCGACCGGCTGGTGGCACACCACCCGTACGCTGGATGTCTCGATCGCGACGGTGGTGAGTTTCGCCAACGCCAGCAACTGGAAAGAAGTGACGGAACACTTGTTGATGCCGAATGCGCCGTTGAAATCACGGCTGGCGGCGGTTCCCTACCAGGCGTATCTGCGCGCGCTGGGCTGGTGGACGCTGCCGCATTACCCCTTTCCGGAAGCGACTGATCCGGCCTGGTGCAGCGATTCGCTCAAGCATTACCAGCGCACGTCCGGCCGCTGGGCGGGCGCCGCGCTGGGTGGTGTGCCGGAAGGGGCGATGGCATCGCGGTATTAGGGCGCTACGGGCCGGGCCGGAAAGCACACCAGGGGCGTCCGCGCGCAACCTCACTCAGCCCATGAACAATGCAATGACATCGTTGAGGAAACGCTGGCCGAGCTCCGTGGTACGCAATGTGGTTTCGTCGTCGCGCAACCAGCCGCGCGCAATCGCGGTGCGCAGTGGCAAATGGATTTCCCCAGGCGAAAGACCGGTGCGTTCGGCAAATTCCCGTGCCGGCGCGCCGTCGATCAGCCGCAGCGCGTTCAACATGTATTCAAAGGGCAGTTCTTCGCGCGACACAACGGCATCGCCGCCGAGGCGCGCGGGTGTGGCCGCATTTTCCAGATAGCCGCGCGGATGTTTCAGCTTCCAGCGGCGGTGAATGCGAAGCCCGGTAGCCGGTAGGTAACCGGTAACCGGGTGCCGCGCTTCGGCTTCTGCGGCGTCCGGCTTGCGGCTCACCGCTTCCGAAATTTTCCCGTGCGCCCCCGCGCCAATGCCCAGGTAATCGCCGAAGCGCCAGTAATTGAGATTGTGCGCGCAGCGCCGGCCCGCGCGCGCATACGCGGAGATTTCGTATTGCGCGTAACCCGCGCGCGCCAGCTGCGCCTGACAAGCTTCCTGCATGGCCCAGGCATGGTCGTCATCCGGCAACGGCGGCGGATTCGCCGCGAACGCGGTATTGGGTTCCAGCGTCAACTGGTAATGCGAGATGTGCGCGGGTTCCAGCGCAATGGCGTGATCCACATCCGCCAGCGCGCCCGCAAGCGTCTGGTTCGGCAGCGCATACATCAAATCCAGGTTGATATTGTCCAGGCCGGCATCTTGCGCCAGCGCGATCGCGGCGCGCGCTTCCTCCGCCGAATGGATGCGCCCGAGCGTGCGCAGCTTTTCGTCGTCGAAACTCTGCACGCCGAACGAGATGCGATTGACGCCCGCGCGTGCGTAACCGTCAAGGCGACCATGCTCGACCGTGCCGGGATTGGTTTCCAGCGTGATCTCGCAATCGCGTGCGAATGGCAAGCGTTTCGATGCGCCATCCAGGATCTCGGCGATTGCATCGGGCGGGAACAGGCTGGGCGTGCCACCGCCAAAAAACACACTGATGATTTCGCGCCCGCAAAGCGCCTCGGTGAAGTCGGCGATGTCGCGATCGAGATCGGCGAGCAGCGCGCCCACGTATTCGCGCACCGGCAGTTCGCCATGCAATCCGTGCGAATTGAAATCGCAATACGGACACTTCTTTACGCACCAGGGAATGTGGAGGTAGAGCGAAAGCGGAGGTGGGGAAAATGATGAATTTATCGGCTTCGCTCCCCTTCCCCTCGGGAGAGGGTGGCGCGCGGCGCCGGGCAATGGTTCGGTTTTGTCGCAAGTTTCCATCTTTGGAGCGTACTCCAGTCGGCGCCCTGCCTCCTCCTCAGCTGTTGCATGCGATGCCATTCAAGGTATCGCATAAGCACGACAACTTCGACCTCATCCGTTCTTCGTGCGCCCCCTCCCGAAAGGAGAAGGGAAGAGCAGTTGTTCCCGCAGGAGCGCCAACGCCATCCCGCGATGACTGATCCGGCTTTTCAATGTGGGATCCAGTTCCGCCGCGCTCAGCCCGTCGCCATTGTCCGGCAGAAAGATCGGGTCGTAACCGAAACCGCGCTCGCCGCGCGGCGCTGCAAGGATTCGACCCCGCCAGCGCGCCTCGGCAATCAGCGGCGCGGGATCATCCGCGCCACGCAGCAGCGCCAGCACGCAGATGAAGTGCGCGCCACGCTGCGCATCCGGAACACCGTCGAGTTCGCGCAACAATTTTTCGATATTGGCGCGCGCGTCGCCATGCGCGCCGGCGTAGCGCGCCGAATACAAGCCCGGTGCTCCGTGCAGTGCATCCACGCACAAGCCGGAATCATCACCGAGCGCCGGGAGGCCTGATGCATGCGCGGCGTGGCGCGCTTTCAGGATCGCATTCTCGATGAAAGTGGCGCCGGTTTCCTCGGCGTCGCTGATGCCAAAGTGCGACTGCGCGATCAACTCGATGCCGCTGCCCGCGAGCAATTCGCGCAGCTCGGCGAGCTTGCCGGCATTGCCGCTGGCCAGCGCCAACCGCGAGCCGTGAGCCATGGGAAAAGAGTCAGAATGAATTTCGTGCATGATTTCGAGCGCGCCGCGTTTTTTCCGCGAAACTTCACTCCGACCCCGTTTCCCGGTTCAGCGCGGCCCCAGCGCCGCGCGTTGCAGCGCGACCAGTTCCTCCACGCCTTTCGCAGCGAGCGCCAACATTGCGTCGAGCTCTTCGCGGCGGAACGCGTGGCCCTCGGCGGTGCCCTGCAATTCGATGAAGCCGCCACCGTCGTTCATCACAACATTCAAATCGGTGTCGCAGGCAGAGTCCTCGGCATAATCCAGATCCAGCACCGGCACACCGCGATGGATGCCCACCGACACCGCGGCCACTGCCCCGTGCACCGGATTGCGCGTGACCAGCTTTTTCCGCAGCAGCAGGTCAACGGCATCCACCAGCGCGACATACGCGCCGGTGATCGCCGCGCAACGTGTGCCGCCATCGGCTTGCAACACATCGCAATCGAGCGTGATCACGCGTTCGCCCAAGGCCGCGCGGTCCACGCAGGCCCGCAGCGATCGTCCGATCAGACGCTGGATCTCCATCGTGCGTCCGCCCTGGCCGCCGCGCGCGGCTTCGCGCTGGGTGCGTTCGGCGGTCGCACGCGGCAACATGCCGTATTCGGCGGTGACCCAGCCTTCGCCTTTGCCGCGCAACCATGGCGGCACGCGTTCCTCCACACTCGCGGTGCACAGCACGCGGGTGTCGCCGAACGCTACCAGCACCGAACCTTCGGCATGGCGCGTGTAGTGTCGTTGCAGCGTGACCGCGCGCAATTGATCGGGCGTGCGGCCGGAAGGGCGGGGAGTGGACATCGTGAAAGTATCGGAAGCCGGCGCAAGAGTTTACCATCGCATGTCCAATCGTCCGGGAAACTTCTAAACCACCTGCCTTGAGCACGCTCAAGCGCTCAGCCCCTTGAGTCAAGGGGGCTGAACCTTTGCGCAGCAATGGTTTCGGGGTTATGGAAGCGTGGCGATAGGTGTAATGGCAAACATTGACCAGGGTCGATCAGACCTTTTCCGAGGGGACCGCCGATGATCCGCAGCATGACCGCTTATGCAAATGCCGAGGAAGCCGTCGCGCAGGGCTGGCTGGCCTGCGAGTTGCGCGCGGTCAATCATCGCTTTCTTGAAATCGGCGTGCGTCTGCCCGATGAACTGCGCACGCTGGAGCCCGCGGTTCGCGAACGCATCGCCGCGCGCAACGCGCGCGGCAAAATCGATGTGACGCTGCGTTATCGACCGCCGGCTTCAGCCGCGAATCTGTTGCTTGACAATCAAGCCACCGAGCAGTTGTCTGCGCTCGCGCTGGAGTTGCGCGCGCGATTTCCCGAATTGGCCACCGACTTCGCGACCCTGCTCGGCTGGCCCGGCTTGCTGGTAAAACCGGAATTGGATCAGGCGGGCCTGACCCAGGCCGCGCTGGCGCTGCTCGATAGCACGCTGGACGAATTCGTCGCCGGCCGCGCGCGCGAGGGCGAGAAACTCGGCGCCGCGATTGTAGAGCGCATCAATGGCATCGAGGCGATCGTGGCCGAGGCCCGCGCGATGTTGCCCGACATCCGCGCCGCGCTGCGCGCGAAACTCGAAACGCGCCTGGCCGAATTGAAGCAGCCGGCCGAACCGGGACGGCTGGAGCAGGAATTGGTGCTACAGCTGTCGCGCATGGATGTGGATGAGGAACTCGACCGGCTGGCCGCGCACGTCGCCGAAGCGCGACGCGTGCTGGCATTGGCCGAACCGGTCGGGCGCCGGCTGGATTTCCTGATGCAGGAATTCAACCGCGAGGCGAACACTTTCGGTTCCAAATCGGTGGACGCACGCGCCACCCGCGCGGCGGTGGACCTGAAAGTCCTGATCGAACAAATGCGCGAGCAGGTGCAGAACATCGAGTGAGCGTTCCGGAACAGACGTGGCAAACGCACCCAGGCGTTCGCCACGTCGCCGGCCTTCATTCCAGCTCGCCGATCCGCTCCTGCAATTTCGCCTTCCAGTCCGGATCGGACTCGCGGGCGACCAGGCCTTTCAAGGCGAGGATCTGCGCGCGATCGAGCGCCTTGCCAGAGGATGTCGCCACGTCCGGTGTGACGCCCGTGCCTTCCCAATCGGTATGCGTCACCGGATTGATCGGACGGCCCGAGGGCACGAACATCATGAAGTGCGCGGTGAGCCGGTGCGGATCGCCCGCGTGGGCTCCGCCCCCGGTGGTCTCGCCGACGAGCGTCGCGCGATGCGCATTCTTCAATGCGTAAGCCAGATCCTCGCAGCCGGAGAACGTGTCGGAACTGGTCAGCAGATACACCGCGCGCTTTTCGCCGTACGCCAGGCCGTTGGTCACCGGTTGCGTCCAGCGCACCTCGGTGCGGTTCTGGTCGCGCCAGTAGATGTCGTTGAGATGCGTCGGCTTGTCGAACAGATAGCTGGCGAACTTCATGACGGTGTCCGGATCGCCGCCGCCGCAATGCCTGAGATCCACGACCAGCGCCTGGGTGTCGCGCAACAGGCTCATTGCCGCGGCGATCCGCGGGGCGGCACCGTCGGTGCGTCCGAACTGGTGCAGATCAATGTAGCCGAGGTTGCCCTGCAGGCGACCCACCGACGAGACGCCGTAGTTGAAGCGCACCTGCTCGATCCTCTCCTGTGCCTGTTCCTGCGGGGACGGGCCGGCATTGGCCGGACGCTCGGGCACCGCATCCGCCATGTAGCGCACCTCGAGGTGCCGGTCGTGGCTCACGTCGCGCAGCGCATCGGTCAGCGCATCGGCGAACTGCGTGGCGCTGGTGATACGGTTGAAGTCGCCGTTCGCGATCCGCGCTTCCAGTTGCCGATGCAATTGCGCAGCCATGGTGGGAAACACGTACGCGCGATCGAGATTGGCCACCGCGGCGTCCACCACCGCCTTGCGCGTCGCCGCGTCGATCGTCATGTCGGGCTGGCTCGGGCCGGCCTGGGCATGGAGCATGTGCACGCATGTCGCCGCCAGCACGCCGCAGCCGCCCAGCGTCAATGCGATGCGCATGCGGCGGGATTTCCTGCTCGGGTCCATCGGTCACTCCTTGCGTATGCGTCGGGATTCGACGGCGCGCAAGGTGACGCGCAATTGTGGAGAAATTGTGTGGCGACGGCGCCGCGTCAGATTTCCAGGCGATAACCCACGCCGTACACCGACTGGATCGCTTCCACATCCGGCAGCACGGCGGCCAGTTTGCGCCGCAGATTCTTGATGTGACTGTCCACGGCCCGATCGGAGGTTTCGAGGTTGTTCTCGCGCATCAGGTCCAGAAGCCGCGCGCGCGAAAAGATGGTTCCGGGACGACGCGCCATCGCGGCGAGCAGTGCGTACTCGGTGGCCGTGAGCGTCAGCGGCCGGCCGTTCGCCTGGACGCGCATGGCTGCGTCGTCGAAGGTGAGGAGCGACGGCGTGGCGGTGCCGCTTCGGCGCAGCACCGCTTTCACGCGGGCGACCAGTTCGCGCGGGCTGTAGGGCTTGCACAGGTAATCGTCCGCGCCGGTTTCCAGCCCCAGCAGCCGATCTATTTCCTGCACCTTGGCTGTCGTCATCACGATCGGCAGGTTGGAGAACGTGCGGATCTCGCGGCAAAGCGCCAGGCCATCCAGCGAGGGAATCATCAGGTCCAGCACCACGAGCCGGGGCGGCGCGCGGCGAAGGGACTCCAGCGCCGCGGCGCCGTCGGCGCACATCTCCACTTCGTAGCCGGCCGCGCGCAGGTAGTCGGCGGCGAGATGTGCAAGGTCGGGCTCGTCTTCCACGATCAGCACCGGCGAGGACACGTCAGCGCTCCAGCGGGAGGGAAACGACGGCGCGCAGGCCGCCCAGGGGCGACGCGGCAAAGGCCAGACCGGCTCCCTGCGTTTCCAGCAGACGCCGGCAAAGCGCCAGCCCAAGGCCTGCGCCGCCGTGCGCGCGGCTGCGTGAAGGCTCGACGCGGAAGAAGCGCTCGCCCAGTCTCGCCAGCGCCGCGGGCGGTACGCCGGGCGTGCTGTCATCGAGCACCACTTCCAGATGATCTTCCGTGACTCTGCCCGAGAGCCGCACCTGTCCGCCCGATGTGGTGTAGCGCGCGCTGTTGCCCAGCAGGTTCGACAGTACCTGGCGCAGGCGCAGCGGATCGGCGAGCACGTGCGCGCTTGCGGGCGCATCGCCCAGCGTGGCAGTCAGCCCGGCTTCGCGGAAACGCTCGGCAAAGCCGCTCCACACCTCGGTGGCGAGTGCCCACGCGTCGAGCGAGACCGGCTCCATGTTGAGCGCTCCAAGATCGGCCTGCGCCAGGGCATCCAGGTCGTCCACCAATCGCGACAGCGCATCCGCATGGCGGTGAAGCAGTGCGAGATTTTCGGTTGTCGGCGGGCGCACGCCATCCTGCATCGCTTCCAGTTGCGCGCGCATCACGGCCAGGGGCGTGCGCAGTTCATGCGAGGTATCCGCTACCCACTGCCGGCGCGACTCTTCCGAATCCTCCAGCCGTTCGGCAAGCATGTTGAAGGCGCGCGCCAGGTCGCCAAGCTCGTCGCTGCGGTTGGCGGGAATGCGGGTCTCGAAGCGCGCGGCACGCAGCAGATGCGCACCGCGGGCGAGCGCGGCGATCGGTCGGCGGAAGCCGGTTGCCACCAGTGCAGCCGCGAGTGCGCTGAGTGCGAAGCCCGCCGCCGCCAGCCATGCCAGCTGGCGCTGCCGCGAGATCATAAAGGCCACGGCCAGCGCATCGTCCGGATTGCGCGGCACGGCCAGCACGAGCGCGCCAACCGGGCGGCCGTCCACGAGGATGTCGCGCCGCACGCGATCGATGGAGGCCAGGGCGACCAGCAAGGGATGCACGCGCGTGCCCGCCAACACCTGTCCGCCGGCGTCGAGCAGCGCCAGCCGCGGCGCGACCGTCGAGCCGGAATCCGCCGGGGATGCCATCCATTGACCAAGCCATTGCATGCGTGTCGCCCGATCCGCCGGCATGAACGACCAGCCGCCATGGGTGCGATAAGCGACGGACAGCGCGCGGGCAGCACCGGCCAACAGCGCTCTTTCGCGATTGGCTGAGCCCGTCGCTGCTCCCGCACCGAAAGACCAGCGCACCAGACCGAGACCCACGCCGGCCACCACAGCCATTGAAATCAGCAGCGCGAGAAAGAGGCGGACACCGATCGAGAGCTTCAAGCGTTGTACCCAGGTGGCCGGTGCGCTCACGCTAATGCAGGCCCCGGGGCATACACAAGGATGGCAGCATCTATACTGCCTCCCTTTGGATCCAGAACCTCGAATGAGCGATACCATCGCGCGCGACACGCCCGCTGCAGGAACACTGTTCATCGTCTCGGCCCCTTCCGGTGCGGGCAAATCCACGCTGGTCAACGCGCTGCTCGCGCGCGAGCCGGGCATCGCGTTGTCGATCTCGCACACCACGCGTGCGCCACGCCCGGGCGAGGTGAACGGCATGCAGTACCACTTCGTGGATCGCGCGACCTTCGAGGCAATGGTCGGGCGCGGCGAATTCCTCGAGCACGCTGAAGTGTTCGGCAATTTGTACGGAACATCGCGCGCGGGCGTGCAGGCGCAAATTGCCGCCGGCCAGGATGTGCTGCTGGAAATTGATTGGCAGGGCGCGCGTCAGGTGCGCACCGCGGTGCCGGGTTGCGTCTCCATTTTCATCCTGCCGCCTTCGCGCGCGGAACTGGAGCGACGCCTGCGCGCGCGCGCCTCGGACAGCGAGGCGACCATCGCCCGCAGGCTGGCCGAGTCGCGCGAAGAGATTTCCCACGCCGCTGAATTTGATTGCATCATCGTCAACGATGTATTCGATAACGCGCTCGCGCAATTGCAGGCGATCGTGCGAGCGGTACGCGCGGACAAATCAATGCCGCGCGAGCGGTACGCTGCGCTGATCGCGCAATTGCTGGCCTGACGCAACGCTTGGCGCATTCCGGATGCTGCGCTAACGTAGCGTGCTTATGTCGAATGCTTCCGTCCCTACCGAAACTCCGGCGATGCACACCGTGGGGCGCGAGGCGCTGGTGCAGGTGCGCGATCTGCGCACCCGGCTGGGCGACAAGATCATCTTCGATGGCCTGAGCCTTGACGTGCCGCGCGGCAGCGTGACCGCGATCATGGGCCCGTCCGGTACCGGCAAAACCACCTTGCTGCGGCATCTCACCGGCCAGTTGCGCGCGGACGCCGGCAGCGTGCTTGTGGACGGGCTGGACGTCGCAGGATTGCGGCGCAATGCACTGTTCGGCTTGCGCGAACGCATCGGCTTTCTGTTCCAGAATTCGGCCTTGCTGACCGACTTCAGCGTGTTCGAGAACGTCGCGTTTCCGCTGCGTCAGCACGCGAGACTTCCGGAAACATTGGTCCGCACCATCGTGCTGACCAAGTTGCAGGCGGTCGGTTTGCGCGGTGCGGCGCGGTTGATGCCGAGCGAGTTGTCGGGCGGCATGGCGCGACGGGTGGCGCTGGCGCGCGCGATCGTGTTCGATCCCATGCTGATCCTCTACGACGAGCCGTTCGTCGGGCTGGATCCGATCGCGTTGAATCAAGTGTTGCGGCTGATCCGCACGCTCAACCACACGCTCGGAATCACCTCGATACTGGTCGCGCACGAGTTGTCGGCGATCCGGCAGGTCGCCGATCGCGTGTATCTGATCGCCAACGGCAAGCTGGTCGCGCAAGGCGCGCCGGATCAACTCGAACACCAGGACTCGCCGTGGACCCGGCAATTTTTCGGCGGCGAGGCCGATGGCCCGGTGCCGTTCCATTATCCGGCACCGGATTACGCAACGGATTTGGGGTTCGCGCCATGAACGCGATCGTGCGCCGCAACTGGTTGTTGAACGGCATCGCGCAAGTCGGCGAATGCGGCCTGTTCTTCATCGCTATCCTTGCGGCGCTGCCGAAGAGCTTGCGTTATTTCCGCGAAACCTGCCGGCAACTATGGTTCGTCGGCGCGATGAGCCTGATCATCGTGATGACCTGCGGGCTGTTTGTGGGCATGGTGCTGGCGCTGCAGCTGTATTACACGCTCTCGATCTTCGGCGGCACCGCGGCCCTCGGCACGGTGGTCGCGCTCAGCCTGTTCCGCGAACTCGGGCCGGTGGTGACAGCGCTGCTGTTCGCCGGTCGCGCCGGTACCGCGGTCACGGCGGAAATCGGTTTGATGCGCGCGACCGATCAGCTCGACGCGATGGAAATGATGGCGGTGGACCCGATGGCCTACATCGTGGCGCCGCGTTATCTGGCCGGCGTGATCGCGATGCCGTTGCTGATGTGCCTGTTCAACGCGCTGGGCATTCTCGGCGCGCATGCGGTCGGCGTGAGCTGGCTGGGTGTGGACAACGGCACCTTCTGGGGCAACATGACCTCGACGGTGGATTTGTGGAGGGACATCATCGACGGTGTGTGGAAAAGCCTCGCGTTCGGCGGCGTGGTCACGCTGATCGCGGTGTTCCAGGGCTACAACGCGCCGCCGACCAGTGAAGGCGTGGCCTACTCGACTACCCGCACGGTGGTGTTTTCGTCGATCGTTATTCTGGCGCTGGATTTCGTGATGACGGCTTTTCTTACGTGATTAAACACTGCTCGTCATCCCGACCAGGGATTGGTCGGGCTCCAGTGCGATGAAAAACAGAGACTGGATTCCGGCCTGCGCCGGAATGACGAGCAGAGCAAGATCAAAATGGCTCCCGGCTTCCGCCGGGATGACGACGGAAACGGAAATATGAACGCACGTCCAAGTTACGCCATCGGCACCGGCTTGTTCATCCTGCTCGGTTTCGCCGCGCTCGCCTATCTCGCTACCCAGACCACATCGGTCGCGAACGTGCATCAGGGCAACAGTTATTTCCTGAAGGCGCGTTTCAGCAACATCGGCCAGTTGAAGGAGCGCGCACCGGTGAAGATAGCCGGGGTGCGCGTGGGCTCGGTGCAATCCATCCAGCTCGAGCGCGGCAAGATGGATGCACTGGTCACGCTTGCGATCGACGACAAATACAACGATATCCCCGACGACACCGCCGCGGCGATATTCACCAGTGGTTTATTGGGCGACCAGTACGTTGGCCTGCAACCCGGCGGTTCGCCGGATTCACTGAAAAACGGCGACGAACTGGTGCTGACCCAATCGGCGATGCAACTGGAAGATCTGATCGGCAAATTCCTGGTCAATGGTGGGCCGAAAAGCGGTAGCAGCGACTCGACGCAGCCACCACCAAAAACCGAAGCAAAGCCGGAATCCAAGCCGCAATCCGCGGCTTCCGGCGGCTGAACACCTGAACATTCCCGGAGCCCACGCATGACCCGCATCATTCCTTTCGCATTCGCCGCAATCGTTGCATTCGTGGTCGGATTTGCCGCGCCGGCATCCGCGCAATCCGTGCAGACGCCGCAACAGATCGTGCAAGGCATCGTCGATCAACTCGGCAACGCGCTGGACGGCCACCGCGAGGAACTGCGCCAGCATCCGGAACAGTTGATCAAGGTGATCGACAAGATCCTGCTGCCGCATTTCGATATCGATTATGCATCGCTGCTGGTGCTCGGACGTCACGCACGCGAGGCCACGCCCGAACAACGCGTGCGGTTCTCGCGCGCGTTCTACAACTCGATCACCCACCGCTACGCGGAAGGCCTGCTCAACTACACCAAGGGCAAGGTCAAGGTGCTGTCGAGCGAGGGTGACCTCAATGCCAAGCGCAGCGTGGTGCGCACCGAGGTGATGCTGGACGACGGCAAATCGCTGTCGGTGGATTACGTGTTCCGCAAGACCTCGAGCGGCGACTGGAAAGCGTACGACGTGGTGATCGAGGGCATTTCCTATGTCACCAATTATCGCAACCAGGTGGATGCGGAAATCCAGAAGGAGGGCATCGAGGGTCTGATCAAGCGGCTGGAAACGCAAGGCGCCGCGGCGATCGATCAGTTGCAGCAGCAGTCGCAACAGCCTGGGGGCCATTGAGCCACTCGATGAGATCTTCGCACTTGCCCGAAACGATCGCGCATTGCGCCAGTCCCGATCGCGATACGCTGGCGCTTTCCGGCGCGCTGACATTCGCCACCGCGGCGGTCGCATTCGCGGAAGCCGGGCGCTCGCTCGCCCTCGGCACGCAGACGCGGTTGGATCTGGCTGGACTGGACCGCACCGACAGCGCGGGCCTCGCTTGCGTGCTGGCGCTGATTGCCGAAGCCAGCCGTGCCGGGCGGCGGCTCGTCGTGGTCAATCTTCCGGAGAGCCTGCGCGCGCTGGCGGACGTGTGCGACGCCCGCGCGCTATTGCACGCGATTTAATTGTCATATCGGCGCAGGCTGGAACCCGATTTTTCTCTCTCTTCCGCATCGGCGCAGCATCGGGAATTCTGCGCAAGTTCTCCCAAACAGTCGCGCCTTGCCCGCGCTTGGCGCTGCGATGCTCGGCAGCGTGTATGGCTTGGAATGCTCGCTCGACACGGCCATCCATGGCCGGCATCTGCTGTGGTCGAGCAACCGCTAAAAGCTGAGATCAGCCAGACGTCGAAGCCGGCGCGGGCGTCGATCCATCCGACTTGATTCCGTGCGCTTTCTCGTATGCGTGCTGCTGATCAAGCAATTTGTCGAGATCGTCGCCGCTATCGTTGATGCCCTGGAATTGCTCGATCACCGAGGCCGGCGGATTGCCGTGGTAGATCTCGTAGATGCGGCGCTGCCGGTAGGCGTCGCGTTCGAAGATGTACGGATCGTAGGCTGAGTTCAGGAATTGCTCGGCATCGATGCCGCGCGAGCGCAGCGTGACCAGGTAGGCGAGGTTGGGCACGTACTGCGCATGCAGCTCGAAATCGTGTTCGCGCGCGTACCACGACAGCGGATCGAAATAGCTGTCCACCGGCAGCCGGAAGATGTCCCGTGCCGTGGACGGGCCGACGAACGGCACCACGATGAACGGGCCTTCCGGTACGCCCCAGCGCGCCAGGGTCACGCCGAAATCGGTTTCGTCCAGCGGCAATTTCATCTCGCTGGCGGGGTCGAAAATTCCCAGCAGGCCGACCGTGCTGTTGACCGCCAGCCGCCCGGTCGATTTCAGCGCGTCGACCGGATGCGCCTGCAGCACGTCGTTGACGATCGTGATCGGCAGCCGCACGTTGGAAAAGAAATTGCTGACCAGTTCGCGCGATTTCGGGGTGGTCACCTTGCGATAGGCCACCGCGACCGGGCGGATCGCCACCTTGTCGAGCGTCTTGTTGAACGCGTAGGTCTTGCGATTGAGGTGCTGCAGCGGATCATCCGTACGCGGCGGCGCGATCGCGCAACCGGCCAGCAGCGCGATCGCGGCGATCATCAGCGTGCCGCGCAAACCAAGGGCGAAGACCCGACGCATACTTTTCCAGGGCGAACGCGCTGCCGCGCGACGAGAGGCGCGATTCTACATGGTGGTTGGCGAGCCGGGATCAAGCGGCGGCACCGCCGGGCCGCCTCGCCGCCGATCTGCTACAATCGCGGGTTTGCAAATCCAGCGAGACAATATACATGGCACGCATCACCGTGGAAGACTGCCTGAAGGTGGTCGACAACCGCTTCGAACTGGTGTTGATGGCGACGCGCCGCGCGCGGCAGTTGGCCAAGGGCGCCGAGCCGGTAATCGACCCGGAGAACGACAAGCCCAGCGTGGTCGCGCTGCGCGAGATCGCCGAGCGCCGCATCGACATGGGCACGATCGACGAGATCGACCGCATCGAGCGTGAGCGTCGCGAACGCGAGGCGCTGGAATGGGCCGCCGCGGAAGTGGATGAGGATATGAGCAAGGGCGGCGACGACCTTTGATTTCTGCTCCGACGTGCTCCAGCCCCAGCTGAGCACTTCAACGCTGCCGCGCCTGGTTTTCGAGAGCGGGCTGAAAGGGTTGCCGGCGAAGCAGCGCCCGCCCCGGACTTGATCCGGGTTGGTGTCGCGCTCAAGCGCGGCGGATCTTCCGGTTGACTCCCGCGCGCTGCCTGTCTAGCTTGCCCACATGGCGAAAGCGAAAGCCAAGGCGAGCGTGCAACCCGAGCCGGTCAGCGACCATCATGCGCTCGGTGCGCCCGCGGACGTTACCGACATCAACGCGCTGGCGGCGCGGCTTTCCGAATACTTTCCGCCTGAACAGATCACCCGCGTGCGCGGCGCCTACACGGTGGGCGAGCACGCGCACGGCGATCAGAAGCGCAAGAGCGGCGAGCCCTACATCACGCATCCGCTGGCGGTCGCGGGCATTCTCGCCAGCCTGCATCTGGATGCCGAAACGATCATTGCCGCGATCCTGCACGACACGCTCGAGGACACCGGTCTCACCCGCGTGCAACTGGAAGCCGGCTTTGGCCCGACCGTGGCAGAACTGGTGGATGGTGTCACCAAGCTGGACAGCATCGACTTCGCCTCGCGCCAGGAAGCCGATGCCGAGAGCTTCCGCAAAATGCTGCTGGCGATGGCGCGCGACCTGCGCGTCATCCTGATCAAGCTGGCCGATCGCCTGCACAACATGCGCACTCTCGGCGCGATGGAGCCCGAAGCGCGCCGCCGCATCGCGCGCGAGACGCTGGAGATCTACGCGCCGATCGCCGCACGACTGGGCATGAACGCGTTCAAGGCGGAACTTCAGGACATCGGCTTTCGCTCGCTGCATCCGGATCGCTATCGCGTGATCGCGACACGCATCAAGAGCGCGCTCGGCAATCGCCGCGAGGCGATGACGCGCATCGAGGGGGAACTGCGCGCGCGGCTGGCCGCCGACGGCATCGAGGCGCGCGTGGTCAGCCGGATCAAGTCGCCCTACAGCATCTGGTCGAAAATGCGCGGCGAGCGCAAATCCTTTGCCCAGTTGATGGATGTGTACGGCTTTCGCGTGGTCACCGACAACGTGGCGCATGCCTATCAGGCGCTCGGTTCCGTGCACGCGTTGTACAAGCCGGTCGAGGGTCGCTTCAAGGATTTCATCGCGATCCCGAAAGCCAATGGCTATCAATCGCTGCACACGGTGCTGTTCGGACCATTCGGCGCACCGATCGAAATCCAGATTCGCACCAACGACATGGATGCGGTGGCCGAGCGCGGTATCGCCGCGCACTGGACCTACAAGACCGACGCCACGCCTTCCAACAGTGCGCAACTGCGTGCCCGCGAGTGGTTGTCGGGCCTGGCCGATCGCCAGGCAACCACGCCGTCGTCGCTGGAGTTTCTGGAGAACGTCAAGATCGATCTCTTCCCTGAAGAGGTTTACCTGTTCACGCCGCGCGGCGACATTCTTTCCCTGCCCAAGAATGCGACTGCGCTGGATTTTGCCTACGCGGTGCACACCGACGTTGGTCATCACGCGGTGGCCGCGCGCACCGACGGCGTGCTGGCACCGCTGCGCGCGCTGCTCACCTCCGGCCAGACCGTGGAAATCGTCACCGCGCCTTCGGCCACACCGAATCCGCAGTGGCTGGATTTCGCCGTCACCGGCAAGGCGCGCACCGCGATCCGGCATTTCCTGAAACGCCTGCAACACGAAGACGCGGTAGAGTTCGGCGACCGCATGCTCGACCGCGCGCTGGACAGTTTGGGCTCCAGTCTCGATTCGATTCCCTCCGAAGCGCTGGAAAAATATCTGCATCAGCACAACCAGCGCCGGCTGGAGGAACTGCTGTCGGATATCGCGCTCGGCAACCGCATGCCCGACCAGGTCGCGGCCCAGCTTGTCACGCTGCACGGCGCAGTTTCCGGCGCCACGCCGCGAACTCGCGAGAAAATCCGCATCAGCGGCGCCGAACGCGGCATCCTGAGCTTCGGCAACTGCTGTCACCCGTTGCCGGGTGATGACATTGTCGGTTATCTCTCGCCCGGCAAGGGCATCGTGGTGCATCGCGCCGAGTGTCCCAATCTCACCGAGCTGTCCAAGATTCCGGAGCGGCGCGTCGAGATCGAGTGGGATCGCGACGTGCAGGGCGACTACAAGGCGCAATTGCGCATCGAAGTGGTCAACCGCCCCGGCGTACTGGCAACCGTCGCCGCAGCCATCGCTTCGGCCGGGTCCAACATAGAAAACGTTGAATACAGTGAGCGCAGCCCATTCGCCGCAACACTGTTGTTCACACTGGAAGTGAAAGATCGCAAGCACCTCGCCGATGTGATGCGGCGCGTGCGGCGCACGGGCGTGGTCAACGGGGTCTATCGGTATCCAGTATGACTTGATGACTTGGGATTCGGGATTGATTCGGGATTGATTCGAGACTGCGTGAGAAGCCGTCATTCCTGCGCCCTTCGCGGTTTGACGTGACGGAACATGGATTCTGCTTTGTAGGAGCGCGCCTGCGCGCGACGAAATGTCATCCGTGACGAAGCGCTTGGTGGTTCCGCGCTACACGCCGCCGCGGAATGGCGAAGGTTGCTATGCTTCCGCTCACCGCTCACCGCTCACCGCTCACCGCTCACCGCTCACCGCTCACCGATCACGGAATTCGCATGTCCCGCCAACCCATCCATTCCCCCAACGCCCCGCAAGCGATCGGTCCCTATTCGCAGGCGATCCGCGCCGGAAACACCTTGTATTTGTCCGGACAGACGCCGCTCGATCCTGCCACCGGGGAAATGGTCGCGGGCGGAATCGAGGCGCAGGCCACCCGCGTATTCGAAAATCTCAAAGCCGTGTTGGATGCTGCCGGGGCTTCTTTCGACGAGGTGGTGCGCGTGGCGATCTACATGACTGATCTGGGCGATTTCGCCACCGTCAATGAAGTGATGAAGCGTTATTTCCGCGAGCCGTATCCGGCGCGCTCCACGATCGGTGTGGCCGCCTTGCCGCGCGGCGCGTCGGTTGAGATAGACCTGATCGCCGTGACCGGCGGCTGATCCGCATGTCGGCGTTTGCCGACAGCAGCGTGCACTTCAGGCGCATCGCGGACACCTGCCTTATTCGCTACGCTTGAGCGTGATGGCACACGTCGCTCATATCCCGGTTATTGCCGATGACGATCCCGGCCTCGCGCCGGTATCGTCGCTGCCGGGCGTCGGCCCGGCGCTCGCAGTGTCGCTGCACAAGCTCGGCATCGTGCGCGTGCAGGATCTATGGTTCCATCTGCCACTGCGTTATGAGGACCGCACCCGCATCACGCCGATCCGCGAGCTGCGCATCGGCGAACCCGCGCAGGTGGAAGGCGTGGTCGAGGCGGTGGAAACGGGCTTTCGCTATCGCGCGCAACTGCGCGTGGCGATCAGCGACGATTCGCGCGAAACCCTGGTGTTGCGGTTCTTCCACTTTCGCCGCGCGCAGAGCGAGCGCCTGGTTCCGGGCGCGCGCCTGCGTTGCTTCGGTGACGTTCGCCACGGCCAGCACGGGCCGGAGATGGTGCATCCGCAGTATCAGGTGCTGCAAGGCGTCAGTGATGTCGAGGAACGCCTGACTCCGGTGTATCCGACCACCGAAGGGTTGGGCCAGAAGCGCTTGCGCGGGGTGATCGACAAGGCGCTGGCGCGGCTGCCCGATGACGCCCGGCTGGAGCTGATCCCGCAAACATTGCGCACGCCTTTGCAATTGCCGTCGTTGCGCGAAGCGTTGTTGATCGCGCACCGACCGCCGCCGGATGCAAGCGTGGAATTGCTGGCGCGCGGCGCGCATCCGTCACAGCAGCGGCTCGCTTTCGAGGAATTGCTGACGCACCACTTGAGCCTGAAGCGCCTTCGCGCCCAGGTGCGCGCGCATCGCGCGCCGGCAATGCCGACGAATGCAAAGTTGCGCAGAAGTTTTCTCGACGCGTTGCCATACAAGCTGACCACCGCGCAGCAACGCGTGGAGTCGGAAGTCGCCAAAGATCTCGCGCGCGCCGAACCGATGCTGCGCCTGGTGCAGGGCGACGTCGGCTCCGGCAAGACCGTGGTTGCCGCGCTGGCCGCGCTTGCCGTGATCTCCAGCGGCCACCAGACCGCGTTGATGGCGCCGACCGAATTGCTCGCCGAACAACATCTGCGCAGCTTCCGCGCGTGGTTCGAACCGCTCGACATCGAGGTGATCTGGCTGGCCGGCAAGGTGCAGGGCCGCGCGCGCGCTGCCGCGCTTGCGGCGGTCGCCTCCGGCGCGCCGATCGTGATCGGCACCCATGCGCTGATGCAGGAAGGGGTGGAGTTCAAGAAGCTTGGTCTCGCCATCGTGGACGAACAGCATCGGTTCGGGGTGCAACAGCGCATGGCATTGCGCGACAAGGGGAGAGCCAGCGAACCGCCTCGCTCCTCCACGACGACGTCCGCCAGCCGCGAACGTGCCGTGCAATCGTTGCCACATCAACTGGTGCTGACCGCCACACCGATTCCGCGCACGCTGGCGATGAGCGCCTATGCCGACCTGGATATTTCCGCGCTGGATGAATTGCCGCCCGGCCGCACCCCGGTGCAGACCACGGCGGTATCCAATACACGTCGACACGAGGTGATTGAACGCATTCGCGTCGCCTGCGCGGAAGGCCGGCAGGCCTACTGGGTGTGCACCATCATCGAGGAATCCGAGCAACTCATTGCACAGGCCGCCGAGGTCACCTTCGCGGAGCTGTCGGTTGCCCTGCCGGGCCTCAAGATCGGCCTCTTGCACGGGCGCATGAAAGCGGCGGAAAAACAGGCGACGATGGATGCATTCAAGTCCGGCGAACTGGCGCTGCTGGTCGCGACCACCGTGATCGAGGTCGGCGTGGATGTGCCCAATGCCAGCCTGATGGTGATCGAGAACGCCGAGCGGTTGGGGCTCGCGCAACTGCATCAACTGCGTGGCAGGGTGGGACGCGGCAACGTGGCATCCTATTGCGTGCTGTTGTATCAGCCACCGCTGTCCGCGCTCGCGAAACAGCGGCTGGAAGTGATGCGCGAAACCAACGACGGTTTCGTGATCGCTGAGAAGGACCTGCAATTGCGCGGTCCCGGCGAACTGCTCGGTACCCGCCAGACCGGTGAACTGGGGT
The DNA here is from genome assembly GCA_035606235.1 of Rhodanobacteraceae bacterium. Lineage (GTDB taxonomy): Bacteria > Pseudomonadota > Gammaproteobacteria > Xanthomonadales > Rhodanobacteraceae > 66-474. Next base: position 26,108 of record DATNFU010000030.1, read on the forward strand.
TCCGCATCGCCGATCTCGCGCGCGATGCGGAGCTCCTGCCCGCGGTGCAGCGGGTCGGCGCGGCCATGTTGCAGGATCACTCCGCATTGGCTGCGCGGCTGGTGATGCGCTGGATCGGCGCGGCTGCGCGGTTTGCGGATGCGTGAAGGGAGCGAAGGCCGGCCCGGTCACCTCGCGGATATTGCACCCCGGCTTGCCCTTGGCCGGCGCACGACGCTATACTCCCGGACTTTTCCCGCGCCGAATTCGCGCCCGGAGCTCCGCATGAAAGCCGATACCCATCCGAACTACCAGCCCGTGGTGTTCCAGGACATCAGTTCCGATTTCGCGTTCCTGACGCGTTCGACCATGACGTCCAAGGAAACCATCAAGTGGGAGGACGGCCAGCAATACCCGCTGGTGAAGGTGGAAATTTCCAGCGCCTCGCATCCGTTCTATACCGGCAAGCAGAAGGTGATGGATACCGGCGGCCGCATCGACAAGTTCAAGCGCCGTTATGCCGGCGGTGCGAAGAAGGACTGATCGCCGCGCCATTGGGTGACTCGAGCGCCGGCCTTGTGCCGGCGCTTTGTTTTGCGGCGAGGGCAGGCCCAAGCTTCCCGCACATGCGGGCCGTAGCGCCTATGCGATAATTGGCGATTGTCAGATCCTGCACTCCAGCCATCGGCCCGTGGTGCGCGGATGCAAGCCAAGGAGAACACACCGTGTCCAAAACCGTCAGCCTGACCAGTGCCGATCATGCCGCGCAACTGCCGCTGGTCGAAGGCACACTCGGCCCGAGCTGCATTGACATCGGCGGGCTTTACAAGGACACCGGGCACTTCACCTACGACCCCGGCTTCGCCGCGACGGCGGCCTGCAAGAGCGCGATCACCTATATAGACGGCGAAAAGGGCGTGCTGCTCTATCGCGGCTATCCGATCGAGCAACTGGCCGAAAAGTCGAATTTCCTGGAGGTTGCCTATCTGTTGCTGGAAGGCGAGTTGCCCAGCCCTGCACAGTTCGGCGCGTTCGAGGATCAGGTGACGCATCACACGATGATGCACGAGTCGCTGAAGTATTTCCTGCACGGCTTTCATCACGACGCGCACCCGATGGCGATGCTGTGCGGCGCGATCGCATCGCTGTCGGCGTTCTATCACGACAATCTGGATAACGACGACCCGGCGCAGCGGAAACTTGCGGCGATCCGGCTGATCGCAAAGATGCCGACGATCGCAGCCGCGGCGTATCGCTATTCGATCGGCTGGCCGTTCCGTTACCCGCGCAACAATCTTGAATACGTCACGCGTTTCCTGCACATGATGTTCGAGGTTCCGAGCGAGCCGCTGGCGCTGAATCCGGTCGCGGCGAAGGCGCTCGATCTTCTTTTCATCCTGCATGCGGACCATGAGCAGAACGCTTCGACTTCCACGGTGCGCCTGGTCGGCTCCACCGGCGCCAATCCGTATGCCTCGATCGCCGCCGGCATCGCCGCGCTGTGGGGGCCCGCGCACGGGGGCGCCAACGAAGCGGTGCTGAAAATGCTGGCCGAAATCGGCGACGCGAAAAACGTGGACAAGGCGGTCGCGCGCGCCAAGGACAAGGATTCCGGATTCCGTCTGATGGGCTTCGGCCACCGCGTCTACAAGAATTTCGATCCGCGCGCGCGGATCATCCGCGAGATGACCCACAAGGTGCTCAACGAACTGGGCGTCAACGACCCACTGCTGGATATCGCGCTGAAACTGGAAGAGACGGCGCTGAAGGACGATTATTTCGTCGAGCGCAAGCTGTATCCGAATGTGGATTTCTATTCGGGCATCATCTACAAGGCGCTGAAGATTCCGACCGAGATGTTCACGGTGATGTTCGCGATCGCGCGCACCGCCGGCTGGATCGCACACTGGATCGAGCAGCACGAAACGCCCGGCGCGCGCATTGGCCGTCCGCGTCAGGTGTATACCGGCGCCACGCCGCGTGATTACGCGGGGTTGGAAAAGCGATAGAGCGGAAGAGGGAGCGGGTAGTTGGAATGGAAGACCGTTTCGGGCGCTTTCTTCTCCCGTCTTCCTGCTCTCTACTCCCCATTTCCGCTTTCGAACTGCGCGATCTCTTCTTCCGCCAGCAGTGCTTCCACCGCCGATAAGGAGGCGCGTCGCATCGGGCGTTCGTCGATGCGGTCCAGTGGCGGCTGCCGCAGCGCGTCGCGCGGCATCAGGGTGAGGTCCATCGCTATCCCTTCGGCGGCGAACAGCAGCACCGGAAATTCCACACTGCGCTGACGATCCACGCGAAGCGCGCGGGTGCGCTGTTCGAACGGAATGCCGCGCTCGTGCAGGAACACCGCCGCTTCCTCGGGGGCATCGCAGAACACATGCAGGCATACCGCCGAGTGCGCGTCCGCGGTACCTTCGAGCACCGCGCCGACCAGCCGCGGTTCAAAACGCGCCAGAAAACGCATGGCGTCCAGCGCGGCTTCACGGCGCGCGCGCAAAGCCTGCGGTTGTTCGTCCGACTGGAACAGGCGCTGGTGTTCGCGCAGCGCCTCCTCGATTTCGCGATTGCGCGGCAAACCCTGCTCATCACCCACGCCCAGTCGCTGCGCGGCTTTCATTTTGGCTTGGCGGTAATCGCGAATGCCGTGTTCGCTGATCAGGCGCGCGGCTTCAAGTGCGACCCGCCGTCGCAATTGGCGGGTTCGATCCTGCGCGTGGATGCGGTGGAATTCGGCAGCTTTGCGCATTGCTGATCTCCGTCACCGCGTTGGGGAGCAGTGTGGCAAATGCGGATGGAAAGAGCAAAAGCGCGAATCGGGCACTCGCAATCGGAGCAACTCTTGCGAGAAGGCCGGCCATGGATGGGCGGTTCCGGTACTTCAAGCCCCAAAGCGGTTTGGTCTGCACGGTCGCTCCGGCGACACGGCGATCACGGACGATCGCACTAGAAGATGTCGTACGCCGGCGATTGATCCTGGTTCTGCGCCTGGGTGCGCAGGCGGTCCAGATCCTCGACCTTGAACATCTCGCTCATGGCGTTCGGGTCGCCCGCCGGCGCCAGTCCGCCGGTGACGCTGTCCACCGAGGCGGTGACGATGCCGGGCGGAGTCGAGAGCGTGTTTTCGGGCTTGCCTTGCAACGCCGGGCCCATGAATGCCATCCAGATCGGCAGAGCGGTCTCTGCGCCGAATTCGCCCTTGCCCAGCGAATCGTAATTGTCGAAACCTACCCATACGGTGGTGACCAGATCGCCATTGAAGCCACAGAACCAGCCGTCGCGATGGTCGTTGGTGGAACCGGTTTTGCCGGCGAGATCCTGGCGACCCAGCGATTTGGCCGCGGTGGCGGTGCCGTGATCGATCACGCTTCGCATCAGCGAGGTGATCAGAAAATCATTGCGCGGGTCGATCACGCGCGGCGCAAGATTGGGCGTGTTCGCATTCACGGCGCTGCCGGATGTGGCTGCCGGCGCCGGCAGTGACGCGAGCGCGGCGCCCGGATCTCCGGCTGCCGCAGCCGGTTGCAAAGGTGCGGCTGCGACCGCCTTGCCTTCGTCCAGCAGGCGCGCCGTGCAGTTGCGGCATGCGCGCGGTGGATTGGCGCGAAAGACCGCGCGGCCGGTGCGATCGTCGATCTGCGCGACGTAATACGGATTCACCAGAAAACCGCCGTTGGCGAACACCGCGTAGCCGCGCGCCATCGCCATCGGCGAAACCGAAGCGGTGCCGAGTGCCAGCGAAAGATTGGCGGGGATGGCATCCAGTGGAAAGCCGAAGCGGGTGATGTATTCGCGCGCATAGCGCACGCCGATCGCGTCCAGCAGCCGGATCGAAACCAGGTTCACCGATTCCGCCAGTGCTTCGCGCAGGCGCATCGGACCGCGAAACTTGCCGTCGTCGTTGCCGGGCGTCCACATGCCGCCTGGCACGGAAGGATCGGGCAACGCGATCGGCGCATCATTGATGATCGAGGCCGGCGTGAAACCGCGATCGAACGCCGCCGAGTAGATGAACGGCTTGAAGCTCGAGCCAGGCTGGCGCGCGGTCTGCACGGCGCGATTGAACTTGCTGCGCTCGAAACTGAAACCACCGGCCAGCGCCTTCAGGGCGCCATCCTCGGGATCGAGCACCACCATCGCCGATTGCGCGGCGGGAATTTGCTCCAGCATCCAGTGCGGCATCACTTTCGCAACTTTCGCTTTGTTGCCCGCGTCTGCAGCGGCTACAGGCTGAGCGACATCCGGAGCAACCAGCCGAACACGCACGATGTCGCCGCGCCGCAGGATTGCAGCCACCCCTTCGCCGCCGGTCTGAGCTTTGCGCGCGTAACGCTGTGCCCATTTCACCGCATCGGCGTCGAGTTCGACCGTGTGCTGCGCATCGAGATACACGCTCGCGTGGTCGCGATCCACTTGCGTGACAATGCCCGGCTGCAAGCCGGAAACCTCGTGGTAATCGGCGAGCGCGCGGTCGCCATCTTGCGGACCGAACTGCGCCGGCAAATCCACGTGTGCTTCCGGGCCGCGATAGCCGTGGCGATGATCGTAGTCTTCCAGCCGGCTGCGCAGCGCATCATTGGCCAGATCCTGCAGGCGGCTGTCGATGGTGGTGTGCACCACGTAGCCGTCGGTCAGCGCCTGGTTGCCCAAACGTTCGATCGCTTGTCGGCGCACCATCTCGGCGACGTAAGGCGCATCCACCTGCACTGGCGGTTCGTGGGCGGAGGAATCATCCGGCGCGTCGACCGCGCTCTGGTACTGCGCCTGGGTGATGAAACGGTTGTCGAGCATGCGCGCCAGCACGTAGTTGCGCCGTTCGATCGCGTGCTGGCGGTTGTACAGCGGATTGCCGGTGGTCGGCGATTTCGGCAATCCGGCGAGCATCGCGCATTCGGGCAAGGTCAACTGATCGAGATGTTTGCCGTAGTAGAACTCCGCGGCGGCGGCCACGCCGTAAGCACGATGACCAAGGAAAATCTTGTTCAAGTAAAGCTCGAGGATTTCGTCCTTGGTCAGTTCGTTCTCGATCCGGAACGCGGTGAACATCTCGATGAGCTTGCGCGTATAGCTCTTCTCGGGGCTCAGAAAGAAATTGCGCGCGACCTGCTGGGTGATCGTTGAACCGCCCTGTGCCTTCTCGCCACCGGTGATCAGCACATGCCATGCCGCGCGCGTGGTGCCTTCCCAGTCGACGCCGGGATGGTGATAGAAATCCGCATCTTCGGCTGCGAGGAACGCATCCTTCAACTGCGCGGGCACCTGGTTGATCTGCACCGGGATGCGGCGGGTCTCGCCAAACAGCGCGATCAATTTGCCGTCGGCCGATTCCACCCGCAGTGGTACCTGCAATTGCACGTCCTTCAGCGAAGTGACCGAGGGGATGCGCGGCGCGATCAGCCAATAGGTGAACCCCGCGGCAAGCGCGCCGAGCAGAAACAGAGACAGCACAAGGATCGCCGCGATGCGCAGCAGGCGTTTGATGATTCGCATGACCGATATTGTGTGGCAGGTAAGCGGAAGAGGGGTCGCGATGAATGCCGCAGGTCGTCAGAGCATTCCTGCGCCGACAATAGTACGCGTTATTGGGCGAGTGGAGGTCAAGCGGGCGAGACCTGCGGCAAAGCGACGATGATTCACCCGTCGCAAGAATCACCAGGTGTGATCGCAATCAAATACGCGGGTCAGCGCTTGCGAGTATAGATGCTCGCCATGCGCGGCGATGCGGAGCGGTTGGCCGATTTGCTCGCGGCTCGAAGTGCCTGGTGAGGGATCAGGCAATCATGCGCGATGCGACAACGGCAGGCGGTTTTCCGCGGCGAGCGTCGTCGGGCTGAAAGGTTGATTTGAGGCAGAAATAATTTTGTTATCAGCGGGTTACGAGAATATTGCGGACCCGTTGATATTTCGTTAACTTTCCGATCTAATGCACTTGCGCATCTTTCGCTCGTAAGGGCGCGTGGGGAAGGGGAAATTTCGTGGGCTTTCTATCGCCAAAGGCACCGTCGCTGATCGGTGTCGACATCAGTTCAACGGCTGTCAAGCTGTTGCAGCTGTCCCAGACCGGCGCTCGCTATCGCGTGGAGCACTACGCGGTCGAGCCGCTGCCGCCCAACGCCGTGGTCGAGAAGAATATCGTCGAAGTCGAGGCGGTCGGGGACGCGATCCGGCGTGCGATCGCGCGCACCGGCGCGCGCACCAGGTTCGCCTCCGCCGCGGTGGCGGGTTCGGCGGTAATCACCAAGGTGATTCCGATGCCGGCCGATCTCACCGAGGACGACCTGGAAGGTCAGATCCAGGTAGAGGCCAATCAATATATTCCGTATCCGATCGAGGAAGTAAGCCTCGATTTCGAGAAGCTCGGGCCGGTCAAGGACAACCCCGAGATGCTCAACGTGCTGCTGGCGGCTTCGCGCACCGAGAACGTGGACATGCGCGTGGCCGCGCTCGATCTGGGCGGACTCACCGCGCGCGTGATCGATGTCGAGGTGTTCGCGATGGAGAACGCGTTCAAACTGATCGCCGATCAGTTGACCGTTTCCCGCGATGCCGTCATTGCGCTGGTGGATGTGGGCGCCACCATGACGACCCTGTCGGTTCTGAAAAACCAGCGCACCATCTATTCGCGCGAACAGGTGTTTGGCGGCAAGCAACTCACCGACGAGGTGATGCGCCGCTATGGCTTGTCCTACGAAGAGGCCGGGATGGCCAAGCGCCAGGGCGGCTTGCCGGAATCCTACGAGATCGAGGTGCTGGAGCCGTTCAAGGAGGCGATGGTCCAGCAGATCAGCCGCTTGTTGCAGTTTTTCTACGCCGGCAGCGAGTTTGGCAAGGTGGACCAGATCGTGCTCGCCGGCGGTTGCGCCTCCATTGCCGGTGTCAGCGAAATGGCCGAGGAGCAACTGGGCGTGCCATGCGTAGTGGCCAATCCGCTGGCCAGCATGTCGCTGTCGCCCAAGCTGCAGGCGCAGACCCTCGCACAGGACGCGCCAGCGCTGATGATCGCCGCAGGCTTGGCCCTGAGGAGCTTTGACTAATGGCCAGAATCAATCTCCTGCCGTGGCGCGCGGAGCGGCGCGAACTGCGCAAGCGCGAGTTCTTCGTACAGCTTGGCGTGGCGGCTGCGGTCGCCATCGTGGTGGTGATCCTGTGGGGCCTGTTCATGGATGCCCGGATCGGCAACCAGAATGACCGCAACGATTACCTCAGCGGTGAGATCAAGCAGCTCGACGCCAAGATCGCCGAGATCAAGGATCTGCAGAAGACCAAATCGCAGTTGCTGGCGCGCAAGCAGATCATCGAACAACTTCAGGAGAACCGCGCGCAGATGGTGCACCTGTTCGACGAACTGGTGAAAACCATTCCCGACGGCGCGCGTCTCACCTCATTCAAGCAAAACGGGGACACCCTCACGCTGGATGGCGTGGCGCAGTCCAACGCGACGGTGGCCGACTACATGCGCAAAGTCGAAGCCTCGCCGTGGCTCGGTTCGGCGGACCTGATCCGCACCGAGAACAAGCATAACGACAGCCGCACACCGTATCAGTTCGAGTTGGTGGTGCATTTGGGCAAGCCTGCGCCAGCGGGAGCGTCCAGCACCGCCACGGCTGCGAGCAGCGGCGCGCCGCCCGCGAGCGCCAGCACCGCTACCAGCAGCGCGGCCTCGGCGGCGACCAGCAACGGGGGGGCCGCGCAATGAAATTGTTCGATGATCTGCGCAACCTCGATCGCAACAACATCGGCGGCTGGCCGCGTTCGGTCAAGACGTTCTTCATCGTGCTGGTGGTGGCGTTGATCCTGCTGGCCGGCTGGTACTTCTATGTCAGCAGCAAACAGGATGACCTGGCCGCGGCACAAGCCAAGGAACTGCAGCTGAAAGACGAGTTCTCGTCCAAGCAGGTGCAGGTGATCAATCTGCAGGCGCTGAAGGCGCAGCTTGCGGAGATGAATGACCTGCTGCGCCAGATGCTGCGGCAACTGCCGAGCAAGACCGAGATGCCGGCACTGTTGGTGGACATTTCGCAGACTGCGCTGTCGGCCGGTCTGGAGACCGAGTTGTTCCAGCCCGGTCCGGAATCGCCCAAGGAGTTCTACGCCGAGCAGCCGATCGCCATCCGCATGATGGGAAGCTATCACCAGTTCGGCACCTTCATCAGTGGCGTGGCCTCGCTGCCGCGCGTGGTGATCCTCACCATGCACGATGTCTCGCTGCATCCGGAACAGGCCAGCAGCGACAAGACTGCGCCGCCGCCCGGCGGACGGCTGGTAATGGAAGGCACCGTAAAGACCTATCGCTATCTCGGCGATGAAGAAACCAAACCCGCTGCCGGCGCCAAGCCTGGCCAGCCCGCTGCGGGGGAGGAGTGAGCATGCGCACCACATTCGCCCGCATCGGAATAGTGAGCGGCCTGTTGGTCATGCTGCTCGGTCTGGCCGCGTGCAGCGGTCAGGACGACCTGCACCAATGGGTCGCGCAGGAGAAGGCAAAAAAAGGCGCTCCCTTGCCACCGCTGCCGGTGGTCAAGACGTTCGAGACATTCGTCTATCAGGATCAGGACAAGCGCGATCCATTCAGTCCGGGTCCAACCGAGGTTGCCAGCTCGCTGAACGGCCCCGGCCCGCACCCCGATCAGAATCGTGTGCGCGAACCGCTGGAATCGTTCCCGCTGGACAGCTTGAAAATGGTGGGCACGCTGGGCAAGAACGGCAGCATGGAAGCGCTGATCAAGGATCCGCAAGGCGTGATCCATCCGGTGCACGACGGCAATTACCTCGGCCAGAACTACGGCCATGTCACCGCCATCGCGGAAGACCACCTCGATCTGGTCGAACTGGTGCCCAACGGCACCGGCGGCTGGATGGAGCGCAACGCGACCATCGCGCTGGGCGAAAAATGAAGATCATTGGGGATGATGCCATGACCGCAAAACCCGCTCATCACATCGGCCGCTTGCAGGCGCGCTTCGCCCGGCCGCACCGGGCGACCGCAAGCAAGCTGGCTCTGGTAGCCGCGTTGTTCAGCCTCCTGCTCGCGGTTCCGGCGTTCGCCGCGAACACGCTGCAGGACGTCAGCTCCACGTCATTGCCCGACGGCAAGGTGCAGTTGACCTTGAAGTTCGCGCAACCGGTCAGCGCGCCGAACGCGTTCAGTACCGCCACCCCGCCGCGCATCGCGCTGGATTTTGCGGATACGCGTAATGCACTGCCCCAGCGCCGCGTTGCAATCGGCAGCGGTTCGGCATCATCCGTCACGGCAGTGGAAGCCGGTGACCGCACGCGCGTGGTCGTGGATCTCACCCAACCTTCGCCCTACGTGACCCGCGTAAGCGGGAACGATGTGATCGTCACCATCGGTGATGGCATGAGCATGGCTTCGGCCGCTCCGCAGGCCCTGGCGCCGGTACCGGAGGCGCCGCCCTCCCAGATTGCGCTCGCCACCGCCGCTACCGACCAGAGCAAAGTCGTGCCGATGGCGGCCGGCAATGTCATCAATACGGTGGATTTCCGCCGCGGCGATCATGGCGCCGGCAAACTGGTGATCGGGTTCAGCGCGCCCGGCGCGGCCACCAATATGCATAACCAGGGCGACCACACGATCATCGATATCAGCGGTGCGCGCTTGGCCGCGTCGCAGGCACGTCGTCTGGATGTCACCGACTACGCCACGCCGGTGCGCAGCGTCACCAGCCATGCAACGCCCGGCGGTGCCCAGATCGATGTTCTGACCAATGGGCTGACCACTCCGGCGGGTTACCAGAGCGGCGATCAGTACGTAGTCGAGTTCACGCCGCCGAAACAGGGCGCCAGCAGTCTGATCGGCGCGCCCAAACCCATCGTGTACAAGGGTGGCCGGGTCACCTTCAACTTCCAGGACATTCCGGTACGCTCGGTGCTGCAACTGCTGGCCGATGTGTCGGGTACCAATATCGTCGCTTCCGACAGCGTCCAAGGCAATGTCACTTTGAGGCTGGTCAATGTGCCTTGGGATCAGGCGCTGGATGTGATCCTGCGCGCCAAGAACCTGGACAAACGTACCGATGGCAACGTGGTTTGGGTGGCGCCACAGCAGGAGCTGGCCAGTTATGAGCAGAACGTGGCGGATGCGCGCCTGAAGGAGCTCGACAACGCCGCCCTGGTGTCGGATTACATTCCGATCAGCTATGGCAAAGCCGCCGACATCGCCAAGCTGCTGACCTCCAGTGCTCTCACCAACCAGGCGGGCGGTGGTGGTGGGCAGCAGCAGCGCGGGTTCTTGTCCACGCGCGGCAGCGTAACCTTTGATGAGCGCACCAATACCCTGCTGGTCAATGACACGCCCGAGAAGGTGCAGGAAATTCGGCAACTCGTTGCGGTGCTGGACAAGCCGGTGCAGCAGGTGCTGATCGAGGCGCGCGTGGTAATCGCCACCGATAATTTCACCCGTGAACTCGGTGCGAAGCTTGGCTTTGACACTTTCGGCGAAAGTGGACGGCAACGCATCATCGCCGCGCCGACCACGACCGATGTCACTTCGTTGCAAAACAGTTTGTTTGCTGAGCAGCAGGCTGTAAGCCGAGGTCAGCCGGATCCCGGCTTCCAATTTCCCGGCGGTTTGAACGTCAATCTGCCCTCCACCACACAAGGCACCAGCAGCTTCGCCTTGGGTATCATTTCCGGGCACTACATGCTTGATCTGGAGCTTTCGGCCGCGCAACTGGAAGGTCGCAGCGAAACTATTTCCGCGCCCAAGGTGATCACCGCAAACCAGCAGGAAGCGGTGATTGACCAAGGCCAGGAAATCGGCTACCTGACTTTCCAGAACTCCGGTGGTGGTGGTGGCCAAGGCACCGCGACCGTGCAGTTCAAGGATGCCGTGCTGGAGCTGCGCGTCACGCCAACCATTACCGCCGACAATCGCGTGTTCATGCAATTGAAGGTGAAGAAGGACGCGATTAATTCGCTGGTTCCCAATCCGGGCGGCGGTTTCGTGCCGCAGTTGGACAAGCGCGAAATCGATACGAGCGTGCTGGTTGACAACGGTCAGACCGTGGTGCTCGGCGGCGTGTACGAATTCCAGAAGAGCACCGACATCAGCAAGACCCCGTTCCTGGGCGATATCCCGGTGTTGGGCGCGCTGTTTCGCGACAAGAAAAACATCAACAACAAGGCGCAATTGTTGATCTTCGTGACCCCGCGCATCCTCGATCAGGACAAAGTGATGGAGTGATGCTGGGGCGATTCCCGAGGATCAGCCACAGGGTCAAAACGGCGCGGGAAACCGCGCCGTTTTCTTTTGAAGCAACGAGTGCGCCTGGGTGCAGGCGCTTCGAAGACCTGATGTGCGCGTTGCCCGTAATGCCGGCTCCTGCGGAAATCGCAAAACTTTCGCGCCGGGTTGTGGTCAACTAGGCGCATGTCCATCCACTCTGCTTCGATATCGGCCGGTTCCAGCGCGCTGCCTGTGCCCACTAGCGACGGCGCGCAGGTCAGCGAGCTGTCCGCACGATTCACCGCGCTGCGTCAGGCGCTGGATACGGAGGTCATAGGCCAGCCCGCGCTTACCGAACGTCTGTTGATTGCGCTGCTGGCCGATGGCCATTTGCTGGTCGAAGGCGCGCCGGGCTTGGCCAAGACCACGGCAATCAAGGCGCTGGCCACGCGTATCGAAGCGGATTTCCACCGCATCCAGTTCACCCCGGATCTGCTGCCCGCCGATCTCACCGGCACCGACGTGCTTCGACCGCAAACGGGAGTATTCGAATTCGAGCGCGGCCCGCTGTTCCACAATCTGGTGCTGGCCGATGAAATCAATCGCGCACCGGCCAAGGTCCAATCCGCGCTGCTGGAAGCAATGGCCGAGCGCCAAGTCACCATCGGCCGGCGCTCGTGGCCATTGCCGAAACTGTTCCTGGTGATGGCCACGCAGAACCCGATCGAGCAGGAGGGCACTTTTCCCCTCCCCGAAGCGCAGCTCGACCGCTTCCTCATGCATGTGCCGGTGCATTATCCGCAGGCCGGCTCGGAGCGCGCAATTCTGAAGCTCGCCCGCGAACGCGCGCGCGCGGATCTGTCGGAACACGCGCCAACGCCACGGCTGCTGTCGCAGGCCGATGTATTCGCCGCGCGTGCGCAGGTGCTGGATGTACACCTCGCCGACGGTCTGGAGGAGTACATCGTGCAGCTGGTACTGGCGACGCGCGATCCGCGCCCGTTCGATCTCAAGCTGGGCGGCAAGATCGCCTGGGGCGCGAGCCCGCGCGCCACGATAGCGCTGGAGCGCGGCGCGCGCGCGCGGGCCTGGCTCGCCGGGCGCGACTACGTCCTGCCCGAGGACGTGCAGACCCTCGCACCCGACGTATTGCGTCATCGCGTGCTGCTCGGATACGAAGCGGAAGCCGAAGGCCTGCGCGTGGACGACGTGGTGACACGGCTGTTGGAGCGCGTGCCATTGCCGTGAGCCGCTGATGGAAAGCAGCACTGCAAGCAATGGCGCGGCGACGGTCCGACTTGCCGAACTCGTCGCTTTGCGAAATCAGGCACTGCGATTGCGTGCGGCCGGCGCGCGAGTGCAGACGCCGCTGGCCGGAGCGCACACTTCGCACTTGCGCGGGCGCGGCATGGATTACGCCGAATCGCGCATCTATCAATCCGGTGACGACGCTCGCGCGATCGACTGGCGGCGAACTGCGCGCAGCGGGCGCATGCATACCAAATTGTTCCGCGAGGAACGCGAGCGCAGCCTGCTGCTGTTGATGGACACGAATGCTTCAATGCGCTTCGGCACCCGCGTGCGTTTCAAGTCCGTGCAGGCCGCACGCGTGGCCGCGCTGGCCGCATGGAGCGCTGCGCGTGCTGGCGATCGCGTCGGCGCAATGGCGTTCGGCGCGCTGAATCAGGCGGTGCCGCCGCGCGGCGGCGATCACGGCGTGCTGGGCGTGTTGGGCGCATTGGCCCGCTGGGATAAGTCTGGCGTGGACACAAGCGAATCACTTTCCACTGCGCTGATCCGCGCGCACCGGCTGACGTTATCGGGTAGCCGGGTGCTGCTGATTTCAGATGGCTTGTGTGTGGATGAAGGTGCACGCGCGGCCTTGTTGCGTCTTGCGCGACGAGCCGAAGTACTGGTGCTGATCGTGGCCGATGCGCTTGAGCTGAGCGCGCCACCTCCGGGAAGCTACGCGTTCGAAACGCCGCGTGGCCGTGTGCAGGCGACGTTGTATGCGCCCGCGCAACGTCTGCAATTCAGGGATAGCCTGGCGGCCGGTCACCGCGCTCTCGCGACGGTGTGCGACGCGGCCGGCGTGCGCTGGCGTCGGGTCGCCGCCGGTGAAGACCCATCGTCGGCTTTGTCCGCTCTGCTCAATCCGCAGCGAGGCCGGCGATGAGCGCTGGCGGGCCGGTCTTGCGCGATATCCACCTGCCACAGGTTCCGTGGTGGCCACCGGCGATCGGCTGGTGGGTGCTGGCGGCGTTGCTGTTGGTGGTTATCTGTGCGAGCGTGATTTTCGTGATTCGCGCGCGCGGCCGAATGCGGCCCCGTCGCGCAGTGAGGCGCGAACTGGGTGCGCTGGCTTCGCGCTTTGCGCGGGATGGCGATGCCGTGGCATTGGCGGCCGGCCTTTCGCGGTTGTTGCGGCGGATTGCGCTGATGCTCGAACCTGCCGCCGCGGCGCGCAACGCCGATGCATGGCGTGCCTTTCTGCAACAACGCGCGCCGGATGCATTCAATGGTGACCAACTTGCCGCGTTGCTGGAAGCGCCGTATCGCGCTCACGCAGTGTTCGATGGCGAAGCACTGCTCGCCGCGACAGATCGCTGGTGCGCCAGTGCGTTGCAAAGGAGAATCCGGCAGCCGACATGATCAGCTTCGCCTGGCCATGGATGTTCGCACTGCTGCCGTTGCCGTGGCTGGCGTGGCGCTTGCTACCGCCTGCGCCGGCTGCGGCAATGCGTCTGCCCCACCACATCGCGCCCGCGCAGGCCTCGGCGGGGCATGGCGCAGGCCGCTGGCGTTTGCCGATCGCGCTATTGGCGTGGGTGCTCGCGGTCGCGGCGGCGGCTCGTCCGCAGCAGGTCGCGCCACCGGAAGCGCTGGTGCGCAGCGGGCGTGCGCTGATGCTGGCAGTGGATGTCTCGGGCAGCATGGCGATACAGGACATGCCACTCGCTGCGCAGATGGTCAGCCGTTTCGCCGCAGTCAAGGCGATCGCCGGTGGTTTCATCGCACAGCGGCAAGGCGATGAAGTCGGGCTGGTGCTGTTCGGCACGCACGCCTACCTGTTGACGCCGCTGACCTTCGACGTCGCCACGGTCGCCAAGCAACTTGATGGTGCGGCGATTGGCTTGGCTGGACGCGAAACCGCGCTGGGGGACGCGATCGTGCTGGCGAGCAAACATCTTTCCCGGCTGCCCGCGCGCTCGCGTGTACTGGTGCTGCTGACAGATGGCGTCAACACCGCGGGCTCGATCGCGCCGGCGGATGCCGCGCAACTCGCCAAGGCCGCCGGCGTGCGCATCTATACCATCGGCATCGGCTCCGCGGGCGGGGAGACCTTGAGCATCTTCGGCACCCGGATCCCCGCGCCGGATGAGGACCTCGATGTTTCCACGCTGAGTTCGATCGCGCAACAGACCGGCGGCAAGTTTTTTCGCGCGGCCGACGCGGATCAGCTCGCCGATGCCTATCGCGCGATCGATGCGCTGGAGCCGCTCGCGCGCGGCGACGCGCTGCTGCGCCCGCGCGAGGAGCGTTACCCCTGGCCGCTCGCGGCCGCTCTGCTGCTGGGTTGCACGTTGCTTCCGTGGCGCGCGATGCGGATGGCGGCGACATGATCGCGCAACTGCATTTTTTGCGGCCCTGGTGGTGGCTGGCAATGCTGTCGTTGCCGCTGATCCTGCTTGCCTTGACGCGCAGCGGCGGTGGCCGCGCGGCGCTGGCGAGATTGGCGGATGCAAGCCTGCTGCCGCATCTGGTACGCGATACGGATGCGCGCCGGCATTGGGCCTTGTTGCTTGCGTCCGCGATCTGGCTGTTGGCGGTCGCGGCACTGGCGGGTCCAGCGTGGCAGCGTGCGCCCACGCCGCTGTACGCCAACGGGGCAGCGCGCGTGATCGCACTGTCGCTGTCCGACGACATGCGTGCGCAGGACCTGAAGCCCGACCGCATGACCCGCGCGCGTTATGCAGTGCGCGATCTGCTGGAGGCCGCGGGCGATGCACGCAGCGCGCTGATCGGCTATGCCGGGGATGCTTTCGTGGTCGCGCCGCTGACGCCTGACAAACAGACTGTGCTCAATTTGCTGGATGCACTGAGTCCGGATGTAATGCCCGCGCCCGGCAACAATGCCGCGCGCGCGATCGAGCAGTCGCTTGCATTGTTGCAACAGGCGCACGTCAGCGGTGGCGAGATCGTGCTGGTAAGCGATGATGCGGATCACGCAGCGGTGGAAGCAGCGCGCAACGCGCGCGCGGCGGGCGTGCGCGTGGATGTGCTCGGCGTCGGCTCGACGCAGGGTGCGCCGGTGCCATTGCCGGATGGCGGGTTCCAGCATGACAGCGGCGGCGTGCACATTGCGCGTCGCAATGACGCTGCGTTGCGCGATGTGGCGAGCGCGGGCGGAGGACGCTACGCGCCCCTGCAGGGCGACGGTAGCGGTGTGGCCGCGCTTGGCGCCCCGCCGGCAACGCAGGGTTCAGATGCCGCGCACCAGCAGGCAAACGTCTGGCGCGATGGCGGTGCGTGGTTGCTTATTCCATTGCTGCCGCTTGTGGCGCTCGCGTTCCGGCGCGGCTGGCTGTGCGTGCTGGCGCTGATGTCGGTGACACCGCTGGCGCATTCGGCGGGCTGGAATGATCTGTGGGCGCGCCCGGATCAGCGCGCATTGCACGCACTGCAGCAGGGTGACTACGGTCGCGCCGACAAGCTGGCGCACGATCCCGAGTTGCGCGGCGCGGTGGCGTATCGGCGAGGTGATTACGCCGCTGCGGCCGATCAATTCGCGCGGTCCGACAGCGCGCGATCCGAGTACGATCTCGGCAATGCGCTGGCGAAGAACGGCAAATACAACCAGGCCATTGCAGCTTACGATCGCGCGTTGCGGCGCGATCCGCGGCTCGCCGATGCGCGCGCCAACCGGCAGGCGGTGCTGGATTGGCTGAAGCGGCATCCGCGGCAGTCGCAAGCGTCCGGCAATCAGGGCACGCAAGGCAATCCATCGGGCGCCTCACGACAGGGCTCCAGCTCGTCTTCATCCGGCAACCCGCAGCAGGCCTCCGCGTCCAACGGCAAAGATGGCAGCGCCGACGATGCCCGCAATCAGCGCGCGCAGGCCGGCGCCAATCAGGGCCACTCCAGTGATGCGCAGAACGCCGATAGCGCGGCGGGCAAGGCCGCCAGCGGGGGAGAGGGCGCCGGCGACAGCGGTGCGTCTGTTGCAGAGGACGCCCAGCAGCGTACGCAGGTGCAGCGCGCGCAGCAGGCGTTGCGGCAGGAACTTGCGCAGCGGCAGCGTGAAAGCGCGGGTGCTGATGCCGCAGGCAAGTCAGCGCAAAATTCGCACGGCGCGTACGCTTTGGGTGCGGAGCAGGCGCATGATGACGACAAGTTCGATCCACAGCAACGCGCGATGTTGAATGCCGTGCCGGACGATCCCGGTGCGCTGCTGCGACGCAAATTCATGTTGGAGTGGCAGCGTCGGCACGGTCAGCCGGCAGACGATGATGGGGGCGAAAGATGATGCGCCGCATGGCCGCGTTGTTCGCCCTTGTGGTGATTGCCTCGTTGGCGCGGGCCGCCGCTCCGGCTGGCGGCCTGCGCGCGTTTCTGGATCGCGACCATGTGACCCTCGGCGATACGGTTGCATTGAATATCGAAGGCGCCAACGCGCTGTCCGCCACGCCGGATCTGTCGCCACTGCAACGGGATTTCGATGTGCTCGGCACGTCGAGTTCAAGCAAGGTGCAGATCGCCAATGGTGCAACGCGCAGCACCACCCAGCTCGGCATCGCACTGCGGCCGAAACATGCCGGCACGCTCACCATTCCCTCGTTGCAGATCGGCAACCTGCGCACGAAGGCACTCACATTGCAGGTGACGCCCGCGCCCACCGGCGCGCAGGGTGGGCCGGGCGATCCGGCATTTCTGGAGGCGAGCGTGGATTCTCCAGCGCCCTATCTCGGCCAGCAGGACATTTACACGTTGAAGCTGTTCTACACCGGCAGCCTGACCGGTGGACAGCTCGAGGATCCGCAGGCCGACGGCGCGCAACTGATCCATCTGGATAGCGATACGCGTTATCAGACCACGCGCAACGGCCAGACTTACCAGGTGGTCGAGCGGCATTACGCGCTGATCCCGCAGCGGGCTGGGCGTATCGTGGTGCGCGGGCCAACTTTTCTGGGCCAGATGTTGGCGCCCGGCGGCAACGACCCGTTCGACAATTTTCTGGATGACGGCAAACCGGTGCAGGCGCGTGCCGACGATCTGACGCTGCAGTCGCGTGGGGTGCCCGCGGGCGCGGGATCGCCGTGGCTGCCGGCGCAAGCGGTGTCGGTGACATTGAGCGGTTTGCCCCAGGATGGGCGCATCAAGCTGGGCGAGCCGCTGAGCCTGACCTTGAGCGTGGATGCGATTGGCCAGGCGGCGGATCGTCTGCCGGAACCGCAATTGCCGCCGCTGGAAGGCGCGCGCGTGTATCCGGACAAGACCCGTGATGCCACCCGTGATGACGGTCGCTGGTTGCATGGTACGCGCACGCGCAGCTTCGCCATCGTGCCCAGTCGCACCGGGCAACTGATAATTCCGGCGATCACGTTGAATTGGTGGAACACCGCGCAGGATCATGCCGAACAGGCGCGTGCACCGGCGCACAGGTTGACCGTGGTCGGCGCAGCAGGCGGCACCCCGGCAACACCCGCGCCGCCCGCAGCGATGGGGACCGGCAATGCGCCGGTAAAATTCGCCGCCGCACCCACGCACGAAGCGCTGTGGCGCGCAATAGCGGTTGCGTCGCTTGCGTTGTGGACAATCGTGCTCACGGCCTTTGCGTGGTGGCGCCTGCACCGGCGAAGCAAACCCGCGTTTGGTGAATCGGCAGCGCCGCCCGCGGCATCGAACCGTGCGCGTGACGTGCAGCGCCGCGCATTGCAGGCCGCACATGAAAACGATGTGGCTTCATGCGAACGCTCATTGCTGGAATGGGCGCGCGCGGTGCATCCCGACGTCCGCCATCTCGGCGAATTGCGCGAAGGGTTATCGGATCCCGCCCAACGCGCAGCGCTGGAGCAACTTGAACGTGCACGCTGGAAGGATGGCGACACGCGGGCTGCCTGTGCGGCGGTGGCGCAAGCGTTCGCGAACGGCTTCGCGTGGAACGATGCGTGCGTCGCCGAAGGACCCGATGAGGGATTGCCGCCGCTGTACCCGGGCGTGTGAACTGCCGCTCCGGTAAAGCTCTGGAGCAGCGTTGCACGAAGAAACTGGCGGCAAGGCGCGCAGTGGCGGATCCGCATTGGGATCCGCGGTCACTACACGGCGCCAGAAGGTACCGGTAAGTGCAACCGCTCCGCTGCCTCGCGCCATTCGCGCGCCATCTCGCGGTCGAACGCGCACAGCACGACCCGACGCGGTGTGCGCGTCAACGTGATTTCATCCGCGATCACCGTCAACCCGATCGCGGCGGCGGCATCACGCGGGTAGCCATAGATGCCGCAACTGATCGCGGGAAACGCAATGCTGTCGATGCCGTGGATACGCGCCAGTGCCAGCGTGTTGCGATGGCAGGCCGCCAGCAATTCCGGCTCACCCGCATCGCCACCACGCCAGACCGGACCGACTGTGTGGATGACGAAGCGAGCGTGCAATTCGAAGCCGGGCGTGATGCGCGCGTCGCCGGTCGGACAACGTATGCCCGGCTGCGATTCCGGAATCGCGCGACAAGCTTGCAGCAGGCGGGGGCCGGCGGCGCGGTGGATCGCGCCGTCGACTCCGCCGCCACCGAGCAGCGATTCGTTCGCGGCGTTGACGATGGCATCGACGCGCAGCGTGGTGATGTCTGCTTGAATGATTTCAATGGACACGAAGCTGCCGCAGGAATCCGTCTGCGCGCGATACGAGCACAATCACTGATCTACGCCTGCCGGCAAGCCGACCACCAAAATCTACACTGACCGCTGCTTCAGCAAATCCCGGATCTCGGTCAGCAACAGCACGTCCGCGGGCGGCGCGGCAGGCGCGGCTGGTTTCTTCGGTACCGCGCGTTCGAGCAGCTTGATCACGATGAATACCGCCAACGCGATGATCAGGAAGCTGATCACCGTGTTGATGAAGGCGCCGTAATTGATCGCGACCAGGTGCTTGGGGTCGGGCGAATCCTTGATGATCCACCTCAGGTCGGAGAAGTCGATCCCGCCGACCAGGACCCCGATGGGAGGCATGAGAATGTCGTTGACGAATGACGTGACGATCTTCCCGAATGCGGCGCCGATGACCACGGCAACCGCCAGATCCACCACGTTGCCGCGCATGATAAAAGCCTTGAAATCGCTGACGAAGCTCATCGTATGGCCCTCCGTTGTCGGTTCGAAGCCGTCCCTCGCGTCCACTGTAGCGCAGTGACAAATCGGCAGCCAAACAGGCGATTCAGATGAGTCTGCCTTCCAGCGTGGCAACGCCTTCCAGCTCCGCAACGAATGCATCGCCACGCGCGAGCGGGCCGACGCCCGCCGACGTGCCGGTGAAGATCAGGTCGCCAGCGCGCAACTCGAACAGTTTCGAGAGTTCAGCGATGATCTCGGCGACCGGGAAAATCATCTCGGCGATATCGGTGTGCTGGCGCGGCTCGCCGTTGACATGCAAGGACAAACGCGCACGGCTTGGGTGGCCGATTTCGCCAGCCGTACGCAACGCCGACACGGGCGCGGAATGGTCGAAACCCTTCGCTGCGTCCCAAGGCAGCCCGCTTTTCTTTGCGATCGCCTGCAGATCGCGGCGCGTCAGGTCCAGGCCTACGCCATAGCCATATACACATTCCAGTGCGTGCGACGCGGGAATGTCACGACCGCCGCTCGCCAAGGCAACCACCATTTCCACTTCGTGGTGCAGCTCGCGCGTGGCGGACGGATAGGGAATCTCGCCGCCGCTCGGCACGACCGCGTCGGCGGGTTTGAGAAAAAACACCGGATTGGCTCGGCTGACCGCTTCCGCGCCCATTTCCCTGGCGTGTTCGGCGTAGTTGCGGCCGATGCAGTAGATGCGGTGTACGGGAAAACGCGCTTCGCTGCCCAGGATGGCAAGCGAGGAAACCGGTGCGGGTTCGATGGCGTAACGCATGACTTCAAATCCGGTGAAAACGCGAATGCTAGCGCGCTCCACCCCCGCATGACAGGTGTCAATTACACCGTCTGATGGGCGTGGCTGTCGTCGACATGCTTGTGCTGCCAAGCTATGCCAGACTCGCGCGCCGATGGGCATGGGGAAAGGACTTGAACGAGAGTGATCTGCTGCACCAGTTGCGCATCGACCGCGATCAGCGCGATGACGGTGGCGCGCCGCGTCCGCGCTGGCCGTGGATAATCGGCATTGTCGTGCTGCTGGTAATCGCTGCCGGCGTCGCGGCGTACGTGCTGCGCGGCAGCGCCGTCGAGGTGCAAGCCGCGACCGCGGTCGCGCCTTCCAGCGACAGTGCTGCCGGCGCGGTGTTGCAGGCGACCGGGTACGTGGTGGCCCGGCGCGAAGCGACGGTATCGGCGCAGATCACCGGCACGCTCACCGAAGTGCTCGTCGAGGAAGGCGAGCACGTCAAGAAAGACCAGATCCTTGCGCGCCTGGATGACAGTGGCTACAAGGCCGCGCTGGATACGGCCAAGGCGCAGGAAGCCGCCGCTGTGGCGCAAGTCGGGCAGGCGAGCGCGCAACTGGAGCAGGCGCAACATGACGCTGCGCGGCTGGATTCGATCGCCGCGCGCGGCCTGGTTTCAAAGCAGCAAGCCGAGCAGGCGCGCACCCAGGCGGTGACCGACCGCGCCAGTCTGGAAGCCGCCCGGAAGAATGCGCAAGCCGCCGCCGCGCAGGTTGCTTCGGCGCAGGTCAACTTCGACTACTGCGTGGTGCGTGCACCGTTCGATGGCGTGATCACCGACAAGGCCGCGCAGGTGGGCGAGATCGTGTCACCGTTCTCCGCCGGCGGCGGCTTCACCCGCACGGGCGTGGCGACCATCGTGGACATGGATTCGCTGGAAGTGGACGTGGACGTCAACGAGTCCTACATCGGCCGCGTCAAGCCGGATATGCCGGCGGAAGCGGTGCTCGATGCGTACCCGGACTGGCGCATTCCGGCGCACGTGATCGCGATCATTCCCAGTGCGGATCGCAGCAAGGCTACGGTGAAGGTGCGCATCGCCTTCGACCAGAAGGATCAACGCATCATTCCTGAAATGGGCGTGCGCGTGTCGTTCCTGGAGAAACGCGCGGACAACAGCAAGCCAATCGCGGGCGTGCTGATTCCCAAGACGGCGATCGTGCAGCGCGACGGGCACGACGTGGTGTTTGCGATCCTCGGCGATCGCGCGAAGCGGACGCCGGTCGTCACCGGCGCGGATTTCAATGATTTGAAACAGGTCACTTCCGGATTGAGTGCCGGCGCGCAGGTGGTGATGGCACCGGCGGCTTCGCTGGTCGATGGCGCGAAGGTGAAGGTGAAATCGGGTGAATCGCAATGATGGCAATTCTGGTGCGGCGGACTTTTTCTTTTCGTCATTCCGGAGCCGCGGCTTCATCGCGAACGGACTCCGGAATCCAGCCCATGATTTTTTGAGCCGCAAAGCTGGAATCCGGGTTCTGCCCGCAAACGGGCAGCTCCGGAATGACGGACATGAAGACATGAGGACTTAATGATGAACGCAGCAGTCGCAGAAGCGCGCAACACCGACCAGCAGAATGCAGGCCAACCGCTGGTGCAGATCCGGGGCCTAAGCAAGGTTTACGAACGCGGCAGACAGAAGCTCGAGGTGCTGCACCATATCGATCTCGACATTGCGTCCGGCGATTTCTTCGCGCTGATGGGACCGTCCGGTTCCGGCAAGACCACGCTGCTCAACATGATCGGCGGCCTGGATTCGCCGAGTGAAGGCAGCTTGAGCGTGGGCGGCAAGCGCATCGACAAGATGGGCGAGGGCGAACTCGCGCGCTGGCGGGCGGGCAATGTCGGCTTCGTGTTCCAGTTCTACAACCTGATGCCCGCGCTGTCGGCGCAGAAGAACGTCGAGCTGCCACTGCTGCTGACGAAACTCTCCGCGTCGCAGCGCAGAAAAAATGCGTCCGTTGCGTTGCAACTGGTAGGGCTCGCCGACCGCGCTTCGCACAAGCCGGGCGAACTCTCCGGCGGTCAGCAGCAGCGCGTGGCGATCGCGCGCGCGATCGTTTCCGATCCAACCTTGCTGGTGTGCGACGAGCCAACGGGTGATCTGGATCGTCAATCGGCGGAAGAAGTGCTGACGCTGTTGCAGCGACTCAATCGCGAGCACGGCAAGACCATCGTGATGGTCACGCACGATCCGAAAGCCGCCGAGTATGCGTCGCACACGTTGCATCTGGACAAGGGCACCCTTGTCGAAGCGCAGCGCACAGCCTGAGGAGAGTGCGATGAAATATTTCCATCTCATCTGGGCGGCGCTGTTTCGCAAGAAGACGCGCACCACTTTCACGCTGGTGTCGATTCTCGCCGCATTCCTGCTGTTCGGCCTGCTCAACGCGGTGCGCGTGGCATTTACCGGCGGCAGCAACAGCCTGGCGGGCGCCGAACGGCTGGTGGTTGCCTCGCGCTTTTCGATCATGCAGGGATTGCCGTTGAGCCTGAAAACGCGCATCGCCAACGTACCCGGCGTCGAAGGTGTCGGTCACGAGAACTGGTTCGGTGGCGTGTACCAGGACCCGAAGAATTTTGTCCTGAGTTTCGCGGTGGACAACGATTATCTGGACACCAATTCCAATCTCGTTCTGTCGCCGGCGCAGCGCCAGGCGTTCGCCAGCACACGCGACGGCGCGCTGGTGGGCGAGGCGCTGGCTGCGCGGTATCACTGGAAGGTGGGCGACAAGATTCCGCTGCAATCGCAGATCTTCCCGCAGAAGAATGGCGACAAGACCTGGCCGTTCGAGATCGTCGGCATCTTCAAGACCACCAGGGATGCACCCAATGGCATGGATCAGATGTTTTTTCTGAACTGGGACTACTTCGACGAAGCCAACCTGTACAGCCAGCACGAAGTGGGCTGGTACGTGCTCAAGCTCAAGAATCCGCAATTGGCCGATCAGGTGGCGCACGCGGTGGATGCGTTGTCGGCCAACTCCGACCATGAGACCAAGACCCAGACTGCGAACGCTTTCAACGCCTCGTTCGCCAAGCAGCTCGGCAATATCGGCCTGATCGTGGAAGCGATCATGGCGGCGGTGTTCTTCACCCTGATCCTGCTGACCGGCAACACCATGGCGCAAGCGGTGCGCGAGCGCATTCCGGAACTCGCGGTCCTGAAGACGATCGGTTTCACCAACCGCAGCGTGCTCGGGCTGGTGCTGACCGAGGCGCTACTGCTGCTGTTGATCGGCGGTGTGCTCGGGCTCGCGTTGGCGGCCATCATCACGCCGCTGGTCGCCAAGGGCAGCGGCGGCATGATCCAGTTGCCGCCGATCGGTGCGAGCAGCTGGATCGAAGGCGTCGTGATGATGATCGTGATCGGCATCGTCGTTGGTGCACTGCCGGCACTGCGCGGCATGCGGTTGCGAATCGTCGATGCTCTGGCCGGACGCTGAGGAGTCCATCAATGAAAAAATTCCTGTCGGGTTTGGGCCTGTTCGCGATCGCGATCGCGTGGCTGGTGGTGTGGACGATGTTGCCCTGGTTCGCGGTGCTCGCGCTGGCGATCGTGCTGGCGCTGTGGCTCGCGTCCACGCGGCGCGGCCGGCAAACGTTGTCGGTGACCAACGTCGGCATCAGCACCATGCGGCAACGGATCGGATCCAGCGCGGTGATCGTGGTCGGCATTGCCGGCGTGGTCGGCGTGCTGGTCGCGCTGCTGGCGATGGGGGAAGGCTTGAGCGCCACCCTGCGGCAGACCGGTAGCGACGACACCGCAATCGTGCTGCGCGGGGGCTCGCAAGCAGAAAGCAATTCGGTGCTGACGCGCGACAACATCGCCACCATCGAGGAGGCGAAGGGGATTGCGAGCGATGCGCAAGGCAAGCCGATCGCGTCCGCGGAGCTCGTGGTAGTCGCCAACGTGCCGAAGAAGGATGATCCCGCCACCGATTCCAATGTAGAGATCCGCGGCGTGGGTGATGAGGCGTGGCAGTTGCGACCCAACGTGAAGATTGTCGCGGGCCGCCGCTTCAGACCGGGCCTGCGCGAGCTGGATGTCGGCCAAGCCGCACAACGCCAATTCGCGGGTCTCGATGTCGGCAATCATCTGAAGCTGGCCGGCCAGAAATGGACCGTGGTCGGGGTGTTCACTTCCGGTGATTCGAACGAATCGGAATTGTGGGGTGACGTGCATTCGGTGGCGGCGGCCTACCGGCGCGGCAGCAGCGCCGAATCGGTGACGGTGCGCCTGAGTTCGCCGTCCGCCTTCGACCGCTTCAAGGCAACGTTGATGAGCGACCCGACCCTGAAGGTGGACGTCACCACCACGCGCGAATATTTCAGCAAGCAGTCCGAAGGCGTGAGCAAAGTGATCCGCGTGGTCGGCATCACAATCGGCGTGATCATGGCGATCGGCGCGGTTTTCGGCGCGCTCAACACGATGTACGCGGCGGTTGCAACGCGGGCGCGCGAAATAGCGACCCTGCGCGCGATCGGATTCCGCGGCGTGCCGGTGGTGATTTCGGTGCTGCTGGAAACGATGCTGCTGGCCTTGTTCGGCGGCATCATCGGCGCGGCGATCGTATGGCTTATCTTCAACGGCTACACGGCGTCCACACTCGGTGCGAACTTCAGCCAGGTGGTGTTTCAGTTCAAGGTCTCGCCCGCGCTGCTGTGGAGCGGATTGAAATGGGCGCTGGCCATCGGCTTCATCGGCGGCCTGTTTCCCGCGATGCGCGCGGCGCGGTTGCCGGTGACCACGGCGTTGCGCGAACTTTGAGCGCAGCTCGCAAAACGCCATATGCAGGCCAGGGATGGCCGTCTTGAGCGAGCTTTCAAAGCCGTCGCACGGTGCCGAGCATCTCAGCGCCAAGCGCGGGAAAGGCGCGACTGTTTGAGCACAGGGACGTGCGAGTTCGCGCCGGCGCGCTTGGCGAGAGAAGCGCAGGGAAGTCGAACGGACACGACGTTCGTTCGATCACCGTGCCGGCGTAAAGCGGTTTTGGTGACTTTTGCCGCGACAAAAGTCACCCGCTCGCGCCAGCGAGCGGAACAAGAATTCTGCAGAGGAAAATCAAAATGGTTCCGGCCTGCGCCGGAATGACGAATCGAACTAATCGCGCAAGCGCGAATCAGAGGATGCGCCACGGCACGAAGATCGCCGCCAGGATCGCGACCAGCAGTGTCCACTTGGCGGCGTAATACAGCTTGCGATTGCGCTTCTTGATCGCCTTGGACACGCGGCGGATCACGTAGACGTACTTGAAGATGCGGTTGATGCCGCCGGTGCGGTCGCCTTCCATGTTGGGCGCGGAGCCGGCGGCAAGAAAATGTCGCGCCACGAAACGGTTCAGTGCATCGGCCCAGCGGAATTTCATCGGCCGTTCGACATCGCAGAACAGGATGATCCGGTTCTGGTCAGTTTCGTTCATGGCCCAGTGGATGTAAGTCTCGTCGAACAGCACGCCCTGGCCGTCGCGCCAACTGTAGGGCTCGTCGTCCACGCGAATCCAGCAGCGATCGTCGTTGGGCGTGATCAACCCGAGGTGGTAGCGCAGCGAGCCCGCGTACGGATCGCGATGCTTGCCGAGATTGCTGCCTGGCGGCAGTTCCGCGAACATCGCCGCCTTGACATGCGGCGCCGCGCGCAGCAGTTCCACCGTGCGCGGGCACAGTTGCTGCGCCGAGGGATGCGGCTGCTCGTCGTACCACTTCAGATAGAAACGCTTCCAGCCGGTACGGAAAAACGAGTGGAAGCCGGCATCATCGTAATTGCCGGAAGCTTTGATGTGGCTGGCCGCGGAAAGCGCGATCGCCTCGTCGCGGATCTCGCGCCAGTGGCTGCGCAGCCTTTCCAGCTCCGGAAAATCAGCCAGCGCCAGATACGGTGTGCGTGCCACGCGCGAGAACGCGTACATCAGCACGTTGATCGGCGCCATGAAAGTGGAATGGTCGGTCACCTGCCGCACGAACTTGTGCCGCACGCGCCCGCGCAGGTGCACGTAGATAGCGCACACAATCAGGATGCCGAGAATGATCCATTTAGTCATGACCGGATTTTAGCGCGTGTGCGCCGCTCCTTCCCCCTGCAGGCGAATCGATGTGCTTGCGAACCGAATGTTCGCGCGCCGATGGCGCCCTGAGCACGGTTGAGGGGTGGGCGCCCGGCACGACCATGGCGTCCGCCTAGGGCCGGTCGGGGATGGTATTGCGGATACGCGCAAGCGTGATGGTCGCCACACCCAGCAGGATCACCACCATGCCCGCCAGTTCCAGTGCGCCGACGCGCTCGCCGGCGATCAACGCGCCGATCAACACTGCTACGGGCGGATTGACATAGGCGTAACTGGCCGATAATGCCGGTCGCACCGCGCGCAGCAGAAACAGGTATGCGCTGAAGGCGATGATGGAGCCGAAAATCGCGAGGTAAGCGAGCGCGGCGATTGAAGTCGCCGGCACATGTATCGGCAATCGCTCGCCGCTGGCAAGGGCCATTACGGCCAGTGCCGCCGAAGCGCACAGCATCTGGGCGGCGACATTCATCGGACCTTTCGGCATGTCCTGACGACGGCTCCAGATCGAGCCGAATGCCCATGCCGCGGTTGCGATCAGCAGCGCGATCGCCGCCCACGGCGACGCGCGCAAATCGCCGCCACTGTTGAGCAGCACCACGCCAACGAAGCCGACGATCAGGCCGATCACTTCCGCCCGGCGTGGCCATTCGCGATACGCGCACAGCACCAGCGCAATGAACAGCGGTTCGCTGGCGATCGCCACGGCGGCCACGCCGGAAGCCACGAATTGCTCGGCGAAGCAGACCAGACCGTTGCCGAATGCGAGCAGCAGCACGCCAGTGATCCCGGCGTTGCGCCATTGCAATCGCGTCGGCGCGGGCGCACCGCGCAGGCGCAGCCAGGCATACATCACGACGCCCGCGCAAAAAAAGCGCAGCGCCGCCAGCACGAACGGCGGGAAGCCGGTCAGTGCGTAGCGGATGCCGAGATAGGTGGAACCCCACACCACATACACGGTCGCGAGTGCGAGCGGGATCAGCCAGCGCCGCTCGTGCGAAGCGTTGGCGGAGAGCGAAACAGCGGTGTCGTTCATGAGAAGGTCATTCATTGCGCCGAGCGACGACGCAAACAGCAAACGCCTCCGGGGCGGAGGCGTGGATTCATTCTAGCTGCGACGGCATGGCCATTGCCGGCCACCGTTATGACATTTTTGTTGCGCAGGGTTGAATGCCGTTCAACGTGCGGCAAGCGGCGGGTCAACGCCCGCCCTGCGTTTTTCCTGTTGGAGCAACTGCTGTTTGCGCGCCGCGCCCCAGCGCCAACCGCCGGACGTGCCGTCCTCGCGCACCACGCGATGACAGGGAACGATCAACGCGAGCCGATTGGAGCCGCAGGCACGGCCGACCGCGCGCGCAGCATTCGGCGCGCCGATTGCGCGTGCGATCTGACCATAGCTGCGTGTTTCGCCGGCGGGGATGCGGGTCAATGCTTCCCACACGCGCCACTGGAACGCGGTGGCGGCCACGTCCAGCGGCGGCAGCGCTTGCAAGTCGCCGCGCCTGCCGAATTGCGCGGCGATGCGCGCGACCACCGCGGAAAGCCATTCGTCGCGGCCGGCATCCACGCGAGTGATCTGCGCGCGCGGAAACTCGGCGCGCAAATTGTCGAGCAGCGCGGCATCGTCATCGCCGATGTTCACCGCACACAGGCCGCGCGCGGTTGCCGCTACCAACACGCGGCCCAGGGGACAGATCAGCGTGGTATAGCGGATGACCACGCCCGCGGCGCCGTCCCGGTAGCGGGTCGGCGGCATGCCCAGCAGGCGATCGGTATGTTCGTAGACGCGGCTGCCGGAACCGAAGCCGGCGTCGTACACCGCGTCGGCTACGGCTGCGCCTTCGCGCAGCGCGCGCTTGAATTCGCCGAAGCGCCGCGCGCGCGCATATTCCGCCGGCGACACGCCGTAGGCGCGTCGGAACGCGCGCTGCAAGTGGCTGGGCGATAGCCCCACCCGCGCCGCGAGTTCGCGCAAATTCGGTGCGCTGTCACCACCTTCCAGGATTGCTCGCGCCTGTTCGAGCGCGGCTGATGGGATGGGCATGGTCGCTTTCATATCCATGTAGTGATGCTACGCCGCGCGTCGCGCTGCCACTATCCGAATCTTGTCGTGCGGGTTCGCGCGCTGCGCGCGGTTTGCTATCTTGTCTGGACTTGAGGATTTTCGAAAATGGAAATGATCGCGCCGAATGCACCGTTGTGCCGCGTCGAGGATATTCCGGATGGCGGCGTGCTGGGCCTTGATCCGGCCGATCCCAATGGCGAGCCGCTGGTGCTGGCACGCAACGGCAATGATGTGCGCGCGTGGCTGAATACCTGTCCGCACACCGGGCGGCGGATGGATTACGCGCCGAATTTGTTTCTTTTCAAGAACGGGCAGCTGACCTGCGCGGTGCATGGTGCGACATTCGCGCTGGCGCAGAATGGCTTATGCGTGCTCGGGCCCTGTCGCGGCGATTCCTTGACTAGCGTGGCGCTGCTGGTCGAAAACGGCGCGGTGTATCGCGCCCAGGCGTTCGCCCGCAAGCAGGTTCCTGCGACAGCCCCCTGATAGGAGCGAATCCGCTCGCGGAACGTGTTCGGCAAAATCACGCGTGCAACTTGAACAGCAGGTTCACGCCGATCAATCCGAGCACCAGCAGGATCAGCGTCAGCGGCAGACCCACGCGCAGGAAATCCTTGCTGCGGTAGCCGCCGGGGCCGGCCACGATCAGCAGCACCGGGCTCGCGCTCGGAATCAGGAAGGTGTTGGAGGTGCTGATCGCGACCAGCATCGCGTACAGCGCGGGATTGCCGCCGGAGGCCAGCGCGATGTTGATCGCCATCGGCACCATCATCACGGTCGCACCGACGTTGGACATCACCTGCGAAAACAGCAGCGCAAGGATCGCGACGCCGGCCTGCAACAGCCACTGAGGCAGCCCGCCCGAGTGATGCAGGATTTCCTGCGCCAGCCATGCCGCGGTACCGGTGGAGTCCATCGTCCAGCCCAGCGGAATCAGGCAGGCGGTGATGAAGATCGTGCGCCAGTTGATCGCCGAATACGCCTCGTCCATGTTGAGCACGCCGGTCAGCAGCATGCCGATCGCGCCGGTCATCATTGCCACCGACAGCCGCAGGCCCGCGAACAGCGCCAGCGCCATCGCCAGCGCAAAGAAGATCAGCGCGTGCCAGATCTTGCCGGGGCGATGTTCTTCGCTGGGAATGTCGGTGACCGGTACCAGGTCGCGATCTTCCGCCGCCAGTGCGAGATCGCGCCAGAAGCTGTGGATCACCAAGGTATCGCCTGCACGCAGGTTGGTCCTGCGCACGTCTTCGCCGCGGAACACCTGCTCGCCGCGATTGACCGCCAGCACCGAAACACCATAGCGCTTGCGCAGCCGCAGTGCGCCGACTTCCTGCTTGATGAAACGCGAGGAAGGCGGCACCACTGCTTCGGAAATGCCGGCGCGGGTCGGGTTGAACATGTCGGCCAGCGCGCGCAGCCGGCCGCCGGTGCGACATTGCTGGGCCTGCGCGAATTCGCTGACCTGCTCGCGCGGCCCGAGCACGCCGAGTACGGTGCCGACCCAGATCAGTTGATCGGCGGGCGGCGCAAGCCGCGCCTCGTTGCCGTTCTTGATTGCGAGTATCGGCGGCGCGTTGGTCAGCAGTTCCGCTTCTCCCACGCTCATGCCGACCAACGGGCTTTCCGCGGTGACGGTCAGTTCGATCACCTCGCCTTCAAGGCCGTAGGTCTGCGCGAAATAGCTCTCGGTGCGGCCAGGCGTGACTTTCGGCTGTTCGGCTTCGATGTCCGGTAGCAGCTTGCGGGTGAACAGCGCGAAGAAAGCCAGGCCTGCGAACAACAGGAGCAAGCCGACCGGAGTCACCGCGAACAGGCCGAACGGCTCGATGGTCTGCGCGCCGGGCGGCAGGTTTCGGTCGGCGCTGGCGATCAGGTCGTTGAGCAGGATCAGCGGCGAGTTGCTGATCAGGGTCATGTTGGTGCCGGCCAGGATCATGAAAGCCATCGGCAGCAACATGCGTCGCAGCGGCACGCCGGTGCGCGCGGATACGCGGCTGACCACGGGCAGGAACAGCGCCGAGAGCGCCTGGCTCTGGATGATCGAAGAAAGTCCGCCGACCACGCTGTTGACCGCCAGCGACAGCCGCGATTCCACGCCACCCGAAATACGCAGGATGAAAGAAGCGGCCTTGTTCAAGACCCCGGTGCGATCAAGGCCCGCACCCATGATCATCACCGCGATCAGCGAGATCACCGCGTTGCCGGCAAATCCCTCGAACAGTTGGTCGATGGGCAGCAGCCCGGTGATGCCGATCACCACCACGATCAGCACCGCGAGCACGTCGGCGCGTACCCATTCCAGCACCAGCATCGCAATGGTGAAGCCGACCAGCCCGAGCACCAGCATCATGTCGGGGGTTAAGGTCAGTTCCATCGGATGTTGGCTTGGTCGGTCAATGCATCGGACGGAAGGGAACGACGCTACACCCGGCTATAGAGCAAATCCCACACTCCGTGACCGAGCCGCACGCCGCGTTGCTCGAAACGGGTTTCGATACGCCAAGGCGGCCGTTGCGCATAGCCACCATCCCCTTGTGTGTTGCGCCACGCGGGCGCCGTTTCCAGCACCTCGCGCATGTGCTCCGCATAGTCGGCCCAGTCGGTCGCCAAATGCAAGAGGCCGCCGAGTTTGACACGGCTGGCCAGCAACTGGACGAATGTCGGCTGAATCAGACGCCGCTTGTGGTGGCGTTTCTTGTGCCAGGGATCGGGGAACCAGATGCGTACTTCATCCAGCGAATCCGGCGTGATCTCGCGCCCCAGAACTTCGACCGCGTCTGATTTCCACACGCGCACATTGCGCGCATCGCGTGCGGCCAGCGCGTTCATCAACCGGCCGACGCCTGGGCCGTGCACCTCGATGCCCAGATAATCGCGATCCGGATCGTGCTCGCTGGCCCAGGCCAGCGCCTCGCCGTTGCCGAAGCCTATTTCCAGCACATGCGGCGCGGGCCGGCCGAACAGCGCATCCAGGTCGCGCGGTTCACCATTGAAGTCGAGTCCGTAGCGCTGCCAGTGCAGTTCGAACGCGCGCTGCTGCGCGGGGGTGATGCGGCCCTGCCTGAGCACGAAGCTGCGGATGGCGCGCGGGTGATCCGTGGGCTCTCCGTTGTTTTCCGGATCGCGCATCAACCAATCACGCCATCAACAGGACTCGATGCCGACGCATAGCGCTTGCGTGGAATCCGCCCGGCCTGGAACGCGGCGCGCCCGGCCTCCACCGCGAGCTTCATCGCGTGCGCCATCCGCACCGGGTCGCGCGCGAGCGCGATCGCGGTGTTCATCAAGACGCCATCGCAGCCGAGCTCCATCGCGATCGCGGCATCGGATGCGGTGCCCACGCCCGCGTCCACGATGATCGGCACGCGCGCGTTCTCGACGATCTCCATCAGGTTGTACTTGTTCTGGATGCCCAGGCCCGAGCCGATCGGCGCGGCAAGCGGCATCACCGCGACGCAGCCGATTTCTTCCAGCCGCTTGGCAAGGATGGGATCGTCGCTGGTGTAGACCATCACCTGGAAGTTTTCCGCGACCAGAATCTCAGCGGCTTTCAGGGTCTGGATCACATCCGGAAACAGTGTCTTCTGGTCACCCAGCACCTCCAGCTTTACCAGTGCGTGGCCGTCGAGCAGTTCGCGCGCCAGTCGGCAGGTGCGCAGTGCGTCCTCGGCGGTGTAGCAGCCGGCGGTGTTGGGCAGGATGGTGTAGCGATCCGGCGGCAGCACCTCCAGCAGATTCGGCTCGTCCTTGTGCTGGCCGATGTTGCTGCGACGGATCGCGACGGTCACGATCTGCGCCCCCGCAGCCTCGGTGGCCCGCCGGGTTTCCTCCAGATGCTTGTATTTGCCGGTGCCGGTCAGCAGGCGCGAGGTATATGCGCGACCGGCGATGATCAGTGGATCAGGGCCAACCAACGGTGCGGCAGATTGCGGGAGTGCGTTCATCAGATCGTCATCATTCCGACGCAAGCCGGAATCCATTTTGTTTGATTGTGCTATGTCCGGCATTTTGAGTCCGCCGTTGCCGGGTTCGACGTTCACATGTTTAAAAGTATCCCCGCAAGCAACCATCCTTGGTGAGTGGCGCCGGCCCGGACTTTTCTTGCTCCGCATTCCGCTTTACAAGAAAAGCCCTGCTCGCGCCATTCGTGGCTTCGGCGCTCGGCGGGCCAATCCACCCCGCCCTCGTCCGCTCGTTCGAAGCACGCAAATCCCAAGGCATTGCGTACACGCTGCTTCTCACCCTCCACCTATCGCGTGGACAATCTCCACGCGATCGCCTTCGCTCAGCGCGTACTTCGCGTGCAAGCTGTGCGGCACGATTGCGCGGTTCACCTCCACCGCGACGCGGCGATCGCCGTAGCCGGCATCGTCGAGCAGGGTGGCGAGGGTCGTGGCGGGCGCGCATTCGCGCGCCGTGCCGTTCAGGATGATCTGCATGATCTGCATCCGCGCATTGTAACGCGGCTCTCGCGACGCCCGCAGGCGCCGCGAGATTGGCTCGTGTCAATGACCGCCGTCGTTCTGCTGATCCTGCTGGTCCTTGCGCTTCTTCTGTTCCTGCGAACGCGGAGGCGGCGGCGCGTGCTGCTGCCGCTGCTGGGCGCGCTGTTGCTCTTGCTGTTGCGCGCGCATCTGTGTTTCCTGCGCCTGCCGCTGTTGCGCCTGCTGGGCGCGCTGTTGCTCCTGCTGTTGCGCGCGCATTTGCGCTTCCTGCGCCTGACGTTGTTGCGCCTGCTGCTGGGCGCGCATCTGCTCTTCGCGCTGTTGCTGTTGCGCGTGTGCCTGCTCGGCGCGTTGCTGCTCCTGCTGCGCGCGTGCCTGCTCGGCGTGCTGCTGCGCTTGCTGCTGGGCCGCCTGGGCGCGTATTTGCTCCTGTTGCGCGCGGTTCTGGTCGGCCCGCTGACGCTCCTGCTCAGCCCGCTGCTGTGCCTGCTGCGCATGTGACTGCTCAGCCCGCTGTTGCGCTTGCTGGGCTTGAGCCTCCTGGCCCTGCTGACGGGCTTGCGCCTCATGCTGCTGTGCCTGCGCTTGAGCCGCTTGCGCACGCTGCTCGTTGGCTTGGGCTTGCGCCTGTTCGCCGTTCTGGCGAGCCTGATTGGCCTGCTGCCGCGCCTGCTCGGCACGTTGCTGGTCTTGTTGCGCCTGCGTCTCGCGTGCTTGCGCCGCGCGTTGTTCGGGCGCATTGGCGTTGCCGGGTCCAGCCTCGCGTTGCGGATGGGCAAAGCGCGCCGACGGCAGTTCGCCCGGACGCAGCGGCGCACGCGCCGGCCGATTCGGAGCGCCACCGCTGGACGGGTTGAGCGGCACCTGGATCGGATGGATTGCATTGGCCTGATGCGGCGGAATCGGTTCGCCGGGGCGAGGCGCGCGCACCATCGGCGGCTGCGCGCCGTGCGCTGTCGCCGGTGGCTGGCCGGGTGCCTGTTTCATCGGTGGCAAGGGCGCGCCGCGCTTGGGTGCGGCCGCTACCACGTGCACGCGTTGCGGCTCCGGCTGCGCTTGCGCATGTTGCTGACGCATTTGCTGCAACTGCGCCACTGGAATCGGCGCGCCGCCGTGGCTCGCGATCACTTTTTCGCGCGCGGCGAACGGCACCGGACGCGGCGGAGGCGCGTGGCGCGCGACCACGGTGCGCTGGAACGATTTCTCGATGGGCGCGGCGATCGGGCGTCTGGCCGGCCGAATCCCCAGGCTTTCGCGGGTCG
>DATNFU010000031.1:0-9787 GCA_035606235.1 Rhodanobacteraceae bacterium
CACCCATTGCACGCCCCAGAAGCAGCCGCCGGCGAACACCGCGGTTTGGGTGCCGGATTTTGCGGCAAGCGGCGCATCCAGTTTCGGCGCGGGCACCGCGCGCGCCTGTTCGCCCAACGCGGGCAGGCTGCATGCGGTCAACGCGAGCAAGCCGAGAAGCAGAAAAGGACGGGCGAAAATTCGGGATTTCATCACGGGACGTCCGATGCAGGATTCATCGCATAAGACCGGTTGGCCGGTGGCCAGCTTACGCCTCCCGCATGCCGGTTGCGCCAGACCGGCCTATCTGATTTCCGTCAGCATCGCAGCGACCGTGTCCAGATCTGCGTTGGGGGATGGCGCGATGTTGCGACCCAACGAATCGCTCGGGCGTTGGTAATGATCGAGCATCAGCGCGAACGCAAGATGCTCGCCCGCGGCATCGGTGACATAACCCGAGAGCGCGTAGGCATGGGTCAGCGTGCCGGTCTTGGCACGCAGATTGTCGGCCGCCGGCGTACCGAGGAAGCGATGCTCGAGCGTGCCGTCCACTCCGGCAATCGGCAATGCATCGTGAAAGCCGCTCGCGAACGACTGTCGCGCGATCCAGGCCAGCAATCGCGTGGTCGCGGCCGGCGTCACCAGATCCTTGCGTGACAAGCCGGCGCCTTCTTCCATTGTGGTCGAATCGTCGGCAATGCCCGCGCGCGCCAGCATCGCCCGCAGCGCGCACAGGCCCCACTCGTCACTGGTCGTCGGCGGCTCGGCGCGATCGAGGCATGTGCCGGTTTGCGCGGCGCGCACGCCGACTTCTTGCAGTAACGTTTGCGCATAAAGATTGTCGGAAGTCTTCAGCATATGGGTGACCAGGTCGCTCAGCGGTGGCGAATTCACCGAGTCGATGGTGACAAGGCCAGCGGCGACATTGTCCGGCTGCGGCCAGTACAGCGCCCGCACCTGGCCTTCCAGCGCGATGCCTTGTCGCAGCAGTGCATCGCGCAACAGGTTGCCGGCAAACCGCGCGGGGTCTGGAACCGAAACCGGTAACGTTCGAGTCGAGGCAGAGGCGGGCAAACCGCCGCTCGCATACACGCTCTCCGAACCCGGCGGGCGATAGAGATTGAGCGTGTCGCGCTCGCCGTTGTCATCGTGCATCAGGTTGACCACGCGCAGGCCGGCCTCATCCGGCGTAATGCTCACTGCGCAGCAGTGTCCGGCCACGCGGCTTACCTGCACATAGGCGAGATTGCCCTGCACGTTCAGCGCGGATGCGGGCGCCGCGTACCAGGCCTGCAGATCGTTCGCTTCCCACCCGTTGCCGAAGGGCGGAGCTTGGAGAAATGTCGCGTCCGCAACCAGATCACCGCGTACGCGGTGCACCCCTCGGCTCGCCAGTGCTTGTGCCAGGCGATCCGCCCAGTCCGGCGAGGTATCCGCTCTCCCCAGCGAAGGATCGCCGCCACCGGCCAGGATCAAATTGCCGTTGAGTGTGCCGTCGGCAATCGGTACATCGGTTCGGTACAACGTAGTGTCGAAGCGCCTGCCTGGCCCGAACGTGTCCAGCGCCAGCGCGGCAGTGTAGAGCTTGGCATTGGAGGCCGGTACGAAGAGCTTGTCGGGATTGTGCGCGTAAAGTGTTCTGCCGCTGTCGAGCGACATCACGCTGACTCCCCACTCCGCATGCGCGAAGCGCGGTTGCGCGAGCAGAGCGTCGATACGCGTGGCCCATGATTGCGGAACGCGCGCGACATGCCTTGGCGCCGTGGCGCATCCGGCCAGCAGCGAAGCGGCGAAGATCACGGCCACCATCCGCTTCATGCCGATAGCCTTCGCAACAGCGCCATCGCGGCTGCGGGGTTGCGCTGCTTGGCTGCGCTGATGAAATAAACGAACACGTCGCGGGGTTCGGGTGCTGCCGCCGTGCGTGCCGATTTCACGTGGGCCAGATCGCGCGGTTCTTCACCCGCCGCCCACTGGCGCGCGCGTTCGGCCCAGGCGTCCAGTTCCGCGGGCGTATAACCGTCGTGCGCAGCCGCGCGGCTGCGCATCAGGCGCGCGTAGACGAAATCGCCGGTGAGATCGGCGAAACTCGGGTATTCGGCGGAGTCGGTGTACACGCTTGCCACGTGGTGCGCGCGCGCAAGTTCAAGATATTCATCGCACAGGAAACTTGCGTGTCGCACTTCAATCGCGTGCCGAAGCCGAACGCCATCCAACTGGCGCGGCAGCAGGTCGAGAAAGGCGGCGAAGTCATCGCGCTCGAACGCGCGCGAAGGCGGAAACTGCCACACGATCGGGCCGAGCCGATCGCCGAACTCCGAAAGTCCGCCGAACGCGAATCCGCGAATCGCGGCTCCCGCGCCGGCCAGATGCTTGTGTTCCGCGATCAGGCGCGGTGCTTTGAGGGAAAACACGAACCCCTCCGGCGTTTCGTCGCGCCACTTCGCATAGATCGCCGGCTTTTGCGCGCGATAGAAGGTGCTGTTGATCTCGATCGCGGTGACGTGCCGGCTGGCGAATTCCAGTTCGCGCCGTTGCGGCAGGCCTTTCGGATAGAAGTTGTCGCGCCATGGGGCGAAGTTCCAGCCGCCGATGCCGACGCGGATGCGCCGAGCGCGCGCGACGGCGAGTTCGTCCGCGATCGGTGGGTCGGAAGGCTTCACGCTGCGTGTTCCGCCCAGGGATCGTAGTCGCCGAACGACCACAGATGGCCCTCCAAGTCACGGCAGGAATAGCCGCTGCCGCCGTAATCCTTGGTCTCCAGTACATCCACGATTTCGGCGCCGGCCGCTTGCGCCCGCGCATAGTGCCCGGCGCAATCAGTGACCACGACATAGCACGCCTGGGTTTCGCGCCCTCCGATTTCGTCCGGCTGCGCGATGCGCTTGCCCCAGGCGCTCCCATTGTCCGCCGAGCCCAGCATCACCATGCCGTTGCCGAAGGTAAGTTGCGCGTGGTGCACGGTTTCGCCTTCCGCATACACCGCGTGCCTCTCGAAGCCGAACGCGCGGCACAGCCATTCGATCGCGGCGAGGGCATTGCGATAGCGCAGGGTTGGAATGACAGTGACGGCCGTGCTGCCGGCGAGCGAAATCATGCGGTTCTCCTCGTGACCAGGTGTGCGGCCCGCAAATGGTGCATCAGCGCGCCGATGGTTGCATCCACGCGGTCGCCCGCATCCACCGTGAGAGTGCGCGGCTCATCGTCTGCGGGTTCTTCCAGCGTGGCGAGTTGGCTGTCCAGCAGCGAGGGCGGCATGTATTCGTGATGCCGCATTTCCAGTCGCCTTTGCAGGATCGCGCGCGGCACGCGCAAATACAGGAACCATACCTGCGGGCGATCTTTGCGCAGGAAATCTCGATAGCTGCGCTTCAAGGCGGAGCAGCCGATCACGCCGGGCCGTTGCGAGTCTGCTTGCGCATCCATCCACTGCGCGATCGCGGCAAGCCAGGGCTGGCGATCGGCGTCGTCCAGCGGTTTGCCCGCACGCATCTTGTCCACGTTGGCCTGCGGATGGAAATCGTCGCCTTCGGCGTAGACCCAACCCAGCCGCGCGGCCAGCGCGTTGCCGATGGTGCTCTTGCCGCAGCCGGACACCCCCATCACCACAAGAATGGGTTCTGCGGTGGCAGCGGGTTCGCGCATCAGCGCATACTAACTTTTTCGCGTGACGAGGAGAGGGACATGCAGAGCAAGGGTTCCGCGATATGGAAAGGCGGTTTCAAGGACGGCCGCGGTTCGATCTCCACCGCCAGCGGCGCATTGAAGGACGAAGGTTACTCGGTGGGCTCGCGCTTCGAGGGCGACAAGGGTACCAATCCCGAGGAACTGGTCGCCGCCGCGCATGCGGCGTGCTTCTCGATGGCGCTGTCGCTGCTGCTGGGCAATGCGGGGATCACGCCGGAGTCCATCGAGACCCGCGCGACCGTGTCGCTGGACAAGGCCGGCGAAGGCTTCGAGATTTCGAGCTCACACCTGCAGGTGGTCGCGCGCATCCCGGGCGCGGACGACGCCACTTTCCAGCGCATCGCCAAGCAGGCCGAACAGGGTTGCCCCGTGTCGAAGGTATTGAAGGTGCGCATCAGCATGGACGCCAGGCTCGACTCCTGATCTTCAAGTACTTGCTTTTCTGTCGCTGCCGTCGCACCTTGCGTGCGCGGCCGCGTCGCGCCGATCAAGCCAGGAGACCACCATGACCAAAGGTATGGAGAAGCAGAAAAAGGAAGCCAAGAAAAAGCCGGAGAAAACGCTGAAGGAGAAGCGCGCGGAGAAGCACGCCAAGAAGGCATCGAAGAGCTGATTTATTGTTCCTGCAACAACAATCTTCGCGGGTGCGTGTAGACATTCATCGTCTGCGCGCGCGCGAAACCGATCAGCGTGACACCCGCCTGATCGGCCAATTTGATCGCCAGCGAGGTCGGCGCGGATATTGCTGCAATCACGGCAATGCCCGCGCTGGCCGCCTTGTGCACGATTTCATAGGACGCGCGCGAGGTGATCGCGAGCAAGCCGCTGCCCGCGCGCCAGGCAGACGAAGCGTCGCGACTCACCCCTTCGGTGGAATCTGGCCGTGCCAGCGCGCCGATCAATTTGTCCAATGCGTTGTGGCGACCGACGTCCTCCCGCGCCAGGATGCCACCCGCGTACACATAGCCCGCTGCATGCACGCCGCCGCTGCAGCGATTCAGGGGCTGCTGTTCGGCGAGTTGCTGCAGGCCTCGATTCACCATTGCAATTGCTACGCAAGTATCTGATTCAATGCTGCGTAAAGGCCGCACTGCTTGCTCCAGCGACTCCACGCCGCACAATCCGCAGCCGCTGCGGCCGGCCAGGTTGCGCTTGCGATGTGACAGCTCGTCTAACCGTATCTGCGGGATCAGCGCCTGCAGTGAAATGCCGTGTTCGGTGCG
Organism: Rhodanobacteraceae bacterium; assembly: GCA_035606235.1. GTDB lineage: Bacteria > Pseudomonadota > Gammaproteobacteria > Xanthomonadales > Rhodanobacteraceae > 66-474. Next base: position 4,890 of record DATNFU010000031.1, read on the forward strand.
CAGGCAATCCACCAGTTCGAATTCGGCCGCGTTCTCGATGATGCCTTCGGTCAGGGCAAAACCCAGCGCAAAATCTTCGAGGTCGCAAGGGGTGGCCATCATCACCGCATGGGCGATGCCGTTGTAGAGCATCGCCACCGGGGTCTCCTCGATCACGCGATCAGGCGCTTCCTGGCGCTGCCCGGATTCGATGCGCAGGGCGGAGACGATATGCAAACCTTCGGCTGGTCGCTGTGGGTTCATGCGGCTTCAATCGATCGCCTTGGATTCGGCGGTGCCGAGCATTTCCGGTTGCGGCATCGCGGCCGGCCGGCGGCTGATCAGCGGATACGCGAAAACGGCACCCAGGATCACCACCACGCCGAGATAGAACCAGGCATCCAGCTGATGCTGTTCGCCCAGCAGCACGATCGCCAGCACGATCGCGTACACCGGCTCCAGGTTCACCGCGAGCTGCGCGTTGAATGCGCTCAAGTGCCGCAGCGCGACCAGCGATAGTGCGAATGGCAACAGGGTGCAGACCAGCGCCAGCGTCAGCAACAGGATTGCATCGTGCGCATCAGGCAGCACGAAAGCGGTGCCGACGTGCGGCAGCCATGGCGTGATGACGGTCAGGAATATCGCACCCGCGCCGAGTTCGACGAAGGTGACGGTGAGCGGGTCGGCGTGTTCCACCATGCGCTTGTTGAGCGCGCCGAAACAGGCGACGAAAAGCGCCGACAGCGCGCCCACCGCGATGCCGATCCGCATCGAACCCGGCACCCCGCCGACCACCAGCGCGACGCCCGGCACTACCGCCGCACCCAGCAGGAGTTCTCGCAGATCAAAGCGGCGACGCGCGATCCACGGCTCGATCAGGGCCAGGAACACCGGCGCCAACGCGATGCAGGTCGCCGCGACCGAGGCGTTGGCCAGTTTGATCGCGCCGTAGAACGTCAACCAATGCAGCGCCACGACCACGCCGATCCCGGCATAGATCGCGAACAGACGCAACGACAGCGCGCGCAAGCCGCGCCATACGCGCGGCGCGCACAGCAACGCGGTGGTGACGATCAGCATGCGCCACCACACCAGCGAGATTGCCGACAACGTGATCGCGCGACCGAGGATCGCAGTAAAGCCCCACAACACCACGCAGAAGTGGATCTGCCATTGCGCGCGCGCGTGAGGGGTCATATGGCGAAAGAGTCGAAGGCGGGGCGTGAGGGTGAAGGTGCGAGTTGCGGCAAGATGGACGATGAATGGTGGACGAGGAAAGGGCGAACAGCGTAGCAACCTTTCATCGATCCGGGGCCGCGCACAAGCCTGCGAACCGGGCAATTCCTCTGGAGCGAATTCGAACAACCGACGATTGGCAGAGCAAAGTCATCGAGGGGCTTTGCAATCCGCCTTTGGGCTGGCGGACAGCCAATGCCGAATCGCGGCCCCGCCGCGTTCGCAACGACGGCTGGCGGTCGCGTTACGGCTAACCCCCGGAATCCGCTATTTCGGTGCAGGCGCCTTCGGTGCCTTGCGCATCTGCGCGATCAGCGCGGCGCATTGATGACCCTGATCGCGGCTCGGCGCGATCATGGCAGCCAGGCCGGCCAATGGCGCCGCGATAACTCCCAGCGTCGCCGCGCCGGCGGCGCGCGCCAGCAGCGGACCCTTCTGCACGCCGGCGTTGGGGTTCTTCAGCGTCCCTCGCAGGTACAGCGGTGAACGCAGCGACAGGATGCGCAGGCCCTTGGAATGCGGGTGCATCGCGAGATCGAGCTGCTCGGTCTTGAGATTGATGGTTCCACTGATATTGATGGTGGCATCCTCGGTGTCGAATACGAACAATCGTGTGTCGAGCAGACCATCCTTGGCGACGAAATCGGCCGCGACGCAATTGATCTTGACCGGCTTGTCGCCGAACAATTTGTCGGCCGCGATGTTGGCGAGATTGAGTCCCGCTTCCTCCAGCAGCAAGTCACTGATCGTGCCGCCGTCCACCAGCAACTTGATCTCGCCATTGCTGGTGCCGAGCAGCGCGGCCACCGAATCGCCGGTCCCGGACAGCGCGAGGTCGGCGTTGGCCAGGCCGGAACTGTTCTGCATCAACGCCACGGTGGGAAACATCTGCTTCAGCGCCATGCCGCGCGCGGACATCCGGAATTCCCCCAGCAGCGGATCGCGGCGGCCGTCCAGGCGTACGCGGCCATCGAGATCGCCGCCGGCAACACCGAAACGCAAGGGATCGAGCGTCAGCACGCCGTCGCTCAGCAGCAGATGCGTGGAAAGGTTCTCGATCGGCAATTGTGCCTTGCGGACGATGTGCTTGCCGGCGAAATGCACGTCGGCATCCATGGTGCGCCAGCGCGAGGTGTCGAACGGCTCGATCGGCAATACCTTGTCCGCCGGCTGGCGCACTGGAATGCCGCGCTGCGCCTTTTCCTTGTTGCTGTCGGCGCCAATCAGCGGGGCCAGATCCGAAAACTTCAGCGTGTTCGAAGTCAGCGTGCCGCTGAGTCTGGGCCGTGCCGGCGCCGTGTCGTAAGTCATCGAGCCGTGCAGATCGCTTACCCCGACCTTGCCATTGAAATCCTGGTAATGGAACACGCTGCCGGATTGATGGATTTGTCCGGTGAGGTGTCCATCGGTCGAGAACGGCGGCGTGGCCGGCAACGCGACACCGGTGAGTGCATACAGATGCGCCATGCTTTGCCCGGACATTTTCAGACGCAGGTTCAATGCGGCGAGGTGCGCGGGATCGGTCAAGGTTCCGGCGAACGCAATGCGCAGGTCGTGCAGTTTCAGATCCACTTCCAGCGGATACGGCAACGACGCATCGCGCAGTGCCAGCACGCTGCCCAGTTTGCCGCTGCCCTGCGCGGTCGCGCCGCGCCAGGTGCCGCGCGCGGTCCAGCCGAAGTAATACGATTGATCGGTATGCGGCGCCGGCGCATTGCCGCCCACCGGCGCCGAAGCGATGACTTGCGCGAACGGCAGCGGCTTGCCGAGCGGCGTGATCACCGCATCGAGATGCAGGTTGAGCTTGGCGTCGTCGATCGTGAGCGTGCCACGATCCAGGATCACGTCGTCGACGACCAGATTCCAGCCCGACGGCTTGCCGAACTGGAATGTCCAGGTGTTGTGGCCCTGCTGATCGCGCTCGATATCGATATTCGGGCCGATCAACTTCAGCGAGGGAATGTGGAGGTCGTGCCCGATCAGCCCCAGCGGCGACAGGCTGAAGCGCACCGCTTGCAGGCTCGCGAATTGTTTGCGCCTTGCCCACGCCGGATTGGCGATGCTGACATCGCGCGCGGTGAAGCGCGGCCACGGAATCCACGCGGACACGCCGCCCTCGTCGGTATTGCGCGCCCAGTGCACGGAGAGATCGCCGTTGATGGAGAACGGGCGGCCGATCGCCGTGCTGACCTTGTTGTTCAACCAGGGCTTGGCGCGGTTCCAGTCGAACAGCGCGATGAACACGATCGCGATGATGACCAGTGCGATCAACACGCCGATGATCCAGAGGATGCTGCGTTTGACTGCGGACATGCTTCGCTCCCTGCGGTGCGTCGAAGTCTCTTGCAGATTACACGAGGCGACGCACGATGTGATCGACCGCCAGGCGGCCGTTCACTTTTCGCTTGCGCGACGCGGGCGACGATCGCACAGTAGCCAACTGCGTGGGCAATTCATCGCGGGCGAACTGGGCACCGCAAGCCGCTGCAGCAGGAGCCTGCCTGCAGGTCGGCGACATTTTCGGCAGAGGGAGCTTGGTCATGCTCTGGAACAAGAGCCGCTCGAGCGGCAACGTGGAGCAGGGCGGCGGTGGTGGCGGCGGATTCGGCCCCATCCACCTGGGCTTCGGCGGCACCGTCATCGCGATCCTGATTGCGATCATCTTTCCCTCCTCGCGTGGCTTCATTTTCGGGCTGCTGAGCGGCGGCGGTGCGACGTCGCAGCAGCAGACCGCGCCGGCCGATGCGAACGACCCACAGGTGAATTTCGTCAAGCACATCCTGGGCAGCACCGAGGACGTGTGGGCGGCGTATTTCCAGCGCATGGGCAAGCAGTACGTGGACCCCAGGCTGGTGTTGTTCCACGGCCAGATCGGTACCGCTTGCGGCGGCGCTTCGGCCGCGGTCGGCCCGTTCTATTGTCCCGGTGACCAGCGCGTGTATCTCGACCTGGATTTCTTCCAGGAACTGGCCACGCGTTTCCATTCCGACAGCGACTTCGCGCGCGCGTACGTGATCGCGCATGAGGTTGGCCACCATGTGCAGGACCAACTCGGGATCATGGATGCGGAGCAGCAGGCGCACGATCGCGGTGCGCCGATGCAGGGCGCGAACGGTTTATCGGTGCGGCTGGAATTGCAGGCCGACTGTTTCGCCGGCGTGTGGGCCAATCGGTCGCAACAGCAACTGCAATGGCTGCAACCGGGCGACGTCGAAAGCGCGTTGAACGCCGCTTCGCAAATTGGCGACGACACCCTGCAAAAGGAATCCCAGGGAACGGTGGTGCCGGACTCCTTTACCCACGGCACTTCCGCGCAACGCGTGCACTGGTTCCAGGCCGGCTTCCGGTCCGGCAACATCGCCGATTGCGATACGTTCAAGGCGCAAAGGTTGTAATTATTCACTCGCGCATAACGAACATTTGCGGGCAATGGTTTCGGTTACTTTCCCCGAAAGGAAAGTAATCCACTCGCTTGCGAGCGGAACTATTTTTGTTCGCGCACCGGCAGCGGTACATTGCACAGGTCGATTTTGCCCGCCTTGTGCAGATACCACGCATCCGAACGGTTGCGGCGCGATTCGATCAGCGCATTGAAGGTTGGCGTGTCGGTGCGCAGCACTTGCAGATTCATGCGCTGCGCGGCGGGAACGTCGGAAGCCAGACGCACCCGCAGGATCGGCGTG
>DATNFU010000032.1:0-15721 GCA_035606235.1 Rhodanobacteraceae bacterium
TGGTTACGGGGGCGTGGTCAAGCCAAATATTCCCGATCGGGAAAGTTACGCGAACGGATCCTGCAGCACGATGTTGGCGTCGCGGTCGGGGCCGGTGCTGACGATCGCGAGCGGGCAGCCGGCGAGTTCTTCCAGCGCGCGCAGGTACGCGCGCGCGGCGGGCGGCAGCTTGTCCCATTCGGTGATGCCGTGGGTTTGTTCCTGCCAGCCCGGGAATTCCAGGTACACCGGCGTGCATTCCTTCCAGCCTTCCGCGTCCAGCGGCGCGTACTCGGTGCGCTTGCCGCGGTATTCGTAGGCGATGCACACCTTGAGTTTTTCCATGCCGTCGAGCACGTCGAGTTTGGTGATGCACAGGCCGGAGATGCCGTTGATCAGCACCGCGCGTTTCAGCGCCACGATGTCCATCCAGCCGCAGCGGCGCGGGCGGCCGGTGCTGGCGCCGAATTCGTCGCCGCGCTTGCGGATCGCCGCGCCGATGTCGTCGTCGAGTTCGGTCGGGAACGGGCCGCCGCCGACGCGCGTGGCATACGCTTTCGCAATGCCGAGCACGTAATCGATGTAATCCGCGCCGACGCCCGCGCCGGCCAGCGCGCCGCCCGTCGTCGTGTTGCTTGAGGTGACGTACGGATAGGTGCCGTGATCAATGTCGAGCAGCGCGCCCTGCGCGCCTTCGAACAGCACGCGCTCGCCGTTGCGGCGGAGATCATGCAGGATGCCGGCAACGTCCGACTTCATCGGCTCGACGTATTCGCCGAAGGCGACGGCTTCATCGAGCGTCTTCTGGTAATCGATCGCGGCGGCATTGAGATATTTGGTCAGCACGAAGTTGTGGTAGTCCAGCACTTCGCGCAGCTTGTCGGCGAGTTCGTTGGGGTAGCTGAGATCCGCGACGCGCACGCCGCGGCGCGCGACCTTGTCTTCGTAAGCCGGACCGATACCGCGACCGGTGGTGCCGATCGCGCCCGCGCCGGCGGCCTTCTCGCGCGCCTGATCGAGCGCGATGTGGTACGGCATGATCAGCGGCGTCGCCGGGGAAATCTTCAGGCGCGAACGCACTTCCACGCCGCTGGCTTCCAGTTCGCCGATTTCCTGCTTCAGCGCCGCAGGCGAGAGCACCACGCCATTGCCGATCAGGCACAGCGCACCTTCGCGCAGGATGCCCGACGGGATCAGGTGCAGGACGGTTTTCTTGCCCTTGATCACCAGCGTGTGGCCGGCGTTGTGGCCACCCTGGAAACGCACCACCGCGCCGATGTCCTGCGTCAGCAGGTCGACAATCTTGCCCTTGCCTTCGTCGCCCCATTGGGCGCCGAGAATTACGACGGATTGACCCATTTGTACGTTCTCACTTCGATGATTCGTTCGGTGGTGGGGCGACGATCGGTGACTAGGCTCGATCGTCCTGATCTCGCCAAGTCACCCGGCCCTCGGCTCCTGCCTCGGGCGCGCGCCCGCGCGCGACAACCTTTCATGTCGCCGGCAAGCCGGCTCCTACAAAAACATGTTCCGTTCAACCGTGCGTGGAGCGCACGCTACCCATTTCGCCGTCATGCGCGAAGCGCACGCTACTTGTTCGTTGCATTCGCGCCGCCAAACTCCTTCAGGAACGGCGAATCGCGATCCAGCACGATCACCGCGCGACCGCTGCCAAACGCGGCGCGGTAAGCTTCCAGGCTGCTCCAGAACGCGAAGAACTGCGGATCCTGGGCGCTGGTCTGGGCATGGATTTTCGCCGCCTGCGCGTCGGCATCGCCGCGGGTGGCGGCGGCGTCCTGCAGTGCCTGACCCAGCAGTTCCTGCGCCTTGTGCTCGCCGGCGGCGCGAATATCCGACGCCTGCGCTTCGGCATCGGCGCGCAACGCGGCAGACCGGGATTTCGCGTTGGCCTGCATGCGTTTGTACACCGCGTCGGCCGCCTCGTCGGGAAACTCCACGCGCTCGATGCCGACATCCAGGATTTCCATTCCTAGCCGCGTGCGCGTTTCCCTGTCCACCAGCGTGCGCAAGCGCGTGGAAATGGCGCCGTCGCCGGCGATGACATCGCGCAGCTCGTGTGCCTGCACCTGCGAGCGCAACGCGTCGCGGATCAGCGGCATCATCTGCTGGGTGGCCTGCAATTCCTCGCCGGCGGTGGCGCGGTAATACGCGTCCGGATCGGCCACCCGCCAGCGTGCATAAAAGCCGACATCCACCGCCTCGCCGTCGGCGGTCTGGTAGCGCTCCGGCTCCGATTCCGAAACGATCGCGCGCGTGTCGTACATATCCACCTGCTGCGCGAACGGAATCTTGAAATGCAGCCCGGGCGCGAGCGCGCCGCTGCTGATGCGGCCCAATTGCAGCAGTAGCGCGCCATGCCCTTCGCGCACGACGAAGACACTGTCGGCGCCGGCCAGCACCAGTACCAGCACGATCAACGCGGCAACGATTTTCATGTCGCACCGCCTTTGGGCTTGCGCGCGGGCGCGGGAATTTTTACGGCATTGCCGCTGCTGGCAGCCGGCGCCGGTTCGCCGGCCCCGCTTTGAGATGCGGTCGGCGCCGGCGGCATCTGGATGATCACGCTGCCGCTGCCGATGTTGACAACGGTGCGATTCTGCGCAAGCACCTCCTGCATGGTTTGCAGCCACAGTTTGCGCCGGGTGACATCGGGTGCCGCGCGATAGGCATTGAGGATGCGATTGAAACGCGCGGACTCCGCTTGCGCGGCAGCGACATGGCCGGTCTTGTAGGCATCGGCATCGGCGCGCAGCTGCGCGGCCTGTGCGCGCGCATCCGATTCGATCTTGGCGGCCGCCGCGTGCGCATCGCTTTCCATGCGCCGGGTATCCTGGCGCGCGTTGCCGATGTCGTCCCAGGCATCCTTCACTTCCTGAGGCACCGACACATTCTGGATACCGACCTCGGTGACCGCGATGCCGCTGCCGTAACCATCCAGCGTGCGCTGCAGATCGCTCCGGATGCGATCGGTGAGCGCGTTGCCATCGGGCGCGCTCAACTGCTGCATCGTCTGGCCGCCAACCTGTGCGCGCACCGCGGCAAGTACCGCCTCGCGCATGGCATCTTCCGGGTCGCGCACCGCGAACAGGAACTTGCGCGGATCAGCGACTTTGTACTGCACGAAAAAATCCACCAGCGCGATCTGGCCGTCGCGGGTGAGCATGCGCAATTGATCGCTCACGGTGCGCGAGCGGCCGACATCCACCGTCAAGACCTGCGCGAGCGGACGCGGCAGGTGCACGTGCAGGCCGGGTTTCAGCGTGGCCTGGTACTGGCCGAAGCGCAGCAGGATGCCGACTTCGCGCGCGTCGATCAGCGTCCACGAACCCACCGCGAACCAGGCGAGCACCGCAACCACGATCAGCACGATCAGGCCCGTGGGTCCGCCGCCGAAACGGCCGAAGCGCCGGCGCAGGCGTTTCAGTTGCGCTTCAAGATCGAAATCGTTGCCGCCGCCGGGGCGATTGCCATCCGGCCGATTGCCCCTCCCCCAGGGTTCGTTCGGCTCGCGCGGTTTTTCGCCGGGCTCCTTCCAGGGCATGGCTTGCGAATTCCAGTTGAGGACGCGCGGCAAAGGCGCAAACGGATGCAAGTTTAGCAGGGTAAGGCCGCGCGTTTAGCCGATGCCTTGAACGGCATCGGCTGCGCGGACGAACGCCCGAGACAGGATGTCGAGGGCTGGGTTGCTTGGCGAGCGCAGGACGCGCGAGCTTAGCAACGAGCGGCGTTTGCGATCTGCCTTGAATGGCAGATCGCGCTGCTCCGAGCGCACGCACAAGGACGTGCGGGCGGGCGACGGCTCCAGGGATGGCTGCTCGCGCCAAACCCGAGCGCTGGGCTGCTTGGCGAGCGCAGGACGCGCGAGCTTAGCAACGAGCGGCGTTTGCGATCTGCCTTGAATGGCAGATCGCGCTGCTCCGAGCGCACGCACAAGGACGAGGCGGAATTGGCCGAAGCATCGCTTCGCCCGCCGAGCGCCGAAGCCATGGACGGCGAAGGCGGGGCTTTGCTTGTGCAGCAGGATGCGGAACAAGAAAAGTGCGGGCGGGCGACGGCTCCAGGGATGGCTGCTCGCGCCGAACCCAAGGGCCTGGTTGCCTGGCGAGCACTGGACGCACAAGTTCGGCACCGGTTGAAGCTGGACCGTTCAGGCTATGCCGTGCAGCCCTCCGCTACCCAGCAACGGCCGCAATAACTGTCCTTCGCTGTTGCGCCCATCGCCCGCCAGCGGCGCCAGCAGCTCGCGCGGCGCGTCGATCGCGAGCGTCCAGCCGTGTTCGTCGTAGCGCTCGCTCTGCACCGCGCCGATCTCGATCAGTTTCGCGCGCAGACGTCCCGCTTGCGGCGGCAGGTGCAGATCCGCGTGAACCCGTGCGCCGGATAGACGCTCGCCGATCGCCTCGCGCAGCAAATCCAGCCCCGCCATGGTGGCGGCGGAAACCCACGCGCGATTAGGCAAATCATCGCCGCCGCGATCCAGATGCGGGTGCGCGTTTGCTCCCAGAGGAAGCCCGACATCGGCCGGATCGGAATCTGGAGCAGCATCCAGCGCACGATGTTCGCCAGTTGGAACGTCCGCGGTCGCCCGCTGCATCAAGTCGATCTTGTTGAACACGATCAACTGCGGCACGTCGCCCGCGCCGATTTCCTCCAACACCGCGTTGACCACGCCGATCAGCTCATCGCGGTCCGGGTCGGCGGCATCGACGACGTGCAACAGCAGATCGGCTTCGCGTGCTTCAGCCAGCGTGGCGCGGAACGCGGCGACCAGATCGTGCGGCAACTCGCGGATGAAACCGACCGTGTCGGCCAGCACCGCCGGGCCGCAATTCAGGCCTTCGAGCCGGTGCACGGTGGGATCGAGCGTGGCGAACAATTGATCCGCGGTGTAGGCGTGGCCTTGTGTCAACGCGTTGAACAAGGTGGATTTGCCGGCATTGGTGTAGCCGACCAGCGCCACGCGCGGCAAGGTGTTGCGCAGGCGGGCGCGGCGTTGCTGCCCGCGCTGCACGCCGACTTTGTCGATGCGTTTCTGCAATTGCTTGACGCGTTCGCCGAGCAGGCGGCGATCGGTTTCCAGCTGGGTTTCGCCGGGACCGCGCAAGCCGATCGCACCGCCGCGCTGGCGTTCCAGATGGGTCCAGCCGCGCACCAGACGCGTCGCCATATGTTTCAATTGCGCGAGTTCGACTTCCAGCTTGCCTTCGTGCGAGCGCGCGCGCTGCGCAAAGATGTCGAGGATCAAGCCGGCGCGATCCACCACCCTCACACCGAAATGCTTTTCAAGGTTGCGCTCCTGCACCGGCGTGAGCGCGTGATCCACCAGCACCAGGTCGGCTTCCAGCGCGCGCACCCGTGCCAGCACCTCGTCGGCCTTGCCGGTGCCGATATAGAAACGCGGATTGGGCGCTTGCACGCGCGCGGCAACGCTGTCGAGTACTTGCGCGCCGGCGGATCTGGCCAGCTCGGTGAATTCTTGCGCGCGCCGCGCCGAATCGCCACTGCCGCGCGAGTAAGGCAGCACCAGCAGCGCGCGTTCGCCTTTGCGATTGCGTTCGAAGAGCGCGTTCAAAATGTTCGACTGGGCATATCAGGTACTTTCGGAGCCGGTAGCGGCCGGCGCTTCCTCGGTTGCCGTTTCGCCATGCGTGTCGCCATTGGTCATCTTGACGTTGCGGCTGGGCACCACGGTCGAGATCGCATGCTTGTAAACCATCTGGCTGACCTGGTTGCGCAGCAGTACCACGAACTGGTCGAACGATTCGATCGTGCCCTGCAGTTTGATCCCGTTGACCAGATAAATCGCGACCGGTACATGCTCGCGGCGCAGAGCGTTCAAAAACGGATCCTGCAAGGATTGGCCCTTGGACATGACTTGGCTCCCCGAAATTTCATTCGCCCGCTTGTTGTTGGTTTGTTGCGTACCGGCGCACGCTTCCATGCCGACCGGCCGTCAAGCATATCATTTTGCCGCTCAAGCGCTTACGTTCCGGGCGCGCGGCCCAGAAACAACCCGACCGCGCTTGCGGCAACCTCACGCGAGCCTGCGCCATCGGGATCGAACACCCGCGCATCCACCTCGCCGCGCAGCCAGGTGAGCTGGCGCTTGGCGAGCTGGTTGGTGGCGAAGATCGCGCGCGCGCGGAATTCGCGTGCATCGGTTGCGCCCTGCAGATGCTGCCACGCCTGGCGATAGCCCACCGCGCGCAGCGCCGGGAGTTCCGGATGCAGATCGCCGCGCGCACGCAATGCGCGCACTTCATCGAGGAAGCCCGCCTGCAGCATCGCATCGAACCGTTGCGCGATACGTTCGCGCAAGCGCTGGCGATCGGGAGGAATCAGCGCCAGCTTCAGCACGCGATACGGAAACCGCGCACGTGCATTTCCCTGCTGCTCCGAAAGCGGCTTGCCGCTCAATTGGATCACCTCCAGCGCGCGCTGGATGCGCTGCGTGTCGTTCATGCGGATGCGCGCGGCGGCGATTGGATCGTGTTGCGCGAGCCGCGCGTGCAGCGCCGGCCAGCCGCGTTCTTGCGCCTCCGCCGCAATGCGCGCGCGCAATTCGGGGTCGGCATGCGGCAAGGGCGACAAGCCCTGTTGCAACGCGCGGAAATACAGGCCGGTGCCCCCAACCAGCAGCGGCACGCGCTGCGCATCGGTGATGTCTTGCATGGCCGCCAACGCGTCGTCGCGGAACATCGCCGCGGAATACGGTTGCGCCGGATCGCGGATGTCGATCAACCCGTGCGGATATTTCGCAAGCGTGGCGGCATCGGGCTTGGCCGCGCCGATGTTCAAGCCACGATAGACCAGCGCGGAATCCACGCTGATGAGCTGCAGCGGAAACGCATCGGCCAGTGCGCAGGCCAGCGCGGTCTTGCCCGAGGCAGTGGGCCCCATCAGGAAAATCGCGGGTGGACGCGGGTCGCAATGGGTTTGATCAACCTGCATTGGCCGCATTGTAGGGTTGCCTGGCGTAAGCTTGTCGCGTTTTGCGGGTCTGTTGCACAAAGGAGTGTGCCATGCGCCAGATCGCCATCAGCTTGTCCGCTTTGTTCCTGCTCGTCGTCGGCGTGGCCCATGCCGATTGCGTCGCGCAAAGCGCGCCCACTCGAGCGCATCTGCTGGAACTGTTCACCAGCGAAGGCTGCAGTTCCTGCCCGCCCGCGGATGAATGGCTGCGGCGCGTGCCTGCCAGTGCCACGCTGGTGCCGCTGGAATGGCACGTGGATTACTGGGATTCACTGGGCTGGCCGGATCGCTTCGACGATGCCCGCTATACGCAACGCCAGCGCGAGCTGGCCGGGCGTTCCGCGCAACACATCATCTATACGCCCGAAGTGGCGCTGGACGGACATGAATGGCCTGAATGGGCACGCGGCCTGCCGGCTCCCTCCGCCGCACGCGCGCCGATGCAACTCAGCCTGCGCGTGAGTCCCGGCGCGCGCCTGCATGTCCTCTTGCGCGGCGCGCCGATCACGGGCAACGGCTGGCGCGCCTATTTCGTGGTGACCGAGGATGGCTTGAACAGCGCGGTGCGCGCGGGCGAAAACAATGGTGTCGTGCTGCATCACGGCTACACCGTACGCGCGTTCGCCGGCCCGTTGCCGCTCGATCGCGCGCAGGCGGAGCTGCGGCTGCCGCCGGACGTAAACCCGCGCCACGCGGCGGTGGTGGCGTTTGTGCAAAACCCGCTTACCGGCGCCGTCGCCCAAGTGGTACGGCAACCGCTCGGGCAATGCCACTGAGGCCTTTCGGCACTTTCGCTTTACACGTCGGGTCAACCGGAGTCTCATAGGGCACCCCGACTGCTTGAGGTACGCCAAAACCGATTCCACGAGCCGCTTGCGCGCCGGAACCGGCTGGACGACCCGATGAACGAAGGGCACGGACTCGAACTGGTGATGTATCTGGCGCAAGCCGGCTGCGCGACCGCGCAAGCCGCGATCTTCGCCTATTACTACCGGGTCTCGCGACTGGAACACCTGCGCCTGTGGGGGCTGTCGTTCATCGCGCTCGCGCTGTATCTGGTGTTTGCGCTGCTGGCGATCGACCTGGGCGAGCCGCGCCAGACCTGGCTGAACCTGCTGTTTTCCGGAGGTTCGCTGGTTGCCGCCTATCTGCAGGTCGCGCTGCTGGCGCTCGGCACGATGGCTGTGCTGGGCCGGCATCCGCCGACGCAACGGATGATCCGTGGCGTGCTGGTTGCGTCGGTTTTATTCGGCGCGATGACCGCATTGCTGTTCGCCACGCCGGCTGCGGTGTCCAGCCAGCGTGTGGTGCTGCACAGCGCCTTGCGTTACGCGATCACCGGCGCTGCTTATCTGATCGTCGCGATCCTGTTGTGGCGGCGTGCGCGCCGCTCGGGTCTGGGCGCGCGGCTGGCGGCGTTTGCAATGGGTGCGTACGGCGTGCAACTGCTGCATGTACTGGCGATCCTGATCGCGGAAACGGATTTCGGCATCGCCGTGGGCTGGGCGCCCTACGTCGGCATACTCGATCTGATCGCGCAGTTGTTCATCGGTTACGGCTTGGTGGTGTGGCTGCTGGAAGACGAACGACTGCGCTACGAGCGCGCCGATACCGCGCTGCGTCGGCTGCGCGATTTCGATCCGGTCACCGGCTTTCCGAACCGTCGCCGCCTGTTGTCGGATCTGGAATCGAGCCTGCGCGCCACCAATCAGCGCACCGCCGCGCTGCTGATCCGCGTTGATCAGGCCGACATGCTGAGCAGTTCGCTCGGCATGGTGTCGGCCGAAGCGGTAATCGCGGAAGCCGCCTCGCGCGTGCAGGAGTGCGCGCTGCCGGGCTGGCCGCGGCCGGCCCGCCTGTCGGAATCGCGGCTGGTGCAGGTGGTGCCGCACGTGCACGCAACCGGCGATCTGGCCGCGTGCGCAGACAATCTGCTCGCCATGTTGCGCGCACCGTTCTACAGCGGCGGTCGCGAATTGGCGCTGTCGGCCAGCATCGGCATTGCGTTGTCGCCGGATGACGCGAGCCAGGCCGCGACGCTGGTCGGTGCGGCTGAAGCTGCTTCGCAACAGGCGCACGATGAAGGCGGCAACCGCTTTCGTTTCTATTCGACCGAGATGAACTCGCTGGTGCTGACTCGCCTGAGCCTGCAAGCGGAGTTGCGGCGCGCGCTGCTGCGCGGCGAATTCGAATTGCATTACCAACCGCTGCTGGCCGCGCACAGCCACAACCTCGCCGGTGCCGAGGCGCTGGTGCGCTGGCGGCATCCGAAGCGCGGCCTGCTGGCGCCGGACATGTTCATCGAGGAAATGGAACGGCTTGGCATGATCGAGGATCTCGATCGGCACGTACTCGAACGCGCCTGTCGCGAAGCGCAGCAATGGCGCACGCATCTTGGCAAGCATCTGACCGTGGCGGTGAATATCTCCACCCGCAGTTTCCAGCGGGAGCATTTTCCGGAACTGGTGCGCGCGGTGCTGGCGTCCACCGGCCTGGCGCCGCAACGACTGGAACTGGAAGTGGTGGAATCCAGCGCGCTGGAGGATATCGATCGCGCCACCGATTGCCTGACCCGCCTGCGGAGCCTGGGCGTGCGGGTGTCATTGGACGACTTCGGTACCGGTTATTCCTCGCTCAACCACCTGCGCCGGCTGCCGGTGGATTGCCTGAAGATCGACCGCAGCTTCGCCGACGAGGTATTGATCGATCCGCGCGCGGCAGCGATCGTGGCGGCGATCATCATTCTGGCGCACAGCCTGGATATCGAAATCGTGGTGGAAGGCATCGAAACCGCGGCGCAACTGGCCTGGTTCGAGCGGCACAAGGTGGACCGTCTGCAGGGCTACCACTTCGCGCGGCCGATGGAAGCGGATCTGTGGCGCGCGCTGCAGGATGAGCGCGATACGCTGCTGGCACTTGAAGCCTGAAGCAGGGAACCGGGAACCGACAATCGGAGAGTCGGGATGCGGTGGTTTGCGTGGGTGCTCTCGTTTTCCGGCTTCCGGCTACCGGCTCCCTGTACCAGAGCCCGAAGCGTTTATAATTTGGTGCTCCCATCGCGCAGGAAAAGCCATGCCGCAAATGATGAAAGCGCTGGTCAAGCGCGAAGCCGCCAAGGGCATCTGGCTGGACGAGGTGAAGGTGCCGGAGTTCGGCGCCAACGAGGTGCTGATCAAACTGGAAAAGACCGCGATCTGCGGCACCGACCTGCACATCTACAACTGGGATGAGTGGGCGCAGCGCACGATCAAGCCCGGACTGGTGATCGGCCATGAGTTCGTCGGCCGCATCGTGGACATCGGCCCGGGTGTGCGCGGATACACGGTTGGACAACGTGTCTCGGCGGAAGGCCACATCGTCTGCGGGATGTGCCGCAACTGTCGCGCCGGGCGTCAGCATCTGTGCCCGTACACGGTTGGCATCGGCGTCAACCGCAATGGTGCGTTCGCCGAATACATTGTGATGCCGGCATCGAATCTGTGGCCGATCCCGGATGCGATTCCATCCGAACTCGCGGCATTCTTCGATCCTTACGGCAATGCCGCGCACTGCGCGCTGGAATTCGACCTGATCGGCGAGGATGTGCTGATCACCGGCGCGGGCCCGATCGGCATCATTGCCACGGGCATCGCCAAGCACGTGGGTGCGCGCAACGTGGTGGTCACGGATGTCAACGATTATCGTCTGCAGCTCGCAGCCGACATGGGCGCGACGCGGGTGGTCAATGTCTCCAAGCAATCGCTGAAGGATGTCGTGACCGACTTGCACATGGAAGGTTTCGACGTCGGCCTGGAGATGAGCGGCAATCCGCGCGCCTTCAACGAGATGCTGGATGTGATGTACCACGGCGGCAAGGTTGCCCTGCTCGGTCTGCTGCCATCAGGCGCGGGCATCGACTGGGACCGGGTGATCTTCAAGGGCCTGGTGCTGCACGGCATCTACGGCCGGCGCATGTACGAGACCTGGTACAAGATGACGCAGATGCTGCTGACCGGCTTCCCGCTGCAGAAGGTGCTGACCCATCAGGTCGCGATCAACGATTTCCAGAAAGGCTTCGATTTGATGGCCTCGGGCCAGTGCGGCAAAGTCGTTTGCAGTTGGAATTGAGGCCAGAAGTCGCGCAACAACACAGCCGTCGCCCCGGTGAAGGCCGGGGCCAGTGGCGAATCGGCACCAACGTGCGTGATCACTACTGGATTCCGGCCTTCGCCGGATGACGAACCGCCAATTTTCGTCGTTCCTGGAACAACCATGACCTACGTCGCGCAAGACCGTTTCAGCAGCGAACTCGAAGCCATCCGCGATTCGGGGCTGTACAAATCCGAACGCGTGATCGTTTCGCCGCAGTCGGCGGAAATCACGCTCGCCGACGGTCGCCGCGTGCTGAACTTCTGCGCCAACAATTACCTCGGGCTCGCCGACCACCCACGATTGATTGAAGCGGCCAAGCGCGCGCTGGATACGCACGGGTTCGGCATGGCCTCGGTGCGTTTCATCTGCGGCACCCAGGATTTGCACAAGCAGCTTGAGTCCAGGATCGCGAAATTCTTCGGCACCGACGACGCGATCCTGTACGCCGCCTGCTTCGATGCCAACGGCGGGCTGTTCGAACCGTTGCTCGGCGAACAGGATGCGATCGTTTCCGATGCGTTGAACCACGCTTCCATCATCGATGGCATCCGCCTGTGCAAGGCCAAGCGCTTTCGTTACGCCAACTGCGACACCGCAGATCTGGAAAGACAGTTGCAGGCGGCGGACGCGGCCGGCGCGCGCAGCAAATTGATTTCCTCCGATGGTGTGTTCTCGATGGATGGCTTTATCGCGCCGCTGGACCGCATCACCGCATTGGCAAAACAATACGGCGCAATGGTGCACATCGACGAATGCCATGCCACCGGCTTCCTTGGAGCCAGCGGGCGCGGTTCGGCGGAAGTGCACGGCGTGCTCGACAGGATCGACATCTTCACCGGCACGCTCGGCAAGGCGCTCGGCGGCGCGGTCGGCGGCTTCACCACCGGACGCGGCGAGATCATCGAGATGCTGCGCCAGCGCTCACGGCCTTATCTCTTCTCCAACTCGCTGCCGCCGCACGTAGTCGCCGCCGCGATCGAGGTATTCGACATGCTCGGCGAAGCCGGCGAACTACGCGAAAAGCTGGCGGCGAACACGCGCCACTTCCGCGAAAAAATGCTGGCTGCCGGTTTCGACATCAGGCCCGGCACACATCCGATCGTGCCGGTGATGGTGCACGACGCCCATATCGCGCAGGCGTTCGCGACCAAGCTGCTGGAACACGGCATTTACGCGATCGGCTTTTTCTTCCCGGTGGTGGCGCAGGGACAGGCGCGCATCCGCACCCAGATGTCGGCCGCGCACACGCGCGAGCATCTTGATCGCGCGATCGCGGCGTTCACCGCAGTCGGACGCGAACTGGGCGTGTTGAAGGCGTGACGCCGAGTTGACAAGATGCGGGGTTCGAAGCGAACTCAGTTTCCGGGCCGATCACGCGCAAGCGCTGCCATCTCGTCTGCAGTCAGCCGCCGCCATTGTCCTTTCGACAACTCGCCCAGGGCGAGCGGACCAATCGCCACACGGATCAGCCGCAGCACTTCGTAATCCAGTGCTGCGAGCATCCGCCGGATCTGCCGGTTGCGGCCCTGATCGAGCACGATCTCCAGCCAGGCGTTCTTCTCGCCCGCACGCAATAACACCGCCGAACGCGCCGACAGCATTTCACCGCGGTCCATCACACCCGCACGCAATCGGTCCAGCGCCTGCGCATTGGGCACGCCGCGCACCTGCACGCGATAAGTCTTGGGCAGATGCGAGGAAGGATCGGTGATGCGCGCGGCCCATGCCGGGTCGTTGCTCAACAACAACAATCCTTCGCTGGCCTTGTCGAGCCGGCCCACCGGCGCCAGCCACGGCAATCCAACATCTTTCAGCAGATCGTAAACCGTCGCGCGACCACGCTCATCGGCGGCGCTGACCACAATGCCGCGAGGCTTGTTCAAGGCAATGCACTCGCGCTCACTGCTCATCAGCGGAACGCCATCCACTGCGATGTGCGCTGCGGGATCGGTCGGATGCTCGTGATCGCGTATCACGCGGCCGTCTATGCTGACGCGTCCGGCATTTATCCACTCCTGCGCCCGGCTGCGCGAGCACACGCCGAGCCTGGACAGCACGCGTGCCAGGCCATGCCGTGCAGGCGATTGCGCCTCGCGTCGCGGCAATGCTTCTGTTCGCTTGTGTGATGGCTCGGGCCGTTTGACCATGGCCTCGTGCTCCGCGCGAAACCGGATTATCGAGAAAAGAAAAGCCCGGCTTCGCAGCCGGGCTTTTCGTGTTGCGACCTGAGTCCGACGTCAGTCGGATGCAGGCTTGTTATTGCTGTTGCTGCTGCTGGTCTTGACCCTGGGCAGCATTCTGGCCCTGCACCACCAGTTCGACGCGACGGTTGCGCTGACGGCCAGCCGCGGTCTTGTTGGTGTCGATCGGGTGTGTCTCGCCGAAACCCTTGACCGCGGTGATGCGGCTGGAGTCGATACCATGCCCGGTCAGATAACCGTCCACGATATTGGCGCGACGCTCCGACAGACCCTGGTTGTACTGGTCCGTACCGACCGAATCGGTGTAACCATCAATCTCGATCTGCACCTGCGGATAGCGGTTCAGCGTATCCACGGCTTGGTCGAGAATGGCCATCGAATCGGCGGTCGGTGCCTTCAGGGTCGGAGCGATATTGGTCTCACCCTTCTTCGGACGGTCGAACTTGAAGTTGACGCCGCGCAGATCGATCACGACATTCTGCGGGCAGCCATCCGGACCGACGATCGTGCCTGCAGCGGTGTTCGGGCACTTGTCGTTGCAGTCGTTGACGCCGTCATGATCGCTGTCCATCGTCGAGCAATCGGCCGGCGGCGGAGCCGCGGCCGGCGGCGGCGGTGGCGGTGCGGCATGGCCCATCTTGATGACCAGGCCAACAGTGGCCAGACCATCCACCCAGGAGGTGTCGCCACGGGTGCGACCGAATTCCTTGTTGCCTGGCGTAGTGGTGAAGCCGGTCAGACGCGCGGACGTGGTATCGCGGTAATAACGAGCAGCCAGTTCGCCACGTAGTGCGATGCGGTCGTTGATGTTGTACAGAACACCCACGCCCAAGGTCGCCATAGGACCCCAGCCAAAACCCTTGGTGATAACTTTGGCGGTTTCAGGGGCACCGGTGATATCGCGGTCCGGGAATGAGACCCCTGCCTGCGCCAGCTCACCGGAAACCGCTGCATGGCGTACTGCGCCCACGCCACCCATCACATACGGGCGCCATGGCGAAGCCGGATCCATAAAGTACCAACGTGCGGCTACATCGAGCTGGATGCTTTCCCACTGTTTGCCATCGCGGCCGGAACCGCTGTCGAAATCGGCATTATCAGTCAGACCCTCAAGGTCCAAGGTCAGGTGCGGATTTACCCAGTACCCAACGCCAATACCACCTGTCACATCCGTATTGACCTGACGGTCGCTGTCAGGGATGGCCGCGCCAATCCGCGGAACGATGTACCAGCTGCCATAACCGGTATCGGTCGTGGCTTCCGTGGACGGGCCTTGCATGCTGGTGTCCTGGGCATGCGCCACGCTCACGGCACCGGCACTTCCCAAGACCAGCGCGATCAGTGCGCACAAGCCTTTACGTTTCATCGGAGTCTCCTTTTGTTGTTTCTCTGCGCCCCCACCACCCCGGTGGAACGCAAATAAAACGCGCGTACACCTTGCTACGCAGGGCTAGCGGTTCCGGTACAAATCCAACTCCGGACCCGCCGAGGCACGCGCAGTTTAGCAAAAAACAAACAATTGGCGCCAGTGGGGAAAATCCTGTTCACGACCAGGTCAGTGCTGTGCTCAAACGGTGAAAAGCCCAAGAAAATCCGCCATCTGCATGGACTCCAGAGCGTCCGGTCTGGAACAAACCTGAATGATAGCGCTGACTTGAGCCGGGGCGAGGTGTCCCGCCAGTGCCCGCTCGAACTTGGTTTCTAGCACGGGAATCCCTTCGGCGCGGCGTTTGCGGTGGCCGATCGGATAATCGATTGAAATCTTTTCGCTGGGTGCGCCATTCTTGAAAAAGATCTGCACCGAATTGCCGATATAGCGTTTGTCGGGATCAAAGTAGTCAAGCGTGAATTGCGGGTTTTCAATCACCACCATTTTTTCGCGCAGCGCATCGATGCGTGGATCGGCCGCGACCACGTCGCCGTAATCGTCCGCGGTGAGACGGCCGAAGATCAGCGGCACCGCGACCATGTACTGGATGCAGTGGTCGCGATCGGCATAGTTGGCCAGCGGTCCGGTCTTGTCGATGATGCGTGCGCCGGCTTCCTGCGTCTCGATTTCGATCCGCTCGATCTGCTCCAGCCGATCCTTCACCTGCGCGTGAAGACGCATCGCGCACTCGACCGCGGTCTGCGCGTGGAACTCGGCTGGATAACTGATCTTGAACAGCACGTTCTCCATCACGTAACTGCCGAATGGGCGCTCGAATTCGAACGGCTTGCCGCCGAATGCGACGTCGTAAAAGCCCCATGTCGGAACACTCAGCGCGGAGGGGTAGCCGGTCTCGTTGCGCTCGACGGCATTGAGCGCGTGCATCACCGCGCGTCGACATGCGTCGCCCGCGGCCCAGCTCTTGCGTGGACCCGTATTCGGCGCATGTCGATAGGTGCGCAGCGCGCCGCCATCGATCCAGCTATTG
>DATNFU010000033.1:0-9093 GCA_035606235.1 Rhodanobacteraceae bacterium
CGATTCGAGAAGCAGCGACGTGACGTTCCCGGCCCCGGCGTCGAAAGGCTCCGCCCGCCAAGTCTCGAAATTGCCATAACCGGGCGCGCGTCCGCTGCTGGCCAGATCCCAGAAAGCTTGGCTGCCGACCGTATCCGCCACCAGATGCACGCGCTCGTGATCTTCCACATTGATGACGCGATGCGGACGCCAGGTGTCGAAGATCCAGCACTCGCCTGGCGCCATGTTGACTTCCGCCTCGCCACAGATGAAGCGCACGCCCCGCTGGGTCTGGATCGGCACGTGCACGCGCGTGCGATCGCGCCAGTAATAATTGGTATCGGCATGCGGTGTGACTTCGGCGCCGCCAGTGAGTTTCATCAGTCGCGTACGGCCCCATACCGCACCGAGCCGGCCCAGCACCTGCATGAGGTAGGGGCAGTGTTCGAGATAGGGCGTAGGCCGCATCGCGCCGGCGATGGAGTCGCTGTCCGGGTCGCCATCCACCGAGATCAGCGGCAACGCGAAATTGCCGGGAAACTTCTGCGGATGCGGCCGCCACGCATCGGCGCCCAAGGCGTGCATCTCTTCGACAAGTCGCGCAGCATCAAACTGCAATGGCAACTGGACGAAGGGCACCTGCAATTTCATGGGGGCAAACTCACTGGGGTCGGTAGATGTCGCCGCCGTGCTCGCGGAATTCCCGCGCCTTCTCGGCCATGCCTTCGTTCAGTACGACGGCTTCCTCCACACCGTGTTCGCGCGCGTAGTCGCGCACGTCCTGGGTGATCTTCATCGAGCAGAATTTCGGACCGCACATCGAGCAGAAGTGCGCGGACTTGTGGGCATCCTTGGGCAAGGTTTCGTCGTGGAATTCCTTGGCCTTCTCCGGGTCCAGGCCGAGATTGAACTGATCCTCCCAGCGGAATTCGAAACGCGCCTTTGAAAGCGCGTTGTCGCGCGCCTGCGCACCGGGATGGCCCTTGGCCAGATCGGCCGCGTGCGCGGCGATCTTGTAGGTGACGATGCCATCGCGCACGTCCCGCTTGTCTGGCAGGCCCAGGTGCTCCTTCGGCGTGACGTAGCACAGCATCGCGGTGCCGAACCAGCCGATCATCGCCGCGCCGATCGCGCTGGTGATGTGATCGTAGCCGGGCGCGATGTCGGTGGTGAGCGGCCCGAGCGTGTAGAACGGCGCCTCGCCGCACTTCTCCAACTGGCGATCCATGTTCTCCTTGATCAACTGCATCGGCACGTGACCGGGGCCCTCGATCATCACCTGCACGTCGTGCTTCCACGCAATCTGGGTGAGCTCTCCGAGCGTATCCAGTTCGGCGAATTGCGCTTCGTCGTTGGCATCCGCGATCGAGCCCGGACGCAGCCCGTCACCGAGCGAAAACGCGACGTCGTAGGCCTTCATGATTTCGCAGATTTCCCCGAAGCGCTCGTACAGGAACGATTCGCAGTGATGCGCCAGGCACCACTTGGCCATGATCGAACCGCCGCGCGAGACGATGCCGGTGACGCGCCGCGCGGTGAGCGGCACGAACGGCAAGCGCACGCCCGCGTGGATGGTGAAGTAATCCACGCCCTGCTCGGCCTGCTCGATCAGGGTGTCGCGGAACAGCTCCCAGGTGAGGTCTTCGGCCACGCCGCCGACCTTCTCCAACGCCTGGTAGATCGGCACCGTGCCGATCGGCACCGGCGAGTTGCGCAGGATCCACTCGCGCGTCTCGTGGATATGTTTGCCGGTGGAGAGGTCCATCACGGTGTCGGCGCCCCAGCGGATCGCCCACACCATCTTTTCCACTTCTTCGGCGATGGACGAAGTGACCGCCGAGTTGCCGATGTTGGCGTTGATCTTCACCAGGAAATTGCGGCCGATGATCATCGGCTCGCTTTCCGGATGGTTGATGTTGTTCGGGATGATCGCGCGGCCACGCGCGATTTCTTCACGCACGAATTCCGGCGTGATGGCTTTGGGAATGGCCGCGCCGAACGACTGACCGGGGTGCTGCTTCAGCAAGCCCGCGTCGCGCAGCGCATCCAGCCGCTGGCTTTCGCGGATCGCGACGAACTCCATTTCCGGCGTGACAATGCCGGCCCGCGCGTAATGCATTTGGGTGACGTTCGCGCCGGATTTCGCGCGACGCGGTTTGGGCAGGTTCGGAAACCGCACATCCTCCAGCTCGCGCGCATTGGCATGCCGGCGCGTGAACGGCGAGGTGAAATCGGCAAGCGCGTCGGTATCGCCGCGCTCGATGATCCAGCGCGCGCGCAGGGCCGGCAAACCCGCGGCAAGGTCGACCGCGAAATCCGGATCAGTGTACGGCCCGGAAGTGTCGTACACGCAAAACGGCGCGTTGACTTCCGCGCCGAAACTTGCCGGTGTATCGGAGAGCCGGATCTCGCGCAGCGGTACACGCATGTCCTCGCGGCTGCCGCCGACGTGGATTTTGCGCGAACCGGCGATCGGTCGAGTGACGTCAGCGGTCAGCGCTTGGGTGGCGCGCAAGAGTTCGGATGGCACAGCATTCATGACGCGCTCCGTCGCTGGGCGAAAAGCGATTATAGGTCCAAGCCATTGCGCTTACGCGATACCGCAAAGGCATTGCGTGCAATGACCGAGAGTGGGACATCGATGTTGATCGGATGCCACACCATGGTTGCGCGAGAAGGCCCCAAAAAAGCGGCGCTTCCGGGTATATGACACGCTACCTGCGTGTGTAAGCACGCAGGAACATTTCCACAGCGGCTTCCGCGGTAGCAACCACTTCGTGCTCGAAACTTTCCTGACACCCGGCGCAGCCGAACAGACGCATTGCGTGCAGATCGCCCTTCAGCAGGGCGAGGAACTGGCCAGCCGCGCGGCCGACGTCATCGATCTCCAGATCACCGCGTTTCATGGCGATCACCAGAAAACTTTCCATCTTGGCGCGCATCCGCGCCGGGCCTTCTTCCCACATCAACTGGCCAAGGCGCGGATTGCCTTGGCGGCAATCGCCCAGGATCGCGCGCCAGGTGCCGATCGCTTCCGGGTCGGTGACCGCACGCGCGTGCGCGCGCGCGATCGCCAGCAGACTCTCACGCAGCGGCCGATGCGCATCCTCGAACACGCTGTCGGGCAGCGCCTGCCGGCAGCGCTCGCGCAAGGCCTCGCGGAAAAGGGAATCCTTGTCGCCGAAATGGCTGTACACGGTGAGCTTGGAGACGCCGGCTTCGGCCGCAACCGCATCCATGCTGGTGCCTTCATAGCCGTGCTGCGGGAACAAGCGCTTGGCCGCGTCCAGGATGGCGGCGCGCTTTTCCATGTCCTTGGGCCGGCCGGGGCCGACGCTGCGGGCAGTTACGGCTGTCATGTGAAACCGTTATCCAGATCGCGGGAAGACGATGTTTATTATACGGCCAAGTTCAGGTTTACCAAGGCCCAACCGGAAGGTCAGCTGATGCCCGCTTTGAAAGTGCGACGGTGGCTACCCCGCTTTCACGCGCAGGATCGGCGCATAACAGCGCGCAGCGCTCGGCAAGGATGGCAGCCGCGCGTGCGGGAATGCCGCATCGAACTGTCCGCGGCGCGCGTGGGCATGTCCGCGGACAAAGAACGGGGTCCCATCGCGCTCAGCAACGCCGTTTCGAGCGTCAAGCCAACTGGCACTCCGTTTGCTGTGCATGAAGGCGAACACACAATCAGCGATGGTGACTTATCTCACATGTGCGCGGTGACTTCCGGCACTTAGATGCACCGGTGCGCACAGCGGAGCCTACACAACAGCGCATCCGTGCCCGTGAAACCGAAGGTTCATGGCCGCGCGCTTCCCTGTTCGGCTATGCTTTTACGTCTTTTCTGATCGAATCCCGCAGACCATGGCAACAGTCTCTCAAGCAATCGATCTGACCCGCGCACGCCGCAACATGGTCGAGAACCAGGTGCGCCCGTGGGAGGTACTGGATGCGCGCGTGCTCAGCGTCCTGACGGAGTTGCCGCGCGAATCATTCGTGCTGCCGGCCTATCGTGCGCTGGCCTATGCGGATCTCGCGCTGCCGATCGCCCACGGCGAAATAATGATGAAGCCGACCATCGAAGGCCGCGTGCTGCAGTCGCTCGATATCCAGCCCAACGAAGAAGTGCTGGAGATCGGCACCGGCTCCGGATATCTCACCGCCTGCCTGGCCAAGCTCGGCCAGCGCGTGACCAGCGTTGAGCAACATGCGGATTTTGTCGAAACCGCGCGTGCACGCCTGTCGCACGCCAGCATCGGTAACGTCGAACTGGTCCACGCGGATGCGCTTGTGGATTTCAACCCGGGCCGTCTTTTCGACGCGATCGCGGTAACCGGCGCGGTGGCGCAGGTGCCGCCGCGATTTCACGACTGGCTGAAGGTAGGGGGGCGGATGTTCGTGGTGGTCGGGGTGGAACCGGCCATGCGCGCACTGCTCTTGCGCCGCGAAGCCGACGGCGCATTCAGCGACGAGCGCCTGTTCGAAACCGATTTGCCGCATCTCGCCGGCGCGCAACCGCGCCGTCAATTCAGCTTGTAAACACCGCCACCATAGCGTTGCCGACCAAGGATAATTGCATGACGCGTAGCAAAGGGGTGCTGCTGATTCTCGCCTGTCTGGGTGCGGGCGGCGTTCACGCGGAAAACCTGATGGATGCCTATCGGCAGGCGCGTCAGTCCGATCCGGTCCTGCAGCAGGCCGAGGCGCAACGTCGCGCGATTTCCGAAAATGTGAATCAGGCGCGCGCGGTGTTGCTGCCGCAGATCAACGCCTCGGGAAGTTTCTCCGACGAACACGGCACCAGCACCAGCAACCAGCCAGTCGACAACGGCAGCGGTTTCCAGGTATTCACCACCCGCAGCAGCAGTTCCAGTACGCACAGCTTCGACAAGAGCGCGACACTCGACCAGACACTGTTCGATTTCGGCAAATTCGCCGGCCTGCGCGCCAGCCACGCGCAGGCCGCCAGCGGCAACGCGCAATACCAGGCCGCCGAGCAGGATCTGATCCTGCGCACCGCCACCGCCTATTTCAACGTGCTGACCGCGGAAGACGAATTGCGGTTCGCGCAGGCCAACGAACAGGCGCTGGCCAAGCAACTTGATCAGGCGCAGCAGCGCTTCAACGTCGGTTTGTCCGCGATCACCGACGTGGATGCCGCCAAGGCCCAGCATGATGCCGCCGCGGCCAGCGTGATCCAGGCGCAGAACGTGGTGTTCGACAATCGCGAGGCGCTGAGCCAGATCACGGGGCAACCGGTCGGCACGCTCAACACGCTGATCGACAACCTGCCCCTGAACAAGCCGCAGCCGGATGCGATCGACGCCTGGGTGGATCTGGCCTTGCGCAGCAATCCTTCCCTGCAGGCGCAGCGCGATCAGGTCGATGCGTTCAACCACGACATCACGGTGGCACGCGCCGGCCATTTGCCGACCTTGAATGCGCAAGTGAGCTACACCAACTCGCCCTCCTGGGGCGACCAGAGCGGCGGCGGGTTACCCGGCAGCGCGCATTTCGACAGCGGCCGCCACGACACCATCGTCGGACTGGTGCTGCAGGTGCCGATCTTCTCCGGCGGCCTCACCCAGTCGCGGGTGCGTCAGGCCGTGGCCCAGCGCGATGAGCAGAGCGACATCTTCGAGCAGGATCGCCGCAATGTCGTGCGCAACACGCGCAGCGCGTTCAACGCCATCGAGGCCGGCATCAGCGAAGTCGAAGCGCAGCGGCAGGCGGTGATCTCGGCGCAGAAGGCACTGGAAGCCACGCAAGCCGGCTTCGAAGTGGGCACCCGCACTATCGTGGATGTTCTGATCAGCCAGCAGAACCTGTTCCAGGCCCAGAGCAACTACACGCAAGCGCGTCACGCCTTCGTGGTCAATCAGCTCACGCTGAAGGATTCCGCCGGCACACTGGATGTCAAGGATCTGGAAACGGTTAACGCGTTGCTTCAATGAGCGGCGCACCGCAACCCGGAGAGCGTAACAACTCATCATTCCGGGGCTGCCGCAGGCAGAACCCGGAATCCATTTTGATCTTGTTCTCCAACGAGAAGCAAAATGGATTCCGGCTTTCGCCGGCATGACGATTCCCCTCACGTCCCGCTGGATTCCGTATTCCGGATCCTCTCTTCCGAATCCCGCTCCGTTCGCCGGCGCGCGAAGATGCGCTCGATCAGGATCATCGTGCGGCGCACCGCACCGCGCTCGCGCGCGAACACCATGCGCGCGCAGGCGCCCATGTGGCGCCGCAACGGGGCATCACGCAGCAGTTCCAGCACGGCGGGTCCGAGTTCGCCGGGCGACTCGACGCGGCGCGCACCGCCGGCGTCGATCAAGCTGCGCGTGATCTCCTCGAAGTTGAAGGTATACGGCCCGACCAGTACCGGCCGCGCCAGTGACGCCGGCTCCAGCACGTTATGTCCGCCGATCGGCACCAGACTGCCGGCGACAAAGGCGATATCGGCGGCTGCGTAATGGCGCATCATTGCGCCCATGGTGTCGATCACGAAGCTCTGGCAATTCAGCCCCGGTCTTTCCGCACCATTGTGGGTGCATACGCTGAAGCCAAGATTGCGCGCGGATTGTTCGACCGTGCGGAAGCGCTCCGGGTGCCTGGGCGCGATCAGCAACAGCGCATCGGGAAGCCGGCGCAACACATCCAGATGCGCCTCCAGCACGGCCAATTCCTCTCCCTCGTGGGTGCTTGCGGCGAACCAGACCGGCCGCTGCTCGCCCCATTGCCGGCGCAAATCCTCGCCGCGCTCGCGCACGCCCTGCGGCAGCGGCATGTCGAATTTCAGGTTGCCGGCGATGCTGACCCGCGCCGGATCCGCGCCGAGCGTGCGATAGCGGCGAGCATCCGCATGCGATTGCGCGGCCACATGGTCCACATTGCGCAGCGCCTGCGCGACCAACCGATGCACCGGCGCGTAGGCACGCAGAGAGCGTTCCGACAGCCGCGCGTTGGCGATCACCAGCGGAATACGCCGTTCACCGCAGATATGGAACAGGTTCGGCCAGATCTCGGTTTCCATCACCACCGCGAGACTCGGCCGGATGCGGTCGAAGAAACGCCGCACCGCGCGCGGCAGATCGTAAGGCAGGTAGACATGGAAGACCTCGTCGCCCAGTTGCGCGCGCACCCGCTCGGAACCGGTCGGCGTCACCGTGGTCACCACCATCGGCATTTGCGGATAGCGGCGGCGCAGCGCGCGGATCAGCGGCAACGCGGCGTTGACTTCGCCAACCGAAACCGCGTGCACCCAGATGCTGTCGCGCAAGCCGGGATCGGGGAAAAAGCCGAAGCGCTCGCGCCAGCGCGAGAAATAGCCGCGATAGCGGAAGCCGCGCGCGAACAAGCGCCACACGATGACCGGCGTGGCGAGATAGATCGCGATGGTGTAGAGAAATCGCAGCACGTCGGTTCTCAGCGCATGATGTGGCCCGGGCTTCCCGAGCACAGACCCGAAGGCTCCAAGTCCGAGGACATCCAACGCCCCGACTCGATTGCCTGCGGGTCTGCGCCCGGCGCGAACGGTCAGAATAACCGCCGATTGCAGCGCGGCCGCGCGAGTATAACGATCGCGATTGCTATCATCGCGCGCTCATGCACAAGCCCCGGTTCCGCGCCTCGCTTTTGATGCCCCGCCATTGGCCCGCCTGGCTGGGTGCGGGCATGTTGCGGCTGCTGGTGTTGCTGCCTTACGGCACGATCATGCATCTGGGCGCTCTGTTCGGCGCCGCAGTGGCGCCGTTGCTGCGCGAACGCCGACGCGTGGTCGCGCGCAATCTGGCGGTGTGTTTCCCCGAACTGGAAGAGTCCGCGCGAATGCGACTGCAAACGGCGGTCATGCGCGACATGGGCATGATGCTGGGTGAATTCGCGCTGGGCTGGATGGCCCCGGACCGCAAGTTGGCAAGGTTGCCGGTGCGTACCGAAGGGCTCGCGCATCTGCAGGCCTTGCGTGAACAAGGTCGCGGGGCACTGCTGGTCGGCGGTCATTTCTCGCATCTGGAGTTGTGCGCGCGGCTGATCTCGCGGCAGGTTTGCATCGCCGGTATGTACCGACGCATGGATTCGGATGTATTTGAGTGGATCGTGCTGCGCGCGCGGCTGGGCTATGCCGACGCCATGTTCGACAAGGACGAGTTGCGCGCGTGCGTGAAGTACCTGAAGCGCGGCGGCAGTGTGTGGTATGCACCAGATCAGGACATGCGCGGCAAGGACAGCGTGTTCGCGCCGTTTTTCGGCATCGCGGCCTCGACCATCACCGCGACGCATCATCTGGCACGGTTGTCCGGTGCCGCGGTGATTCCCTTCTTCCATCGGCGCGAGCCGAATGGCGGTTACACGCTGCGGCTGGAGGCGCCGCTTGAGGGTTTTCCGACTGCGGATATCGTCGCCGATACCGCACGCATCAACATGCTGATCGAGCGCATGGCGCGGGAGGCGCCGGAGCAATACCTGTGGGCGCACAAGCGGTTCAAGACCAGGCCGGCGGGGATGCCACCGGTTTATTGAAGCGGAAATGGAAAGTGGAAACAGGAACTCACCGTTGCTGCCCGCCTCTTCTCCGCGCCTCATGCAATTTCGCATACTTCAAAAAAACATAAAATGCGCCGATCGCGCTGGCGATGAAGCCCGCCCAGCCGGACAGAAAATAGCGCTTGAACAGATACTGGCGGAGAAAAAAGATCGGCGGATACAGCACCATCATCGCGCCGCTGAAGCGTTGCCCGCGCGCGAGTTTGTCGGCGACCATGCCCGATGAATAGCGATTGACCTTGCCCACCCGCGCGGCGATGTCGCCGTCGCCATCGTTGACAAAATCCGCGGCCCACAGGGTTTTCACCGCGCCATCGACTTCGACCGCGGCGTGCACCGGCACCGCGTTCATGCGTGCGCGACGACGATCGAACAAACGCAGATGACCATTGCGGTGACTGAAGCGCGACTGCACGCTCCAGAACATCCGCTCGCGGCGGGGCAGGCGAAATCCGGCTACGCGCGGGTTCTGCAAGGCACGCTCGATCACCGCGCGCGTGCCGGGTGACAGCACTTCGTCGGCGTCGAGATTCAGGATCCAGTCGTGCGCCGCCATGTCGATCGCGCGCT
>DATNFU010000034.1:0-28604 GCA_035606235.1 Rhodanobacteraceae bacterium
CTTGCGCACGGTGAATGCCGAATGCAGGCCGCGGCTGCGGCGCGCGATCACCACGCCTTCGAACGCCTGCACGCGCTCGCGGTTGCCTTCCTTCACCTTGACGTTGACGACCACGGTATCGCCGGGGCCGAACTCGGGCAGCGTGCGGCCCATCTGTGCGGCTTCGAATTGTTCAATGATCTTGTTCATGGCGTCACCATCATGTTTGTATGCGCGCATTCACCGCCGCGCGGGTTGGGTTCTTTGGGGTTCATCTTGCGATCGTCCATGATCGCTGCTCGACCAGCTTGATGGCCAGCTTGGGGCATCCTGCACCATCAAATCCAAAAGCGTCCATCCATGGCCGCACCTACAACTCCGTCGTTATCCTTCGTCGCGACTCCTCCGCGACAAATCCTGCAATTCGTCATCCCGGCACAGGTCGGAATTTTGCTTTTTGGACAGCCAGCAAGATCAAAACGGATTCCGGCTTTCGCCGGAATGACGGCAGCAACTTTCAATGCTTCTGCCGTTTTGCAACTTCAAACTCCTGCCGAAATTCTTCCAGCAATTTTCTCGATACTTCATCCAGTTCGCAGCGTGCCAGCAGATCCGGCCTGCGCAGCCACGTCCGGCCCAGCGACTGCTTCCTGCGCCAGCGGCGGATCGCCGCGTGGTCGCCCGACATCAGCACCGCCGGCACTTCACCCAGCTCGTGCGACTCCGGGCGCGTGTAGTGCGGGCAATCCAGCAGGCCATCCGAAAAAGAATCCTGCTGCGCCGATTGCGCGTCGTTCAACGCGCCTTCCTGCAACCTGCCGACCGCGTCGATCAGCACCGCCGCGGCCAGTTCGCCGCCGGACAATACGTAGTCGCCCAGCGACAGTTCTTCATCCACTTCCGCCTGCAACAGGCGTTCGTCCACGCCTTCGTAGCGACCGCACAACAGGATCAGCCGCGGCGCCTGCGCCAGTTGCCGAACCTTGTCCTGCGTCAGCCGCGCTCCCTGCGGGCTGAAGTAAATCGTACGCGCGGGTTGCGTTGCCGCCTCGCGCGCAGCCCGCAATGCGCCGCGCAACGGGTCGATCAACATCACCATGCCGGGGCCGCCGCCATAGGTGCGATCGTCCGCACTGCGGTAGGCATCGGTGGCGTAATCCCGCGGATTCCAGGCTTGCACCTGCAACAGGCCGCGTTCGGCCGCCCTGCCCACTACGCCGATCTTCATACACTCGTGCAGAAAATCGGGAAACAAGGTAACGACATCAATGCGCATTGCGTCTTGCTGCCGTCAGAAATCCTCGTCCCAGTCGACCATGATGCGCCCGGCATCCAGATCGACCGCTTGCACATACACATCCGGCACGTACGGAATCAGGTGCTCGCGGCCATTCGCATCACGCGCCACCAGCACCGGATGCGCACCGGTCTCGAACAGGTGGCTGACGCGACCGAGACTGACGCCGCGCGCGTTTACCACCTCGAGACCCTCCAGATCGCTCTGGTAGAACTCGCCTTCCGCCGCCGCCGGCAACGCCACGCGCGGGATGAAAATCCGCGCACCGATCAACCCTGCGGCCCGATCGCGATCAGCGATGCCTTGCAGCGCCGCGATCATGCCCTTGCCCTGCGCGCGTCCATGCACTTCGTGGATTTCATCGATCACACCCGGCCCGCGTTCCAGCAACCAGGGTCTGTAATCGAAAATGCGCAGGCGCGGTTCGGTGAAGGACTCGATCTTCACTTCGCCGCGAACGCCATACAGCCCGACGATGCGTCCGAGCAGCACGCGCCGCTCGTCCATCGCCTCGTTCATTGCTTACGCCGCGACCTGCTTGCCGGCTTCTTTCACCAGCAGTTGCACCTTGTCCGAACACTGCGCGCCCTTGCCGACCCACTCCTGCACCTTGGCAAGATCGATCTCCAGACGCTTCTCCGGACCGGATGCGCCCGGATTGAAATAACCCACCCGCGCGATGTTGCGGCCGTCGCGGGCGCTGCGCTGGTCGGTCACCACCACGTGGTAGAACGGCCGGCCCTTGGCGCCTGCGCGCGAAAGACGAATCTTCACCATTGTTCTTCTCACTCTCGAAGTACGCCCGGCCGCATGGGATAAGGGCGCGGAAAACGGACAATTGTAGCGGAAATTTGCGGAAAAGCTAGGGCCAAATCAGGGGGTTGGGGAGGGGTGGTGCGGGCACTGGCCGGATTCCCCTGCCACCGATTGCAGCGTGCGCGAAGCCAATTCATGCGCCCAGCCATTCATGGCCCAGCCCCGTTGCAACTCAGCGCGGCGGCATGCCGGGGCCGCCCATCCCCTTCATCGCGCCCGACATCTGCCGCATCAGGCCTTTCATGCCGCCGTGCGCGAATTTGGACATCATTTTCGACATCTGCAGGTGCTGCTTCATCAGCCGATTGACTTCCGCCGGTTGCGTGCCGGAGCCGCGAGCGACGCGAGCCTTGCGTGAACCGTTCAGCAGATCGGGATGGCGGCGTTCCTTCTTTGTCATCGAACCGATGATCGCAATCATCCGCTTCACTTCCTTGTCGTTGACCTTGGACTTCACCGCATCCGGCAGGCTCGAAACCCCCGGCAATTTTTCCATCAGCCCGGCCAGCCCGCCCATATTGAGCATCTGTTCGAGTTGATCCCTCATGTCGTTGAGATCGAACTTCTTGCCCTTGGCGACCTTGGCCGCGAGCTTGGCCGCCTTGTCCTGATCGGTTTTCTGTTGCACGTCCTCGATCAGGCTCAACACATCGCCCATGCCCAGAATGCGGGTTGCAACACGATCGGGATGGAACGGCTCCAGCGCATCGGGCTTCTCCCCCGCGCCCAGAAACTTGATGGGCCGCCCGGTCACGTAACGCACCGACAGCGCCGCACCGCCGCGCGCATCGCCATCGGTCTTGGTCAGGATCACGCCGGTCAGCGGCAGCGCTTCGGCAAAGGCCTTGGCGGTATTCGCCGCATCCTGCCCGGTCATGGAATCCACCACGAACAAGGTTTCGACCGGATGCAACGCGCCATGCAGCGCCTTGATTTCGTCCATCATCATTGCGTCGATGTGCAGACGGCCGGCGGTATCCACGATCAGCACGTCGGCGACTTCGCGCTTGGCAGCATCCATCGCATTGCGCGCGATCGCGATCGGATCCTGTCCGGCCGACGACGGCACAAAGCCGACGCCCACCTGTTGCGCGAGCGTCTGCAATTGCTCGATGGCGGCCGGGCGGTAGACGTCGCAGCTCACCACCATCACTTTTTTCTTCTTGCGCTCGGCGAGAAACTTGGCGAGCTTGGCTACCGTGGTGGTCTTGCCGGCGCCCTGCAGACCCGCCATCAGCACGACCGCCGGCGGCGTCGCGGAAAGATCGAGATCGGTGTTTGCGCTGCCCATCACGGCAGTCAACTCGTCGCGTACCACCTTGATCAACGCCTGGCCTGGCGTCAGCGACTTCATCACCTCCTGACCGACCGCGCGCACCTTGATGCGCTCGATCAGTGCCTGCACCACCGGCAGCGCGACGTCGGCCTCCAGCAGCGCGATGCGCACTTCGCGCAGGGATTCGCGGATGTTTTCCTCGGTCAGCCGCCCGCGACCGGCAAGGCGCTGGACAGTGGCGGAAAGACGTTGGCTCAGGGATTCGAACATGGGGAATCGTTTGATGCGGAACGCCGAATTATAGCGGAGACGGACTCGGGGCTCGAACCCTGTAAGACCGACCTCCTCTCCTCGTCATTCCGGTTCTGCCGGGGATGAAGAAGTCCGCGGCAGAACCCGGAACCCGCTGTTGTCGAAGAAATGAGGGCGGCTTCAGGTTCCGCCTTCGGCGGCCCCCGAATGACGATTGGCAAGATGACGCGTGCGGCCCCGCCTCCCGTCTCCCCGCGCCTTGTGCGACACTCGCCCGATGCCGGCACATCTACTCGTCGTTGACCTGATTGCTCTGTTTGCCGTCACGCTGTACCTGGCCGCGGCCGGTGCGTTGGCGCGACCGCTGCTGCAGGAGGGCATCGCACCGCGGCGAATCGCGCTGTTCACCGGCACCTGCGCGGTGGTGCTGCACTTCGCGGCGCTGCTGCTCGCCCACCGCGGCGCGCTGGATCTGCATTTTTTCGCCGCGCTGTCATTGGTTGCGGCAGTGATTGCCGCGTTGACGCTGGTGGTGACCATCGCGCGACCGGTCGTCGCCGCCCTCGGCGTGATTGTATTTCCGCTGGCCGCGCTGCTGCTGGCGATAGATCAATTCCTCGCACCGCCGACCATGCCGATCGCGCTGGACTGGCAGATCAAGCTGCATGTCACGCTGGCGCTGATCGCATTCGGCGTGCTGTCCATCGCCGCGCTGCTGGCAGTGCTGCTGGCGATGCAGGAACGCGCGCTGCGTGCGCGTCAGTTCGGCGGCTGGGCACGCGTGCTGCCGCCGCTGACGCTCACCGAAACCCTGATGTTCCGCCTGATTGCCGCTGGCTTCATCCTGTTGACGCTGGCATTGCTGTCGGGCGTGCTGTTCGTGCACAACCTGCTGACGCAGGATCTGGTGCAGAAGACCGCGCTATCGGCGATCGCGTGGCTCGTATTCGGCGTGCTGCTGATCGGCCGGGCGGCAGCAGGGTGGCGCGGTACCCGCGCGGTCAACCTCACCCTGCTCGGGATGGCGGTGCTAGTGCTCGCCTTCTTCGGCTCGAAATTCGTGCTGGAGATGGTGCTGCATCGCGGCGTGTAGGGCCGGTCTTGGCCGCCACCGAAAGCCGGCAAGCCGAAGTGGCGGGTTGAAACCCGCCCTACGTCATTCGATCCCAGCCCTCGTGCGCAAAATGCACGCTAGGCGTTGCCGTTCAGCAGCGCCTTCGCACGCGCGCACACGTTCTCCACGGTGAATCCATACTGCTTCAGCATCTCGCCGCCCGGCGCGGAGGCGCCGAAGCGGTTGACGCCCACCCCGTCCCCGTGCTCGCCCACCCAGCGTTCCCAGCCTTGGCGCACGCCCGCCTCGACCACCAGCCGCGCGTGCACGTTGGGTGGGAATACCGAATTGCGATAGCTGTGGTCCTGCGCTTCGAACAGTTCCCAGCTCGGCATCGAAACCACGCGCACCTTGATGCCTTCGCCGGAGAGTTTTTCGCCGGCCTGCACGCACAGCCCGGTCTCCGCGCCGGTGCCGATCAGTATCAACTGTGGTTCGCCTTCGCAATCCTTCAGCACGTAGGCGCCCTTGCGCAGGCCATCGGCGCTGGCATATTGCGAACGGTCCAGCGTCGGCACGTTCTGGCGTGACAAGGCCAGCACGATCGGTCGCTGGCCGGTTTCGATCGCCACGCGCCACGCCACCGCCGTTTCATTCGCGTCGCCGGGCCGGATCACGATCATGCGCGGCACCGAACGCAAACCGGCCAGCTGTTCGACCGGCTGATGGGTAGGACCGTCCTCGCCCAGCGCGATCGAGTCATGGGTGAACACGAACACCACATGCGATTCGGTGAGCGCCGTGAGCCGCATCGCCGGGCGCATGTAGTCGGAGAAAATCAGGAAGGTCGCCGTGTAGGGAATGAAGCCGCCGTGCGCGGCCATGCCGTTGGCGATCGCGCCCATCGCGTGTTCGCGCACGCCGAAATGCAGGTTGCGGCCGGCATAGCTCCACTTCTCGTCAGTATCAACGCCCTGCTCGTCCGGTTCCTTGCCGGGCGAGAACACGCCAAGGCCTTTCACCGCGGTATGCGTGGACGGATCGAGATCCGCCGAACCGCCCGACAGCGCCGGCAACTTCGGCGCAATCGCGCTCAGCACCTTGCCGCCCGCGACGCGCGTGGCCATGCCCTTGGCGTCGGCCGGGAATTCGGGGATGTCGGCATCCCAGCCGTCCGGCAATTCCCCGCGCAGCGAGCGATGCAGCTCGTCGGCGAGTTCCGGGAATTCCTTCGCATATTTGTTCCAGCGTCGCTTCCATGCGGATTCGGCGCGCTTGCCGCGCTCCTGCGCCTGCCGGAAATGCCTTAGCGCTTCCTCCGGCACCAGGAATGGCGGCTGCTCGGGCCAGCCGAGATTGCGCTTGGTCTTGGCGACATCTTCCTCGCCCAGCGGCGAGCCGTGCGCCTTGTAGCTGTCCTGTTCGGGCGAACCGTAGCCGATGTGCGTGCGCACCAGGATCAGCGACGGCTTTTGCGTCTGGCGTTTGGCCTTCTTTATGGCTGTTTCGATCGCGTCGATGTCGTTGCCGTCGGCGATCGATTGCACGTGCCATCCATACGCCTTGAAACGCGCGGCGCGATCTTCGGTGAAAGTGATGTCGGTGCCGGCGGCAAGCGTGACGTAGTTGTCGTCGTACAGCACGATCAATTTACCAAGCTGCAGGTGTCCGGCCAGCGACGCGGCTTCTGAGGCCACGCCTTCCATCAGGTCGCCGTCGCTGGCGATTGCGTAGGTGCAATGATCAACGATCTTGTGACCCTCGCGGTTGTAGCGCGCGGCGAGTTGCGCCTCGGCCATGGCCAGCCCGACCGCGTTGGCAAAGCCCTGGCCCAATGGCCCGGTGGTGACTTCCACGCCCGGCGTATGGCCGCGCTCCGGATGCCCGGGGCACTTGCTGCCCCATTGCCGAAACTGTTTGATGTCGTCCAGCGAAACGTCGTAACCGGTCAGATGCAGGAGGCTGTAGAGCAGTGCTGAACCGTGCCCGGCCGAGAGCACGAAGCGGTCGCGATCCGCCCAGCTCGGGTTGGCCGGGTTGAACTTCAGGAACCTGGTCCACAGCACGTAGCCCATCGGCGCCGCGCCGAGCGGCATGCCGGGATGGCCGCTGTCGGCCTTCTGTACCATGTCCACGGAGAGGAACCGGATGGTGTTGACACACTGCTGATCGAGCGTTTGACTGTTGTCCGCTGTCACGACCTTTCCTCCGGTTGCGTGTTATGGAAATCGCCTAGCATACGCTCGCACCGTAAATGGCCTGTCACGCTTGCCTCAACCCTTGCGCCACGCTACACTTCCAAGCTTGTCTTTACCGGTCTTATGCGTTCCTCCCTGAACGCGAAGATCAAAAAGCAGCCACGGAGCTCTTTGCCATGGATGGCGGCTCTTAGGCTGCACTTTCAACATTGAGGAGCTTGCCGTGAAGGTGCTTTCTTCCCTGAAGTCCGCGAAACAGCGGCATCGCGACTGCAAGATCGTGCGCCGGCGCGGCAAGGTGTTCGTGATCTGCAAGTCCAACCCGCGTTTCAAGGCGCGTCAGCGCTGAGCGGTTCGCAGCATTCCTGAAAAGGCCGCCTTGCGCGGCCTTTTTGTTGCTGAACGATTGTCGGGCCGATCATGGATTGCCGCGGCGGCTTCTGCTAAAACACACCGGTCGGCGCGACCGCGCCAAGGGAGTGAATCGCGATGACCCGCATGACCCGTTCCCTGATGTTCGCCGCCCTGCTGTTTTCAACCGTCCCATTCCTGGCACCCGCCGCCGCGCATGCGGAGAGCGTGCGCATGAAGGTGCGGCAGGAGCAAGGCATGAACCTGCCGCACCGCGGCATGACCATGGCACAAGTCGAACGCGAGTACGGCGCGCCGGCGCGCAAGCTCGACACGCGCGGCGGCGATTCGCCCAGGCATCCGCCGATCCATCGCTGGGAATATGCCAACTACATCGTGTATTTCGAGCGCAACCACGTGATCCATAGCGTGATTACTACGCCTGATACCGGCGCGCACTGAGCGATCGTGCTTCGCTGTTGCGTTCTACCAAGCAGTCGTCCATGACGTGTATTCCGTTCGGCATCCATGCCTCACCATCGGCCATTGCACGCGATGCCCCCAGCATCGCGTAAGCGCAATGGCCTTCTACCTGCGGAGTGGGAACCGCAGGCGGCGGTGCTGCTTGCGTGGCCGCACGCCGACACCGATTGGGGCCCGCGCCTGCTCGCCACCGAGTCGAGTTATGTCGCACTGGTCGCGGCCATCGCTCGCTTCGAACGCGCGCTGGTGTGCGTGCCGGATGCGGCCGTGCGCGAGCGCGCGCAGGATCTGCTGCGCTCGGTCGATGCAGATCTTACGCGCATCGCATTCATTGAAATCCGCTATGACGACACCTGGCTGCGCGATTCCGGTCCGGTGACGTTGCGTTGCGGCGGCGCATTCACCCTGGCGGATTTCCGGTTCACCGGCTGGGGCGGCAAGTTCGAAGGTTCGCGCGACGACGCGCTCGTCGCGGGACTGCTGCAACGCGACGTGTTCCGCGCCGGCACGGGCCACGCGCGCTACGACTGGGCGCTGGAAGGCGGCGCGATCGAATCGGACGGCCGCGGCACGATCCTCACCACCTGGCGCTGCCTGCACCAGCGTCATCCCGAACAGTCGCGTGAGCAGATGTCGCGGCAGTTGCGCGGTTCACTGGGCGCGCATCGCGTGCTGTGGCTGGAACGCGGTTATCTGCAAGGCGACGATACCGACGCACATATCGATACGCTGGCGCGCTTCGCACCGAACGACACGATCGTGTTCCAGGCCTGCGACGATCCGGCCGATCTGCATTTCGAGGAACTCGCCGCGATGCGCGAGGAACTGGCCGCATTGCACACTCCGGAAGGCAAGCCCTACACCTTGCACGCGCTGCCTTGGGCAAAGCCCATCGTTGACGAAAACCGGCGACTCGCGGCTTCCTATGCCAATTACCTGATCGTCAATGGCGGCGTGCTGGTGCCCGCCTATGGCGACGCGGTCGACGCTGCCGCCGCGCGCGCGATCGCGGCGGCGCATCCGGATCGTGAGGTCGTGCAAATCCCCTGTCGCCCGCTGATCTGGCAGAACGGCAGCCTGCATTGCGTGACGATGCAGGTGCCGGAAGGCGCGCTTTCGTAGGAGTCGGCTTGCCGGCGACCGTGCACGAAAAAGCCGGAGACGCCATCCAGGAAAGGGGCTCCGTGGTCGCGAGCAAGCTCGCTCCTGCAAAAGCAAAGCTCTTTATCCGCCAAGGACGCCAAGAGCGCGAAGAAAAGCAATAAGATTGGATTTTGCGCCCTTTGTCCTTCGCGCTCTTTGCGGACAGATCGCTCTTCATGATGACTGACAAGACCCTCAAACTCGCCCTGCTGCAGGAACGCAATCGCGGCAGCGCCGAAGCCAACCTCGACGCGATCGAGGCGGGTCTGCGCGAAGCGGCAAAAGCTGGCGCACAACTGGTGCTGTTGCAGGAATTGCACAACGGCGCCTACTTCTGCCAGCACGAGGATGTGGGCGAATTCGAGCGCGCCGAATCCATCCCCGGAACCTCCACCGCGCGGATCGGCAAGCTCGCGCAGGAATTGCAACTGGTGGTGGTCGCGTCGCTGTTCGAGCGCCGCGCCGCCGGGCTGTACCACAACACAGCGGTTGTCTTCGACCGCTCCGCCGATGTCGCCGGGGTGTATCGCAAGATGCACATTCCCGACGATCCGGCCTACTACGAGAAATTTTATTTCACACCCGGCGATCTCGGCTTCAACCCGATCCAGACCTCGCTCGGCAAACTCGGCGTGCTGGTGTGCTGGGATCAGTGGTATCCGGAAGCCGCGCGCCTGATGGCCCTGGCCGGCGCCGAACTGCTGCTGTATCCGACCGCGATAGGTTGGGATTCTTCGGACGATCAGGATGAGCAAGAGCGTCAATGCGACGCATGGATAACCGTGCAGCGAGGGCACGCGATCGCCAACGGCGTGCCGCTGGCCGCGTGCAATCGCGTCGGTCTCGAGCGATCGCCCGACGGCGGTCGCGGCTTGCAGTTCTGGGGTTCCAGTTTCATCGCCGGGCCGCAGGGCGAAATCCTGGCGCGAGCCGGCGGCAACGATCGCGAATTGCTGATCGTCGAACTCGACATGGCGCGCAGCGAAAACGTGCGCCGCATCTGGCCGTTCCTGCGCGACCGGCGGATTGACGCGTATGGCGATCTGCTGAAACGGTTCAGAGATTGACAGTTCTGATCAAACGATCGCTCGCCCTTCGATACCTCAGGGCGAACGGCCAACCTATGATCCGTTCGTGGTGAGGTATCGAACCATGAACGCAAGCAATGAAATCAGAGGCTCCTTGAACGCAGAAACGGGTTCCACCCACGACGATCCGCTCCACGAACAACCGCTCGCACGCGTCGAACGCAACGGCGTGGAATACGTGGTGCTCGGCACCGCGCACGTGTCGCGCGCGTCCGTCGCCGCGGTGCAGGCGCTGATCGAACGCGAAGCCTTCGATGCCATCGCGATCGAACTATGCGAATCGCGCGCGGCGGGCATGCGCGATCCGGGGGCGCTCAGCAA
The DNA here is from genome assembly GCA_035606235.1 of Rhodanobacteraceae bacterium. GTDB lineage: Bacteria > Pseudomonadota > Gammaproteobacteria > Xanthomonadales > Rhodanobacteraceae > 66-474. The sequence continues at coordinate 10,259 of DATNFU010000034.1, forward strand.
ACTGGATCTGTTCCAGGTAATCCGCACCGGCAAGGCCGGGATGGTATTCGCATCCCTGGCGCTGTCATCGTTCCAGCGCCGCATCGCCGAGCAGTACGGCATCGAGCCCGGAGCGGAAATGCGCGCGGCCATGGACGGCGCCACCGAGCGCAACCTGCCGCTGTGGCTCATCGATCGCGAAATCGGCATCACCCTCAACCACGCTTATCGCGGCGTACGTTTCCGCGATCGCCTGGGAATCATGGCCGGGCTCGCCGGCAGCCTGTTCGCGCGTGAGGAAATCGGCGAGGAAGAAATCGAGAAACTGAAACAAGGCGACATTCTCGAGAGCGCGTTCGGCGAATTCGCACGCAGCTCGAAACCGCTCTACCAAGCCTTGATCGGCGAGCGCGATACGTTCATGGCCGCACGGCTGCGCGAGGAATCCACGCGCGCAGCCGCGGTGAAACGCGTGCTGGTGGTGATTGGCGCAGGGCATCTGGCCGGCCTGCAGCGCGAGCTCGGCCAACAGAGCGCACCGCCGCGCGCGCTCCTCGAACCGCTGAACGCCAAGCTGCCCTCGCCGCGCTGGCCCAAATGGTTCGCGCTGGCGGTAATGCTCGCGATCTTCGTCGCGATCGGCGTGATCTTCTACCGCAGCCCTGCGATGGGCTGGGCCGCGCTGCGCGACTGGGCGATCTACACGGCGGCACTCAGCGCGCTGGGCGCGGCGATCGCCGGCGGCCATCCGCTCTCGATCCTGGTCGCCGCGATCGTCGGCCCGCTGAAGCCGATCCGTCCGCCCGGCCTTTCATCCGGCGTGTTCGCCGGCATGGCCGAAGCCTGGCTGCGCAAACCGCGCGTCGCCGATTTCCAATCCCTGCGCGACGACCTGCTGCACGTCACCGGCTGGTGGCGCAACCGCGTCGCCCGCACGTTGCTGGTGTTCATGCTGACCAATCTCGGCACGATCGCCGGCGAATATCTGGCTGGGATCAGGATTTTCAGCCGGTTGCTCTAATGCCGGTTAGGCATGGCCAATGAGTGGCGCTTTCAATGGCTGCTCCTTTGCGCCCATGATCAAAAGCCACAACATCAATGCCAGTTCACCAAGCTGCGCGGGAAAAGCGTAGGTGCCGACCGTGTTTTCGTATTGCGGCAAAAGAATGCCTGTAAAGCTCATGACCAGGTAGGCGATGCCGTTGACGACAAGCCACCAGCCCAGAAACCTGGGCAGGAAGCCTGATCGGATAATGAGTAGCGCCAATGGTAGAAGCCAAAGACCCCAGAACACCTCGGCCGCATGGATTTCCTGATCATGCATGCGGAGGAACAACATCGCGAGCCCGTCCCGCTGGGGTTTGTCGAATACCGAGAGGAAATCGGCGCCACGTACGAGTATCAGAACAGCAAAATCGTTCAGCACGTTGAAGAAGTAGATGGCTGCTGGCATTACGCCACCTAGGAGCACAACCAGTACCGCAAGGTTCCTGTCCACCGCTCTGAACAGACGATAGAAGGCCAAGGTGAGGAACAGGGTCATCGTCCCTGTGAAGAGGTCGCTGGCAATACCAAGACGAAACAGTCCCTCGTGAGCGCTGATATTGTTGAAGGTGGCGGTCGCGTCACCATGCACGAACAGGGTGTCGGGGATATAGATGAGGCGCAAAGGCGCAGTCATCAGCATCAGATAGAAGAATCCCGCGATCCGCGCATTCTTGCTGGTCGTAGTCATGCCACTTGCTCCCTTGAAATGGAAACTTCAGTGTCCGCGGTTATTCCGTTGCGTCGGTAAATAATGCCGCGCCGAGCGCCGGCAACTGCCCGATCGCAGCGCGCGGGCTGCGCACCCTGCCCGCCTTCGCATCACGCATTACGCGGCGCACGGCCATGCGCGCGTCATCCAGCAGCGCATAGATCACGGGCAACGCAAGCAAGGTGACGATGGTGGAGAAAAGCAGCCCGCCGGCGATCGCGCGCGCCATCGGCGAATACGGCGGGCCGTCGCCGCCGATCTGCGCATCGGTGAGACACAGCGGCAGCATGCCGAGGATCGCGGTTCCCATCGTCATCAGGATCGGGCGCAGGCGCTCGCGCGCGCCGGCGATCAGGGCCTGCGTCCGCAACATACCCTGATGTCGCAGCGTATTGATATGCACGATCATCACGATGCCGTTGCTCACCACTACACCCATCAATATCAGGATGCCGATCGCGGCCATGATCGAAAACGTGGTGCCGCTGATCCAGAACAGCCAGAAGACGCCCAGCACCGAGAATACGAACGTGGTCAGGATTGCCGCCGGAAAGATCAGCGACTCGAACATGCAGCACATCACCACGTAGACCAGCACCAGCGCAATGAGCATGTTGAACATCATCTGGTTACCGGCATTCTGCGCGTCATCGAAGCTGTCGCCGAATGCCCAGTGATAACCCGCCGGCAGCGTCACCGCGCTCATTGCGGTGGTGATTTCCTTGCGCGCGTCCTCGATGGTCTTGCCGGTCGCGAGATTGGCCTGGATCGTCACCGTGGTCTGGCGGTTGGTGCGCTCGATCGCGGTCGCGATCGGATGCGTGTCGATGCGCACCATCGACAGCAGTGGTATCTGCGTGCCGTCGTCGCGGCGCAACTGGTAATCGGAAAGGTCGTCGAGGCTTTGCGCATCCGCGTTGCGGAAACGCAACCACACCGGCACCTCGCGGTCGCCCTGTCGATATTCGGACAGCGGCATGCCACGCAGCGCCACGGCCAGGTAATCGCCGACCGCCTGCGCATCGAAGCCGTATTGCTTGGCACGCACGCGATCCACATGCACCGCCACTTCACGGTCGCCACCGCGTTCCGAAGCATGCACGTCACGCAACGACGGCAGCCGCGCCAGCACCGGGATCAGGGTATCGGACAACTGTTCCAGTTGCGCGGTGGAATCGCCGCGCAGCGAAACCTCCACGGGCGCTGCATTGCCGTTGCGCTGCTGGTCGAAATCCACCGTGCCGATCGCGATCTTCGGCAGCCCCTTGCGGATCGCTTCGGTGATTTCCGCCGAGCTGCGCTTGGCCTCGCCGGCATCGACCAGCACGACATTGGTGTTGCCGCTTTGCTCTTCGCTGTAATAGGTATAGACCGACTTGATCTCGAGTTCCTTTTTGTGCGCGAGTAGCCAGTCGTCGATCTTCTTCACCGCCGGCGCCTGTTCAGCGAGCCGGTACTGGCCGTTGAGATGCCAGGTCAGATGCAGCTCGCGCGATTCGGACGACGCGAACATGTCGAATTTGGTGTGCGTCATCGGCCAGAAACTCAACACCAGCAGCGCAAAAATGCCGGCCACGCTCCAGCGGCGATGGATCAGCGTCCACGCCACTACACGCGCGTAGCGATCGCGCAACCGCGAGATCAGGGTCCTGCGATTGAGGAATTTCGGCGCCGGCAGTTTCGAGGACAGCATCGGCACCACGCTCACCGCGACCAGCCACGAGGCAATGTGCGCGATCGCCATGGTGATCGCGACCTGGGTGAGGAAAATGCTGATGTCGTTCTTCTCGCCGAACACGTTCGGCAGGAACACGATCACCGAGGTGAGCGTGCCGGCGGCGATCGCCACGCCGACCGCCTGCGTGCCCGCGACCGCGCAGTACCACGGTTTATCCGGATATTTTTCGCGATATTGGTAAATGCTCTCGACGACGACGACCGCGTTGTCCACCAGCATGCCCACGGCCAGCAGCAAACCCATCATCGAAAGAATGTTCAGGCTGATGCCGAAGAAATACATGCAGCCGAGCGTGATCACCAGGCACACCGGAATCGCCAGCGACACCATCAGTGTTGATGGCCAGTCGCGCAGGAAGAAGTACAGCACCAGCACCGACAGCAGTACGCCGATTCCGCCCGCCTCCGCCAGTTCGCGCAGCGAAGAGGTCACACCCTTGGCGGAATCCTGCAACGCATACACGCGGATGCCACGCATCTGCGGATCGTCGCGGATGCCATCCACGTACCTGGTCACCGCGGTACCGACCTGCACCAGGTTGGCGTTGCGCTCCTTGTAAATATCCACCGCCACCGCCGGACGGCCGTCCAGCGCGCGCGCGAAATCCACGCGCTGCGGCCGCAACGTGACCTGCGCAATATCGCCGAGTTTCAATCCTTGCGCGTTCACCGGCAGCGCACGGATTTCATCCAGATCGCGCCACTGGCCTTGCGGCTGCACGCGCCAGCGCTTGCCGGCGTCGCTCACCTCGCCTGCCGACAATGAAAAATTCGCCTGCTTCAATCTCTGGTACAACTGGTTCAGGCTCACGCCGTGCGCGGCCAGCCGCTGCGCCGACAATTCGATCTGCAATTCCGGCGCCTGCACGCCACCGATGTCCACGCGCGCCACGCCGGGGATGCGCTCGATCGGACGCTTCAGTTCGCGATCCAGCAGCGCATAGGAGTTGGCGAGATTGCGCTCGGAGGCGATGCGCAATTGCAGGATCGGCTGATCCGAGGTGGAGAATTTCTGTACCGTATAGCGCTGCAGGTCGGAAGGAAGGTCCGCGCGGATGGCGTCGATTTTCTCGCGCGCCTGCACCGCCTTCACCGCAACGTTTTCGCCCCACTTGAATTGCAGGAAAATCTGCGTGCCATCCGCGCGCGAAGTGGAGTTCATCTTCTGGATGCCGGGCAACGCGGCCAGCGCGTCCTCCACCGGGCGCGCGATGGTGCGCTCGATCTCCGACGGCGTGGAACCCACGTAGGGAATATCCACCAGCAGAAACGGCACATCCAGCGCGGGAAACGATTCCAGCGGCAAGCGGAACGCGGCGATCAGCCCGATCACCACCAGCGTGACAAAAAACATCACCGCCGTGACCGGTCGCTTCAGGCTGAGCTCGGCAAGGTTCACGCCTGCCCTCCCGCGAGCGCGCCATCCTCCTCCTGCCGCGCGGCAATCTTGGCGCGCTTGCGCTCGCCGCGCGCCACGTACCACGCGTCGTCGCGGCGATCCGCCAGGTCGTAAGCGACGGGAATCACTATCAGCGTCAGCAGCGTGGATACCGCAAGCCCACCCATCACCGTGATCGCCATCGGCGAACGCACTTCCGCGCCGGCGCCCAGACCGATCGCCAGCGGCAGGAAGCCCAGCAACGTGGCGAGCGTGGTCATCGAGATCGGCCGCAGCCGCGATTCGGCGGCCTGGCAAATCGCGTCGCGTTTGGCCAGGCCTTCCTCGCGCAATTGATTCACGCGATCGATCAGGATGATCGCGTTCTTCACCACGATCCCGACCAGCATGATCAGGCCGATGAACACCACCACCGAGAGCGTCGAGCCGGTGAGCTTCAGCGCGAGCACCGCGCCGACCATCGCCAGCGGCACCGAGAACATGATCACGAACGGATGCAGCAGCGACTCGAACTGCGACGCCATCACCAGATAGACCATGAAGATGGCGAGGCCGAGCGCGAACAACATCGAGCGCACGGAATCGGAAAGATCCGCGCTCTGCCCGCCAATGTGCACGGTGACGCCCGCCGCCAGCGGATGCGCATCCACGATGCCGCGCACTTCCTTGATCGCGCTTCCCAGGTCGCCGTGCGCCACGCCGGCCGAGACAATCGCCACGCGCTCCTGGCTGACGCGATTGATTTCGGACGGCCCTTGAGTGGCCACCACGTCGGCCACCGAAGACAGCCGCACCGGAGTGTCCAGCCCGGGTGAAGGCGCGTCGGCGAGTTTGCCGGAACTGTTGGACGTGCTCGCCGTATTGCCGGTGCTGGCCAGGCCACTGTTGTTTGCGCCGCTGTCCTGCGCGGCGTTCGCGTTGCCGCTCGATGCCGCGTTCGAGGACACATAACCAACGATCAGGTTGCGAATCGCATCCACGCTGTCGCGGTCGCTTTGCTGCGCGCGCACCAGCACGTCGATCTTGCGGTCGCGAAAATCATAACGCGTGGCCACTTCGCCCTTGACCTTGCGCGTGATGCGGTCGGCGATGTCGCGCGTGGTGAGGCCCAGCGCAGCGGCGCGATCGGCATCGAAATGGATCGCGATTTCGGGATAACCGCCCGCAACCGTGGATTTGATGTCGGTGAAATGCCCGGAGCTGCGCATCAATCCGGCGAGCTTGCGGCCGGCGACGGTCAGCGCATCCAGATCGTAGCCGCGCAACTCCACTTCCAGCGGCGCCGCGGAGGAGAACAACTGAGGACGCGAGAATTTCGATTCCACCGCCGGATGTCGCGCCAGGCTCGCGCGCAAGCGCTGAGTCTCCGCGGCTTCCGCACCCTTGCCCGCGTTGGGTGCCAGCGTGATGGTCATCCGCGCGATGTTCTCGCCCGACTCGGTCGGGTTGGCGTCCAGCCGCGTGCCCACGCCGGCCACGCCGTAGATGGAAGCGACCCCTGGATCGTGTGCATGCTGCTGCGCAATCTCGCGCACCAGCGCATCGGTTTGCGCCAGCGGCGTGCCCGGCGGCAAGGTCGCGGTCATTTCGAAGCGATCCTGCGCCAGCTGCGGAATCAGGTCGAGGCCGAGCGTCGGCACCAGCATCAGTGCAATCGCGAATGCGACTGCCGCGAAGCCGAGCACGCGCCAGGGATGGATCAGCGCCTTGGGCAACGCGCGATGATAGAACGCCGCCGCGCGCTCATAGGGAAGCATCACGCCGCGGCCGACGAAGCCCAGCGCGCGTCCCAGCAGCGCGCCGATGCCGCGCGAAGCGCCGAAACCCGCCCAAGCGACGGCGCGCGGCAACACCCCGATGCGGCTGCGACTCTGTTTTTCTTCAAGCTCTTCGCGATAGGCGAGCGGCGCGCGGCCATGCAAGGACGCCAACATCGGGATCAGCGTCATCGCCACGACCAGTGAAATCAACATCGCAAACGTGACGGTGAGCGCCTGGTCGCGGAACAACTGCCCGGCGATGCCCTGCACGAACACCAGCGGCAGGAACACCGCCACGGTGGTGAGCGTGGAGGCGGTCACCGCCATGCCCACTTCGGAAGCGCCGGCCACCGCGGCCTGGACGATGCCCATCCCGGCTTCGCGCTTGCGCGCGATGTTCTCCAGCACCACGATCGAATCGTCCACCACCATGCCGGTGGCGAGCGCCAGGCCGCCCAGCGACATCACGTTCAAGGACAGCCCGAAACGGTCCATCAAGAAAAACGTGGTGATCAGCGAGACCGGCAGCGACAACGAAACGATGAAGGTACTGCGCGCGTGCTGCAGGAAAAAAAAGATCACCAGGATCGCCAGCACGCCGCCGATCAGCGCGTCGTTGCGCACGTCGGTCAGCGCGTCGTGGATGAACACGGATTGATCGTCGAGCACGCTGAGCTTGGCGCCGGCCGGCAAGCTGTCTCCCAGCTTGTCCAGCTGTGCGCGCACGGCTTGGGCCACGCTCACCGTATTGGCGTCGCCCTGCTTGTACACCGCAAGCTCGATCGCCTCATGGCCGTCCACGCGAATCACACCGTCGCGTTCCTTGTAACCTTGATAAACCTGCGCGACATCTTTCAAGCGGATCGGTACGCCGCTGGCGTCTACCTTGATCAGCGTGTCGCGCATCTGCTGCAGATCGGTGAACTGGTTGAGTGTGCGCACCAGATAACGCTGCGAACCCTGGTCGATGCTGCCGCCGGAGATGTTGACGTTCTCGTTCTTCAGCCGCGTGATGACGGTATTGATGTCGATGCCGAGCTGCGCCAGCTTGTGCTGATCCACGGCGACTTCGACTTCGTCTTCCAGGCCGCCGCCGACCTTCACCGCGGCGACGCCCGCAACGGGTTCCAGACGTTTCTTCAATTCGTCGTCGGCGAAGCGGCGCAGACGTTTCAATGCCGCGGGATCCGCATCGCCCGCGTTCTTTTGCGTCAACCCGATCCGCACGATCGGATCGGTGGAGGGATTGAAGCGCAGCAGCAAGGGCTTGGCCGCTTCCAGCGGCAACTGCAGCGTGTCGAGCTTGTCGCGCACGTCCAGCGCGGCCATGTCCATGTCCGTGCCCCAGGCGAATTCCAGGATCACGTCCGATTCGCCGGTGCGCGATACCGAATGCACGCGCTGCACGTTCTTGACCACGCCGACGGCTTCTTCCACCGGCTCGGTGACGAGATTCTCGATCTCCGATGGCGCAGCGCCCGCGTAATCGGTGCGCACGGTGAGCGTGGGATAGGAAAGGTCCGGCAGCAGATTCACTTTCAGATCGGAAAGACCGATCAGGCCGAACAACACGAAGGTCAGCGTCAGCATGCCGATGGTGACGCGCCGGCGCGTAGCCAGCTCTGGCAAGGACATGACGTTACTCCGCGCTGGCTGCGCTGGCTGCGGCCTTGGCATCCGCGGTGGTTGGCGCAAGCACCTGCACCTCGCTGCCGTCGCGCACCGCGTCGCGGCCGAGCGTGATCACGCGCTCGCCGGCTTTCAGGCCTCCGCGTATCTCGACGCGATCGCCATCGACGTAGCCGATCTTGACGGTGCGCCTTGTGGCGACCAGCGTAGATGCAAGGATTTTGCGCGGCTCCGCCGCTACCGCATCGCCCGGACGCGGTCTGGTTTTGACAACGGGCTTTGGCTTGGCCTTGCCGGGCTCGACCACGAACACCGCGGTTTCGCCATCCTCATCCATCAGTGCGCTGCGCGGAATCACCAGCGCGTCGCGGCGCTGGTCGTAAACGATGTCGATGCGGCCGAACATGCCGGGACGCAGCACTTCATTGCCGGCCGCGGCGTTGTCGAACACGCAGGTGACGCGGAAAGTGCCGCTGGCCGCATCCACCACCGGCGCGATGCGCTGGATGCTGCCGACGAAATTCTTGCCAGGTAGCGCATCCACCGCGAGCTTCACCGGCTGGCCGGATTTCAGCGTGCCGATTTCCCGCTCGGGCACATTCAATGTCGCCGTCAGCGGATTCATGTCCACGATGTGGAAGATCGCCTGATTGGTCTGCACCAGGTTGCCCTGCTTGACCATGCGCTTGGAGATCACCCCGGCAATCGGCGCGGTGATGCGCGTCCACGACAGTTGCAGCTGCGCGCCTTGGGTCGCCGCGGCTTGCGCCTGCATGTCGTAGAGATCCTGGTCGTATTCGGCTTTCGGGATCAGTTGCTTCTGGATGGCCTTGGCGGCACGGTCGTATGTCGTCTGCGCCTTGCGCAATTGCGCGGCACTCTGCGCGAGGGTATTCGACGCACTGGCCGGGTCGATCTGCGCCAGCAATTGCCCCGCTTGAACGTGCTGTCCTTCCTCGACGTACAGCTTCAGCAGCACACCGGAGGCCTTGGCGACCACATCGGCTTCGTGCTCGGCGTCCAGCGCAGCGGTGCCGGAATAGCTGGCATTGATCGGCGCATGGGTGGCAGCCGCTACCTCGACCGGCACGCTGCCCTGGCCGGCACCGGCGTCCTGCGGCGCGCCGCCGCTACCGCAGGCGGCAAGCGACAGGCTGAGGGTTGAGATCACGGCAAAACGCGTGAGCGACGGACGAAGGATGGACGCGTTCATGGCGGCGGTCGCAGGTCAAGTACGGGTGTGGTGTTGTAGTTATGTATAACACCAAAGCAAGTGACGTGCAAGCGTCGGCATCGATTCGGTGCCGATGCCCGGTCGGGCGTCGCATGGTTCTGGAACTTCGCAGCCATCCGCTGCTCTGGTACTCCGGATGCGTCTATGGATTCCGCACCCGACTGCAAGTTCCCCGGCGACACGAATTCTGATTCGCGAACTCGCGCGCGTCGTGGGCCGCAAGTCACGCGCCGGAAGTCACGTGCGCTGCGCTTGCCTGCCCGCGCACGCGGCAAGTTATACTTCGCGCTTTGTGAGCGCGGCATCGCTGCGCACGGGGAACACCCTTGACGAGAGCATCGGAAATGATTCGTTCACTGTCGGCCGTCTGTCTTTCCGCCACCTTGGCCTGCGCGTCATTCGCGGTGAATGCCGCCGCGCCCGCAGGCAATGCCGCGGCCGGCAAGGCCAAGGTCTACACCTGTCACGGTTGCCATGGCATCCCCGGTTACGAGAACGCGTATCCGAACTACCATGTGCCGCGCATCGCCGGTCAGAACGAGCAATATCTGGTCAATGCCCTGCACGAATACCAGAGCGGGGATCGCACGCATCCGACCATGGGTGCGCAAGCCGACAGCCTGTCCGATCAGGACATCGCGGACATCGCCGCGTACCTTTCCAGCTTCGCCAACAAATAAACGTCGAGGATTCGAAGCCATGCAGCAACGCGTGCTGATGTATTCCCTGCTTGCCGTGCTCGGCGCATTCGCCAGCACTGCTGCTTGCGCCTCCGGCGACATCGCTGCGGGCAAACAGAAAGTCGCCACCGTATGCGCGGCCTGTCACGGCGCCGACGGCAACTCGACCGATCCCCAGTATCCGCGCCTGGCCGGCCAGTACGAGGACTACATCGTGCAGGCGCTGCACGAATACAAAAGCGGCGAGCGCAAGAATGCCATCATGGTCGGCATGGCCGCGCCGTTGAGCGACGCGGATATCGACAACGTCGCCGCGTATTTTTCCTCGCTGCCGGGCAAGCTGAGCGATTTGCACGGAAAAGTGCAAGGCGGGGACTGAAACCGTCGCCATTCCGGGGCCGCGGCAGCCTCATCGTGGCGGAACCCGGAAGCCATTTTGCTCTTGTGTTCAACGAAAATCGAAATGGATCACAAAGTCCATCCATGGACTTTGCCCTTCGGCCAACCTCTAGTTGTTCAATTCGTTGCAGACGAATTTGCCCGGCCTTCGCCGGAAAGATCGGCTTCGAGGGCTGGCTAAGCCATTAACCGACGGCGCTCTTGCCTTCGTGCCCCTGGTAATAGGGCGTGTGCCCGGCAGCATGATCGGTGACATCGCGCACCGCGGTAATTTCCGGGAAATGCGCGCGCAGGGTCTTTTCGACGCCTTGCTTCAATGTCACGTCGGCCATCCCGCAGCCCTGGCAACCGCCGCCGAAACGCAAGATCACTTCATTATCGGCGTCGACCGATTCCAGCCGCACGCGGCCGCCATGCGCGGCCAACTTGGGGTTGATCTTAGCATCCAGCAGGTATTGGACGCGCAACGCCAGTGACGCATCCGCGCCGGGTTCGCTGCCCCGCAGTTTCGGTGCATGGATGCTCAGCTCACCGCCGGTCACGTTCGCCTTGTAATCGATCTGCGCGGTGTCCAGCCACGGCGCGCTGGCCGCGTCGATGTAAAGATTGAAGCCCGCGCACTCGATTACCCAATCATCGCCGTGGCGCTCGCCGGTTTCGCAGAACTCCAGCTCGCAATCCGCCGCTGGCGACCCGGGATTGCGGGCGCGCAGGCGAATGCCGAGCTCGTCGCCGCCCTGGTTTGCGATCAGTTTCAGAAAATGACGTTGCGCGGTATCGCTGATGTGGATCATGGCTCACGTGACGCGGTCGAATCAGCACCATTCTAGTACGGAATCGAGATCGATCGCATACCGCGCGCGGCGCGCAGCGCACATTCCGTTAGCGTCGTTCCGGGCATCCGCGCAGCGATGACCCGGAATCCAGCTCTCCTGCAAACGGGACAAGCTCGACATGGACGCCGGCTGTCGCGGGATGACGAGCAACAGCACATGCTGACGGAGACGTATACTGAATTCCTGACTGCTTGTGGAGAGATGTCATGGATCACGCATCGCTTGCTGCACAACAGTGTCACCCGCGTAAGGGCGAGCAAGCGCTGGACAATGCGAAGGCCAAGGAACTGCTGGCTGCACTGCCCGGCTGGAAACTCGCCGAAGATGGCAACGCGATCGGCAAGGCTTTTCGCTTCGAGGATTTCTACGAAACGCTGGGCTTCGTCAATGCGATCGGCTGGATGGCGAACCAGCAGGATCACCACCCGGACCTGGAAGTCGGCTACAACCGCTGCGTGGTGCGCTGGTCCACGCACGACGTCGGCGGTTTGTCGATGAACGACTTTATTTGTGCGGCGAAAGTGGAGCAGATCGCGGGAGGTTGAGAGTCATTGTGGGAGCCTGCCTGCAGGCAACCACGGAAAGCTTGGACGGCGCTCCATGTGCTGCGGTCGCCAGCAAGCCGGCTTCTACGAGAGCTTGTCCAGCACCGCGCGCAAATCGTCCGGCAGAGGCGCGGAGAAGCTGTACGCGCGTTCGCCCAGTTCGAATTCAAAACGCGCCGCGTGCAGGAACATCCGTCTCAAGCCGAGTGCGCGCAGCCGCTTGTTGGCTTCGCGATCGCCATATTTCGGATCGCCTGCAAGCGGATGTCCGGCGTGCGCGGCGTGCACGCGGATCTGGTGGGTGCGGCCGGTGGCGAGCGTGGCTTCCACCAGACTCGCTTCGCGATAGCGCTCGATCTGCTTGAAGAAGGTCAGCGCCGGCTTGCCTTCATCGTCCACGCGCACCATGCGTTCGCCGCCGGCCAGCGCGGATTTGCGCAGCGGCGCATTCACGTCGAACTTCGCACGTTTCAGCGCGCCGGTCATCAGACACAGATACTGCTTCTTGACCGCACCATCGCGGATCAGCGCCTGCACGCCGATCAGTCCCGTTCGCGTGCGCGCCAGCAGCAATACGCCGGAAGTGTCGCGATCGAGCCGGTGTACGAGTTCCAGATGATCATGCGGACGCGCCGCGCGCAGCAGTTCGATGGCGCCATGGCTGACACCGCTGCCGCCATGGGCGGCAATGCCGAACGGTTTGTCTATCACGAGGAAATCGCGATCCTCGAAGATCACCGATTCGGCCAGTTGCGCCACCATGCCCGAGGACGGCGCGCCGGTTTGCTCACGTTCGGCGGTGCGCACCGGCGGAATGCGCAGCTTGTCGCCTTCGGCCAAGCGCGTGTCGGGCTTGGCGCGCTTGCTGTTGATGCGCACCTGGCCGGTGCGCAGCAGACGGTAAATCAAACTCTTCGGCACCCCCTTCAGCAGGGTCGCCAGGCAGTTGTCCACACGCTGGCCATCGCGGTCGGGGCCGACGGTGATAGTTTGGACGCCCGTGAACTGATTGTCCGAAGTTGCTGCCGGCATTGGAAAAATCCTGTCCTGACTGGTACACTTGATGGGCGTTGCGCGGGTTCGCGGCCAGATTGGCCAAGCTCCCGCACCCGCCCGCCACGCGGGCGAGGACCCGCTTGGCCTACTCCTGACCGGGACGCCAGGTTCTCCTCTCCATCGTAACGGACGGTTCGGAATTGGCCCACCGCTTTAAAGCCGGTGCGGGGATTCCGGCGGCCACAAATACGAACTGAACACAATCATCGGAGCGGATTTTCGCTCCGTACCACCGCCGCCATCGCGGCGCGACAACGCGGCCGGCCGCCTCTGCAAAGGCGCCGGCGCGACGCGCGGCACGCGGTGCGCGGCTTGAAGGATTCCAAAAAATGAAACGCATGTTGATCAACGCGACTCAGCGTGAAGAGTTGCGTGTGGCCATCGTGGATGGCCAGTCGCTCTACGATCTCGACATCGAGATCCCCTCCAAAGAGCAGAAGAAATCCAATATCTACAAGGGTCGCATTACCCGCGTAGAACCTTCGCTGGAAGCCTGCTTCGTCGAATACGGCGGGGAACGCCACGGCTTCCTGCCGCTGAAGGAAATCTCCCGCGATTACTTCACGCCCGGGGTCGACCCCAACAAGGCCGGCATCCGCGAGCTGTTGAAGGAAGGCCAGGAACTGGTCGTGCAGGTCGAGAAGGAGGAACGCGGCAACAAGGGCGCCGCGCTCACCACTTTTATCTCGCTGGCCGGCCGCTACATGGTGCTGATGCCGAACAATCCGCGCGCCGGCGGCGTCTCGCGCCGCATCGAAGGCGAGGATCGGCAGGCGTTGAAGGAAGCGCTGGATCACCTGCAGGTGCCCGACGACATGGGCCTGATCGTGCGCACCGCCGGCGTCGGCCGCGATGCCGAAGAACTGCAGTGGGATCTCGACTACCTGCTGCAATTGTGGAAGGCGATTTCGGAAGCCGCGGTCGGCAAGCCGGCGCCGTTCCTCATCTACCAGGAATCCAAGCTGATCATCCGCGCATTGCGCGATTACCTGCGCGGCGACATCGGCGAAATCCTGCTGGATGAACCGTCGCTGTTCCAGGACGCGCAGGATTTCATGCAGCAGGTGATGCCCAACAATCTGCGCAAGCTCAAGCTGTACGACGAAACCGTTCCGCTGTTCACGCGCTTCCAGATCGAAACGCAAATCGAGAACGCCTACGAACGCAGCGTGCGGCTGCCGTCAGGCGGTTCGATCGTGATCGATCAGACCGAAGCGCTGACCGCGATCGACATCAACTCCTCGCGCGCCACCAAGGGCAGCGATATCGAGGACACCGCGTTCAACACCAACTGCGAAGCCGCGGTCGAGATCGCGCGGCAGCTGCGCATCCGCGATGCCGGCGGCCTGATCGTGATCGACTTCATCGATATGGATTCGCCCCGGCACCAGCGCGAAGTCGAGGAAAAGCTGAAGGATGCGCTCAAGCTGGATCGCGCGCGCGTGCAGATCGGTCGCATCTCGCGCTTCGGCCTGCTGGAGATGTCGCGCCAGCGGCTGCGACCATCACTCGGCGAATCCACCCAGATCGTGTGCCCTCGCTGCGATGGCCACGGCCGCATCCGCGGCGTGGAATCGCTGTCGCTGTCCGCATTGCGGTTGCTGGAAGAACACGCAATGAAGGAAAACACGGGGCAAGTACTGGTGCAGGCGCCGCCCACCGTCGCCAACTTCCTGTTGAATGAGAAACGCGCCAGCGTGGTCGAGATCGAACTGCGTCACAAGGTGCACGTGGTGATCGTCGCCGACGAGAATCTGGAAACCCCGCATCTGGAAATCACGCGCATCCGCGAGAGCGAGATGGGCGAGCACGCCAAGCCCAGTTACGAGCGCATGACGCCGGCCAAAGCCACGCCATTGCCGCAGGTTGGCCAGGTGGAAACCCAGGGCGAACAACCGGCGGTCAGTGGCATCAAGCCGTCGACCCCGATGCCGCAGCGTGACGACGTCGAGCTTCCCGCTGTCTCCGCGACGCCGATGCCGTTGAATGGCGGTGGTCTGCTGGCGCGGTTGTTTGGCTGGTTCCGCAGCGAGCCCGCGAAGGAGACCGCATCGGCGCCGGCATCGGGTGCGCACACCACGCGCGACGGCACCAGGCCGCAACCGATCGCGCGGGGCGAATCGCGTGAGCGCCCGCAGAGTCGCACCGGCAATCGCGGTCGCGACAACCGCGATAATGCACGCCAGCGCCCGCAACGCCAGGCCGCATCGACGCCACAGAACAAGCAACGCCAGGAATCGCGCAATCAGCCGCGCGCCGAACGCAAGCCTGCGGCACCCTCCGCACACGCGCCCGCGACGGCGGCCGAGCATAAACCGGCAACTGCGCAGACAACCAAGCCCGCTGGCGAGAGGCCCGTCGCCGAAACGCCGCGCATCGCCGGCGCACCGGCGCCGATCGCGCCTGTGCAGGAGTTGCCGAAATCCGATGTGGGCTCCGGCGAAATCGCGGGCCAGCCGGAGGTGACGGCAACCCCCGCTCCGGATCAGAAGGCAGTGAATGCCGATGGTTCGCCGGCCAAGCGTCGCCGCGGCCGCCGTGGCGGACGTCGACGCAAGCGCGCCGATGCACCGCAAACGCAAGGCCAAGCAGAATCGCCGCAGCAGCCGCGCGATATCGATGACGAAGACCGCGAGCCTTCGCGCTCGCTGGCGACGCACGAGCAGCCGCGTCAACCCGAAGCGCATCGCGATGCCGGCTCTCTGAGCGCGCACGCTTCGTTCGCGACGCCATCCGCCGCGCCCGCGGTAGCACCGACCGGTGCGTCAACCATCGCCGAGATCCGCCAATTCCCGAGCGCTGCCGCGCCGTCGCCAGCCGCGATCTCGTCGCCGGCAAACAGCATGCCGGAACCCGCGCCGATCGCAGCCAGGCCGCAGCCCCCCGCATCCGCGGAGAACGCGCTGGGCGCCGGCAATGCCGATGCCGCCGCGCCGCTGCCCTCGCCTTCCGAAGGCGAAGCGGCGATGCCGGCGCATCGCCCGGCGTTGGGCGCAGCCGGCGGCATGGGCGCGGCGCCGGATGCATTCGCGGCTCCCAGCGCGACACGACCCGCGTTCTCGCCGCAGCAAGGCGACCTGTTGCCCAAGCCAGCAAAGCCGACGATGACCGAATCGTCGCCCGCGTCCGAGAACGGCGGCGAATCCGCTGGTTCGAACTAGAAGCTCAGGCGCCGCCGGCCAATATCGGCGGCGCCTGATTGCGATCCTCCAACATTCCGTGCGTGCCGAGCAGGTGCGCCAGCGCGATCGCGTGTTCCACGCCGAGTTTCTCGAACAGGCGCTGCTTGTAAGTGGAAACGGTCTTTGGGCTGAGGTGCAGATGCTCGGCGATCTCGTTGATGGCCACGCCACGCGCCAGCATCAGTGCAACTTCCAGTTCGCGCGAGGACAGCGCCTCCAGCGGCGACGTTTCGCCATCCACCGCCGCCAGCGCCATTTGCCGCGCGATCGCGGCATCCAGATAACGCCTGCCCTGCGCGACGTTGCGCACAGCCATCAGCAATTCCTCGGCGGGACACGCCTTGGTCAGATACCCCAGCGCGCCTGATTGCAGTAGACGGCGCGGAAATCTCGCGTCGTCCACCACCGTCAGGATGATGATCTGCGTGGGCAACCCGGCGCGGCGCACTCGCTCGGTCAGCTCGATCCCGCTCATGCCCGGCATGTGCACGTCGAGCAACGCAACATCCGGCTTTTCCGTGCGGATCAGGCGAAGGCCGTCCTCCGCATTGCCGGCCTCGCCCACCACCTTGATATCGGATTGCCCACACAGGATCAGACGGAATCCGGCGCGGACGAGCTCGTGGTCGTCCACCAGCACGACGCGAATCATGGGCATTGCTCCCCTGTTCTCCCGAATCCCAAGGTAGAACCCGCGTGCGCGCGATGCAAGCGACCACACGAACTGCGATGTACAGGCTTGACTGGCGCCGCGCCCGCGTTATCATTGCCGGCTCGCGCGGGAATAGCTCAGTTGGTAGAGCACGACCTTGCCAAGGTCGGGGTCGCGAGTTCGAGTCTCGTTTCCCGCTCCATTTTTGCGTTCGTCCATGCGCGCAAGGATAAAAATGCGGCCGTCATCGCCGCACTTTCCACAAAAGCAAACCTCGGCGCTGCCGGGGTTTTGTTTTTGGATCGCGTCGCACGCACCCTGCGCGCCTTTACAACGCGCCCGTAAAATCGGGGTGCGATAGTCACCGGCCTGGTGGCAGAGTGGTCATGCAGCGGACTGCAAATCCGCGTACGCCGGTTCGATTCCGACCCAGGCCTCCAAGTGCAAATCCAGTAGCGTCCCGAAACATCTCTCAAGCCAGCGTAATTGCTGGCTTTTTTGTGTTTTTACGTCCCGGCAAGACCAGCGACTTTCCCAGGAATCCGGGCGCATTTGGGGGCACAAGTGGGGGAACCTGCTAAAATCCATGGGGAACAAATACGGATTCGAGGGGAACCTGATGGCCACGCAATCCCGGACCTTGACCGCCCTCGTCGCTCGCAAAGCCGAACCACAGGAGAAGCCCTACAAGCTTGCAGCAGGCGGAGGACTGTACCTGCAAGTCATGCCGACAGGTGCGAAGTATTGGCGGTGGAAGTACCGCTACGGGAACAAGGAAAAACGCATCGCCTTGGGCGTGTTTCCAGAAATCTCGCTTGCGCAGGCGCGCACCCTCCGCGACGAAGCACGCGCAAAGTTGCGTGCTGGCATCGATCCAGCCACCCAACGCAAACTGGACAAGCTCGCTGGTAACTTGGCGACCGAGAACAGTTTCGAGGCCATCGCGCGTGAATGGCTGGACACTAAGACCGGCGAATGGGTACCAGACCACAGTGCAAAAGTTCGCGCATGGCTAGAACACCATGTATTTCCTTGGATCGGAGACAAGCCGGTAGCGGAACTGGAAGCGCCGGAAGTCCTGTCCATGCTGCGGCGCTTGGTCAAACGCGGAACACTCAATACCGCTGGCCGCATCAGGGAGACCGTGAGCGCAATTTTCCGCTATGCCGTCGCCACGGGCCGTGCCAAGCATGATCCAGCCGCCGATTTGCGCGATGCACTGCCGAAAGCCGACGCACGAAACTTCGCTGCCATTACGGAGCCCGCGGAAGTCGCCGAATTGCTCCGCGCAATTGATGGTTATCAGGGGCATCCCGTGACACTGGCGGCCTTACGCCTCTCGCCATTGTTGTTCCAGCGACCGGGAGAGTTACGCGCGATGGAGTGGAGCGAGATTGATCTGGATGCCGCCGAATGGCGCATTGCTCCTCATCGCCGCAAATGGCGCAAGGCGGCCAAGGAGAATCCACGCACTCCGCCGCATGTGGTGCCGCTGGCGGAAC
>DATNFU010000035.1:0-49228 GCA_035606235.1 Rhodanobacteraceae bacterium
CACCAGTTGAAGCGATCATGTTTGGTCGCGGGGGTCGGGGCCATCGTGTAAACCAGTCGCTATCCTGTCGAGTCTCGCGGTGATCGCCGCACGAGCAGCGGCACCGCTGAGGGCGGCTGAAAAGAGGAGCAAATTACACCACCACCGAGCTTTTGCCTAGTGGGGCTTGGCACCCGGTTTGCAAATATGTGATCCGCACCGGCGCGCGCGCGCCGAATGTCATCGCTTCTTCTTGCCGCTCTTGTGAGGGGCCTGGGCATGCGGCAAGCCACCCTTGTCGTAAGCCTCGTCGGCCTTGGCGCTATCTCCGGCCAACACGTAGGCGTCACCCAGAAGCTTGTAGTGATCCTGGCTCGGTTTCACGATGCCCTTCTCCATGCCTTCCGCGAGTACCTGTGCGGCCTTGCCAGCATTGGCCTTGGTGTCCTTGCCATCCAGCGCGATGTTGTAATACAGGCTGGCCATGTTGACGTAAGTGGTCTCGTCCGTGATTTGACCATTGGCGCGTGCACGCTCCAGCAGTGGCAGCGCCTTGTCGTATTCGTGCGCATTGGTATAGATCTGCACCACGTTCAACAACAGCTTGGCGTTGTTCGGATCTTTGGCCAGCGCGGCTTCCGCCACCTTGCCTGCCTCGTCGTACTTGTCCATCGCAAAGTAACTCGCGATCAGAATCTGATCCCAATCCGCCTTGGGCTGCTCGGTCATCGATTTGGCTTTCTGGATCGCCGCCACGGCGTCCGGATATTTCTCCAGCCGGTAGAGAATGTTTCCCTTCAGCGCATAGGCATCGGCGCTGTCCTTGCGGCCCTGCTGCATCCATTGGTCGAGCGTGGTCAACGCCTGCGCATAATCCTCATCGGCGACATCCATTTGCGCCAGCGCATACAGGCCTGAAAAATAATCGTCGTTGGGCAACGAGTTCAGATCCAGCGCCTGCTTTTGCAGGACGATCGCACCTTTGGTGTCGCCGCTGTTGTATTTCAGCAGCGCCAGGCCGGACAGCGCCTTGGCCTTGACGTACGGATTATCGCTGCTGTCGGCGAGCGGTTGCAGATCCTTCTGCGCCAAGGCGGCATCGCCATTATTGACGGCGTTCAAGCCTTCATTGAGTGCGGCCGCGTCCTTGTCACCCGGTGGCGTTAGTTTCGGTTCCGGACGCGTTGCATTCGGATACTGGCTCGGTTGCGCCGGTTGGCTTTCCTGTTTTTTTTTCGTCTTCTGTGGCTGACCACACTGGTTGCGCATCATCTGCATGTCGGTGCATGACTGCTCAGCCATTTGCGCAGAAACGACACTGGACGAAACAGCCAGCACAGCGCACACGCTGTACGCCACAAGCCGTGAATCGAGTTTCATGGAATCCTCGTGGGGGAGCGTCGTGCCGCGGCACGGGAGGAACAATCAGATTAGCGCGGGCGCCACGCAAAGCTCAAGCTTCGGGATTGCCGCGTTGTCCTCCAGACAGCCAGACCCGCGATCCACCGCTGGATTTCGATGATCTGCGCGGCGTGCGTGTTTGCCGAATCCTTGCCTGCACGCGCGGTGGCAGGCGTCGCTTGAGCGGCGCCCCGGCGATTTACACATCCAGATTCGCCACCTTCAACGCGTTCGTTTCAATGAACTCGCGCCGCGGCACGACCACGTCGCCCATCAAGGTGGCGAAAATCTGGTCGGCGGCAACCGCATCCTCGATGCGCACCTGCAACAAGCGACGCGTATCCGGATTCACCGTGGTTTCCCACAACTGCTCCGGGTTCATTTCGCCCAGCCCCTTGAAGCGCTGGATGTTGCGGCCTTTCTTGGCTTCCTCGAACAACCACGCGCGCGCCTGGGAAAAATCACTGATCGGCTGGCTTGCGCTGCCGCGACGAATCTGTGCGCCTTCATGGATCAGTCCATGCAATGCGCGCGACATTTCCAGCAGCGGCCGGTAATCGGCGCCCGTGAAGAACGTCTGCGGCAGTACCCACATGTGCTCGCTGCCGTGCTGGCCGCGTTTCAGCAGCAGCGCGGCGGGATGTTCGGCGATTGGCGCGCGCAATTCGAGCGTGTAGCGTGCGCGGCCCAATCCGCTTGAGTTGATGCGCGCAGTCATCGCGTCGATCCACGGGCGCATCGCGACGCTGTCCTGCCACAACGCGGCTTCCAGCGGTGCGTGATCAAGCAAGGCGGTGAAGAATGCGGCATCGCCGCGCTGGCCCAGGCGCGCGATCTGATCGAGCGCCGCCTGATACTGACGCAGCAATTTTTCCAGCGCTTCGCCTTGCACCGGCGGCGCGTCCGGTGCATAGCTCAATTCGGCGCCTTCCACCGCATTGGCGATGAGATATTGGTTGAGCGCCGCATCGTCTTTCAGGTAAAGCTCCTGCTTGCCCTGTTTGATCTTGTACAGCGGCGGCAAGCCGATGTAGATATGTCCGCGCTCGATGAGCTGAGGCATCTGCCGGTAGAAGAAGGTCAGCAGCAGCGTGCGGATATGCGAGCCGTCCACGTCCGCGTCGGTCATGATGATGATGCGGTGATAACGCAGCTTGTCGGCGTTGAACTCATCCTTGCCGATGCCGGTACCGAGCGCGGTGATCAGGGTGCCCACTTCGGCCGAACTCAGCATCTTGTCGAAGCGCGCTTTCTCGACATTGAGGATCTTGCCTTTGAGGGGCAACACCGCCTGATATTTGCGATTGCGGCCCTGTTTGGCCGAGCCGCCGGCCGAATCACCCTCGACCAGGAACAATTCCGACAACGCCGGATCTTTTTCCTGGCAATCGGCCAGCTTGCCCGGCAAGCCGGCGATATCCAAGGCACCCTTGCGCCGGGTCAGCTCGCGCGCCTTGCGCGCGGCTTCGCGCGCACGCGCGGCGTCCACCACCTTTTCGGCGATGGCCCGCGCCTCGCCGGGGTTTTCCAGCAGGAATTCTTCGAGCTTGGTGTTGACCGCCTGTTCGACGACGCCTTTGACCTCGGAGGACACCAGCTTGTCTTTGGTCTGCGAGGAAAACTTGGGATCGGGTACCTTGATCGACAGCACGGCGATCAAGCCTTCACGCATGTCATCGCCCGACAGCGCGACCTTGGCGTTGCGTGCCAACCCCGACTGTTCGATGTAGTTGCTGAGCGTTCGCGTCAATGCGGCGCGTAATCCGGTCAGATGCGTACCACCATCCTTCTGCGGAATATTATTGGTGAAGCAGAACACCGACTCCTGGTAGCCATCGGTCCACTGCATCGCCAGTTCGACTGTCGTGCCATCACTCTGCACGCTGAAATGAATCACGCTGGGCTGCAACGGCGTCTTCAGTTGCGCCAGATGCTGCACAAAAGAGCGGATGCCGCCCTCGTACTGGAACACATCCCGTTTGTCCACGCGCTGATCGATCAATTCGATCCGCACACCCGAGTTCAAAAAAGCCAATTCTCTCAATCTCTTGGAGAGAATGTCGTAATGGAACTCAATATGCGTGAAGGTCGCCGGGCTGGGCAGAAAGCGAACCGTGGTGCCGCGTCGAGTGGCGGGCCCGATCACCTTCAAGGGATACAACGGCTCGCCCAACCGATACTCTTGGCTGTGCTCCTTGCCATCGCGATAGATGGTGAGCCACAGGTGCTCAGAGAGTGCGTTGACCACCGACACCCCGACACCATGCAGCCCGCCGGAAACCTTGTAGGAGTTGGCGTCGAACTTGCCACCCGCGTGCAGCACGGTCATCACCACCTCGGCAGTGGAGCGACCTTCTTCAGGGTGGGTGTCCACCGGGATACCACGACCGTTGTCACTGACGCTGACCGTGCCGTCATCATGGATGGTGACGATCACTTCGTCACAGTAGCCCGCCAACGCTTCGTCGATGGCGTTATCCACCACCTCAAAAACCATGTGATGCAGCCCCGTGCCGTCATCGGTATCACCGATATACATGCCGGGCCGCTTGCGGACGGCTTCCAAGCCCTTCAGTACTTTGATGCTGCTTGAATCGTAGATGTCGTTCATGCGGGACTCGGCGCGAGGGAAAGCTGCGCAAACGTGCAATTATACCGCACCAGGCCAGGTACCGGCTTAGGCCCTGCGCAGGACTCCCCGTTCCACGTGGAACTTTTCTGCATACTGTGTCGCGCTGCTCTCAGGGATGTGGGTGGCGGTCAGCCAGACCTGCACGGGCTGCTCTGCTATCCATTCCAGCACCGTGTGTTGGTGCGCAATATCCAACTCCGAAAGCAAGTCGTCCAGACACAGCAACGGCCACTCACCACTGTGTTCCGCAAACAGGACTGCTTGCGCCAGCGCACAAGCCAAGGCTGCCAGCTTGGTCTGTCCTCGTGAAAGAAATTCCCGCCCCGGGGCGTGCTCGAATTCCAGCCTCCAGTCGGCATGGTGCGGGCCCAGCCGGGTGTAGCCACGTGCGATATCCCGATCGCGCTGTTCGGCCAGCAACAGGTCCAAGGCCTGGCCTTGGGGCCACCCTTTGCGATAATCCACGCGAGGCGCACCCAATTCCGGCAGCAGTACTCCGGCTGTGCGCGAGAGATGTTGCTCGAGCGCGTCAAAGTAGCTGCGCCTACCGAGCTCCAGCTTCTCGGCGAGTCGCCCGAGCTCGGCTTCCCAGAAGCCAAACTGGCCCGCGCCATTGCCGCTTTTCAACAAGGCGTTCCGCTGGGCCAAGGCTCGCCGGTAATCCCGCCACAGCGACAACCACGAATGTTCCACATGGAACACACCCCAGTCGAGGAATCTGCGTCGTTGTTCCGCGCCGCCGGTGATCAGAGCCTGACTACCCGGTTCGAAGCAGACCACCGCACAGACTTCCAGTAAGGGTGCCAGGGCGGCTTTCGGCTCACCGTCGATGCGGATTTGCCACTGCTGCGCGCTTCGTGCCAAGCCGATGCGATGCCGGGCGGCGCCACGGGTGAGCTCGGTATACACGTCGAACCCGGGCTGGCCGTACTCGATCAGCGCTTCACGCGATCCCGCTCGAAAAGAGTGCCCGTGCGAGAGTAGATATACCGCTTCCAGCAGGGTGGTCTTGCCCGCGCCGTTCGCCCCGATCAACCAGTTGAGACGCGGCCCCGGGGTAATCTCCACGGCTTGGAAGCAGCGCAGATGGTGCGCCCGGAGCACATCAATCCTCACTCCGTCCCCTCTTGCTGCGACTGCGCATCAAAGGCGAAGCGGCATCACCACGTGCCGTACGTGCTCGTGCTCGGCACCTTGCAACAGGCAACTGGACTGCGCATCGCGCAATTGCAGACGCACACGCTCATCCGTCAGGGATGCCAGTGCATCAAGAAGATAGACGACGTTGAAGCCAATTGCCAGGTCGTTCACCGACGTTTCCGCTTCAAGTTCCTCTACCGCCTCTTCCTGTTCGGGGTTGTGGGCCACGATTCGCAGCTTGCCGGGGGTAACCTCCAGCCGCACGCCACGGTACTTCTCGTTGGAGAGGATGGCCGCGCGTTGCAAAGCTGACCGTAGCAGTTCCCGATCCAGGTGCAACACCTTGTCCGCGCCCAGCGGGATTACCGCCTCGTAATCGGGAAATCGACCATCGATCAATTTCGAGGTGAACACGACATCATTGCGACGTACGCGCAAATGATTGCGCGCGAACTCGATCGTGACCTCGCCCTCGTCGCTACCAAACAGGCCGAGCAACTCCATCACACCTTTGCGCGGAATGATGATCTGGCGCTGCGCGGTCACCTTTTTATCCAGCCGCGTTTCCGCAAGCGCCAGACGATGTCCATCGGTGGCCACGCAACGCAAGCCGCCATCGCGCAGATCCAGCAGCAAGCCGTTCAAGTAGTAGCGCACATCCTGATTGGCCATCGCGAAGGCGGTGCGCTCCATCAGCTCCTTCAAGGTTGCTTCCGGCAATGCCACCTTGTCGACCAGATCGATGCCGTCGATGGTCGGGAATTCTTCCGCCGGCAAGGTTGCCAGCGTGAAACGGCTACGCCCGGCGTGCACGGCCACACGATCCCCATTGAGTTTTATATCGAGCTGCGCCCCGTCAGCCAGCGCACGCACAATGTCAAACAGCTTGCGCGCAGGAATGGTGGTTGCCCCATCCTCACCGTGCTCGATGGCGACGCTCGCCCGCATTTCGACTTCCAGATCGGTGCCGGTGAGGGTCAGCCGACCTTGCTCGACCTGCACCAGAAAGTTGGCCAAGACCGGTAAGGTCTGCCGCCGCTCGATCACGCCCACCACCTGCTGCAAGGGATTGAGCAAGGCTTCTCGTTGGATGCTGAAACGCATGGCTGATCCCCGCTCCTTTACTTTGCAAGTTGTAGATAAAAAGCAGTAGTAGGTGCTGTGATTATCTTGAGAAGTAGGGAAAGGTCATGCGAAACATGCGCTTGCTCTAAAGCCATGCTGTTGGCCCATGTCTGGATCCCTGTGGATGACTTGTGGGTCGACACCACACTCCCTTGTTTGCACAAGTTGTCCACACTTTACGAGTTCCCGAATCCCCAGTTTGATACAAGCCGCCCCTAGCCCGTAAGTATACGGATCAATTTATCCCAATCCTGATGCATTCGCGTGTCGTTGTCGCGTAGCGCACGAATGGTGCGGCAAGCGTGCAACACGGTGGTGTGATCACGGCCGCCGAAAGCCTCTCCGATTTCAGGCAGACTGTGTTCGGTCAGTTCTTTGGCCAGGGTCATGGCCATCTGGCGCGGCCGCGCCAGTGAGCGCACACGGCTCTTGGACAACAGATCCGAGAGGCGCACCTGATAATAATCGGCCACCGTCTTCTGAATGTTCGGAATGGTGATGGCCTGTGCATGCACGCGCAGCAGGTCGCTCAGGGTTTCCTGCACGAATTCCAGCGAAACCTCGCGGCCGAAAAAGTTGGCGCGTGCGGCCACGGTGTTGAGCGCGCCCTCGAGATCGCGCACGTTGGTGCGGATACGGCGCGCCAGCAGCATCGCCACGTCTTCCGGCATGCGCATGCCGCGCGCCTTGGCTTTCTCGAGTAGGATCGCCGCCCGGGTTTCGAAATCCGGCGGTTCGATCGCAACACTCAGCCCCCAGCCCAGCCGGGATTTCAGCCGCGGCTCTAGATTCTCCACTTCCTTGGGGTAGCGATCACACGTCAGGATGATCTGCTGCTTGCCTTCGACCAGGGTATTGAAGGTGTGGAAAAATTCTTCCTGCGTGGTCTCCTTGCCGCCGAAGAACTGGATATCGTCGATCAGCAGCGCATCCACCGAGCGGAAGCGGCGCTTGAAATCATCCATGTTCTTGGTGCGCAGCGACTCGATCATCATGCTGGTGAAGCGCTCCGAATGCACATACAGCAACTTCATGCCCGGATTGCACAGGCGCATCAGATTGCCGGCTGCCTGCATCAGATGGGTCTTGCCAAGGCCGGTGCCGCCATATAACAGCAACGGGTTGTAGGCGCGGCCCGGGTTCTGCGCAACCTGCATCGCCGCGGCCTTGCCGAGCTGGTTGGACTTGCCCTCGACGAAATTATCGAAGGTGTAATGCGGATCCAGATGGTGCTGGTGCGAAGTCTCGGGCGCGACGGTGCTCTCCCGCGCGTTCGCCGCTGGGGTAATCGAGCCGACTTCCAGCCGCACCGGAACGGCATGTCCCGCTACACTGGTGAGCGCCAGCTGTATCCTCGGCAGGTATTCACCGCGCACCATGTCCAATGCATAGGTATTGGGCGCGAACAGGTGCAGCGCCTGACCATCCTCGCGTGCTTGCAGCGGATGCAGCCAAGTGTGCAGGGCCTGTTCGCTCAATTCGCCTTCGAGACGTTGCAGGCAGCGCCGCCAGAGTTCGCTCATGGCAGCTCGGAGTGGTTGGGACGGTGTTGCATGACGCGCTCGCGAAACAAACGGCGAGTCTAGCATCCACGCGCGGGGAATCCCGGTCGCGCCAATTGACCGCAACTACGCGGGTTAGCTTGACTGACGCACTCCGCACCCGTACCATCTCACGTCTTTTTTCACGCCTGTCGCGCGGGGCTTTTCCCGCGAAACGGCTTCGGAGATTCGCATGAAACGCACCTTTCAGCCCAGCCGGCTCAAGCGCGCCCGCACCCATGGTTTTCGCGCCCGCATGAAGACCGCCGATGGTCGCAAGGTGCTGGCTGCGCGCCGCGCCAAGGGCCGCAAGCGCCTGATCCCGTAAGCACGATGTCCGGGCTCGGCCTGCCGCCGGCTGCGCGGCTGCGCCGCGCCGCCGAGTTCGCCGCCATGCGCCATGCGCCGGGCCGGCTGGATACCCGGTTTTTTCTCATCCGTTACCGCTACTCGGATGCGAGCACCTGCCGACTTGGCCTGGCGGTGTCGCGGCGCGTTTCCAAACGCGCGGTGGAGCGCAATCGCATCAAGCGCAACGCACGCGAATCCTTCCGACTGGTGCGCGCGCAATTGCCGACGTTCGACCTGTTGCTGATTGCGCGTCAGCCAGCGGCGACCGCGAGCAGCGCCCTGTTGCGCAAGGATCTCGATGCCGCGTGGTTCCGGCTGAAGCCGTTGAAGCCAGAGCCTGCGCCCGGCACAATGTCGAATTGACCCGCCGGGCCGCGGGTAACCGCGCCCATCAAGAGTCTCCCAAGTGATCAATCAAACGCGAACCCTGCTGGTCGTGGCGCTTGTCTTTGTCGCCTGGCTGATGTGGAACCAGTGGCAGCAGGACTACGCGCCGCCCCCGGCCCCGGCCGCCGCGCAATCGGCTGCCGCATCGAATGCGCAGAACACTGCCGTTGTAAACGGCGCACCCGGCGAAGTGCCCGCTGCGAACACCCCGGCGCCCACGGGGTCCGCGGCGACACCCGCCGCAAGCGCGCAAACCACGCAAACCGCGCCTGCCAACAATCCATCAACCGCATCCATTGCGCCGAGGCAATTCATCACGCTCAGCAATGACGTATTGCGGCTGACCATCGATCCGCGCGGCGGCAGCGTCGTTGGCGCCGACCTGCTGGCGTATCCCAAACAGGTCAAGGGCGACACTGCGCCGGTGCGTCTGCTCGACAGCGACCCGCAGCACCTGTTTGTCGCGCAGGATGGCCTGGTCGGCGCCGACGGCAGTCCGGCGCCGGATCATCTGACACCGTTCATCGCGACCGCGCCTTCCTACACGATGGTCCCCGGCGCGAATCAGGTGACGGCCGAATTAACCTGGCATGATGCTTCCGGCATCAGCGTCGTGAAGCGCTACACGCTCGAGCGCGGCAGCTATCTGGTGCAACTCGCGCAGCAGGTTGATAACCGCGGCGCACGCACCTGGAGCGGCAACGCCTACGAGCAGATCGAACGCGTCGAGCCGCCGCCGCCGCCCAAGCATTTCCTCGAGTTCTACGATCCGGAGCGCTCCAGCTTTCTGGGCGCGGCGTGGTACAGCCCGCAGGACAAGTTCGAGAAACTGGCATTCGACAAATACGAGAAGAGCCCGCTGAGCCTGCAGGCGCAAGGCGGCTGGGTGGCGATGATCCAGCATTATTTCTTCGCCGCCTGGATTCCGCCGGTGGCGCAAACCGACGAGTTCAGCACCGCCAAGCTCGCGGCGGCGCCCGACAGCGGTGACAAGCCGCGTTATTTGATCCGCGCGCGCGGCCCCGGTGTGAACGTGGCGCCCGGCAAAAGCATCACCCTCAATGCCAGTTTGTATGTCGGCCCCAAAACGCAGAACACGCTCTCGACCATTGCGCCGGGCCTGGAGCTGACCATCGATTACGGCATCTTCACCGTGATCGCGCAGCCGCTGTTCTGGATCCTGTCCAAGTTCCACGCCTTCGTCGGCAACTGGGGCGTGGCGATCATCCTGCTGGTGCTGCTGATCAAGGCGCTGTTTTTCAAGCTGACCGAACAGCAGTACAAAGCCGGCGCCAAGATGCGCAAATTGCAGCCGCGCATCGCGGCGCTCAAGGAGCGTTTCGGCGAGGACAAGCAGAAGCAGCAGAAGGCGATGATGGAGCTGTACCAGAAGGAGAAGGTCAATCCGCTGGCCGGCTGCCTGCCCTCGCTGGTGCAGATTCCGGTGTTCTTCGCGCTGTACTACGTGTTGATGTACAGCGTCGAGTTGCGCCATGCGCCGTTCTTCGGCTGGATCCAGGATCTGTCCGCGCCCGATCCGTATTTCATCCTGCCGGCGCTGTACACGCTGACGATGATCGCCACCCAGTTCCTGACGCCGACCGCGGGCATGGACCCGACCCAGGCGAAGATCATGAAGGTGATGCCGATTATCTTCGCGGTGATGTTCGCGTTCTTCCCGGCCGGTCTCACCCTGTATTACGTGATCAACGGACTGACCAGCGTGATCCAGCAGTGGGTGATCACGCGTCGCATCGAGCAGGCGGACGCGCGCGCGCGCGCGTGAGCATCTGGCGGTGGATGCCGCAACCGACACCATTGTCGCGATAGCCACGCCGCCGGGCAGCGGCGGCATTGGCGTGCTGCGCGTGTCGGGGCCGCTGGCAGCCAAGATTGCGCAAGCGCTGGCGGGCGAGTTGCCGTCGCCGCGCCGCGCGCGGCTCGCATCCCTGCGCGACGAACACGGTGCGCTGATCGATCGGGCGCTGCTGCTGTATTTCGAAGCACCGCATTCGTTTACCGGCGAGCACGTGCTCGAGATCCACGCGCATGGTGCACCGGTGGTGCTGGACGCGTTGCGCCGACACGTATGCGCGCTCGGCGCACGCCCGGCACGCGCGGGCGAATTTTCCGAGCGCGCGTTTCTCAATGGCAAGCTCGATCTTGTGCAAGCCGAGGCGATCGCCGATCTGATCGCCTCGAAATCGCAAGCGCAGGCGCGCGCCGCATCGCGATCCCTGCAGGGCGAATTCTCGACCCGCGTGCAGGCGCTGCTGCATGCATTGATCGAAGTGCGGGCGCAGATCGAAGCCGCGATCGATTTCCCCGAAGAGGAGATCGATTTCCTCTCCGATCCGGCATTGCGATCGCGCCTGGACGGCGTGTGTGAGCAGATGCATTCGCTGCTCGACCAAGCCCGCCGGGGGGTGCGCCTCACCGATGGGCTGCACGTGGCCATCGTCGGCAGGCCCAATGTCGGCAAGTCGAGCTTGTTGAACGCGTTGGCTGCCGATGAGCGCGCGATCGTGGCGGAAATCCCTGGTACCACGCGCGACGTGCTGCGCGAGGAAGTGCGTATCGATGAAGTCACGCTCACCCTTGCCGATACGGCGGGTTTGCGCGAATCGATGGAACCGATCGAGAGCGAAGGCATTCGCCGTGCCCGCGCAGAGCTGGTGCGCGCCGATGTCGCGCTGCTGGTCACCGAGGCGGCGGACATGGAGGTCGATCTTGCGTTGCTGCAAGAAGTGCCGCCTTCCGTGTCGCGGCTGATCGTGATCAACAAAATTGATCTGCAAGATGCGCGGCCTTCGCGCGGCACGCGCGCCGGAATCGAAATGATCGCGCTCTCGGCCCGAACCGGTGCGGGGCTCGATCTCTTGCGCTCGGCACTGAAGCAACTCGCCGGTGGCAACGATGCCGAGCAGGGCGCGTTCAGCGCGCGCGCGCGCCATGTGCTGGCGCTGGAATGCGCACGGCGGCACGTCGATGCTGCCATCGACGTGCTGCGCACCAGCCGCGCCGGCGAACTCGCCGCCGAAGAACTGCGCCAGGCCCAGCGGCACCTGGGTGAAATCACCGGGGAATTTTCTACGGAAGATCTGCTGGGCGCGATTTTCTCCACCTTCTGCATTGGGAAATGACGGCCAGGACGTCGTCATCCCGTACATGGATAACCGCTGATGCGGCATCCACCTTGCGCGCTGACCAATGCGTCCCCATGCAGGGCGAAGCAGGCATGGAGGAGCGTCCCATGATCGATTTCTATTTTTGGCCCACTCCGAACGGCTACAAGATCGCGCTGTTCCTGGAAGAAGCCGGCTTGCAGCATACGGTCAAGGCCGTTGATATCGGCAGGGGCGAGCAATTCGAGCCGGCATTCCTGGCGATCTCTCCCAACAACAAGATGCCGGCGATCGTGGATCGCGCGCCTGCCGATGGCGGTGATGCCGTCAGCGTGTTCGAATCCGGTGCGATCCTTTTGTATCTTGCCGGCAAGTCCGGACGCTTCATCCCCGCCGATCCACGCGTGCGCATGCAATGCATCGAATGGTTGTTCTGGCAGATGGCTGGCCTGGGGCCCATGACCGGGCAATACGGTCACTTCCACACCTATGCGCCCGAGCCGATCCCCTACGCGATGGAGCGTTACAAGAACGAAGCGGAGCGCCTGCTGGGCGTGCTGGACAAGCGCTTGCAAGGTCGTGCATTCGTCGCGGGCGATGAGTACACCATTGCGGACATGGCTTGTTATCCGTGGATCGACCCGTACTCCAAAGCACCGCTCGACCTTGCGCCATTCGCGAATGTGCGGCGCTGGCGTACCGCGATCGCGAAGCGGCCAGCCACGCAACGCGCCTATGCGCGCGGCGAATCATTGCGGCGCAGCGAACCCATGTCCGAAGCCGAACGCAAGATCCTTTTCGGGCAGCGTGCGCGTTGAAAGACTGGCGCGCGGATGCGTATCACGCTTGAATAAGCGCTTCCTTCGGGGGAAGCGACGATGCGCCTTTCGACTTTACACTGCGGCCTTGTCTTGCTGACGGCCATCGCGATGGCAAGCGCTCCTGCCGCGCGCGCGGAACAATTGACGATCGATCGCATCTTCTCCGACCCGGGCCTGAGCGGACCGGCGCCGCGCGGTTTGCAGATCGCGCCGGATGGTTCGCGGGTCACTTTCCTGCGCGGCAAGCCCAGCGATCAGAATCAGCTCGACTTGTGGGAATACAACCTGAAGGATCACGCCACCCGCTTGCTGGTGGATTCCAAAACACTGGAACCCGGCGGCGAGCACCTGTCCGACGCGGAGAAGGCACGCCGCGAACGCGCGCGTATCGCCGGCTTGCACGGAATCGTCGATTACCAGTGGGCGCCAGACAGTTCCCGATTGCTGATTCCGGTCAACGGCGATCTGTATCTGTACGATCTCGCGAGCAAACAGGTGCGCCGACTTACTCGGGACGCCGGCGCGCTCGATCCGAAAATTTCGCCCAAGGGCCACTACGCTTCATTCGTTCGCGAACAGAACCTTTACGTCATCGACCTTGCCGATGGCAAGCAGACGCAGCTGACCCACGACGGCAAAGGCAATGTCCATAACGGCGAAGCGGAGTTCGTCGCGCAGGAAGAAATGGATCGTCGCACCGGCTACTGGTGGGCGCCGGATGATTCGCTGATCGCGTTCGAGCGTTACGACGACGCGCGCGTGCCGGTGGTGCGGCGCTTCGAGGTGTATCCCGACCGCACCGATGTGGTCGAGCAGCACTACCCCGCCGCGGGCGATTCGAACGTGCGGGTCAAACTCGGCTTGATCGCACCCAATGGTGGTGACGCGCGCTGGATTGACCTCGGCAAAAATCCGGACATCTATCTGGTGCGTGTGGACTGGCTGCCGGATGCGAGGCGGCTTTCCTATCAACGCATGCAGCGCAGCCAGCGGCACCTCGATTTGCAATTGGTGGACGTGGCCACGCTGGCACAGCGCACGCTGCTTACGGAAACCTCCAGGACCTGGATCAACCTCAACAACGATCTGCGGTTTTTGAAAAATCGGCCGGCGTTCGTGTGGGGGAGCGAGCGCAGCGGCTGGCATCATCTGTATCTCTACAATCTGGATGGCAAGCTCGAACACCCGATCAGCGCCGGCGAATGGAATCTGGATGGCGTGCTGGCGCTGGATGAAAAGCCGGGGCTTGTGTATGTGTCATCCAACAAGGATGCGGTGCCCGACAAGCAGATTTACGCGCTGAAGCTGGATGGCTCAGACGCGCAGCATCCGCGCCGCATCAGCGAGCGCGATGGCTGGCACGAGGCGCACTTCGCCGACAACGCGTCGCTGTATGTCGATGCGTTTTCCAATCCGGCCACGCCGCCGCAGGTCAGCGTGAACAAGGCCGACGGCAGCTTCGTTGCCTGGATCGAACAGAACAAGCTGGATGCAAAACACCCGTACTGGGCCTATCGCGATGCGCACGTGTCGCCGGTGTTTGGCACCTTGAAAGCCGATGACGGACAACTCCTGTACTACCGGATGTACCAGCCGCTGCACTTCGACGCCGCCAAGAAATACCCGGTGATGCTGCATTTCTATGGTGGCCCGACCGCGCAAATGGCGACGCGCGCGTGGCCGGATCTGTTCGACGAGTACATGGCGCAGCATGGCTTTGTGGTGTTCACGCTGGACAACCGCGGCATGGCGCGGCGCGGACGCGCCTTCTCCGATCCGATCTACCAGCAGCTCGGCGATGTGGAAGTCGCCGATCAGCGTGCCGGCATCGCCTGGCTCAAGTCGCAGCCGTGGGTGGATGCCGCGCACATCGGCACATTCGGCTGGAGCTACGGCGGTTATCTCAGCACGATGCTGCTGGCCAAGGATTCCAGCGACCTGGCCGGCGGCGTTGCAGTGGCGCCGGTCACCGATTGGCGCCTGTATGATACTTATTACACCGAGCGCTATCTGGGGTTGCCGCGCGACAACGATGGCGGCTATACCCGCAGCGCGGTGTTCGCCTGGCTGGATGGCCTGACTTCGCCGCTGCTGCTGATCCACGGCATGGCCGACGACAACGTGCTGTTCCTCAACTCGACCAAGTTGATGGCTGCGCTGCAACAGCGTGGCACGCAATTCCAGTTGATGACCTATCCCGGCGGCAAGCACGGCCTGTCGACACCGGAAATGAAAAAGCACGCGTTCACCGCGATTGCGGATTTCTTCGAGCACATGGTCGCGGGCCAGGGCGGAGCGTCATGTGTAGTGCCATCGAAGGCTGCAGCGAAACCAGAAAATAAGCGGTGAGCAGCCAGCGCGGCGGAAATCGGCAGCGGTGAAGAGCATCTTGTCCGCGAGGAACGCAAACACGCGAAGAAGAATGGATTGATGTTCGCGTGCATCGCGGACAGTGCCTGCTGTTCTGGCGGACCCCGCGAATACTTCCATCGCAGCCGGATGCCGCGCGGCGGAATCCGGGCCGCATCAAGCCGCAATCGCGAACAGCGCCACGCAACACAGGAACCCCAATGTCCATACCGCGCTGCGCAGACTCGCGCGATCGGCGATGTAGAGCGCGCCGTAGAGCAGGCGCCAGCCGATGAACAGCAGTGCCAGAATATTGGTCCATGCTTGCGGCGCGCTGCGGAACTCGGCCAACAGCACGGCGATGCCGAACAGCGGGAACACCTCGATCCCGTTCTGGTGCGCCCAGTGCGCGCGGGCACGCCAGCCATTCAAGCCGGCTTGGAACTTGCGCGGTGCGTGATTGTTGTAGTCGCGCCCGTGGGCGCCAAACTTGGCGATCCCGGTGAACAGCAGCGGGATCAGCGCGGCGGCAAGGATGCACCAGTCGGCTAGGCTCAGATGATTCACGCGCGGACTCCTTCTGGATGCGCCATCTTCGCCGATCCTGTCATCGCCGTAACCGGCTGAAAAAAGGGCGAGTTCCGCTTGCGGCGGTGCAGCGGGCGCTGCTATCATTTTCAGGCTCGGCCGCGAGGTTTTTGCGGCAGCGGGTCGGTAGCCAGACGTGTACAACTCCATAGCCGCCGGTCGCCGGCTTGCGATGCGGGTGGTCGCGCTGCAATTGGCCGTGACGACCATCATCGGATTGCTGTTTCTGGTGCAGGGATTCGCCTCCGCAATTGCCGCCTGGTGCGGCGGATTGGTTGTGGTGATCGGCACGGCGCTGTTGGCGTTGCGCGTATTTGCACCACCGCTGGCTGGTCCTGGGGCTACCCTGGGGCGCTTCGCGGTCGGAATGTTGTTGAAATGGGTGATCGTGCTGGGCGGGTTTTACCTGATCCTGGCCCAGTGGCAACTGCCACCCGTGCCTGCGTTGTCGGGATTCGGCGTGGCGCTCGCGGTCAACCTGGTTGCATTGAAATTCAAGCAGTGAGAGCGGATGCCGGCTGCAGTCCGGCTGCGCGGAATCCAATTGAAGGCGTCTTCGTGACGACTTCGTCTGTTGCGTTGAGAGTGGAACTGAGGACCCTTGCGTGAGCACCGAGTCTGGCGGCATTACGGAATACATCCAGCATCACCTGACCTTCTGGAGCACGCCCGTTCATGTGGGCGGGTTCTCGGACAGCGTGCATGCGGATACCCTGATTGTGTCGGTGATCCTCGGCGCGTTGTTCCTGTTCT
This sequence comes from Rhodanobacteraceae bacterium, assembly GCA_035606235.1. Classification (GTDB taxonomy): domain Bacteria; phylum Pseudomonadota; class Gammaproteobacteria; order Xanthomonadales; family Rhodanobacteraceae; genus 66-474. The sequence goes on from DATNFU010000035.1 coordinate 16,193, forward strand.
GGTTCTGGTGGTACGCGCGCAAGGCCACTTCCGGCGTACCCAGCAAGGGTCAGGCTTTCGTAGAGCTGGCAATCGAGTTCGTGGACGGGCAGGTCAAAGACTCCTTCCATGGTGATCGCCGCTTCATCGCGCCGCTGGCGCTGACCGTCGGCGGCTGGGTGCTGTTCATGAGTTTGATGGACCTGCTGCCCGTGGACGCGATCCCTTCCCTGGTGGAGGCGACGGGCCCCGCTCATTTTCGTCCGGTACCGACCGCCGACCCCTACACCACGTTCGCGATGTCGCTGACGGTGTTCGCACTGATCATCTTCTACAGTTTCAAGGCCAAGGGCCTGGGTTATTTCAAGGAGCTGCTCACGGTGCCGTTCGGGATCTGGCTGTTCCCGTTCAACGTGCTGCTGAACCTGATCGAGTTGATCGCCAAGCCGATCTCGCTGGCGATGCGTCTGTTTGGCAACATCTATGCGGGCGAACTGGTGTTCATGCTGGTCGCCGGGCTGTTCAGCAGCTGGATTTTCTTTCCGCTGGGCGTAATCGGCTATGCCGTCTGGAACATTTTCGAGATTCTGATCATCCTGATCCAGGCCTTCATCTTCATGTTCCTCACCGTCGTTTACATCTCGATGGCCCAGGATTCGCACTGAGAGAGCTGTCTGCTCGTTATTTGTTTTCGTACCACCACACTCAAGTTCACCGGGAGAGATTCACATGCCACAGTTGATCGCACTCATCCAGGCCAACATGGCGATTGGCCTCGGCCTGATCATCGGTCTGGGCGCGCTCGGCGCCTGCATCGGTATCGGCATCATGGGTTCGAAATTCCTCGAATCCGCCGCGCGCCAGCCGGAGTTGATGCCCATGCTGCAGGGCCGCATGTTCCTGCTGGTCGGCCTGATCGACGCCGACTTCCTGATCGGCGTGGCGCTCGCGATGTACTTCGCATTCGCCAATCCGCTGCTGGCCAAGATTCTTGCCGGTGCCGCCACCGCTGCGACCGGCGGCTGAGCACGACCGACTATTTGAACAGGTAACGCGGCGATGGAAATCAATCCAAGCACTCTGATCGGCGAAATCATCGCGTTCGCGATCATGATTGCGGTGACGGTCAAGTTCATCTGGCCGCCGCTGATGAACGCGATCGAGGAACGCCAGCGCAAGATCGCCGAAGGCTTGAACGCGGCCGATCGCGCGCACAAGGAGCTTGCCGATGCCGACGCGCGTGCCGCCGAGGAAGTGAAGCGCGCCCGAGCCGAAGCCGCGGTGATTATCGAGCGCGCCAGTCAACAGGCCACCCAGATCGTGGACAAGGCACGCGGTGATGCGTTGCTCGAGGCGGCCAAGGTCAAGGCGACCGCGCAGGCGGACATCGACAACATGGCGCACCGCGCGCGCGGGGAGTTGCGCGGCCAGGTGGCGCAGCTCGCGATTGCCGGCGCGGAGAAGATTCTGAAGCGCGAGATCAATGCCGACGCGCACAAGGCGTTGATCGAACAGCTGGTCGCGGAAATCTGATGGAGCCGATCACGCTCGCACGCCCCTACGCGCGCGCCGCTTTCGAGCTGGCCTCGGAACAGCGCGCGCTTGGTGAGTGGGCACAGCGCCTGGCGTTCGCCGCACAGGTTGCCGGTGATGCGCAGACCGCGTCGCTGTTTGGCGATCCGCGCATTGCGCCGGGCCAGTTGGCGAGTCTGTTTTTGCCCGAGGGCGAACCCGCCGATTCTATGTTCGCGCGCTTCATTGGTGCGCTGGCGGAGAACCATCGTTTGCACGCGCTGCCGGAAATTGCCGCGCTGTTCGAACAGTTGAAACGCGATGCCGAACGCGTGCTGAAAGTGCGCGTCACCAGCGCGGTCCCGATCGATGCGATCGAGGCGGCGCAGTTGCGTGACGCACTGAAGCGACGTTTCGATCGCGAGATCGAGCTGGAGCAGTCGCTCGATCCATCGATGCTCGGCGGTGCGGTGATCGACGCCGGCGAAATGGTGATCGACGGCTCCGTGCGCGGTCGGCTGGCGCGGCTGGGGACGGCGTTGGCGCAATAGAGCGGAAGAGGAAATTGGAAAGGGAAAGCAGGAGAGCCCGTTGCGTCTCCACTTCCTTACTCCCCACTTCGTACTTCCAGAAAATTCGAATACGTGCGCAGCAAGTTTGCTACGCACGACCAAGGAAAAAGCAAATGGCCACCACACTCAACCCTTCCGAAATCAGCGAACTCATCAAGAGCCGCATCGAAAAGTTCAAGCTCGCCGCGGAAGCGCGCAACGAGGGCACGCTCACCGGCGTGTCCGACGGCATCGTGCGCATCCATGGCTTGAACGACGTGATGTCCGGCGAAATGGTCGAGCTGCCGGGCGACACGTTCGCTTTGGCGCTGAATCTCGAGCGCGATTCGGTCGGCGCAGTGGTGCTGGGTGAATACGAGCACCTGCGCGAAGGCGACACCGCCAAGACCACCGGAAGAATTCTGGAAGTGCCGGTCGGCCGCGAACTGCTCGGTCGCGTGGTGGATGCGCTGGGAAATCCGATTGACGGCAAGGGTCCGATCAACGCGCAGAAAACTTCGCCGGTGGAAAAAGTCGCACCGGGCGTGATCTGGCGCAAGTCGGTGTCGCAGCCGGTGCAGACCGGCTACAAGTCCATCGACTCGATGATCCCCATCGGTCGCGGCCAGCGCGAGCTGATCATCGGCGATCGCCAGACCGGCAAGACCGCGGTGGCGATCGATACGATCATCAATCAGCGCGGCACCGGCATCAAATGCATTTATGTCGCGATCGGCCAGAAGCAGAGCTCGATCGCCAACGTCGTGCGCAAACTGGAAGAGTTCGGCGCGCTGGAACACACCATCATCGTCGCGGCCTCGGCGTCCGATTCGGCGACGATGCAGTACATCGCGCCGTACGCCGGTTGCGCGATGGGCGAGTTCTTCCGCGACAACGGCGAAGACGCGCTGATCATCTATGACGATCTCACCAAACAAGCTTGGGCGTATCGCCAGATTTCATTGCTGCTGCGCCGCCCGCCGGGCCGCGAGGCGTATCCAGGCGACGTGTTCTATCTGCATTCGCGTCTGCTCGAGCGTGCCGCGCGCGTCAACGAAGCGTATGTCGAGCGCGAGACCCAGGGCGCGGTGACCGGCAAGACCGGTTCGCTGACCGCTCTGCCGATCATCGAGACCCAGGCCGGTGACGTGTCCGCGTTCGTGCCGACCAACGTGATCTCGATCACCGATGGCCAGATCTTCCTGGAAACCGACCTGTTCAACGCCGGCATCCGTCCGGCGGTGAACGCCGGCATCTCGGTGTCGCGCGTGGGTGGCGCGGCGCAGACCAAGATCATCAAGAAGCTTTCCGGCGGCGTGAAGCTGGCGCTGGCGCAGTACCGCGAACTCGCGGCTTTCGCGCAGTTCGCCTCCGATCTGGATGCCGCCACGCGCGCGCAACTGGAGCGTGGCCAGCGCGTCACCGAGCTGATGAAACAGAAACAGTACGCGCCGCTTTCCATCGCGCAACTGGCGGTCTCGTTGTACGCGGCGGAGAAGGGTTATCTGGATGATCTGCCGATCAACCAGATCCTGCCGTTCGAGCACGCGTTGCATCAGTTCATGCAATCCAACCAAGGCGCGCTGATGGACAAGATCACCGCGAGCGGCGACTGGAACGAGCAGATCGAAGGCACGTTCAAGTCGGCGCTGGACGAATTCAAGAAGACGGGCAGCTGGTAATCGCACGTAGGAGCCTGCTTGCAGGCGACCGGTCGCGCGCAGGCGCGCTCCTACAACAGCAGAGAAGGTTATGGCTGGAGCCAGAGAAATCCGCACCAAGATCAAGAGCGTCGCGAACACCCGCAAGGTGACGCGCGCGCTGGAAATGGTCTCGGCTTCGAAAATCCGCCGCGCTCAGGACCTGATGCGCGCGTCGCGCCCTTATGCCAAGCAGATGCGCAAGGTGATCGCGCATATCGCGCAGGCCACCACTGACTACCGTCATCCGGCGCTCGTAGAGCGCCCGGTCAAGCGCGTGGGTTACCTGATCGTTTCCACCGACCGCGGCCTGTGCGGCGGGTTGAACGCCAACCTGTTCCGCAAGCTGCTCGCGGAAATCCGCGAATGGGAGAGCAAGGGCGTCGAGGTGGACGTGGTGGCAATCGGCCAAAAGGCATCCTCGTTCTTCCGCCGCGTCAAGGTCAACATGAGCGCCACCGTCAGTCATCTCGGTGATCGCCCGAAAATCGAGAAGCTGGTCGGCGTGATCAAGGTGATGAATGACGCCTACATGCAGGGTCGTGTCGATCGCGTGTATCTGTGCTTCAACGATTTCGTCAATACCATGAGCCAGCGGCCGCGCATCGATGCGTTGCTGCCGCTGCCGGCGGCGGCCAAGCAGATCGTGGAGACGCCGCCTGATGCGGAAACCCCGAGCGCGCGTTCGGCGATGGTGGAGCGGGCGCACGACTGGGATTACATCTACGAGCCCGAAGCCGAGGGCGTGATCAGCCACGTGGTGGAGCGCTATGTCGAGGCGCTGGTGTATCACGCGGTGCTGGAGAATCTGGCCAGTGAACACGCCGCGCGGATGGTGGCGATGAAGAGCGCGTCCGACAATGCGACCAAGGCCATCGACACGCTGACTTTGATCTACAACAAGGCGCGGCAGGCGGCGATCACGCAGGAAATCTCTGAGATCGTCGGCGGCGCGGCGGCGGTGTGATTTTGTTTTTTTCTTTTCCCTCCGGGAGAAGGTGGCGCGAAGCGCCGGATGAGGGTATGGGCTTGCCGCGACGTCGCGACAAAACCCGAACCCTCGCCCCCGCCCTTCCCCGAGGGGCGAGGGGTTCAAGGCATGAATTCAGTTGAGGACAAGGCAATGAATCAGGGCAAAGTGGTGCAGATCATCGGCGCGGTGGTGGACGTTGAGTTCCCGCGCGACTCGGTACCTCGCGTTTACGACGCGCTCAAGGTGCAGGGCACACAGGTCACACTCGAGGTGCAACAGCAGCTCGGTGACGGCGTGGTGCGCACCATCGCGCTCGGTTCCACCGACGGCCTGAAGCGCAACCTCATGGTGGATAACACCGGCGCGGGCATCAAGGTGCCGGTCGGCAAGGCCACGCTCGGTCGCATCATGAACGTGCTCGGCGAACCCATCGACGAGCGCGGTGAAGTCGCCGCGCAGGATCACTGGGTGATCCATCGCGAAGCACCGGCTTACGACGAACAGGCAGCGGCTAACGAACTGCTGGAAACCGGCATCAAGGTGATCGACCTGATGTGCCCGTTCGCCAAGGGCGGCAAGGTCGGCCTGTTCGGCGGCGCGGGCGTCGGCAAGACCGTGACCATGCTGGAGCTGATCAACAACATCGCCACCCAGCACTCGGGCCTGTCGGTGTTCGCCGGCGTCGGCGAGCGCACTCGCGAAGGCAACGACTTCTATCACGAGATGATCGAGGCGGGCGTGGTCAAGCTGGATGATCCGACCCAATCGAAAGTGGCGATGGTGTATGGCCAGATGAACGAACCGCCGGGCAACCGCCTGCGCGTGGCGCTCACCGGCCTCACCATGGCCGAATATTTCCGTGATGAAAAGGACGAGCACGGCAAGGGCCGCGACATCCTGTTCTTCGTGGACAACATCTATCGCTATACGCTGGCCGGCACCGAAGTGTCCGCACTGCTCGGCCGCATGCCATCCGCGGTGGGTTACCAGCCGACGCTGGCGGATGAAATGGGCCGCCTGCAGGAGCGCATCACTTCCACCAAGACCGGTTCGATCACCTCGATCCAGGCGGTGTACGTGCCGGCGGACGACCTGACCGATCCGTCGCCCGCCACCACCTTCGCGCATCTGGACGCGACCGTGGTGCTGTCGCGCAACATCGCGAGTCTGGGTATTTATCCGGCGGTGGATCCGCTGGATTCGACCTCGCGCCAGCTCGATCCCAACGTGATCGGGCAGGAACACTACGACGTTGCCCGCAAGGTGCAGGGCACGCTGCAGCGCTACAAGGAACTGAAGGACATCATCGCGATCCTCGGCATGGACGAGCTGAGCGAAGAGGACAAGCAGGCGGTGTATCGCGCGCGCAAGTGCGAGCGCTTCTTCTCGCAGCCGTTCCACGTGGCCGAAGTGTTCACCGGTTCGCCGGGCAAGTACGTGCCGCTGAAGGAAACCATCCGCGCGTTCAAGATGATCGTGGAAGGCGAGGTGGATCACCTGCCCGAGCAGGCGTTCTACATGGTCGGCGGCATCGACGAGGCGATCAAGAAGGGCGAGGCCATGGCCGCCGCCGATCAGAAGAAGGCGGCGTAAGAACAGCGGGAGTGGGAAGTGGGAAGTAGGAAGTAGGAAGTAGGAAAGCCGAGAAAAGGCTCCCACTCACCACTCCCGATTTCCCGCTTCCCGGTCGCAACTGGCGATTCGGAGAACAGAACATGAGCACCATCCACTGCGACATCGTCAGCGCCGAAGCCGAGATTTTTCATGGCGAGGCCAGCATGGTCATCGCCACCGGCGAGGCTGGCGAGCTCGGCATTGCGCCGCGCCATGCGCCGCTGATCACGCTGCTGAAACCGGGCTCGGTCGAGGTGATCGACGCCAACGGCGAGCGTCATCCGTATTACGTCTCGGGCGGCATTCTGGAAGTGCAGCCGACGGTCGTTACCGTGCTCGCCGACACGGCCTTGCGCGCGCGCGATATCGACGAGGCTTCGGCCAAACGCGCCAAGGACGAGGCCGAGCGCGTGCTGGCCAACCGCGGCGACGCCAAGACCGTGGCCGAAGCCCAGCAGCAGTTGATCCAGGCCGCCGCGCAGTTGCAGGCGCTGGAACGGCTGCGCAGGAACTTGAAACATTAGGTTCTCTGCGCGTTATCCCATGCGCGGTTCTCGCGAAAGCGCCGGCAATGCCGGCGCTTTTGTTTTGATGTCCGGTAAACACAGTCATCCATACCAACGCGCGCGGCAATCGGGTATGTTTGCGCGACTTGGGGGAGACCAGGCATGAGCGAGCCGCTGCACGTGATAATCCTCGCCGCCGGCGAGGGCAAACGCATGAAGTCGGCCTTGCCCAAGGTGCTGTTGCCGCTGGCCGGGCGACCGCTGCTGGCGCACGTGCTGGACACCGCGCGATTGCTGCGACCCGATGCCATTCACGTGGTTTACGGCCATCGCGGCGATCAGGTGCGCGAAGCGTTCGCGCAGGCGCGCGATCTGATCTGGGTGCATCAAGCCGAGCAGCGCGGCACCGGCGATGCGGTACGGCTTGCCGTGGCGAACGTGCCCGAGCGCGTGCGCGTGCTGGTGTTGTACGGCGACGTGCCGCTGCTGCGCGTGGACACCTTGCGCACGCTGATCGCAACGGACGCGCCGCTGGCCCTGCTTGCCGCGGAGCTAGCCGATCCGTCCGGTTATGGCCGGGTGTTGCGCGATGGCCTTGGTCGGGTGCGGGCGGTGATCGAGGAGCGCGACGCCGATGCCGAGCAGCGCGCGATTCGTACCGTCAACACCGGCGTGCTCGCGGCCGATGCGGAATACTTGCGCGTATGGCTCGGCAATCTTTCCGACGACAATGCGCAACGCGAGTTTTATCTCACCGACATCTTCGCCCAGGCGACCCAGGAGGACATGCCCGCGCAGGCGGTTCCGACCCACGATGCGATCGAGGCAATCGGTGCCAACGATGCCTGGCAACTGGCGCAACTGGAGCGCTTTCTGCGTGAACGCCGCGCGCGCGAACTGAGCCTTGCCGGTTTGCGCATCAGCGATCCGGCGCGCTTCGACGCACGCGGACGCGTCAGTCACGGCCAGGATGTCGAGATCGACGTGGATGTGATCCTGGAAGGCGAAGTCACGTTGGGCGACGGCGTGCGGATCGGGCCTTTCTGCCGGCTGCGCAACGTCTGTCTCGCCGCGGGAACCGAAGTACTGGCACATTGCGATCTGAATGGCGTCACCACCCACGGGCCGTGCCGGATCGGTCCATTCGCGCGGCTGCGTCCCGGCACGGAACTCGATGCCGGCGCGCACGTCGGCAATTTCGTCGAGACCAAGCAGGCGCGGTTGGGCGAAGGTTCCAAAGCCAACCATCTGAGTTACCTCGGCGACGCCATGATCGGCGCGCACGTCAATATCGGCGCCGGCACCATTACCTGCAATTACGACGGCGCGCACAAGCACGTCACCCGTATCGAGGATGGTGCTTTCATCGGCTCCAATACCGCGCTGGTCGCGCCGGTCACGGTCGGTGCGAACGCCACCATCGGCGCGGGTTCTACTATCAGCAACGATGCGCCTGCGGGTGAGCTGACGATGGCGCGTGCGCGGCAGGTCACCTTGCCGGGATGGCGCAAGCCGATAAAGAACGGCTCCTGAGGGGCGCCTGCGCACGACTTTTGGCAGCGCCGTCCGTGCGCGGCTTCCGGTCGGCACTGCCTCAGCCGGCGCGCGGGCTGCCGCCGGCAGTCGGCGAGCGCGGCAGACCCGACCAGCCATCAATTTCGACCAGCAGCTCGCGCCGGCAGATGTCGCCGAGCAGGATCACGCGCGGCACTTCGGGGTCGAGATGCTTCGCCAGCGCGGCCTGCAGCGCAGGGGTATCTTCGGCGTGGCGCAGATAAATCTTCAGCGGCGAGCGTCGATCGAGGGCTGGCAGCGCGGCGCTTTCCAGCAGCGCGTACAGATTGGCGCAGGTCTCGCTGATCTGCGCCTCCAGATCGCGCTCGTGGCAGGAAGCATGGCCGACCACGGCGGCGGTGCCGGAGATCGCCAAACCGTCGCCGGGCAATTTCATCGCGCGCGCGAAGCTCGGCGGGGTCGGCCCGTATTCACGCGGATAACGCCAGGCGCTGATCTGGCGAGGATTTTCCAGAGCGACGCCTGGCTGGCTGGCGCAGAGCGCATAGATTTGCAACAGGCCCGATGCGCCGTGGCCGATCGCGGTGGCTGCGGGATAACGCTCGATGCCGTGCGCGGCCAGACCGCGCGCGCGGCCGATGCAGAAGCGGCGATAGCGCTCGCCGTCGCCTGCGCCTTCGTTGATCGCATGCAGATAATTCCAGATGCGCAGCAGATGGCGCTCCTCGCGGGCTGCGACGAACTCGCACAGGCGACGGTAGGCATGCTCGGCGGCGGCCTCGATGCCATCGAATGCCGCTTCGTGCAACTCCAGCGCGATGAACAGCCATCCGCCACCGGCCGACCAGCGCAGCGGCCCATGTTCTCCGTGCGTGGTCCGCGCCTCCACCTCCCAACATTCGTGCAATGAGGAGTCGCCGATCGGCTGCAGCGGTACTCGTAGGCAACGCGCGTCGGCGTAGGTGACGTGATCGCCAAAGCTCAACTGCGCGAGCGCGCCATCCGGAAAATCGCCGGACTGCTGATAACGCACCGACAAACGGGCGAGCGGCGGCGCGCTCACCTTGGGGCGCAACCGTGCAGAAAATTGGCAAGGTGAAACATCGTGGCGAAAGCCCGTCAAAAGCTCGCTATGTTACACTGCGAGGCTGCCGCGGGGCAGAGGCGGCGCGCTTGCGCGGTGCAAAGTAACGTGTGCGGGAATGCCTCGGCGCGATCACGATGATCGGGCGTGGCAATACCGCGCGCTGTGCATAGCCGCCGCGGATTGGAACCAACACCAGCTTCGTGACCCATGACCGAACAGACCGCCGCCGAACGCGAACTCGCTGAATTGATCGTCAGCAATCTGAATCTGGAAGGCGTCCGCGCCGAGCAGATCCAGCCGGACGCACCGCTGTTCGGCGGCGAATTGGGGTTGGATTCGATCGACGCACTGGAGCTTTCGCTGGCGATTTCCAAACGCTACGGTTTCCAGTTGCGTTCTGACAACCCGGACAACCGCCGCATCTTCAGTTCGCTGCGTGCACTATCCGAGCACGTCCAGCAGCAAAAGGCAGCCTGAGCGCCGAGGCTGCATCGGCACGAAGTCGCCCGCTTCAGCCACTCCCGCCAAAAGCAGCGGTCAACCGCCGCCCGAGTTCTTGGCCTGCGCACTCAGCATGCGGTAGCGCTGCAATTCGGCATCCAATTGCCGCGCGGTCGCTTCGCGCTGGCTTTGCAGGTGCGCCACTTGCTTGCGTTCATCCGCCACGCTCTGGCGCTGGTCGGCCAGTCGCGTGCGCAGCTCCGGCGGCACCGGCTTGCCGCTGCGTTCCAGCTCCGCCGCGTGCGCCAGCAGATCGGCGAGGTTCTGTTCCTGGCTGCGCAAATTGGACTGTGTGGTGGTGATGCTCTGCTGCATCTGTTGCAGTTTGGCCTGATGGGCTTCGCGCAGTTCCGCTTCGTTCGGGTAGGCGGCCAGTAGCTGGGTGTCGGCGAGCGCCAGCCTGTCGGCGTCGCGCTTGGCCGCTGCGGCACGCGCGGCTTCGGCTTCCGCCGCAGCGCGTTCGGCCGGGGTTTTCTCGCGCTCGATATGGCGCACCAACAACCCGTTGTCGTCCACGATGTCATAGCCCAGGCCCACCGCATCCGGCGGAATGCTGTCGCTGTAATGCAGGCCGCCGTGGGCGTCGTGCCAGCGGTAGTGGGTCGCCGGAGTGTTGTCGCGCGCAGACGCGGCCAAGGCCATGCACAGCAGGAAAGCGATCGAGGCGGATAGCAAGACCAGACGCATGGGCTTCACTCCAATCACGATGCGAGTATAGGTCGCCCATTCCTTGCAAGTTGCGAGCCGCGTCAGGGCTTTGCATTCCCCTTGCGGGTGTTCAGATTCCGTACCGTGCACGATAGGCCGCGATGCGATCTTGCTGCCCGGCGAGATCGGGGTGTTCGCCGGCGTAATGAATGACCTCGTCAAGCCCGACAATCGCGATTAGCGGGATGCCCTGTTCGGCGGCAAGTTCCTGGCTGGCCGACAAGGCGCCGGTGCCGCGTTCCTGCCGATCCAGCGCGACCAGCACGCCGGCAGGCTGTGCGCCCGCGTGGCGGATCAGGGCCAGGGATTCGCGCACCGCGGTACCTGCGGTGATCACGTCATCCACGATCAGTACGCGCCCAGTCAGCGCCGCGCCGACCAGCGTACCGCCTTCACCATGATCCTTGGCTTCCTTGCGGTTGTAGGCCCACGGCAGATCGCGCCGGTGCTCGCGCGCCAATGCGATCGCGCATGCGGCGGCCAGCGCAATGCCTTTGTAGGCCGGGCCAAACAGCATGTCGAATTGCAGGCCGGATTGCATCGCCGCCGCCGCATAAGCCGTACCCACGTCCGCCAGCGCCGCCCCGGAATCCATACGGCCCAGGTTGAAAAAATATGGGCTGTTGCGGCCCGACTTCAGGGTGAACTCGCCGAAACGCAGCACGCCGCGTTCGATGGCAAGGTCGAGGAAGGCGCGTTGGTGGGGAAGCATGGAAATGGGAAATGGGAAATGGGGCGTAGATTATCCTAGCGTGTGCCGCGCATGGATAATCGCGAGAGTGGCATCATCCCCGCTTTCGACTTCCTGCTCCCACTTCCCGTTTCCGCGCTCATGAGAATCGTCAGCTTCAACGCCAACGGCGTCCGCTCGGCCGCCAGCAAGGGGTTTCTTGACTGGCTGCGTACGCAGAATGCCGACGTGGTCTGCCTGCAGGAAACCAAGGCGCAGGAGGACCAATTGAGCGATCCGAAATTTCGCCCGGATGGACACCATTGCTTTTATCGCGACGCAACGACAAAGAAGGGCTACAGCGGCGTGGCGATCTATGCCAAACGCGAACCGGATGAGATGCGCAACGCGCTTGGCTGGGAGGCGTTCGACAACGAGGGCCGTTACCTGGAAGCGCGCTTCGGCAATTTGAGCGTGGTCTCGCTGTACCTGCCTTCGGGATCATCGGGCGAGGAACGCCAGCGTTTCAAGTTCAAAGTGATGGAGTGGATCAAGCCGATCTTCGACCAGTGGCTGGCGAGCGGCCGCGACTACGTGATCTGCGGCGACTGGAACATCGTGCGTTCGCGCAATGACATCAAGAACTGGACATCCAACCAGAAGAACTCCGGATGCCTGCCGCCCGAACGTGCATGGCTCAATGGCCTGATCGCGGACGCACACGGTGATGGCGCGCCGCAACCCCAACACGGCTGGGCGGATGCCTTTCGCGTCGCCAAACCAGAGGCCGTCGAATATACGTGGTGGTCCAATCGCGGCGCCGCGCGCGCCAACAATGTCGGCTGGCGGATCGATTACCAGATCATCACGCCCTCGCTGCGTGATCGCGTGCGCGGTTGCACGATCACGCCGGCACCGCGCTTCTCCGACCACGCGCCGTTTGCCGTGGATTATGCGGAATGAGTACTGGGGTTGGCGTGCGTGAAGCCGACGCGCGCCCGCAGCGCGCGCGCATGCTGGTGGCGGTGACCGTGCTGGGATTTTCTTCCGGCCTGCCGCTCGCGTTGTCCAGCGGCACGCTGGAAGCCTGGTGTGCGGTCTCCGGATTGAGTTTGAAGACGATCGGGCTGCTCAAGCTGGTTGGGCTGTCCTATGTGTTCAAATTTTTGTGGGCGCCGTTGCTGGACCGCTATCGTCTGCCATGGCTGAGCCGCCGCCGCGGATGGATGTTGCTGACGCAGGTCGCGATCATCGGCGTGCTCATCGCGATGGCCGGAACCTCTCCGCGCGAATCGCTCACCGCGATCGCCGCACTCGCGGCGATCCTGGTGTTTTTTTCCGCCACGCAGGACACCGCGATCAACGCCTACACGACCGATCAACTGCTGCCGCAGGATCGCGGTCTGGGCTCGGCATTGAGCGTCGGCGGCTATCGGCTGGCGATGCTCGTGTCGGGCGGTCTCGCGCTGGTGTTTGCCGCGCGCGCCGGCTGGCACGCGACCTATCTCATGATGGCGGCTTTGATGTGCGTAGGCGTGATCACTTCGGTGTTTGCGCCGGAACGCGAAATGGCCTCACGGCCGGTCACGTTGCTGCGCGCTTTCGTCGAGCCGCTCCGGGAAATGGCCGCACGGCCGCACGCCTGGACATGGCTCGCGCTGGTGCTGACGTACAAGCTCGGCAATGCGTTCGCGCTCAGCTTGTCCACCACGTTCTTGTTGCGCGGCGCGCACTATGGACTGGCGGAAGTCGGCTGGGTCAACAAGGTGTTCGGCATCAGCGCAACGATTGTCGGCGCATTTGCCGGAGGCTTGTTGCTTGAGCGCTGGAGCCTGCGACGGGCGCTGTGGGTCTTCGGGGTGTTGCAGGGATTGGGTGTGCTCGGCTTTCTCGCGGTGGCGCTTGGCTGGAATGACTTCTCGACCCTGATCACCGCTGTGGCGAGCGAGAACTTCACGTCCGGATTGGGAACAGGTGTATTTGTGGCGCTCTTAATGTCCATGTGCGACAAGCGCTTCACCGCCACGCAGTTCGCGCTGTTCAGTGCCTTGGACGCGGTGGGTCGCACCGCATTGGGACCCCTGGCGGGCTGGGTGGCGCAGGTGCTGGGTTGGCCCGTTTATTTCAGCATCGCACTTGCTTGTGCGGTGCCGGGACTGTTGCTGGTCGCGGCATTGCGCGGCGAATTCGATCGGCTGCCCGGTGCACGTTCCGGGGTATGAAGGCCGTGCTAACGTAGTGTCGCGCAACGACGGGGATGGCCCATGGCCGACATCGCCCTGCAACTCGATGACGCGCTGGCCGATCGCCTGCGTGCGGTGGCGCGCACGCGCGGCTGCACGATACCGGAACTGGTTGCGCAATTGCTGCACGAGTTGCTGCCGCCGGCCAACACGGTACAGGCGCCGGATGCGATCGGCGCGGTTGCCACCCACTGGAATCAGGAAGAGACCGCTTTCCTGCATGAGGCCGCGCTCGCCCTGGACGAAGTGCCCGCCGGCAATCCGCTGCGCGCGCCTGATCAGAGCGAATGGGACAAGCCGGGACGTTGAACGCTACGCAGCGGGCGGCGGCGCGGAATAGATTCCGCCCAGCAGACGCGGCCCGCGCGCGCCGGTGACGCCGGGAAGGTTGCCGGGCCGCCCTTCCAGTCGTTCGCGCGCCAGCCAGGCGAATGCGGTCGCTTCGATGTAATCCGGATCGACGCCGAGTTCGGCGATGCTGCGCACGCCGCGCGGCGCCAACGCGCTTTGCAGCGCGTGCATCAACAACGGGTTGTGCACGCCGCCGCCGCAAACCAGAATTTCGCGCGCCTCATCGGCGCAGGCTTGTACCGCATCGGCCACGCTGCGCGCGGTCAGTTCGACCAGGGTCGCCTGCACGTCTTCCGGACTCGGCGCCTGAGAACCCAGCCGCGCCTGCAGCCAGTCGAGATGGAATTGCTCGCGGCCGGTGCTCTTGGGTGGGCGGCTGCGGAAGTAGTTCTCGTCGAGCAGGCGTTCGAGCAAGCCGTGGTCCACCTGCCCGCGCGCGGCGAACGCGCCGTCGTGATCGAACATCGCGCCGGTGTGCAAGGCGCACCACGCATCCAGCAACCCGTTCGCCGGGCCGGTATCGAAACCGAGCACGCCGCCATCTGCGCGCAACACGGTGAGGTTGGCGATACCGCCCAGATTCAACACGCCCCGCGTCGTGCCCGCGCGTGCGAACAACGCGGCGTGGAAGATCGGCAGCAGCGGCGCGGCATGACCGCCCGCCGCGAAATCCGCCCGGCGAAAATCCGCGACCGTGATGACACCGGTGCGCTCGGCGATGATGTTTGGATCACCAAGTTGCATCGTGAAACGTGGATTCGCATACGGCCGATGACGCAGGGTCTGACCGTGCGAGCCGATTGCGTGCACATTGGCGCGCGCCGCGCCGGCACGTTCGAGCAACGCCAGCGCGGCTTGCGCAAAACATTCGCCGATCCGCGCGTCCAGCGCGCCGACTTCGTCCAGGGTGGTGGCGCCGTCACCTTGCGCCAGCTCCAGCAAACGCGCACGCAAAGTGTGTGGATAGGGAAACGTCAGCGCGGCATGCAGGCGCGCAACCGGCTCAAACGAGGCCAGTGCGGCGTCGATTCCATCCATGCTGGTGCCCGAGATCAGCCCCAGATACAGCGAGGCGGATTCGGCGTGCGCCATGCGGCGCTCAGTCGAGATTGCGGTTGGCGTCGCGACCGCCGCTGGCGAGGGCCAGCCGGCGCGCGTCGATCATGTGGATGCGCGCCATCAGCGTCGCATTCTGCGCGCGGAACTGCGCCATCAACTTGCCCGACAGCGGTTCGGGCTTGGGCAGGGTGACGGTCAGCGGGTTGCGCTGCACGCCGTCCACGCGGAACTCGTAATGCAGATGCGGTCCGGTGGCCATGCCGGTCATGCCAACGTAGCCGATGATCTGGCCCTGGCGGACATGCGAGCCGACGTGCTCGTCGGCGGCGAAGCGCGACATGTGTCCGTAGGCGGTGCTGATGTCCTTGTCGTGCTGGATGATGACGAAGTTGCCATAGCCGTGTTGCTGGCCGCGGAACTTGATGATGCCGTCGCCTGCGGCGTAGATCGGGGTACCCATCGGCGCGGCGTAATCCACGCCCTTGTGCGCGCGCATATAGCCGAGCACCGGATGCTCGCGCATGCCGAAGGTCGAGGAGATGCGGGTGAAATCAACCGGGGTGCGCAGGAAGGATTTCTTCAGCGGCCGGCCGTCGGCGCTGTAGTACGACACATCGCCCTCGGAGTTCTCGAAGCGCACAGCGGTGTAGCGTTTGCCATCATTGACGAATTCCGCGGCGATGATGTCACCTTCGTGCAGGTATTCGCCGTCGCGGTAGACGTCGTCGTAGATCACCGTGAAACTGTCGCCGGGCTGCAGATCCTGTGCGAAATCGATGTCGTAGCCGAACACCTTGGCGAGCTTCAGGATCATTGCGTTGCTCATGCCGGCCTGGTTGCCGGCGGCGAACAGCGACCCGTGGATCACGCCTTGCGCGATGTGTTCGCGACGTTCGACCGCACGCGGGGTAACTTCCTCGACCAGCGGGCCGGTGGCATTCTCGAAATGCAGGGTGACGCGGGTGCTTGGATCACGATCGAAGCGCAGCGCGCGCAACTCACCGGAACCGCCGAGCAGGAACGCGATTTCGTCGCCCGGATGGATGCGGCGCAACGCGTCCACATCCTTGCCGCTGCCCAGCACGCGCGCGAGATCCGCAGGCGGCAGGCTGTGAGCCTGGAAAATGTCGGCCAGCGTCTGCCCGGCCTGCACACGTGAAACCTGCCAATCCTCGACCGCCGGCACCGATGGCTGCATCGGTAGCGGCGGCAGCTGCAGTGCAAGAGTGGTGCGCGCGACCGGCGCTGCCGGATGACGCATGGCGTGCGCCCATGCCGGCAGTCCAACCAGGGTCAACAGCGCCAGCAACAATGCGCCGCCGGATAACACCCAGCGTTCGCGGCCCCAGCGGATCGGCGCGGAAAACGCATTGCGATAAAACGACCAATGCGCACAGCGCGCATAAAAATGCGAATGACGCTGCTGCGCCTTGCGACAAATCGCCTGACGACGGACATGATGGGGGGTAGCGCGGCGCAGGCGAGGGTTCATCGATGCACTTCCAGCGGACAAACGGCGATGGCGGGGCGTACCATAGCCACGCTGTAAAGGGCGCGTCAATGCTTTGTTGTACAAAGATTTGCGCGCTGTTTCTCGTTTAACGCACAATTAACTTCCACGGCACCTTCACACTGCGAATCGGCCCACATTCCGCATCCACCTCGCGGATCGATCACACCCAGGCATCCAACGGCATGAGCACGGACGAACACGCGCTGGCGCTGATCCGCCGCGGCACTACAGAAATCCTGAAAGAAGATGAATTGCGCGCGCGACTCGGCGTCGAGCGTCCGTTGCGGGTCAAGGCAGGGTTCGATCCGACCGCGCCGGATTTGCATCTGGGTCACACCGTGTTGCTCAACAAGATGCGCCAGTTCCAGGATCTCGGCCACACCGCGATCTTCCTGATCGGCGATTTCACCGGCATGATCGGCGACCCTTCCGGCAAGAATGTCACGCGCAAACCGCTGCTGCGCGAAGAGGTGCTGGCGAATGCCGAAACCTACGCCGCGCAGGTGTACAAGGTTCTGGATCGCGCGCGCACCGAAGTGCGTTTCAATTCCGAATGGTTCGGCAAGATGTCGGCCGCGGACATGATCAAGCTTGCCGCTTCACACACGGTCGCGCGCATGCTTGAGCGCGATGATTTCGCCAAGCGCTACGCCGCGCAACAGCCGATCGCGATCCACGAATTTTTGTATCCCCTGGTGCAAGGTTACGACTCGGTCGCGTTGCGGGCTGATGTGGAACTCGGCGGCACCGACCAGAAATTCAACCTGTTGATGGGCCGCGGCCTGCAGGAAGCCGCGGGCCAGCCGGCGCAGATCGTGCTGACCATGCCGTTGCTGGAAGGCGTGGATGGCGTGCAGAAGATGTCGAAATCGCTTGGCAACTACATCGGCATCAACGAACCGGCGATCGAGATCGTCACCAAGACCATGAAGATCGATGATGCGCTGATGTGGCGCTGGTTCGAATTGCTGTCGTTCGACAAGTCGCTGGATGATCTCGCACGCATGCAACATGAAGCACGAACGGGCCAAGCGAATCCGCGCGATTTCAAGCTGGAACTGGCGCGCGAACTGGCTACGCGCTTCCATGATGCGGCCCAAGCCGAGCGTGCGATCGCAGGCTGGCACGCGGTGGTGCGCGGCGAAGGCGACACGGCGCTGCTGCCGCTCAGCGAGATTCCGGTGTCCGCCCAGGGCTTGAAGTTGCCGGCGCTGCTGACCGCCGCCGGCCTCACTCCCAGCAACGCGGAAGCCAATCGCAAAATCAAGGAGCGCGCGGTGCGCATTGATGCTCAGGTCGTGGATGACGCGCAGCGCGTGTTTGCACCGGGCTTTGAAGGCGTGTTGCAGGTGGGCAAGCGAAACTTCGCGCGTGTGCTGTTGCGCGCGGTCGACTGACGCCAAACGAGCTAGGGTGCGCGCATGTTCGTCTACGTACCCGATCGCCGCCGCAGCCACCTGCGCTGGGCCACGCCCTTGCTGGTGGTGGCTTGCGTGGCGGTGTTCTGCTGGTTGATGTTGGCGGCACCCGAGGCGCGTTATGCGGCACTCGCGCGCTGGGGCACGGTACCGGCGCGCATGTTCGATACCGCTCAACCATTTTCGGCATGGTTGATTCCACGCCTGTTCACGACGCTGTTCATCCATGCCGACTGGCTGCATCTGGTCGGCAATATCCTGTTCCTGGTGATCTTTGGCTTTTCCGCCGAACGCGCGCTGGGTGCGCGGCGATTTCTGTTGTTGTTTCTGCTCGGCGGCGCGTTCGCCAATCTGGTCGGCGCGCTCAGCCTGTCCGGCGCGCATGCCCCGATCGTGGGCTGCAGCGGCGCGGTCTCGGCGGTGGTCGGTGCCTATCTTGCGCTGTTCCCGCGCGCGCATCTGGGCCTGGTGCTGCCGCTCGGCTTGTATTTTGAATTCGTGCGCGTGCCCGCATGGTTGATGATCGGCATGTGGGTATTGCTGCAATTGCTGTTCACCTGGGCCGGCCCCGGTTTCGGCACCGTGGTGTGGTGGGCGCACATCGCCGGGTTCGGCTTCGGGATCGTGTTTGCGTTCGTTGCGCGCGGTGCGGTCGCGCGAAGGTTGCGCGGTTAAGCGCATTAACATCGGCTGGTTATTGCCGCGCTCTTATTGAGAGTGCGGCAGGGATGGCGCTTTCACGCGCAGGGATAGCGCATGAACAGCGAAGCGTCGCAGCAGCGCGCGCGCATCCGGCGTGGTTTTCACGTCGCGCCGCATCGCCGCGACGTCGAGCCCTTCTTCGCTCAGGGCTTCCTCGCGATCGCCGAGGTATGCACGCATCACGCGCACGCCGATCTCGGGATGGAATTGGGTCGAGATGGCGTTGGGCCCGTAGCGCAAGATCTGGTGCGGATCGAGCGCCGACCGTGCCAGCACCTGCGCGCCGCGCGGCGTTTCCAGCACGCTCTGCCGGTGCGTGGTGTGCGCGGGAAACTCGATCGGCATCCCGTCGAGCAGTGGGTCAGCGCGACCGTTGCGTGCGATCGGCTGCGTGCCGATCTCGCGCCCGGCCGGCAGCCAGCCGACCGTGCCGCCCAGTGCGTGCGCCAGCAATTGATGGCCGTAGCACACGCCGAACAGCGGCAGTTCGACGTCCATCGCCCCGCGCAACCACGCGGCGGTATCTTCGCTCCAGCGCTCGCGATCGGTGACCATCGCGCCAGAGCCGGTAATCACCGCGCCGGCGAATCCCCGCGCCGGCGGCAGCTTTTCGCCCGCGTCCACGCGTACGCTGCGCACCTGTCCGGGTTGCAAACGCATGCTGGTGCGAAACCACTGCGCAAACCCGCCCAATCGCGCGCGAATGGGTTCCGGCGCTTCACCGGTCTGGATGAGGAGAAGTTGGCGCATGCAATCGGGAAGTGACGAGAGCGGCGAAGAGTAGCAACTATGCCGTCATCCCGGGGCCGGTCAAGAGCGGAGCCCGGAATCCATTTTGAACTCGCCTGGGTCGATAAGATCAAAATGGATTCCGATCGCCGCTTCGCGGTGTCCGGAATGACGACAAACTCGTTATGCGCGCGCGCGAGTCCCGGCTACTCGGATGCCGGGAGCACCGACAGCACTTCCGCAACGGTGGTGACCCCGCGCGCCACTTGCGCGGCGGCGGATACGCGCAGCGGACGCATGCCTTCCGCGAGCGCGGTGGCAGCGAAGCCGGCGAGATCCAGTTGCGATGAAATCATGCCGCGCAGGCGCGCGCTGATCGGCATCATTTCGTAAATGCCGGTGCGCCCGAGGAAGCCGGTGTTGCGGCACTCCAGGCAACCGGTCGGCACGAACACCCGCGGCGGCACCGCGATATCCCAGCCGTGGGTAAGCACGTGCCAAGCGTTTTCATCCTGCGAGCCTTCCACCTTGCAATGCGGACACAGCGTGCGCACCAGCCGCTGCGCGACCACGCCGGCGAGGGTGGACTGGATCAGGTAGTGCGGCGCACCCAGATCCAGCAGACGCGTGACCGCGCTGGGTGCGTCGTTGGTATGCAGGGTGGACAGCACGAGGTGTCCGGTGAGCGACGCCTGCACCGCAATCTGCGCGGTTTCCAGATCGCGGATCTCGCCGATCATGATGATGTCCGGATCCTGCCGCAGCAGCGTGCGCACGCCGGCGGCGAAATCGAGATCGATCGCAGGCTGCACCTGGGTCTGGTTCAACTCCGGCGAGACCATCTCGATCGGGTCCTCGATCGTGCATACGTTCAATTCCGGGCGTGCTAGGTGCTTCAGCGTGGAATACAGCGTGGTGGTCTTGCCGGAACCCGTGGGTCCGGTCACCAGCACGATGCCGTGGGGACGCTCGACCATCAGTCGCCAGGACTTTTCCTCATCGGCGGAAAAGCCGAGCTGGGCGAACGCCTTCACCACGATGTCCGGATCGAAGATGCGCATTACGAGTTTTTCGCCGAATGCGGTCGGCATGTCGGAGATGCGCAATTCCACCTCGCGCCCGCTGGAAGAGCGCGTCTTGATGCGGCCATCCTGCGGACGGCGCTTTTCCGCCACGTCCAGGCGCGCGAGGATCTTGATGCGCGCGGTGACCGCGGTCATTACCGGCGGCGGCAACTCGAAGACCTTGTGCATTACGCCGTCGATGCGAAAGCGGATCTGACCCGCATCGCGGCGCGGCTCCAGATGGATGTCGGAGGCACGCTGCTCGAACGCGTACTGCAGCAGCCAATCCACGATATGCACGACGTGACGATCGTCGGCGCCGATCTCGCCGGACTTGCCGAGTTCAAGCAACTGCTCGAAGTTGAGAATCTTGGAGGCGTCGTAATCCTCCTGTTTCGCATCGCGCGCCATCGCGATCGAGCGCTGCACGCCGTAGAACTCAAGCAGATAGCGGTTGACGTCCAGCGGATTGGCAACCACGCGCTTCACTTCGCGACGGATCATCTGCGCCAGATCGTTGGCCCAGTGCGTGTCGAACGGCTCGGCGGTGGCGAACGTGACGGCGTTGCCATCCACCTGCACCGGCAGGATGCGATGGCGCTGCGCGTAGGCATGGCTGACCGCCTGCGTGACCGCGCCCGCATCGATCTTCATCGGATCGATCTTGAGATACGGCAGGCCGGATTTTTCCGCCAGCCACACGGTCAATGATTCGATCGACAGCGGTTTGCCGGGGCGGCGCCGATCCGCCAATTTGGCGTTGCCGATCAGCACCAGCGGATGCAGTTCCAGCGTGCTCTTGCCGACGCGATCCGAACTACGCAGGCGCTTGGCGTCCTCGGCCGAGAGCAGGCCATCCACTACCAGCGCGGCCAGCACGTCGTCCAGCTCCAGCCGCCCGCGGCGGCCCAGCGCGGGCGCGACGTTGCGGGGGTGCGGATTCACGGCCATGCTGCGGGCATCTCCATCGTCGTCGGTATACTAGCGCGCTTTATCCGCGGCGCAGCGATGACCGGCCCGACCTTCCAGGAAATGATCCTGACCTTGAACCGTTACTGGGCGGATCAGGGCTGCGTGCTGTTGCAGCCGCTGGACATCGAGATTGGGGCGGGCACCTTTCATCCGGCCACGTTCCTGCGCGCACTGGGGCCCGAACCCTGGGCCGCGGCCTATGTGCAGCCGTGCCGGCGCCCGACCGACGGCCGCTATGGCGAAAACCCCAATCGCTTGCAGCATTACTACCAGTACCAGGTAGTGATGAAGCCCAATCCCGACGACATCGTCGAACGCTATTTCGGGTCGCTGCGCGAGTTGGGTGTTGATCCGCTGACGCACGATCTGCGCCTGGTCGAGGACAACTGGGAATCGCCGACGCTGGGTGCCTGGGGCCTGGGTTGGGAAGTATGGCTGGATGGCATGGAGATCACCCAGTTCACCTACTTCCAGCAGGCCGGCGGGTTGGAGTGCAAGCCGGTCACCGGCGAGATCACCTATGGTCTGGAACGTCTGGCGATGTATTTGCAGAACGTGGACAGCGTGTTCGACCTGGTGTGGACGCGCGCGCCGCACGGCGTGGTGACTTATGGCGATGTATTCCATCGCAATGAAGTCGAGCAGAGCGCCTACAATTTCGAACACGCCGACGTCGCGGAGATGTCGCATCGCTTCGACGCTTGCGAGGCGGAAGCCCGCAAGCTGGTCGCATTGAATCTGCCGCTGCCAGCCTACGAACAGGTCTGCAAGGCATCGCACGCATTCAACCTGCTGGATGCGCGCCGCGCCATCAGCGTGACCGAACGCCAGCGCTACATCCTGCGTGTGCGTGCGTTGGCGCGGGCTGTGGCCGAAGCCTACGTGCCGGAAACCACCGGCCAAGGAGCCCTCGCATGATCCTGATCGGCATGTACGACTCACCGTTCGTGCGCCGCGTGGCCGTCAGCATGACGCTGCTGGATGTGCCGTTCGAACATCGCGACTGGTCGGTGGGCAAGGATCAGCAGCGCATCCGCGAATTCAATCCGCTCGGCCGCGTGCCGGTGTTGGTACTGGATTCGGGCGAGCCGCTGATCGAATCGGCGATGATCCTTGATTGGCTCGATCAACAGGCCGGGCCGGCGCGTGCGCTGCTGCCGATCAGTGGCGAACCGCGTCGGCAAGCGCAAAGCCTGATCGCCCTTGTCAGTGGCGCGATGGACAAGGGCATCCAGCTGGTCTACGAGCGCATCTTCCGTCCAGCGGAAAAGCGCCATGAGCCGTGGACGCAGCGTTGCGAAACGCAGATGCACGGCGCGCTGGACGAACTGGACGCGCGCTGCGCCGGGATTGCTTCGACGTGGCTGGTCGGCGCGGCGCTGTCGCAAGCCGATATCACCCTGACCTGCTATCTCACCTATCTGAAGGATGCCGTGCCGCTGGATCTGTCCGCGTGGCCGGCGTTGCGCGCGCGCGCGGGAAACTGCGAACTGCTGCCGGCGTTCCGGCACTATTACGCACCGTTTGATCCGCCGAAAACGGACGCGGGAAGCGCCCGGCCATGACGCGTTCGTTGCTGATGGAAATGGGCACGGCAGATCGAGGCCACGCTCACGCGAAGGGCCGGATCGCGTCGCGTGCGCCGGCCGAGCGTGGGGCGGGATGCCGAACACAAGGCGGCTCCGCGGAGGGATCGAAGTGAGCGATCTCAAACCGCTGCTGATCGAGATCGGTTGCGAGGAACTGCCGATCCATGCGATCGACGAACTCGCCAGCGCCTTCACGCGCGGCCTGTGCGAAGGTTTGAGCAAACGCGGCATTGCAGCGGATATCGAACATGCACGCGCCTTGTGCACGCCGCGCCGATTGGCCGCGCATATTCCCAAGGTCGCCGAAACACAACCCGAACAGCATGTCGAAGCGCTTGGCCCATACCTCAACATCGCACTGGATGCACAAGGCGATGCCACGCGCGCGCTGCTCGGCTTCGCGCAGAAGTGCGGCGTCGAATGGACGCGCTTGCAACGCACGACCGACAGCAAGGGCGAGCGCTTCGTGCATCGCGCGACAAGCGCGGGACAAACCACGGCAGCGCTGCTGCCACGGATGGTAAGCGAATCATTGAGCGCGTTGCCGATCCCGAAGCCGATGCGCTGGGGTGCTCACGATCATGCCTTCGTGCGCCCGGTGCACTGGCTGGTGATGCTGCACGGCGACCGCGTGATCGAAGGCGAAGTACTGGGGCTGCACAGCGGCCGGCAATCGCGCGGGCATCGCTTCATGCATCCGCAGCCGGTGCATCTGGGCGACGCGGATTGCTATCTCGATGCATTGCGCGCGGCCAAGGTACTGGCCGATCCGGCCGAGCGTCGCACGCGCATTCGCGAGGAGGTGCAACGCGCGGCATCGGCCGGTGGCATGCCGCGACTGGATGAAGCATTGCTCGATGAAATCGCCAACCTCACCGAGTGGCCGGCGGCGATCGCATGCACCTTCGATCGCGATTACCTGGCCGTGCCACACGAAGCGCTGGTGACGACGATGGTCGCCAACCAGAGGTTCGTGCCGGTATTCGATGCGAGCGGGAAACTCACCGAACATTTCATAGGCGTCGCCAACATCGAGCCGAAGAATTCCGATCGGATCCGGCACGGCTACGAGCGCGTTATCCGGCCGCGTTTTGCCGACGCCAGATTTTTCTTCGATGGGGATTTGAAAACGCCTCTGGCCGCACAACAGCAAGGCTTGCGCGAGGTGACCTGGCAGAAAGCGCTGGGCAGCCTGTGGGACAAGACCGTGCGCGTGGCCGAGCTGGCGCGCATCATCGCCAATCGTTTGCGCGAGCGCGGCGTCGAGGTGGATGCGGCGCTCGCCACGCACGCCGCGAGCTTGAGCCGCTGCGATCTGCTGACACGCATGGTGGGAGAGTTCCCGGAATTGCAGGGCGTGATGGGCCGCCATTACGCAACGGCGCAAGGCGAGCGCGCAGAAGTCGCCCTCGCGCTGGACCAGTTTTATCGTCCGCGCAACGCGGGCGACGGCATCGCCCAGGGCGCGCTCGCGCAGGTGCTGTCGATCGCCGACAAGCTGGACACCCTCACCGGCATTTTTGCGGTGGGCATGAAGCCGACCGGCAACAAAGATCCGTTCGCTTTGCGCCGCGCCGCGCTGGGACTTGCGCGCACGCTGATCGAAGGGGGGCTGGATCTGGACTTGAACGTGCTGTTGCGGGAAGCGCTGGAACAGATTCCAGGCGACGCACTGGCGGCCGGCGCCAAAGCGGATCGGCGCACCGGGGGGGGCGATGCACGCGACGTGCTTGCCGGGGAACTCCACGCCTTCATTCTCGAACGCTTGCGCGGCTACTACGCCGATCAGGGCTACACGCCCGGCCAGTTCGCGGCGGTTGCGGCGGTCGAACCCGCCAGCCTCGTTGATTTCGATCGCCGTCTGCACGCTGTGGCGGCTTTCGCGCAAAGACCCGAGGCGGTTTCGCTCGCCGCAGCCAACAAACGCGTCGCGAATATCCTGCGCAAGGAGGGCGTGGACCTCCGCGAAGCAGGGGCGCGCGCAATTGATGAATCGCGGTTGCACGAACCCGCGGAACGCGCGCTGTGGCTGGCGCTGCAAGCCGCGCAGGCGGACATGCGGGACGACGCCCTCGGCGATGCGGGCGGTGCGCGCGTGGACTATCAAGGCGCACTCGCCCGCCTCGCACGGTTGCAGGCGCCGGTGGATGCATTTTTCGACGCCGTGCTGGTGGTGGTCGAGGATGCCGCTCTGCGCGCCAACCGGCTCGCGTTGCTGGCGCAGATCAAGGCGCGTTTCGACGCCATCGCAGAGATCGCGCTGCTGTGAGTGCACGCCGCGCGCGTACGCCATGACCGATTCCGCCGACGAATTGTGGGCCAGCGCGCAGCAGCATCTTGCGGCCAAACAAGCCGGCCCCGCACGCGCAGCGCTGCAAGCGTTGCTGGCTGAAGATTCCTCGCATGTGCTGGCGCAGCTTGCGCTTTGCGATCTTGCCTGGCGCGAGGATCGCGTGCGCGAAGTCGCGCAGCGCGCACGCGACGCCGCGGCCGTTGTGCCTCCCTTCCCGGAGCTTATCTGCGATGTGATCGCCAAGCTGTTGCTGGCCGGCGAAACCGTTGCGGCACGCGATCTGCTGCTGCACTCGGCATTGGTCACCATCGCCTCGGACGTTCTGCTGATGCGGCTGGCGGACCACTGGCATTACCTGGGTCAGGAAGAGCGGGCGCTGGCCTTGCTGGATCGCGCGCGCGAGCTGGGCCTGGATGGGGACCAGATCCGCTTTCGTCGCGGCCAGCAGTTGTTGTTAATGGGACGCGAGTCCGAAGCTGAGCCCGAACTCGAATTGAGCCTGGCGCTTACGCCGGTGCATGGGCGCTCCGCACTGGCGCTGTCGGGATTGCGCAGGCAGACGCGCGAACGCAATCACTTCAACCGGCTGGCGACCGGGCTGAAGAACGTCGCCCGCGGCACACGCGATCACGCCGCGCTGGAGTTTGCGTTGTACAAGGAACTGGAAGACGTCGGCCGTTACGACGATGCATGGCAGGCGCTGTTGCGCGGCAACGCGGCTATGGCGGCGCGCAAGCGCCATGATGCCGAACGGCAGCGGCAGTTCATCGATCGCTTCATTGCCTGCGCAACGCCGCAATCGCTGCATTCCGCGGAGGCGACGCAGGAAGGGCCGCAGCCGATCTTCATCATTGGCATGCCGCGTTGCGGCGCGGGCTTGCTGGAACGCCTGCTTGGCCATCACTCACGTGTGCAAGCCTGCGGCGAGCTGGGTGAGTTCGGACGGCAGTTGCATTGGGTCGCCGATCACCGCACTACCCAGGATGAGACATTTCTCGCGCGCTTGCCGCAGATCGACCACGCGGAAGTCGGGCGCCGTTACCTGGCACAGGCGCAATGGCGCGCGCGCGACAAACCCTTTTTCGTGGACAAGCAGCCACCGAACTGGATGGTGGCCGGGTTGATCCATGCCGCGCTGCCGCGATCGCCGATCCTGCACGTGACGCGCGACGCGATGGATATGTGCTTCTCCAATTACCGCACCTTCTTCGGCGATGCCTACGCCTACAGCTATGATCTCGCTGCGATCGCCGCCCAGCACCGCGACTACCGCAAGCTGATGGCGCACTGGCGCGCGCTGATCCGCGACCGGCTATTGGACGTGTCGTACGAGCGCTTGTTGCGTGATCCAGAAGCCACGATGCGCAAGGTACTGGCGTTCTGCGGATTGGCGTGGGAGCCCGAATGCGCGAATGCGGGGCGCTGCGAGCAAGCCAAGGCTACCGCGGCGTGGCAGCCTTACGCCGCGCAACTTGCCGGCCTGCGCAACGCGCTCCAGCCTGGATGAAACCGCCGCGCCCGTGAACAGCCCCTGGAATCGGGCGCCGAGACTTGACGCGTCATTAACTTTTAATTAGGTTCAAGCCCGCCCTCAGGATTGCTCGATCCTTGCGCACCGGATTGGGGAGTGGATTGGGGCCGGCGGCCGCAGCGCCGCCGGCTTCATACCGGGAGATCTGCAAAGCTGCGACGCTCGACCATGGCGAGCACCAGCGATGCATTCAAAACGCCTGGCGTAAGCACTAAGCTTTCGACCTGAGCTCCGGCGGCGGCCCCCCCGCCCGCGATTTCTTTCAGAAGATCCTTTGGATGTGTGCGCGCCACAATGGTGGCTCGCGTATTCATTGCCCAGCCGCTTCCGCTTCGCGTTCTGCGCTCGCCGCCGAGGGTTCTGGCGACGCTTCGGGCCGCGGCCACTTGTCCTTGCCACGCAGCTTCGGCGCGATTTTTGCGCGCGGCTTGTAATCCTCGGGCGCCTTCACTGTGAACGCCGTTTCGCTGGAGGCGCCCGCGCCTTCCAGCTTCAGGGTGTACTTGCCCGGCGACGGATACACGCGCCAGCCCAGTTGCACGGCCTGCGCAATCGGTTGCTTGGAGAATTCCGCGGTAGCTGGGTCCAGATGCTGTTTCGCCAATTGCGCGCGTTCCGCGGCGAGCGCCTGCTGCGGGTCGAGTTCCAGATTCCACGTGTAGGCATTGATGCCGCGGGTGGCGACAAAATGCAGCGTCTGCAACGGCTGCTGATCGGCGTCGAACACGGTCAGCGTGACCGGTCCCGCTTGCTTCGCCCAGTAGCTGCCCTGGAGTTTCGGCAGATCGGCGGTTTCGTCGAACCATTCATCGGGTCGCGATTGCCAGCCGCGCTCGGCGTGGACATCCTCGACCGGGAACAGGTGCACGGCGTCGTTGCGCAGTTTCGCGGTCAGTTCCTGCACCGGCAGCACATCCACGATCCAGACGCTGCGGCCGTGGGTGCCGGCGATCAACTCGCGCTCGCGCGGATGGATCGCCAGATCATGCACCGGCACGTTCGGCAGGTTTGCCTGCAGCGACTGCCATGAATCGCCGCGGTCCAGCGACACGTACACGCCGCGATCGGTGCCGACATACAACACATCCTGATTGACCGGATCTTCCCGCACCACGTTGATCGCCTCGTCGGGCAACCCCTTCGAGATGGAGGTCCAGTGCTTGCCCAGGTCATCGGTGCGATAGAGATACGGCATGATGTCGTCGTCGCGATAGCCGTTCAACGACACATACGCGCGTTGGTCGTTGAAGTGCGAAGGCTCCACGCGGCTGACCCAGCGCTGCGGCAATCCTGCGTCGACGTGGTTCCACTGCACGCCGCCATCGGGCGTCACCCACACGTTGCCATCGTCGGTGCCGACCCAGATCTGGCCGAAGGTTTTGGGTGACTCGGCCAGCGTGACGATGCTGGCGTAAGGCACATTGCCGCGCTCCCTGGACGAGCTGAGATCCGGGCTGATCGCTTGCCACGATTCGGCCTTGTCCAGCGAGCGGAACAACTTGTTCGCGCCCATGTAGACGATGTCCTGGTTGTGCGGCGACAACTCGATCGGCGTGGTCCAGTTCCAGCGCAGCGGTGCGCTGCCGAAACTCGGCCGCGGACGCACTTCGTGACGACCGTCCGGCCCGGTGCGCGTGTAATAGCCGAACTGGTAGCCGGCGTAGATGGTCTTGTTGTCGCGCGGATCCACCTGCACGTACATGCCGTCGCCGCCGCCGACGTCCTTCCAGTCGTCATTGCGTTGCCAGTCGGTTTGTGACGAACCCATGCTGGCGCCGTTGTCCTGCAGCCCTCCATACACGTTGTACGGATCGGCCATGTCGTAAGTGACCGAGTAGAACTGCCCGACCGGAATGCGCGCGAAAGTCTGCCAGTGCAAACCGCCGTCATAGGTGATGTAGGCGCCGCCATCATTGCCGGCCAGCATGCGTTGCGGCTCGGCGGGATCGATCAGCAGTTCGTGGTAATCCACGTGCACGTCCGGATCGTTGAGCCCGCGCCAGCTCTTGCCGCCGTCTTTGGATTCGATCAACGGCAGGCCTTCGGCGTAGACGTGTTGCGCGTCGTTCGGCGCGACCCGCAACTGGCCGAAATAATAGCCGTAGGTGTAATACACGTCGCGCAGCGGTTTCTCATTGGCGCGTTGCCAATGCGCGCCGGCATCGTCCGAACGGTACACGACCAGACCCTGGATGTCGGTATTGAACAGATCCGCATTGGCATCCGACAACTGCTTGCGCAACTGATCCATGCTGACGCTGCCGTCGCGCACCATGTCCATCAGCTTGGCGGCGGTGAGATCGGTATCCAGATCGTTCTGCCGGATGAAGCGCTCGACCTGATTCGGATTCTGGCGCAGGAATTGATCCTTGCTCATGGTCTTCAGGCGCGCCGGCGAGAGCGGGCTGTCGCCCTCATCGCGCTGATCCGCGGGCAACGGCGTCCAGTCGTCGACGCTTGCGTAAATCGTGTCGGGCTGGCTGGGGGCGATCGCCAGGCCGATGCGGCCGACCTTGTCGTCGTGCGGAAAACCGGTGGTCAACGGCGTCCAGTGGTCGCCGCCGTCGCTGCTTTTCCAGATGCCCGAACCGCTGCCGGAGTAGGTCATGTTCCAGGCCGTGCGCTTGCGATCCCACAGCGCCGCATACAGCACCTGCGGATTGCGCGGGTCCATCGTGAGGTCAATCGCGCCGGTCCACGGCGTCGCGCCGTGCAATACCTGCTGCCAGGTCTTGCCGCCGTCACGCGTGCGATAGACGCCTCGCTGGCCGCCGATCGTGTAGAGCTTGCCGAGCGCGGCCACGTACACGGTGTTGGAATCCTTCGGGTCCACCACGATCCGCGCGATGCGATCGGAATCCGCCAGACCGGCGGCCTGAAATGTCTTGCCGCCGTCGTCGGAACGAAACACACCCAAGCCGCCGTAGGACGAGCGCGAGGAGTTGGCCTCACCTGTTCCGACCCACAACGTTTGCGGATGCGAGGGATCCACGGCGATCGCGCCGATCACCATCGTCGGCATGCGATCGGACAACGGGGTGAAATGCGCGCCGTTGTCGGCGGTCTTCCACACGCCGCCCGTCGCATACGCGACATAGAACGTGTACGGCGCGCCCGGCACGCCGGCAATCGCGACCACCCGACCGCCCTGCTTGGTCGGCCCGATCGAGCGCCAGTGCAGGCCGGCGAACGGCGAATCCGCGCGCATCGTCTGATGCTGAAGCCAGGCCGCGTCGCGCTCGGCGGAAGTCGCGGGCGCGTGGCCCGAAGTGCGCGCACCCGCGAGCGTTGCCACACCGCTCAGCAGCAGCGCCAGCAAGGCGCGGGCGACGGCGCACGAATGGATCATGCGGAGATCCGAAGCCATGGTTTTATCCCCATCGAAGCGATCACATCACCTTAACGGTATCCACACCTTTTCGGGAGTACCCGGAAGTCATGCTGACGTGGGCTTTCGTAGAACGGGCCTGCCCGCTAGGATTATCGGCTTGC
Organism: Rhodanobacteraceae bacterium; assembly: GCA_035606235.1. Lineage (GTDB taxonomy): Bacteria > Pseudomonadota > Gammaproteobacteria > Xanthomonadales > Rhodanobacteraceae > 66-474. Next base: position 46,465 of record DATNFU010000035.1, read on the forward strand.
TGCGGTCACGCCACAGCCTCTCTTCGCCGAAAAGGATTTGTCATGCGCAAGCTTGCACTGCCGCTGGTGATTGCCGGATTGTTGCTTAGTGGTTGCGGACCGTCGTCGAACAATGCCGCTCCGGCGCAGGCTCCGGCGCCCGCTGCAACCGCGGTGACCGGCACTGTCTCGCTCGCCGATCCCAGCGTACAGGTGGCTCCCGACGCCAAGCTCGATCTCACCTTGATGGATGTCACCCAGCAACCGGGCGTGCCGGTGAACACCCAGTCGTTCGCGCCGCCGCACATGCCGCAGCAATTCAACATCGGTTTCAATCCCAAGCAGATCAAGCAGGCCGACATCTACGTGCTGGAAGCGAACATGCAAAGCGGCGGCCGCACTTATTCGACTACTTTGCAGCCGCCGGTATTGACCAAGGGCGCGTCGGCACGGGTGGATCTGAAGTTGATTGCCGAGCCCACCGCGGCCGACAAGATGCTGTCCGATTTCAAAGCCGCGCAAGGGCGCATCGGCGGCATGAAGATGACCCAAGGCACCGCGTCGACGCCGGATCTCTCGCGCGGGTGGCAGGTGTTCACCGACAAGAACGGCGTGGAGTTCATCCGCGAGTTGGTGGACAAGGGTGACAAGGGCAACTACACCAGCACCGATTACGCCTACAAGGATGGCCATCCGTGGGTGGTGGTGCAGCAGACCAGCCCGAAGAAGGGCGCGCCGGTCAGCGCGACCGATCGTGCCGGCTGGGACGACAACGGCAGTCTGGTGCTGATGCAGCACGAGGAGAACGGCCAGGTCAGCGATCTTCCGCGCGATGTCGCTACCGCGCTGCACGATCAGGCCGAGGCGCTGTACAACCAGTTCAGCAAGAAGAAGTAGTAGGGCGATTGCAAAGCTGCTGCGCTCGGTATCCGCGCCGGCGGTGCTCGGAATCCTCATGTACTGACGTGTACACTCCGGTTCCTGTGCTCCGGCGGCGCGCAACCAGGAGCCCTTTTTGCCATGGATGGCAGCTTCGCTCGCGACGTTTTGCAATCCACTCTGTGCAATGAAAAAGCCGCGCACGAAGCGCGGCTTTTTCTTGGAGACACTCAAATGCAAATGATTGACGTCATTCCGGGTGCCGCGCAGCGGCGATCCGGAACCCAGTGCCTTTGCATGCTATTCCGCTGACAGTGGATTCCTGGTTCCATTCCCGACGAGCCGCAAACGGCCCCGGAATGGCGAGCCTGCACGACTTGATTTTCAGAAGCTGAGCTTCGCACCCAGGTTCAAACTGTTGTCGCGCTCGTTCTTGTCCGAGAAGCGGCCGTTATAGCCGACCCAGGCGGAGAATGACGGGCTGAATTCCGCATTCAAGCCGACCCCCGCGCTGCCCCACGTCTGATCGGGAAGGAAACCCGGCATCGCGAAGGTGCCCGGCATGTTGACCAGGCCCGCGCGGACATCGCGCGCATCGGCCTTGCTGTCGTGGTTCCACGCGACTTGCGCATACGGATGCAGCGCAGTCCCGCCCGCTTGCCAGTTGCCGATCACCTGCCAACCCAGCGTGCCGATCAGCGCCTCGCGTTCCTGGCGGTCGAAAGTCATCGCGGTGCTGTCGCCACCGTTCTCGGCAAAGCCGCTGACGCGGATGCGCTGGTAACCAATGTCCGCATAAGGGCCGGTGCGCAGCGCGTCGCTGCCGAACAGCCAGCCGCCGGTGAGCGAGAAGGCGACGTGCGAACCGGACGTGGAACCGCTCTCCTGGCGCAGCGCCGGGCCAAGCGCGATATTGCGCTGGATGTCGTGATAGTTGAGCTGGCCGAAGCTGCCCATCGCGCCGAAGTAACCTTGGCGCCAGCCGTACATCGCATAACCTGAGAGCAGATATTCCTGCAACTTGAAGCCGCCGGCGTCATTGGCAAAACCATCGCGCTGTTGCGCGCCGCTCAGCGCGAGACCGACGCTGATGTGTTCGTCCGGATGCACATCCGCGCCGACCGTCAGCGTGTTCTGGTTGTTGTCGCTCTTGGGCGTGTTTTCGGTGGCATCGAGTTTCTGCTGGTTGTAATCGTAGCTCGCGAAATAACGCGCGCCGTGGCTCGGTTGATCCATGCCCGACAATGCCTGATTGCGCAAGCTGTGATCGACCGCATCGGTCACGTGCAAAGGCGCTTCCGCGAGCAAAGACTGCTGGCCCGGCGCCTGGATCACCGACACCACATATTGACCGAGCAGCGCGTGCGCGGCGGTGGTCGGGTGCACGCCGTCGGCGAACAGGAACGTGTTCTCGGTGCCTGGTGCGTAAGTGAACGGGAAAGGCTGGCCTTGCGGCCCGCACAGCAGCGAAGTGGATGCGAGGCCACAGGCTGCATCGGTCACATTGGTAAAGCCGTAACGCGCGGGATTGGCGACCACTTCGTTGATCAGGCCGAAGGTGTCGATCGGGATGATGTCGACACCCGTTTGCGCCAGCCCTGCGTTCAAGGTGCTGTTGTAGATGATTGACAAGCCGGTGCCTTGCGCGCTGACGGCCGGGCCGCCGGCCAGCGATTCCGGAGTCTTGCCGATGTCAGGCAGATTGAACACGACCACGCGCTTGGCGCCGGCCTGGCCCAGTTGCGCGATCAGGCCAAGTTCGGTTTGCGCCGCGGTTTGCAGATTGGTTTGTACTTGCGCCGCGGTGATCAGATTTGCCTGTGCCAGCCCGACATTGAAGAACACGTCATTGGCGCCGCCCCACACCGAGTACAGCGCATTCGGATCGGCCTTGCCGCCGGTTGCG
>DATNFU010000036.1:0-15987 GCA_035606235.1 Rhodanobacteraceae bacterium
CAGCCGGATCGCACCGCCTGGTTTCACCACGCGCGCGAGTTCCCGCAAAGCAGGCAGTTGCGATGCATCGGGAAGGGTGCAGAACAGAAAACTCGCGACCACGGCGTCAAACGACGCATCCGCCAATGCAAGCTGGATGACATCCATTTCCATGAGCTGCACGCGTGCACGCGATGCCGCGCGTCGGCGCTCGGCGCGCCGCAACATCGCCGGGCTGAGGTCCGCACCGACCACGTCGGACCCCGCGGGATAGCTCAACATGTTGCGGCCGGTGCCGACGCCGGCATCCAGAATCCACCCGCCAAGCCCGCGAAAAAGCAGCGGCCGGATGTGTCGATAGCGCCCGTATTCAAAGGCGCCATCCAGCAAATCGTAAAACGGGGCGATCCGCTGGTAACGCTGGCGCAGGGTGCGCGTGTTCGGCATGTTCGGCATCGGCGAATGTTTCCTGAATGGTGTCATCCGGGCGTTCGCCTGGAAGACGGGTTTGGCAGTGCCAGCATACGGGCGAGTTCGTCCGGGTTGGCCAGTCGCTACTCACGTTGTCACCTGTTCGTCACGAAGCGGTGGCGATGCTGGGGCTTGCGAATACGCATGGAAGCGAAGCAGCGCTTGCCGCTCACGAAATCCGGGCATGCGGCAAAGCACGGTTTGATCAGGAATTGATGGATGCGGCACCTACCCAAGCACGCCACTGAGAGGCACGAAATGCCGGGGGCAGGGGTGCCGTGACCATCTTCAAACGACGCACACGCGCTTCCGGAACACCTCGCGATCGCGACCGCGGTTTCGATTTTCTTCCCGCGCACGGCGAGATGGCGCAACTCATCCGGCACAAGGACTGGTCGAAGACAGCTTTGGGCACGGTGGAACAATGGCCGCAACCGTTGCGGACGGCGCTGGCGATCTGTCTCGATTCGAAGTTTCCAACTTACATGTGGTGGGGTCCGGAGCTCATCGAGTTCTACAACGATGCCTGCATACCGATCCTGCGCGCCAAGCATCCGGATGCGCTTGGCAAATCTGCGCGGCAGGCATGGAGCGATGTGTGGCCGGAGATCGGCCCGCTTGCCGAGCGGGTAATGGCCACCGGCGAGGGGGTGTTCGCTGAAAACCTGGAGATGATCCCCGAACGCGACAATACGCTTGCCTCGGCGTATTTCACCTTCTGCTACAGCCCGCTGCGCGATGCGATGGGGAATGTCGCAGGCGTCTTCGTCACCGCGCTTGAAACCACAGAAATGATCCTTTCCGAAGCGGCGCTGCGCGAAAGCGAAACGCGCCTGCAGCGGATCATGGATAGCGCCAGGGATTATGCGATCGTGTCCTTCGACGCGGAAGGGCGGATCACCAGTTGGAATGTCGGTGCCGAACGCCTGCTCGGATTTTCCGAACGCGAAGCGGTCGGCAAACCGGGCAGCATCTTCTTCACCCCGGAAGATCGTGCGGCAGGCGTGCTGGAGCAGGAAATGGCGCGCGCCCGCGATAAGGGCCGCGCCGCCGATGAGCGCTGGCACATGCGCAAGGATGGCACGCGCTTCTGGGGCTCCGGCCTGATGCTGCCGATGGTCGGACACAAGCGTGACCGTTACCTGAAGATATTCCGCGACAACACCGAACTGCGCCGCGCACAGGAACGACAGGCACTGTTGACCCAGGAACTGACCCACCGCGTCAAGAACACGCTGGCGATCGTGCAATCGATCGCGATGCAGACGCTGCGCCAGTCGGCGAGCATGGAGGAGGCGCGCGACGCGCTGGAACTGCGGCTGGTGGCTTTGGCGCGGGCGCACGACATGCTGGTTGCGGGAAACTGGAGCGGCGGCGCACTGCGCGAAGTGGTCGCCAAGGCGCTCGGGCCTTATGGCGACAACGGGGATTCGGCGCGCATCCGCTGCGACGGGCCGGATGTGCGAATCAACGCCCGCGCGGTGGTCGGCCTGTCGCTGGCACTGCATGAACTGGCCACCAATGCCGCCAAATATGGCGCGCTGTCCAACCAGACAGGCCAGGTGGATGTACGCTGGGAGATCTCCGGCGGCGCGAACCGAAGGTTCTGCCTTCGCTGGAGGGAAAGCGGCGGCCCCGCGGTGGAACCGCCGCGCCGGCGCGGCTTCGGCACGCGCTCGATCGAGGAAGGTCTGGCGCAGGAAATTCAGGGCGAGATCGAATTGGACTTCGCACCGGAGGGTTTGTCGTGCACAATCCGGGCTCCGTTGCAAGAAATCGCGGATAGCGGATGATCAGCAATCTGCAAAAGGACATGAAGGGCCGGCGCGTGCTCATCATCGAGGACGACGTGCGCATCAGCATGCTGATGCAGGAATCGTTGGCTGAAATGGGTTGCGAGGTTGCCGGCACCGCGATGTTGTTCGACGATGCGCTGGAACTCGCCACGTCGCGACAGTTCGATGTCGCCTTGCTCGACATCAGCTTGAACGGCGAACTGAGTTATCCGGTTGCCGAGGCGATGCTTGAGCGCAGCCAGAAATTCGTGTTCGTCACCGGCCATGTGATGGAAACCCTGCCGGCTCCGTTCCAGGGCACGCCGGTGCTGTACAAGCCGTTCGGCATGAACGACCTTCGCAAGAGCCTGCGGATGGCGCTGTTCGAGCGCTGAGTGCCGGAGCAGGGCTGGAGGCGGGGGGCGAGCCGGAAATGACCTCGCGCACTAGAACCGGTTGCGTCGCGCGAATCGTTTTATATAATTTGACATAATAGACATTCTCGTCAATTTACGAGGATGCAAACCCAAGCCCGGCTTGCTTCGGTCGCGCCATGCCGCGCACCGTTCGCCCCCCGTCGCCGGCGCTGGATGATCTCTCCCGAAGGCTTCCGCGAGTTGCGCCTGTCGTGCCCGATGAGCCGGCCTGCGTGTGCGGCGTTTCTCGGCTGCAGCGTGTCCACCGTGCGCGCGTGGGGTCGCGGCCGCAACACGCCGACGAGCGTGGATGACTTCGCCATCAGCGGCACGAGCGCATGCTGGATTACGGGCCCTAGCGCGATACGCGCGGCTTCGGCTTCTTGTTCGGAATGCCACAGCGTAAGCGCTATCTGCCTGCCTGCGCCGACATCAACGACGATGCTTCCGCGGTAGCCGGGTCGCGCGGCGTGCGCCGCCTGGAATTCGGCGATATTGCCCCTGCCCCGTGCGAGTTTCTCCGGATCGAAAGTGTTGTCTCTCATCACCGCAAAAATCGTTCCTGTCCTCGTGATTATCCGTTCGGGAATTCGAGATTCAGACGCTGCGACTATTGATTGTTCTGGCTTGTGCTCGCGTCGCAAATGAAAACGCGAACCTCGACCAGCGTCGTGCCTGAAAACCGGAAGCGTGCGGCGATGTACATCATGGTGTCGCGCCTGGCCACCCGGACTTGCGAAGTCGAGAAAACGATCTCGTCATCGCCCACTACGTCGATGAGTTGCCACGTCTCGAAATCGTAGTACTCGCGCACCTTGCCGTAGAAACGCTGGAAATCCGCAAGACCCGTGTAGGTGCCCCCGAACGGCAGCACCCGGGGCTCATGCATTACCAGGTTCGGGGCTACACGATCGGGATAGTCTTCCAGGCGTTTTTTTGGCCCAGCATTTCGGCGATGAAGCGTCGATTGCTCCGTGCCTCCGCTGGCGTTGCCATTGACTCGTGTCCTTTCGCATCCACAATTTTTCGGCGGGCTGGTGTCATCGCGGCGCACCACGGACGGCTCGATGCGATGCAGGGTATCGGTGACATTGGCGGGCGAGCCCGGTGCAGCCACGTGATCCAGCACAATGTATACGTCATCTGACTTCAAGGCCGCGTAGACAGCACGATTGAATGCCGCCATGTCCACCGGCCCATGAACGGATCCTTCGAATCGTGACAGTTCTGCGAGATCCAGAACAGATCGAATTTTTCCGGATAGCGCGCGGCCTCAAGCGCTGAAGCTGCCGTGTCACCGCATCGCACGTAACCAAAAATCACACAAATCGCGTGCAATCTGCGACCTAAACACGCATGTTCATAAATGCCCGAGGTTACGCTTGTGTCACATGAGCAGGGGCACTTTAATGGCAAGCAACGTCCGAAAATTATCGGTGACCGCCAAGCACGCGGAAGCACCGGCTGCAGCCATGCTGCGGGCCAGCAGCAGACTTTGGGCGGCACAGGACCTGGACGCCGTTGCCACGGCGGCCTGCGATTTGCTGCGCGAACTCGCACCGGGTAGCCTGATCCAGCGCTGCGCGCGCAACGCAAAACCTGCGTTCATGGAATCGTCCGGACGTCAATTCCAGATTCCTTTGTCGCGTCACGAAGTCTTGATCGCCACGCCGCACAGCAATCGCAGCCCGTTGCTGCGCGCGGCCGCCCAGCTCATCACGGCTCGCACCGATGCGCTGGCACGACAGAATGCACTGAAGGAATCCAACGCCCACCTTGGCCGTGCCGAAAAGCTGCAGCACGCGCTGTACGCGATTGCCGATCAGGCCAGTTCGGCCGACACCGATATCGCCCGGATGTTCACTGCGCTGCACCGGATCGTCGGCACATTGATGTATGCCGAGAATTTCTTCATCGCGCTTTATGACGCACACAAGGACAGCGTGCGGTTTCCCTACTTCGCCGATGTTGCCGATTTGGATGTTCCCGCTCCGGATGCTGAGTTGCCGATGCGCGATATCCTGCACGGCCCAACCTGGTACGTGATCAACGATGCCAAACCGCTGATGGGTTGCGAGGAGCAACTGATGCAGCAGGCCAGCGGCCCCTTTCATTCAACCGGCGTAAAAAGCCTGGACTGGCTTGGTGTGCCATTGCTGCACGGCGCCGAAGTGGTCGGTTGCGTGGTGGTGCAGAGCTATGACGATACGCATCACTTCAGCGAGGAAGACAAGACCCTGCTGATCTACGTGGCCCAGCACATCCAGACTGCGCTGGAGCGCCGTTTCGCGCACGCCGAACTGGAACACCGCGTCAATGAGCGCACCCAAGCCCTGCAGCAGGAAGTTCGTGAACGCCAGCGCGGCGAGCGCTTGCAGAAGGCGCTGTTCCGGATTGCCGAACTGGCCAGCAGCACCGAGAGCATCGAAAACTTTTTTGGCGCGGTGCATGGCATTGTCGGCGACCTGCTGGATGCCCGCAATTTCTACATCGCGCTGGTCACGGAAGACGGCGCCGAACTCACATTCCCGTACTACGTGGACGAACACGGAGGCGCAGTCAAAACCCGCAAGTTCGGCAATGGCCTGACCGAATATGTGATGCGGCGCGGCACGGCATTCCTGGCCGATGTGGATACCCTCGTCGCGCTGCACGATTCCGGCGAAGTCACGATGGGCAACGATGACGCGGTGTGCTGGTTGGGCGTGCCTCTGGTATGCGGCGAGCACACGATCGGCGCACTGGCCGTGCAAAGCTATTCACAGGACAAACTCTACACGTCGCGCGACCAGGAACTGCTCACCTTTGTTTCATACCACATCGCCACGGCATTGGAACGCATCCGCGCCGCGGAGTCGCTGCGGCGCGCTTACGCCGAACTCGAGCATCGCGTCGACGACCGCACCCGCGACCTGCGCGCGCAGATCATCGAACGCGAACGCATCGAGAATCGCCTTAAATACGAAACGCTGCACGACTCACTGACCAGCCTGCCCAACCGCGCGCACCTGATGCAACGCCTCGATCGCGCGCTGGATCGTTTTCATTCGTCAAGACACGAAAGCTTCGCGGTGTTGTTTCTGGACCTCGACCGCTTCAAGATCATCAACGATTCGATGGGACATTTGATTGGCGACGACCTGCTGGTGCAGGTCGGTAAACGCATTCGTGCCTGCGTGAAAGCCCACGACGTGGTGGCGCGCCTGGGCGGTGACGAGTTCAGCGTCTTGCTGGAACACGTGAGCACCACCCAAGAGGCCAGTCTTGTCGCCACGCGCATCATCGAGAAACTGAACGCGCCGTTCCACCTGGCCTCACGGGAAATCTTCACGTCCACGTCCATCGGCATCACGCTGGTTGCGTCGCATTACCAGAACTCGGACGAATTGCTGCGGGATGCCGATTCGGCGATGTACCGCGCGAAGTCGCAGGGTCGGCGCCGTTACATCGTCTTCGATCACGGCTTGCGCCGCGAAGCGATGTCGGCACTCGAGATTGAAAACGATCTGCGTCGTGGCTTGGCGCGCAAAGAATTCGTTCCGTATTACCAGCCGATCATCAACCTCGAAAGTGGCGACGTGATCGGTTACGAAGCCTTGATGCGCTGGCGCCATCCCGAACGTGGCATCCTGCTGCCGGGCGAGTTCCTTGGCGTGGCCGAAGACACCGGGGTGTCCGAGGCGATCGACTGGCAGATTTTCGAGCAGGCCTGCCACGACGCCAATGCGCTTGCCGGCAACAGCGGTGCCTTCGTCGGCGTCAACCTGTCCGCGCGACATTTCCACAATCCACATCTCGACCAGCGCCTGCTCGATCTTTTGGCCGATTACGCTGTGCCCCCGTCACGCTTCCATGTGGAAGTGACCGAGCGCGCGCTGCTGGAAAACACGCCGGCGGTCCGGCGTATCCTGCACGCGTTCCGCTCGGCCGGCATCAGCATCTCGCTGGATGATTTCGGCACCGGTTACTCCTCATTGTCCTACCTGCACCAGTATCCACTGCAGGCGCTCAAGATTGACCGCTCCTTCATCGCCAACCTCACCGACGGTGAAAGCAACAACAGCGCCGTGATCCGCGCAATCCTCGCCATGGCACGGGCCATATCCATCAAGGTGATTGCCGAGGGTGTGGAAACCGCGGCACAACGCGACCTGCTGCGCGAGATGGGTTGCCACCAAGTGCAGGGATTCCTCTACTCGGAGGCACAACCGATCGACACCTGGATCGGCGAAAAGGCCGTGCCCGCCACGGTGAGTTGAGACAACGCGACGCCTTGAGCTACTTCGCGGAATTCCCGCTGATGAAGCCGGCCTTTCTGAAGACGCCAAAAGACTGGATGGCCTAAATGGCAGCCCGCAAATTCTGCACGTCCCATGCTTCATGGCAGCAGCGACCCGCGCTGTGACGAAAAACTTGGCCGGGAAGCCGCCGGCGGGCAGCCTGACACTCCGTGAGCAATTGCTTTTTCCTCGACGGCGTTTCCCATCCGCCTGCGGGATTCGTCGCGGCCGCGCGTTCGAGCTCCGGAACGATTCAGTGCCTGCCGCTCATGACGTACCTGAGCGCTACTTTTTGCGCGATCATCCTGTTTGAACTCACGAAGCGACGCCAACCGTCGCCTCAGTTTCTATCGATCCGTGCGGCAAAACAACCGCGCCCGGCGTTATGCGCATGAAGATAAGCGATCGCCGGGTTCTTGAAATAACGCAACACGAGTTCTTCGACATCGAAGCCGGCAACAACATCGGCGTCGATCATCATGTCGTTGCGGTCGAAGGCGCGCACCGAGAGGGCTTTGCGAATTCTCAGTGCTGGCGGAATTTCGTCAAAGAAGCGGGCGGGTTCGGTGGCCGCTTCATTGACGAAAATCGCATGGCGGCCGCGATAGGGAGTGCGCGCGGGCTGGTACTCGTGGTTCAAGAGCAGCAACGTATCTCCCGGAGACGCGTCGACCAGAAGTACGCGACACGGATAACCGATCGGAGCGTCCGCCGTCATGCGGACGACATGGTGTTTGGCCAGTTCCTCGCTCGGCAACCCGAACAATGGTTTGAAGGGCGCCACGGGGAGCCCGCATATGGAATAGGCCATGCTGTGTCCTTGCGGTGGTTTGCTTGCGGGCAAGTATCTCCGTTCCCGGTGTCTGCAACACTCCGGATCTTGTGATCGGGCAACCACGCACATGTGGTAATCACAGCCAGAGCAAAATCGTGGCGATCAATCGCGCAGAGCTGACATTCGCGAGTCCACCTGCCAACACTTCAATGTCGCGCGAACTTCAGGCCGGCTGCGAATGCGAGCGCCGCAAGCAGACCGATCACGATCGCGAACACCACGTGCGCGGTCAGCGAACTGACCCAGAGCGACAACACCCCCACCCCGATGACCGGCACGGAATTGCCGAGGAAGCAGAACACCGTATAGATCGAAACGACTTCGCTGCGCCTCTCGGCGGGCGCGATGTCGTTGACTACTTCCAGGCTGCCGCGATAGCCCAGCGCGATGGCGATGCCGGCCAATGCGGTTGCACCCAGCAACACCGGCAATGAATGCAGAACCTGCGCGATCAGCAACAGCGCCAGGCTTGGCAGCAGCAGTAACAATGCGCTGAACATCGCGACGCGGCTTTGCAAGGTGCGCGTTGCGATGGTAAGAACCGCGATGATCGCACTCAACTCGAACAACACCTCCCCTGCCACCCGCGGCGATTTCTGACCCAGGCTCGTGCCGAGCAGGCCGGGTATCAGGGCGGCGTAGAATCCAAACAGCGCAAAAATGGCGAAGGCGGTGACCGCGGGCGCAATGAACCGCAAGCGGATGTCGTCGGGGATTCCGACGCGCGGTCGCAGCGACACCTCCTTCCATCGTCGCACGGGTGCCCGCACGGTTTCCGGCACGCGCAGCGCAACGAGACCGGCCGCGACCAACATTGCCAGATATACCAGCCAAGGTAGTCGCAACGGCCAAGGCGCCCACTGGGCCAGCAGCCCCGCCAACAATGCGCCGATGGCCAATCCGGAAACATTGGCGGCGATTGCAATGGTGGCGCCGACCGCTTTGTCATCGCGCGGATGCAACTCGGTCAGCCAGGCGGTGATCGTCCCGATTGCGAGCGCGTTGCCGAGCCCGCTCAGGATACGAGCGGGAAACAGCCAAGTGGTGCTCGCAGCGAACACAAAAACGATCGCGCCGCCAACGCCGAGCCCGATGGCCGGCAGAATGACGGCACGCCGACCGATCTGGTCGGAAAGCCGCCCGAAGATCAGCAATGCAATCAGGTTGCCCAGCACGTATATCGCGTAGATCAGCGTCAGCGTCAGACCGCCGAAGCCGAAGGCTTTGCGGTAGAGCGGATAAAGCGGCGACGGCAGCATCGCGGAAACAAACATAACCGCAATCACCGCCGCGACAATGCAGATTGCGATGGCGCTGCCAGGCGCCGGTCGCGCTTCCTGTCCGTTCACCTGCTCTTTCGTGGCCGCACAGAGCATCCGATTATCGATTTCGACGGTGAAGGCGATCTCTTCGCGCCGCTTTGAGCATCTCTGCAAAAAAATTTCCAACTTACCCGGAAGAATTACGGATACGCGCGTGCGCGCGACGGCACGCATGACAATCACGATGGCACAGCTCTTGCGATTGGCCAACCAGCGCCCGTCCCAAAAGTCGCCGGCGGCGCTGGATGCAGCTCACCGGTCGACGGGAATGCGGAAACCATGAAACGGCGAACCAGGATAAACCCGAACAATCCCGATGCCCGGTGGGCAGGTGCCGCATGAACACCAACTTCACCCCGCAAGGCAGCCCTCTGGAACGCAAGACACCTTCTTCCATGCACGCGGGCATGGGTCACGCCAGGAAAGAACTGGCCGACTGGTTACGCGATGCGCACGCCATGGAAGTGCAGGCCGAAGCCATGCTCAAGGGGCAGGCTGCCAGGCTTGAGCATTATCCGAAGCTGAAATCGCGCATTGAACAGCACATCACCGAAACGCGACGCCAGGCTCGCGATGTCGAACAGTGTCTGCAATCCATGGGTCAGGACACTTCCGCGTTGAAAGACACCGGCGGCAAGGCGATGGCGATGATGCAAGCGGTGGGTGGCATCGTGATGGGCGACGAGGTGATCAAGGGCATACTGGCGGGATACTCGTTCGAGCACATGGAGATCGCGTCATACACGATCCTGATCGCGGCGGCGGAAGCAGCCGGCGAACACGAGATCGCGAGCGTCTGCGAGCGCATTCTCGGCGAGGAGCAGGCGATGGCCGCTTGGTTGAGCGCGCATACCGGCGAAGTGGTGCGGCAGTATCTGGCGCGCGAAGAAATCCCGGGCCTCGACTCCAAGCGCTGACGCTGAACCCGTTGGTCGCTGCCGGTTGTCGCCGGCGGGCAATCCATCTCACCTGTCCGCCCGGCGGCAGCCGACAGTTCATTCAGATGGTGCGGGTCTCGGTTTCAATAAATCGCAATTGGGACGTCCCCACCACACCGTGGGCATCCTTGCCCACTTGGATGGCGCGCATCCCATCCTGCTTCCTTGCGACTGCGCAGCGAGTGTGTCGCGGGTGCGGTGAGATGCACGTGAACGTGCGGAGAAATTTTCAGCACGCGCATTCCGCCGCGCGCCGCAGCAGCAGATCGCGTTCGCGCGCGTTCTGCGCAAGCGACGCGGCGCGTTGGAACTCTGCACGCGCTTCCTCGTGGCGACCGAGCTTGCCCAGCAGATCGCCACGCACGCTCGGCAGCAAGTGATAGTTTTCGAGCATCGGCTCGGCGCGCAGCGCATCCACCATTTCCAGCCCGCGCGCGGGCCCTTGCGCCATCGCCACCGCCACCGCGCGATTCAACTGGACGATCGGTGACGGCGCGATCCTCGCGAGCTGCGCATACAAATCGGCGATACGCGCCCAATCGGTCAGCTCGGGGGTGGCAGCGCGCGCGTGGCACGCCGCGATCATCGCCTGCAATACGTATACGCCGTCTGCACCGCCGAGTTTTTCCGCGCGCGCAAGCGCGGCCAGGCCGCGCCGGATCAACAGGCGATCCCAGTGCGCGCGGTTCTGTTCCAGCAGCAGCACCGGTGCGCCTTCGGCATCCACGCGCGCATGCGAACGCGACGCCTGGATTTCCATCAGCGCCACGAGCCCGTGCACTTCCGGATCATCCGGCATCAAGCCGGCCAGCACGCGCCCCAGCCGAAGCGCGTCCTCGCACAGCGCCGGCCGCAACCAGTCTTCGCCGGCGGTGGCGGTGTAGCCCTCGTTGAAGACGAGGTAGATCACTTCCAGCACGGCCGAGAGCCGCTCGGCGCGTTCTTCCGCGCGCGGCACCTCGAACGGCACCTGCGCCTTCGACAATGTGCGCTTGGCACGTACGATGCGCTGCGCGATCGTGGGTTCCGGCACCAGGTAGGCACGCGCGATTTCGGCAGTAGTGAGTCCGCCCAGCAGCCGCAGCGTGAGCGCGACGCGCGCCTCGACCGACAGCACCGGATGGCAGGCGGTGAAGATCAGCCGCAGCAAATCGTCGCCGATGTCGTCATCCGGATCCATCGGGGTATCCGCACCGTATTCGTGCTGCTCCATTTCGATTTCGTAACCGAGTTGTTCGTGCTTGCGCGCGAGCAACTTGTTGCGCCGCAACTGATCAATTGCGCGATGCTTGGCAGTGGTCATCAGCCAGGCGCCGGGCTTGTCCGGCACGCCGGTTTCCGGCCAGCGTTCCAGCGCGGTGACCAGCGCATCCTGCGCCAGCTCCTCGGCCTGCCCCACGTCGCGCAGCATGCGCGCGAGCCCCGCGATCAATCGCGGCGATTCGATCCGCCAGATGGCCTCGATGCTGCGCTGGATGTCGGTGTTTGCCATGAACGCCGATCACAGCAGCATCGGCGGCTCGAGGCAAGCGCGTCATCGGAATCAACCGCAGCTTTGGCCAGAGCCGTTCGCGTTGAGCGTAGTGAGCGAAGCGAACGGAGTCGAAACGTCATGTCCTTCGACTCCGGCCCTCCCGGCCTACACTCAGGACGAACGGCAGTTAGCGTATGTAGCACGGCGCAAGCTCGCGCACTTCCACCGTCGCGTACTCCGCCGCCGGGCATTCCTCCGCAATCGCGACCGCTTCGTCTTTCGTCCTGCAATTAAGCAGGAAGAAACCGCCGACCATCTCCTTGGATTCGGCGAACGGCCCGTCCATCAGCGTGCGTTTGCCATTGCGTTTGGACAGACGCACGCCATCGCGATCGGGCCGCAAGGCTTCGGCGGTTTGCAGCAATCCGCGCTCGCGCAGATTGTCGCGCCAGCGCGACATGCTGTCGTACGCCGCCTGCCCTTCGGCTTGCGTGCGCGCGTCGCGATCGCCGCGCTGTTCCAGGATCAGCAACAGATAGGCCATGCCGGCGCTCCGTCTTCTCGAAGGAAGCAAAGGATAAGGGATCAGCCCTCCTTCGCGCAGTTGACCATCCACGGCGTGCCGAAGCGATCCACCAGCATGCCCCAGGCTTCCGCGAAAAAGGTCTTGTCGAGCGGCGCGAGCTCGGTGCCGCCTTCGGCGAACGCATCGAAGATGCGTCGCGCCTCGACCACCGAATCCACGTTTACGCACGCCGAAAAGCCTTGCGGCGCCTGATACGGATGTTGCGGCGGACAGGCATCCGAGCCCATCAGCCGTTGCTCGCCGAACTTGAGGCAGACGTGGATCACGCGGTCGCGCATCGCGGGATTGCCGTCACCGCCCGGGGCATCACCGTAGTGCAACAGCATTTCGATCTCGCCGCGCAGCGTCTGCGCGTAGAGCTTGAAGGCGGCTTCGCAATCGCCGTCAAAAAACAGGTAGGGATTCATGAACATGGGCTTTTCCTCGCGACCGGCGGCGGCCGGCTTCATCCAGACGACGAACGGCCGCTGGGCGATTCGACAAGCGCTTTCGCGGATTCCTCACGCGCGGTTGAGACATTCCGTGCTATTCCAAAAGCCATCTGAGTGCACGGCGCGCTCGTTACCAAGGAGGGTCATCATGCAAAGCAAGGCATTGCCGCTCGCGCTGCTGTCCGCGCTGGGTCTGGGCCTGGCGGCATCCGCCGCGTCGGCCGCCGAGATCAAGTGCCACATGGACTTCACCCTGAGTGGCTGGTCGGTCATTTATCAGACAGCCGACGGCGCCGGCACCATCACCTGCGCCAATGGTCAATCCATGCCGGTGAAAATCGACGCCAAGGGCGGCGGATTGACGGTCGGCAAGTACAAACTCACCGATGGCCGCGCCACCTTCAGCCACGTCACCGACATCCAGCAGATCCTCGGAAGCTATGCCACCGCCAATGCACACGCGGGCGTGGTGCACAGCGGCCACGCCGCCGCGATGACCAAGGGCAACGTCTCGATGTCACTCGCCGGCCATGGCCAGGGCTGGGATATCGGTGCGGGCTTCGAGAGCTTCAGCATTTCGAAGGCGAAGTAATCACCTGCATAGGGCGGATTAGCGCCGCAAGCGCGTAGTCCGCAGTTCCGTGCGTAATCCGCCCTTCGCGGTTCCGGCGGGATACGCCTCTGCGCGGCTATCCCGCCCTACCTCGTCTTCGATTTTTTCGGATCCGGCGGCGGCCCGCGCACCAGCAGGTGCACGGCGTAGAACAGGATCGCCACGCCCGCCAGCGCGAGGAACACGATCGGGATGTCGTAGACGCTGCCCTGGTGCATCGCGCTCATCGCGATGGTGCCGAGCGCGGCCACGCCCATGCGGATGAAGCCCATCAGCGATGACGCCGCTCCCGCGTTGTCGCCGAACGGTGCCATCGCTTTCGCGGTACTCACCGGCACTACCAGGCCCACACCGACGAAACAGATCGCGATCGGAATAAGGAAGGCGGCGAAGCTGCCCCTGCCGCCGGCGACGAGCGCCACGCCCATCAGAGCTCCGGCACCTCCGACGATCACCAGCAAGCCGGCAGCGATAATCCACAGATGCGGCATGCGATTCGTCATCAGCGCGCACGAGCCCGTCCCGATCACGAACGCCACCAGGATCGCACCCGCCACCATCGCGATCGCGCCGCTGCCCATGCGCAGCACGTTGATCACCAGATCCGGCGCGCCGATCAGCGCGGTATAGACCACGCCCACGCACAATCCGCCGAGCACCACGTAGAACAGGAATCCGCGCGTGGTCACCACTTCGCGACCGTTGCCCCACAGCCGCGAGAGTTCCAGCGCGCGCTTGTCGAGATCGTGGTTGGTTTCCGGCAAGTAAACCCAGACCAGCCCGCCCAGCAACAGCGAGAGCCCGAGCAGGATCGCGAAGTTGGCGTGCCAGCCGAATGCGTGCGCGACGTAGGTGCCGACCACCGGACCGATCGCCGGCGCCAGCGCGAATGCCGCGTTGAGCTTGGCGTAGACGCGCTGGCGGCGCTCGGCGGGAAAGGCATCGCGCACCGCGGCGTCGGCGATCACCCCGCCCGCGCATGCGCCCACGCCTTGCACCAGCCGCCCGCCGATCAATGGCCAGATCGAAAAGCTGATCATGCACAACAGCGCGCCGAGGATCAGGATAACCGAGCCGACCAGCATCACCGGCCGGCGCCCGAACCGGTCGGATGCCGGACCGTACACGAGCTGGCTGATCGCGGAGCCGACCAGGTACGAGGACATGGTGAACTGCACCATGCCGTAATCAGCGTGCAGCGCTTTCGCCATCGCCGGCATCGCGGGCGTGTATTCGGTGTCGCCGAACGGCCCCACCGCCATCATGAACGCCAGCAGCGACAGGGCCGGCAATACGGCCTTGCGACGCGCGGTTCGCGCGGCCACGCTCACCCGCTTCGCGCCTCAGGTAGAGCTCCGCAGGGCGCGGCCTCCTCTCGAAGCATTCCGTTGCACCCTCCTGCGTTCATCCTCGGCTGACTCTAGCCGATGTAGTGTGAACGTCCCGCAGGATCGCAGCGAGCCACGGATGGAAGCGCGCGAAAACGAATCGGTGGTCGAGCAGGTCATTGCTCCCGCCATCAAGTTGCGCGACTGGTTTCGCCACGACATCCAGCGCCCGCTGGAGAACCTGGTCGGCGGGCGCAAGCGGTTGCGCGTGGTCGCATTGCTGGCATGCGTACTGGCGCTGGATGCCGCCGACAAGGCGACGATCGGCGCGGTCGCCGCACAACTCGAACACGATCTGCATATCGGCAACCTGCAGCTCGGCTTGCTGGTGGCGGTGTCGACCGGGATCAGTGCGATCACCACCCTGCCCTTCGGCACCCTGGTGGATCGCGTACATCGCGGGAAATTGCTGACAATCGCGATTGCGCTGTGGTCACTGGCGATGATCGCCGCCGGCGCATCGGTTTCCTATTCGATGTTGCTGATCACGCGCCTGGGGTTGGGCGCGGTGGTGGCGATCGCCTCGCCGGCGATTGCATCGCTCACCGGCGACTTCTTCCACCCGGCCGAGCGCGGACGCATATACGGCTATATCCTCGCAGGCGAACTGGTCGGCGTGGCATTCGGGTTCCTGATCTCCGGCAACGTCGCCGCCATCATGTCCTGGCGCGCGTCGTTCTGGATTCTCGCGTTCCTGGGTTTCGTCCTCGCGGTGGTGATCGCCAGGATGTTGCCCGAGCCCAAGCGCGGCGGCCAGAACCCGATTCCCGACAAGACAAGGCAACAGGATCCAAAACGCAGTGATGTTCCCGACAACGAAGTCGAGGAAATCGTCGAGGAGCGCGACATCGAGCCGCACGAGGAACTGATCCTGCACAGCGATCCGCTCGGGATGTCGGTATGGGGTGCGGTGCGTTACGTGCTATCGATCCCAACCTATCGCACGCTGATCACCGCGTCCGCGCTCGGCTACTTCTATTTCACCGGCCTGCGCACCTTCGCCATCGTGTTCGTGCGAGGTCGCTTCGATCTTGCGCAGGCGACCGCCAGTACTTTTTCCGTCGGGGTGGGCCTTGGCGCGATCGTGGGCGTGCTGGTCGCGGGCACATTGGCCGACAAGATGATCGACCGCGGCAAACTGACCGGACGCATCCTGGTCGGCGCGGGCGCCTACCTGCTTGCCGCCGGGGCGCTGGTGCCCGGCCTGTTCACCACATCGCTGTGGGTGGCCTCTCCATTCTTCTTCCTTGCCGCGGCGGGTCTCGGCGGCGCCAACCCTGCGGTGGATGCCGCGCGGCTGGACATCATGCACTCGCGATTATGGGGCCGCGCCGAAGGCGTGCGCTCCACCCTGCTCTACGTCTTCCAGGCGATCGCGCCGCCGCTGTTCGGCTGGGTGTCGGGCATGTTCGGCGGCAGCGACGGCTTCGGAGGCAGCAGCGCAGCGACACAGTCACACGCATCGGGCGGCGGCCTCGA
>DATNFU010000037.1:0-36455 GCA_035606235.1 Rhodanobacteraceae bacterium
GACGTCGGCGGCGGCGCGACCAAGGAACGCGTCACCGAGGCATTCAAGTTGATCCTTTCCTCCGACAAGGTGCGTTGCATCCTCGTCAACATTTTCGGCGGCATCGTGCGCTGCGACCTGATCGCAGAAGGCATCATCGCCGCGGTGAAAGAGGTCGGCTTGCAGATTCCGGTCGTGGTGCGGCTGCAAGGCACCAATGTCGAGCAGGGCCGCGCGTTGCTCGCCAACTCCGGCTTGAAGATCACGCCGGCGGATGATCTGAACGACGCGGCCACAAAAGCCGTCGCGGCGGCAAAGGCCGCGTAAACCGAAGTGTCGAACGAAGCGAAAGCCGAGGCCAGGATGGCCGAGCCCCGGACACAGGGATGTGCGTTGATCCGGGGGCCATTTTCCAAGATTCAGGAATTTCCATGTCCGTACTCGTCAACAAAAACACCAAAGTCATTTGCCAGGGCTTTACCGGCCAGCAGGGCACGTTCCATTCCGAACAGGCGCTCGATTACGGCACCAGGCTGGTTGGCGGTGTGACGCCCGGCAAGGGCGGCAGCGAGCACATCGGTCTGCCGGTCTACAACACCGTGCAGGATGCGGTGGACGACACCGGCGCGGATGCCTCCATGATCTTCGTGCCGCCGCCGTTCGCGGCCGACGCGATTCTCGAAGCCGCCGAGGCCGGCGTGCGCGTGATCGTCGCGATCACCGAAGGCATTCCGGTACTGGACATGCTGCGCGTCAAGAATGTGCTGAAGGAATATCCCGACACCGTGCTGATCGGCCCGAACTGTCCGGGCATCATCACGCCCGGCGAGTGCAAGATCGGCATCATGCCCGGGCACATCCACATGCCGGGTTCGGTCGCCATTGTTTCGCGTTCGGGCACGCTCACCTACGAAGCGGTATTCCAGACCACCAATGTCGGGTTGGGCCAGTCCACAGTGATCGGCATCGGCGGTGATCCTATCAACGGGCTCAATTTCATCGACTGCCTGCGGCTGTTCCAGGACGATGCGCAGACGAAAGGCATCATCATGGTCGGCGAAATCGGTGGCAGCGCCGAAGAAGAAGCCGCCGAGTTCATCAGCGAATACGTCACCAAGCCGGTGGTCGCCTTCATCGCCGGCGCGTCGGCTCCGGCCGGCAAGCGCATGGGTCATGCCGGCGCGATCATCTCCGGTGGCAAGGGCACGGCCGCGGCCAAGTTCACGGCGCTGGAAAAAGCCGGTGTAAGCACGGTGAAGTCGCCAGCGGATCTGGGCAAGACGCTCGCACAAAAAATGATGTAGGAGCCGGCTTGCCGGCGACAAGTTTCAGCCATGGCCAGGAGCCCCGTGGTCGCTTGCAAGCAAGCTCCTACAGGACGCAAATGACCCTTCGCTTCGCCCTTGCCCAGTTCGATTTCCCGGTTGGCGCGGTGGCGGCCAACGCGGCGCACATGCGCGAACTGGCGAACGAAGCGCGCGCGCATGGCGCCGCATTGATCGCGTTTCCCGAACAATCACTGTGCGGCTATCCGGCCGAGGACCTGTTGCTGCGCCCGGGCTTTCTTGCCGATTGCGACAACCAGCTGGCCGCGCTTGCCCGAGATATCGACGGCATCACCGTCATCACAGGTCATCCGCATGCGCTGGGCGAGGTCTACAACGCCGCGTCGGTGATCGCGAACCGCGAAGTTCTCGCGACCTATCACAAGCAGGCACTGCCGAACTACACCGTTTTCGATGAGCAGCGCTATTTTCGCGAAGGTCGCGATGCGCTGGTGTTCGATTGCGGCGGCGTGCGCGTGGGTCTCCTGATTTGCGAGGACATCTGGTATCCAGAACCCGCCGCAAACGCTGCCGCGGATGGCGCGCAACTGCTGCTGGTGATCAACGCTTCGCCCTATGACACGCGCCAGGCCGCCACGCGCGAACACCTGCTGGCGCAGCGTGCAAGGGAAAATCGATTGCCGATCGCCTATGTCAACGTGATCGGCGGCCAGGACGATCTGCTGTTCGACGGCGCATCGCTGCTGGTTGCGGCGGATGGCAATGTCGTCGCGCGCGCGCCGGCATTCGTCGAGGGATTGCTGCTTGTGGAATTCGATCCCGAGGCACGCAACCTGCGCGCACTCGATTGGCCCGCGCGCGGTGATGAAGACGAAGCGGCGATCATGTACGCGGGCCTGGTGCGTGGCGTGCGCGATTACGTCCACAAGAACGGATTCAAGGATATCCTGCTCGGGCTTTCGGGCGGCATCGATTCGGCGCTCACGCTGGCGATCGCGGTGGACGCACTGGGTGCGGAGCGCGTGACCGCCGTGATGCTGCCATCGCGCTACACCTCCGAATTGTCTTTGCGCGAAGCGCAGGCGCAGGCGCGTGCGCAGGGCGTGCGTTATCTCGACCTCTCGATCGAATCGGCGTTCGAGGCATTCGTCGCCACACTGGCTGCGGCCTGCGGCGAGTTGGGCGATCTCGCCGCGCAGAATCTGCAATCGCGCGCGCGCGGCGTACTGTTGATGGCGCTGTCCAACCAGACCGGCGCACTACTGTTGACCACCGGCAACAAAAGCGAGATGGCCGTCGGCTATTCCACGCTTTACGGCGACATGTGTGGCGCGTATGCCCCGCTGAAAGATGTTTACAAGACGCAGGTATACAGGCTTGCCCGGTGGCGAAATGAAGCCGGGGACCGTTCCGATGGAAAGCGGGCTTCCGATCCCTGGTCCCCGGTCGCCGCTCCGGCATCCCGTCCGATTCCCGTTGCCGTCATCGAGCGCGCGCCCTCGGCCGAATTGCGCGCCGAGCAGACCGACCAGGATTCGCTGCCGCCCTACGACATCCTCGACGACATCCTGGCGCGCTACATCGAGGGCGCCCAGACCCAGGCGGAAATCATTGCCGCCGGTTTCGATGCGCAGACCGTGCATCGCGTGGCGCGCATGGTGCTGGCCAATGAGTTCAAGCGCCGCCAGGCCGCGCCCGGTCCGCGCGTGTCGACCTGCGCGTTTGGCCGCGAGCGCCGATATCCGATCAGTTCCGGCTGGCACTGATAGCGGTTATCTCGCCACGGGAGCAGGGGTGGCTGTGTCGAAGTGAGTTTTCCGGCGCCGTCGTGCGCCCGGCGAGAAGCGCGCGGAAGTCGAGCCGACCGGATGACGGCTGGACCGCCATGCCCGCCGCCAATTGTTTCGCCGGCAAGCAGGCCCCTAGGAAAGCGGCTTGGTAGGAGCCTGCTTGCAGGCGATCACCACGTCGCGGGACGTCGCGGAAAAAAAACATGGACGTCGAATGCCGGGTCGAGAGGCTGCAATGCCGGCCGAAACCGTGCAAAGGTTGCGATCCAACTCCGAAATCAGTACCATTTTAGTACCCTATTTAGAGGTTCTGCCGTGCTTCGTGTCAGTCGGCTCGCCGATTACGCTTCCGCGGTGATGACGTGCCTGGCGCGTCAGCCGGGCGAGGTGTTGCCCGCGGCGCAGATCGCCGAAGACGCGCGGCTGGAATTGCCGACCGTCAGCAAGTTGCTGAAGCAACTCGCGCACGCCAATCTGGTTGAATCGTTTCGCGGTGCAACCGGAGGCTATCGGCTGGCGCGTGCGCCGCGGGACATCACTCTGGCGGAAATTGTCGAGGCGCTGGATGGCCCGATCGGGCTCACCGAATGCAGCGCCGGTCACGCGGGCTGCGAGCGCGAAGCGCACTGCAATGTGTCCAGTGGCTGGCAGGGTATCGGTGGGGCGGTGAATGCAGCGCTGCGCGCGGTCAGCCTGGCCGACATGCTGAAACCGCCGCGGCCGGTGCGTGCGCCGACCCGCAAGCGCGCCGGCGCGGTCTGAGAACAACATGGCCACTGAAAGCCGCGACCTCGAGGCCCTGCTCAACCGCCGCTATAGCGCCGGTTTCGTTACCGACATCGAAACCGATTCGCTTCCCGCGGGCTTGAACGAAGACACCGTACGCGCGATTTCGCTGCGCAAACGCGAGCCGGAATGGATGACGCAATGGCGGCTGGATGCATACCGGCACTGGCTGACCATGACGCCGCCGCACTGGGCGAAATTGAACATCGCGCCAATCGATTTTCAGGCGATCAGCTACTACGCCGCGCCCAAGCAGGGACCGAAGTCGCTGGCGGAAGTCGACCCGAAATTGCTGGAGACCTACGAGAAGCTCGGCGTGCCGCTGCACGAACGGGCCAAACTCGCGGGCGTCGCGGTGGATGCGGTATTCGATTCGGTGTCGGTCGGCACCACATTTCGCAAGGAGCTTGCCGACGCCGGCGTGATCTTCTGCTCGATGTCCGAGGCGATCCGTGAACATCCGCAACTGGTGAAGCAGTATCTCGGCAGCGTGGTGCCGCAGCGCGACAACTATTTCGCCGCATTGAATTCGGCGGTGTTCTCCGACGGCTCGTTCGTGTTCATCCCCAGGGGCGTGCGCTGCCCGATGGAACTCAGCACGTACTTCCGCATCAATGCCGGCCATACCGGCCAGTTCGAGCGCACGCTGATCATCGCCGAGGATGGCGCCAGCGTTTCCTATCTGGAGGGCTGCACCGCGCCGATGCGCGACGAGAACCAGTTGCACGCGGCGGTGGTGGAGCTGGTCGCGCTGGAGCGCGCCAACATCAAGTATTCGACCGTGCAGAACTGGTATCCAGGCGACGAGAACGGGAAGGGCGGCATCTACAATTTCGTCACCAAGCGCGGCGATTGCCGCGGCGACGATTCGCGTATTTCCTGGACGCAGGTGGAAACGGGTTCCGCGATCACCTGGAAATACCCGAGCTGCATCCTGCGCGGCGATCGCAGCGTCGGAGAATTCAATTCGGTGGCGCTTACCCACCATCGCCAGCAGGCCGACACCGGTACCAAGATGATCCATATCGGCCGCGACACACGCAGCAAGATCGTCTCGAAAGGCATCAGCGCGGGTCACGGCCAGAACACCTATCGCGGGCTGGTGAAAGTGGAGAAAAATGCCGCCAATGCGCGCAACCACACGCAATGCGATTCCCTGCTGATCGGAAAAAAATGCGGCGCGCACACCTTCCCGTACATGGAAGTGAAGAACCCGAGCGCGATCGTCGAGCACGAGGCGACCACCTCCAAGATTTCCGACGACCAGTTGTTTTATTGCCGCTCGCGCGGCGTCGGCGAGGAAGACGCGGTCTCCATGATCGTGGATGGCTTCTGCAAGCAGGTCTTTCGCGAGCTGCCGATGGAGTTCGCGGTGGAGGCCAAGAAGTTGTTGGAAGTCTCGCTCGAAGGAGCGATTGGGTGAGCTGGAGCTTTCGCGAGTGCCCTCACCGGCATCCGGCGAAGGCGAACGCACGCACAAGGGTGTGCGGGCCTGCGCCATGCCCCGAGGGTTGCTTGCGGGTTTTTCCTTGAACTTTGGTGGCCAGATGATGCTGAAAATCGACAACCTCCACGTCCGGGTCGCCGGGCGCGAAATCCTGAAAGGCGTCTCGCTTGAAGTAAACGCGGGCGAGGTGCACGCGATCATGGGCCCCAATGGCGCGGGCAAGTCCACGCTCGGCAACGTGCTGGCCGGGCGCGCGGGTTATGAGGTGATGCAGGGTTCGATCAGCTACGACGGGAAAAATCTGCTGGAGATGGACCCGGAAGCGCGCGCGGCCGCCGGCGTGTTCCTGGCATTCCAGTACCCGGTCGAGATTCCCGGCGTCAACAACACCTACTTCCTGCGCGCGGCATTGAACGGGCAGCGCAAGGCGCGCGGCGAACCGGAACTGGATTCGCGCGAATTTCTCACCCTGGTGCGCGAGAAACTTAAGGTGATGCAGTTGTCGCCGGAACTGCTCAACCGGGCGGTCAACGAAGGTTTTTCCGGCGGCGAAAAAAAGCGCAACGAGATTTTCCAGATGGCGGTACTGGAACCCAGACTCGCCATTCTCGACGAAACCGATTCCGGCCTGGACATCGACGCGCTGAAACAAGTTGCCGAAGGCGTCAATGCCTTGCGCGCGCCGCAGCGCGCGTTCGTCATGATCACGCATTACCAGCGTCTGCTCGATTACGTCATTCCGGATTTCGTGCACGTGCTGGCCGATGGCCGCATCGTCGAAAGCGGTGGTGCGGAACTCGCGCAGGAACTCGAAGCGCACGGTTACGCATGGGTGCGAGATCGCAAACCGGTCGAGGCCGCGGCGTGAACGCAGCCGTCGCGCCTTTCGTCGAATCCATGCGCAATGCCGCGCTCGCGTCGCTGCCGGGTAGCGGGATCGGCTGGCTGGATGCCGCGCGTCGCGAGGCCATGCACGCATTCGTTTCGGCAGGCCTGCCGAACTCGCGCAACGAATTGTGGAAGTACACCGCGCTGCGCGCGCTGGAGCGCCGCAGCTACGCGGCGCATGACGACGCGGCGGCCACACCCGCGGTCGACCAAGGCGCGTTCGCATTGCCAAGCATCACCGGCCCGCGGCTGGTGTTTGTCAACGGAGCGTTCCGCGCCAATCTGTCAGCGCTCGATGGCTTGCCGCAAGGCTTGAGCCTGAGGCCGCTGTCGCGGGTGTTGCCGGAGAATCCCGAGCCGCTGCGCTTCGCGCTGCTGGCGCGGCAGGATCGGGAACCGCGCGATGCATTCGCTGCCCTGAACCTCGCGCTGGCATCCGATGGCGTGGTGCTGCATGTCACCGAAGGCGCGCACATCGATGAACCGGTGCACATCGTGCATCTGGGCGCGGCTGCCCGCCACGATATTGCGTGGAACACGCGCAACCTGGTCGAACTCGGCGAAGGTGCGCGCCTGCGGCTGATCGAGCATCACGCAACCGCTGGCGAGCATGCGCATCTTTCAAATCTCGTCAGCGATTTCGTTTTGCGCAAGGGTGCGGAGCTCGACTTGGTACTGCTGCAGGATGCGGCTTTTGGCGGCAGCCTGCTGCGGTACAGCCAGTTGCGCATGCACGAGGACGCGCGCGTCGCGCTGCACGCGCTGGAACTGGGCGCTGCGCTCTCTCGGCACGAATTGCATGTTTCGCTGGACGGCGATCGCGCGCGCGCGGAAACAAACGGCGCGTTTGCCTTGCGCGGGCGCCAGCACGCCGACACCGAATTGCTGATCGAGCATCGTGGCCGCGATACCGCCAGCAACTCGCTGTGGCGCGGCGTGGCGGATGGCCGCGCGCGCGGAGTGTTCCATGGTGCGATCACCGTGCATCCCGGCGCGGATGGCGCGGACGCGAAATTGTCCAACAAGAACCTGCTGCTGTCGCCGGATGCCGAGATCGATACGCGCCCGGCGCTGGAAATTCATGCCGACGAAGTGAAAGCCGCGCACGGTGCCACGGTAGGCCAACTGGACGAACGCGCGCTGTTCTACCTGCGCTCGCGCGGCATCGGCGCGGAACCCGCGCGCATGTTGCTGGTGCGCGCGTTCTGCGCGCTGGCACTGGCCGGCGTGCAACCGCCGGCCTTGCGCGAACATTGCGATGCGTTGCTGCTGGCGCATTTGCCGCGGGGCGAGGAGGCATGAGCACCGCCGCCCCCACCGTGGCTCGCGCGGGCGATGGGGCGCGCATTGACTGGCAGCGCGTCCGCGCCGACTTTCCGCTGCTCGCGCGCAGCGTGCATGACAAGCCGCTGGTGTACCTGGACAGCGCCAACACCTCGCAGAAACCTGCCAGTGTGATCGAAGCGGTGGATCGCTTCTATCGTGTATCCAACGCCAACGTCTCACGCGCGGTGCATCAACTCGGCGCCGAGTCCACTGCGCTGTACGAAGGCGCGCGCAACAAGCTGGCCAGCTTTCTAGGCGTGGCCCGCGAACAGATCGTGCTGACCTCCGGCACCACCCAGGCCATCAATCTGGTCGCCTACAGCCATGCGTTGCCACGGTTGAAAGCAGGCGACTCGATCCTGGTTACCACCATGGAGCACCACGCCAACATCGTGCCCTGGCAACTGGTGTGCGAACGCACCGGCGCGCAGTTGAAGGTTGCGCCGATCACCGAATCGGGCGAGCTGATCGTCGAGGAATTTGTCGCGGCGTTGACACCGGAAGTGCGGCTCGCCTGCGTGACACACGTCTCCAACGTGCTCGGCACCATCAACCCGGTAAGGGAACTGGCCCGCGAATGCCGCAAGCGAGGCATTCCGTTGTTGGTCGATGGCTCGCAGGCCGCGCCGCATCTGCCGCTGGATATTTCGTCGATTGGTTGCGATTTCTACGCGATCACCGGACACAAGATGTGTGGTCCCACCGGCACTGGTGCACTGTGGGCGAAGCGCGAGCATCTGCAAGCGATGCCGCCGTTCCTTGGTGGCGGCGAGATGATCCGCGAAGTGAAGTTCTCCGGTACCACGTTCGCCGATCCACCGCACAGGTTCGAGGCCGGCACGCCCAACATCGCCGGCTTCGCCGGCCTGGGCGCCGCGATCGATTATCTGCAAGACATCGGCATGGCCAACATCGCCGCGCGCGAACGCGAACTGCTCGCCTATGCGACCGATGCGCTGAAGAAGGTTGCCGGGCTGCGCATCATCGGCACCGCGCCGGAAAAGGCCGCGGTGATCTCGTTCCTGATCGAAGGCGTGCACGCGCACGACCTGGCTACGCTGCTGGATCAGGAAGGCATTGCGTTGCGCTCCGGTCACCACTGCGCGCATCCGCTGATGCAGTTCTATGGCGTGCCGGCCACGGCGCGTGCGTCGCTGGCGTTCTGGAACACCACGGAAGAAATCGACGCGCTGGTCGCGGCGATCGCGCGGGTGCGCAAGTTATTGGCGTGAAGCGGGAGTGGGGAATGGAAAGGTGAGCGTGGTCGAGCCGAGGACATTGCAGTTCCGGGCCGCGACGTCCAACAACGCCGCGGCAATTGTTGCATTGACCGAATCTGCCTATCGCGGTGACGCGAGCCGCGCGGGCTGGACCACGGAAGCCGATTTCCTCGACGGCCAGCGCACCGATCTCGCCGAGGTGGCGGGCATCATCGCGCGCGGGGATGCGCGGTTGCTGCTGGCCGAGCGCAATGGCGCATTGCTGGCCTCGTGTCTGCTTGAAAAGCAGGCCGGTGCCGGTGCGCCGAGTTGCTATTTCGGGATGTTCTCGGTGCGGCCGGATCTGCAGGGTGCAGGCATCGGCCGCGCGTTGCTCGCCGAAGCGGAGCGCGTCGCGCGCGGCGAGTGGCATTGTCGCGAGATGCGCATGAGCGTGATCGATATCCGGGATGAATTGATCGCCTGGTATGAGCGGCGCGGCTATCGGCGCACCGGCGAGCACAAACCGTTTCCCTATGGCGATGCGCGTTTCGGTATCCCCAGGCGCGACGACCTGCGCTTCGAGTGGCTGATGAAAGCATTGCCGTAGCAGCGCGCTTGCGCGAAGTGCCGTCTTTTTTTCAACCAGCCGCGCGCGGGCGCGCTCCTGCGAAGAGCAACTATGATCAACTGGATTCGCGTGTGCACCATCGCCGAGTTGCTGCCCGGCGAGTACCGCATTGCGTGGGATGGCGACACACCGATCGCGGTGTACAACCTCGACGGCGAGTACTACGCGGTCGAGGATACCTGCACGCATGACGGCGGCGAGCTGGCCGGCGGCGAACTGCACGGGTTCGAGGTCGAGTGCCCGCGCCATGGTGCGCGCTTCGATCTGCGCGACGGCTCGGTGACCGCGCCGCCGGCGGTGGTGCCGATCGCGAGTTTTCCGGTGCACGTCGAAAATGGCGAAGTGTTCACGCGCGACGACAGATAGTTCTGATCCCTGCCCAGCAGCGACTCGACATCCTGATGTCGTCGTGTTCTCCGGCCGCGCTTCCTTGTTCCGGGCGCTCGGCCCGCGCAATCTGCCCCGTCAGGCATCTCGCCCCGGCCGGAAATGACGATGAGCTTGATCAGATTTGCGCGGGCGGCGGGAAGCGCACCTCGACCCGTAATCCGCGCCCATTCAGGCCGACTCCGAAATCCACGGTCGCGCCGTGGCGCTCGGCAATTTCGCGAACGATGGCCAGACCCAGGCCGCTGCCCTCGCGACGGTTGCCATCCACCCGGAAGAAGCGTTCGCCCAGCCGCGGCCACAGATGTTCCGGCACGCCGATGCCGTCATCGCTGATTGCCAGCACCACGCCTGCATCCCCGCCCGATTCCAGCGCGACGGTCACCATGCCATCGCGCCGGCCGTAGCGCAGCGCGTTGTCGATCAGATTGCCGAGCAGCTCGCGCAACAGCAGCGCATCGCCGATCACGCGCATGCCACTCGTCGGCCCGCTGTAGCCGAGGTCCGCATGTTGCGCCAGCGCGGCGGGCACGCGCGCGGCCACTTCATCGCGCACCAGCACGGCCAGATCCAGCGGCGCGATTGTACCGATCACCTCATCGGGCGCCTGCGCGCGCGCCAGCGCCAGCAACTGGCCCGCGGCACGCGCCGTGCCGGCGGACAACCGCTCGACATGCGTCAATGCCTCGCGCACCGACTCCGGGCGTGGATCGGCCAGCGCGCGCTCGGCCTGCAGACGCAAGCCGGCCAGCGGGGTGCGCAGCTGGTGCGCGGCATCGGCGATGAAGCGCTGCTGCTGCGCGAGCATGCGGTCCAGACGCGCCAGCAAGGCGTCGATGGTCGCGACCAGCGGTTGCACTTCCAGTGGTACATCGTTCGCCTGCAATGGCGACAGATCACCGGCGTGGCGCAGGCGGATTTCGCGCGTCAGCGGATCCAGCACGCGCAGGCCGCGGTTTACTCCGGACCAGACCAGCAGCATCGCCAGGATGATCAGCGCGAATTCGATCGGCACCGTCGCGGTCAGCAGTTCGCGCGCCAGCAGATGCCGCTTGCGCACTGTTT
This sequence comes from Rhodanobacteraceae bacterium, assembly GCA_035606235.1. Lineage (GTDB taxonomy): Bacteria > Pseudomonadota > Gammaproteobacteria > Xanthomonadales > Rhodanobacteraceae > 66-474. The sequence continues at coordinate 10,785 of DATNFU010000037.1, forward strand.
CAGCGGCGGAAATCACCAGCGTGTCGCGCGGTGCGTCGCGATTGGCGATCAGCACCGAGACCATGCGCATGCTGTGATCGCCCACGCGAAAGCTTGCGTACAGTGGATCGGGACTGGGCTTGTCCGCGCGCGGTTGCGGCAGGCCTGGATCGCCGGCCAGCAGGCCATAGCGCGTGCTGCGCACCGCATACACCACGCGATCGAACGGATCATATTGCAGCAGGATGCGCGCCTGGTCGGAAAGCTCGTTGTGCCCGGCATCGCTGTTCACCAGTTGTCCCAGCGCGCGCGCGGAATCCAGCAACCAGCGGTCGTAGACGCGATTGGCGTAGTACAGCGCAAGGCCATAGGTCAGCGCCGCGCCGCACACCAGCACCGCGCACAGCGGCAGGCCGACGAACAGCAGCAGCCGGCGCTTGAGGCTAGGGCTGCTGCGCATCGGCAGCCCCTTCCTCGATCAGGTAGCCCAGGCCGCGCACCGTGCGCAATTGCACGCCGCTGCCGGCGAGCTTGCGGCGCAGGCGATACACCGCGATATCGAGACCGTTGTCGGAGAGGGTCTCGTCCCATTTGCAAAGCGTCTCGATCAGTTGCTCGCGGCCGGTGACGCGACCGCGCCGCAGCAGCAGCGCTTCCAGCAGGCCGAACTCGCGCGCGGTGAGTTCCAGTGGCATCTCGTCGAGCAGGGCGCGCCGGCCGGCGAGATCCACCGACAGCTTGCCGATCCGCAACGTCGGCACGCCTTGCGAAGCGCGCCGACGCAGTAGCGCGCGCACTCGCGCGTTGAATTCCGCCAGCGCGAACGGCTTCACCAGGTAATCGTCGGCGCCCAGATCCAGCGCGCGTACGCGCTGATCAAGTTCGTCGCGTGCAGTGATCACCAGCACCGGCACGCTGTCGTCGTCGCTGCGCAACTTGCGCAGGATTTCACCGCCTTCGGCGCCGGGCAGGCCCAGATCCAGCACCACCAGCGCGAAACCGTGTTCGCGCAGCGCATTCAGGGCCTGCCGCCCGTCCGTCAGATGATCCACCGCATGACCCGCGCGCTTCAGTGCATCGCAGACTGCATTGGCGATTGCCGCGTCATCTTCGACTACCAGGATGCGCATGGAAAAAGGAACCGGGAACCGGAGCGGGCTTAATTGGAAAGTACGGCCACGGATGGCTGCCTTTGGTGTTCATTATGCGGGAGAACAAAAACTTGCGACTCAAAACATCGAGCGGCGATCATGGAAGATCGCAAGGTCAGGGTACAACTTCGCGAGCACCAGTTCGCCAGCACCTTCGATCACCGCGCGTTCGCCGGGTATCCCGGCCGGGAAAATCAGCAGCGTCGCGTCATCGGGTTCCAGCGCAAGCGTTGCTTCACCCGCGCTGAGCGTGGCGTATCCGCGATTGAGATACACGAGCCAGCGCGTACCCGGCTCGGGCGGCAGCACCATCGAATCCACCAGCGTGCGCGCGAACAGCTCGCCGCGTGCGTCGCCGCGCAGCATCAGATTGAAATCACGGGTCGGTCCTTCCGGCAACGTGCCGGAAGGCGCGGGCGCGCCCTCGAAATTCAGCACGCCGAAGCGGTTCGTGTGCAGCACGCGGCCTTGCGGGAAAAGCAGCTCCATCGCGGCGTCCAGCGGTACCAGCAGCCGCCGCGTATTCGGCAATTCCGAAAAAGGCCCGTCATGCTCGACCTGCGCGATGCTCGCGCGTATCCGCCAGCTTTCATTGTCCGGCTCGCGCAGCAGCAGCGTGGTGCTGCCCGTGCCATTGGCCCAGGCTTCGCTGTGACGCGAGGCCACGGGCAGGGCGTGCAACGTGGTTGTGGCGGATGCGGGCTCGCTCATTTCAGACGCGCCAGTACCAGCACACTTGCGGCGTAGGCGAGCAGTGTCGCGGCGATCGCGACGGCGAGGCTGAACCAGAATCCCCAGCCCGCGCGCAGCAGCCATGCGAGCGCGATGAACAACACCAGCGACGGAATCACCAGCCACAGGATATCGAGCGAGAAACTGGCCAGACGCGCCGGATCGTGGCTGTCATGCCAGAGCCACACCATTGCCAGCAGCGAGGTCAGCGGCAGCGAGACCAGCAACGCGCCGGCGAGGGTGGAGCGCTTGCCAAGCTCCGAGGCGCCGGCGATCAGCAGCGCGGAGATAAGGGTCTTGATGAAGAACTGGAGCATCGCCGAATCCTGGGGCACACATCCCGATGGTAAACCACGGGCCATTCGAAGACTTATGCGAGCAGCTTTGCCAATGCGCGGCTCGTGGCCAGCAGGCTTTCGCGCCAGGGCAGGCCCACGATCGCATTGCCGCTGCGGGCGTCGCGGAAGGTTTCTTCCTGGCCGGGTGCCAGCAGATGACGGTAGTCGATCGTCAACTCCTCGCCGGCGGCGAGATTGCGTGCGGCGAACACAAAGCCCAGATGCCACAAGCCATTCGGCTCGAAATCGTGATTGACATAGCACTCGTCGGGCCAGTCGGGTGACAGGGTGTAGCGATCCTCGAACCACCGCACCGAGGTGTGCATCTGCGCAGCGAGCTTGGGATCGGCTTGCAGATCCTCGAAGTTGAAGGTATCGCCGATGCCATCCGGCGCGATCACCACGCGTGCGCGCCGTACCGGTTCTTCCATGAACAAGCCGAGTCCCGCGCCGGGAATGGTGGATGCACCGATGCGATAACGCGGCAGGATCACAGGCTTTGGTTCCGGGAGCGACGGCGCGCGAGTGTAGCGCGCGTCGCCGTCCCGGAACATGGCCGATCACCGTTTGCGCGGATGCGCAGTTCCGGCGGCCTTGGCGGACTTCGCCGGCTTGGCATTGGCGGCAACCGCGCTGCCGCCGGTGAGCCGGATCGCATCACGATTGCGCGCCAGCGTCTTGTCGCCGATGCCCTTGATATGGCGCAGATCGTCGGCCGACTTGAACGCGCCGTGCGCGGTGCGCCAGGCAACGATGGCGTTGGCCTTGCTCATGCCGATACCGTCCAGCGAAGTGGCGATCGTGGTGGCGTCGGCATGGTTGATATCCACCGGCGTGGCGGCGAATGCGGACAGCGCGCAGGCCATCGAGAGTACGAGCGCGGCGAGAGTATTGCGGATCATGGAAAGTCTCCTTGTGTGATGAAATCACGCGCCGCGGTCGCGGCATCGCGTGGTGGCAAGGATGGGCCGCGCGAGGGCTGCGGTCTGCCGGCGCCCCGCTGCGCGGGGCGTCCGCGCTTGCTCCGCCGGCTTGTCGGAAATGCCTCACAAGGCTTGGGATTGCGGACGCGCTGGTACACTGAGCGGCCTTGTGTCAGCGGAGAAGCTCATGGATGCCAGCAAGCTCGAGGCCTTCGTCGGCGGCATGTGGGATGACGAGGTCGTGCCGCGCATCACCGAATACATACGCATCCCCAACAAGTCGCCGCTGTTCGATCCGCAATGGATCGAACATGGCTACATGGAGGATGCGGTCAAGCTGATGGAGAGCTGGGCGCGCGACAAGCTGACCTCGCTGCCCGGCGCGACCCTCGACGTGGTGCGCCTGGACCAGCGCACACCGCTGATCTTCATCGACGTGCCCGCTTTCGGCTGCGAAGCGCGCGCGGACGATTGCGTGCTGCTGTACGGCCACCTGGACAAGCAGCCGGAGATGACCGGCTGGAACGAAGGCCTGGGGCCGTGGACGCCTGTGCTGAAGGGCGACAAGCTGTTCGGGCGCGGCGGCGCGGACGACGGCTACGCGATTTTTGGTTCGCTTTCCGCGCTGCTGGCGCTGCGCGACCAGGGCCTGCCGCACGCGCGCTGCGTCATCATGATCGAGGCATGCGAGGAATCGGGCAGCTACGACCTGCCGTTCTATGTGGACCATCTCGCCGCGCGCATCGGTCGGCCATCGCTCGTGGTGTGTCTGGATTCCGGCTGTGGCAATTACGATCAACTGTGGTTGACGACGTCCTTGCGCGGCATGACCGGCGGCAATTTCACTGTCAGCGTGCTGAGCGAAGGCGTGCACTCGGGCGACGCCTCGGGCGTGGTGCCCTCGAGCTTCCGCATTCTCCGCGAACTGCTGTCGCGGCTGGAAGATTCCAGAACCGGCGCGATCCTGCCGCGCGATCTTTATGTCGAGATTCCTGCGCAGCGACTCGAGCAGGTGCGCTTGTGCGCCGAGGTGCTGGGCACGGCGGTGTACGACAAGTTTCCGCTGTTGCCGGGCATGCAGCCGGTGGCGGACGATCTCTCCGAATTGATCTTGAACCGCACTTGGCGCCCGCAACTGGCCATCACCGGGATGAATGGCCTGCCGCCGCTGCAGAATGCCGGCAACGTGTTGCGCCCATTCACCGCGGTGAAGTTGTCGCTGCGGCTACCGCCGACGCTGGACGGCGCGCGTGCGGGTGAGACCTTGAAGTGCCTGCTGGAGCGCGATCCGCCCTATGGCTGCAAGGTGGAACTGAAACTGGAGAAAGCTTCCAGCGGCTGGAATGCTCCGGCGTTGTCGCCATGGCTGGAAAAGGCCGTGGCGTGTGCGTCGCAGGACGCGTTCGGCGCGCCGCCGGTCTACATGGGCGAGGGCGGCAGCATCCCGTTCATGGGTATGCTCGGCGATAAATTCCCGCAGGCGCAGTTCCTGATCACCGGCGTGCTGGGTCCGCACTCCAACGCGCACGGCCCCAACGAATTTCTGCACATTCCCACCGGCAAGCGCGTCTCGATGGTGGTGGCAAGAGTCGTCGCCGACCACGGCAAGGCCAGCGGCCAGGGACTGACGTGAGCGGCGCGCGCTGAAGCCCTTCCGTTCCTTCCTGATCGGCATGACACCATCCCTGCGCATACGCCAAGCGACCGCGGCCGATGCCGTGGCGCTGGCGCGCCTGTCGGGCCAACTTGGCTATCACGCCTGTGCGGACGCGGCCGCGCGGCGTCTGCATGAGATCGAGGCGCATCACGCCGGGGTGGTGCTGGTGGCCGCAGCGGACGACGGAACGATCGCGGGTTTTGCGCACGTGCTGTCGGAATACTGCGTGGTGGATGAGCCGAAGGGTTATCTTGCCGAGCTGGTGGTCGAGGAATCGTTTCGCGGCGAAGGCATCGGCGCGGCACTCCTGCGCTCGGCGGAAGATTGGGCGCGCGAACACGGGTTCTGCGCCATGCGGCTGAACTCCAATGTGATCCGCGCACGCGCGCACCGCTTCTATCTGCGCGAAGGTTATGTCGAGAAGAAACGCCAGGCGGTGTTCGTGAAGCCGTTGGAGGACCGCTGATGCGCTTCAATCTGCCGCCGGTCACGCTGACGCTGCTGATCGCCAATGTCGCGATCTTCTTGCTGATGATGGCCGGCGGCAATGAATGGCTGATCGCTCATGCGGCGCTGTGGCCGCTCGGTCCGGAGCGGCTGGCCGGTTACGCAGCGGACGGTACGCCGTTCATGGTCGGCTTCCATGTTTGGCAATTGCTCACCTACGCGTTTCTGCACGGCGGCTGGGCACACATCGGCTTCAATATGCTGGCGCTGTACATGTTCGGTGGCCCTGTGGAAAGCCTGTTCGGCGCGCGGCACTTTCTTTTCTACTATCTGTTCTGCGCGGTGATCGCCGCGCTCGCGCATCTGGCCGTGGTGCATTTCTTCACCGGCGGCTTTTACCCGACGCTGGGAGCGTCCGGCGCCATCTTCGGCCTGCTGCTGGCGTTCGGCATGCTGTATCCACACGCCAAGATCATCGTCTTGATCCTGCCGATTCCGATGCCGGCGTGGCTTGCGGTCATCGGTTACATGCTGCTGGAACTGTTTCTCGGCATTACCGGCACCCAGGCGGGTGTCGCGCATTTTGCGCATCTTGGCGGCGCGCTGGGCGGCTTCGCGCTGCTGCAATACTGGCGCGGCAAATTGCCCATCAAGCCGCGGTGGACCCTGTTCCGCTGAAGGCAGTGCTGCTGTCGTTGCCAACGCCGGGGTCGCCTGCAAGCAGGCTCCTACAAAGCAGCTGTCGCGGGAGCCGGCTTGCCGGCGATCAGGGCTTCAATAATGCCGGCGGCAAAACCGGCGCGATCGCCTCGATCATCGACGCAACCACGTGCATGTTGCCGGCGAGCAGATTGCCTGATGCGGGAATGCCGTCGCGTCCGGCGAAATCGCAATAGCGGCCGCCGGCTTCACGCACCAGCAGCACGCCGGCGGCCATGTCCCACGGCTTCAGGCCGATTTCGAAATAGCCGTCCAGACGGCCATTCGCGGTCCACGCCAGATCCAGCGCGGCGGAGCCGGCGCGGCGCAGATCCTCCGCCTTGCCGAGGAGCGCGCGGGTCATGTCGAGTTGCGCGTCCAGGTGCTCGCGCTGGCGATACGGGAAGCCGGTCGCCAACAGCGCGCCATCCAGTTCTTCGCGCTTGCTCACGCGTATGCGGCGGTCGTTGAGAAATGCGCCATCGCCCTTGCTGGCGCTGAATATCTCATCGCGCAGCGGATCGAAGATCACCCCATGCTGTGGCTCGCCGCGATCCAGTTGCGCGATCGAGACGGCGAATTGCGGGATACCGCGCAGGTAATTATGGGTGCCGTCCAGCGGATCGATCACCCAGGTGAAGCGCGCATTCTTCTTGCCCGAGGCGCCGGATTCCTCACCGAGAATCGCATGATCCGGATAGGCGCGGCGCAGTTCGCGCACGATCTCCGCTTCGGCCTGGCGATCGACTTCGGTGGCGAAATCCAGATGCTGCTTTTCCGTCACGATCAGGTTGCCGGCCCGATTCATGTAGCGCAGGATGATATTGCCTGCGGCGCGCGCGGCGCGCACCGCGACGGTGACGGCGGGTCTGGCCATGATGATCTTCCGCTGGTAAAGAACGCGCCGCTCGAGGCGGCGAACGCCAAGTATAACGGGACTCGGTATTCGGTATTCGGCATTCGAAGGGCAAAGCTAAAAAAATACGCATCGTCATTGCGGACTGGTCGCGGCTTTATCGCAAACGGGTCGGGAATCTGCTGGTCATGCGGTGAAGCGGATCGCGGGTTCTGCGCTGACGCGCAGCCCCGGAATGACGAGGTTGTTATGCTTCCGCAGATCGCCGCTACGGTCGCGCGCAGGCGCGCTCCTACATTGCACCCGCAAACACCCGCGAAATACCTCCGCTTCGTCCTCGCACGCACCTCGCATCCGGGCAACATCGGGTCGGCCGCCCGGGCGATCCGCACCATGGGATTCGGCCGGCTTGTGCTGGTTGCGCCACATCGTTACCCGGACCCGCAAGTCACCGCGATGGCGGCGGGTGCCGACGACGTGCTTGCGAAGTTGGTCGTTTGCGACGATTTGCCCGGCGCGATCGCCGACTGTCGTTTCGTGCTGGGCCTCAGCGCGCGCCGGCGCGGCATCGCCTTGCGCGAACTGGCGCCGCGCGCCGCCGCGGCGGAAATCCGCGCCGCGGTCGCGCAGGGTTCCGAAGTGGCGCTGCTGTTCGGCAATGAGCAATCCGGACTGGACAACGATGAGCTGGCGCTGTGTCACGCGATGGTGCGCATCCCGAGCGTCGAGGATTTTTCTTCACTCAACCTCGCGCAAGCCGTGCAGGTGATGGCCTATGAATTGCGTATGGCGATGCTCGATGAAACTTCGACGCCAGGGCCCGAGATGCCGGAAGCACCCACCACGCCGGCGAGTTCGCGGGAGATGGAACAGTTTTTCGCCCACCTGTTCCGCACGCTGCACGCCATCGATTTCCACAAGGGGCGTTCGGCCGCGACGATCGAGCGCCGCCTGCGCCGGCTGTTCCAGCGTGCGCGGCCGGACCTGCGCGAACTGCGTGTGTTGCACGGGATTCTGGCGGATGCGGAAAGGATGGCGCGAATTGCGGGCGATATTCGGGAGGAGTAAACACGAAACTTCTTCGCCTCGGCGTCCCGCTTTTTTGCGCCTGTTACCCGCCCCCCATTTCCGCTTCATCCGCGTCCCCGCCGGCCAGCGGGGTAATCAGCACCTTGTCGATGCGCGCGCCGTCCAGATCCATCACTTCGAAACGCAGGCCGCGCCACTCGAAGAATTCGCCGGCTTCGGGAATGTGGCCGAACGCGGCCATCATCATGCCGGCAACGGTGCGGAAATCGCCCTCTTCTTCATTGGGCAATTCCAGGTGTTGCAACAACTCGCGCAGATCGTCAGTGGAGAGTGCGCCGTCCACCAGCAGGCTGCCGTCGTCGCGGCGCACCACCGGCGCATCGCGCGGCGCTTCGCCTTCCGCCGGCGCCGCGCGGCCGACCACCGCGCTCAGCAGATCGTTCAGCGTGACCAGGCCTTCGATACCGCCGTATTCGTCCACCACCAGCGCGAACGGGGTTTCCGCATCGCGAAACTCCTCCAGCAGATCCAGCGCGCGCGCGGTCGCCGGCACAAACAGCGGCTTGGCCAATTTGCGGAACAGTTCCGGCAAACGCGTTTCCACCGACAGCCCTTGCAGCAGGCGCTTCACCTCGAGCACGCCCAGCACTTCGTCTTCGCTTTGGCGATAAACCGGATAACGCGAAAACGGCGTGGCGCGCAGCACCGCAAGATTTTCCGCGAGCGGCGCGGCGGCATCCAGCCAGGCGATCCGCGGGCGCGGTGTCATCACGCTGTCCACGCTGCGGTCGCCCAGCCGCAGCACGCGATTGACCATGTTGCGCTCGTCAGGGTCGAGCACGCCCTGCTCGGCGCCTTCGGCCACCAGCAGCCGGATTTCTTCCTCGGTGACTTTCTCGCGGCGCACCCTGTTCAGTCGCAGCACGGCGAGCGCCAGGCCGCTCAGACGATTCAGCACCCACACGAACGGCGCGGTGAGCCAGGACAGCACCAGCATCGGGGTGGCGATCGCGCTGGCGATCCGCTCCGGCGCCGCCAGCGCCGCGCGCTTGGGCACCAGCTCGCCCACGGTGATGTTGATGGTGGTGACGAGGATGAAGCCGATCACCAGCCCGATGATGGTCGAGTAGGCGGCCAGTCCATGCAGGTCGAAATGCAGCAACCATCTCCGTACGTCATCACTGACCGCCGCGCCGGTGGCGGCGCCGGTGATCAACGTGATCAGGGTGATGCCCACCTGCACGGTCGAGAGGAAACGTTCCGGGTGTTCGGCCAGCCGCAACGCGATCTGTGCCTGCGCGCTGCTGCGTGCCATGTGTTTCAGGCGGCTCTTGCGCGAGGCGATCAGGGCGATTTCGGAAAGCGCGAAGAACGCGTTGCACAACGCCAGCAGCAGCACCAGCCCGAGTTCGGGGATCACGGCAACGCATCCGTGGGCGGCACGGGGTTCGCTGCACGCACGCGTGCTTCCACAACCCGCGGGAATGTCCGCGTTGCAATCCTTCGCCCTGTCCACGGCTCAACAAGGCAAAAAGCGGGTGTTCGCCATTCGGGTTCGTCCATCCGGGAAGTGTAGCAAGGCACCCGCAGCGATCGCCGATGCGGGTCGCTGTCATGCTCGTGTAACATCAGCGCAATATCTTCGCCGCCGTTCGACAGGAGTGCGCCCGTGTTTTCCCTGCAAACGATGTTCGGCAAAGGCGACAAGTTCTACGATCTGCTGGAAGCCAGCGCGGAAGCCGCGCGGGAAGGCGCCACCGCGTTGCAGACGCTGTTGCGCCACCGCGGTGAAGCGCCGATGCTGGACAGCTTCCGTGCCGCTCGCCGGCGCGAGAAGCAGCTCGCCTCGCAAATCAGCCAGGCGCTGGTCAATACCTTCGTGACCGCGCTGGATCGCGAGGACATCGAGGCGATGTCCTCGGCGCTGTACCGCATTCCCAAGACCATCGAGAAATTCGCCGAGCGCTACGCGATCGTTTCCGGCCGGCTGGACGACGTGGATTTCGCCTCGCGCGCGACACTGCTGATGCGCGCCACCGAAGTGCTGGCGGAAATGGTCGGCGAATTGCGCAACGGCCTGCGCATCGATCGCATGCGCGCATTGCAGGATCGTCTGCAGGCGATCGAATCGGAAGCGGACCGCATGTTGCTGGAAGCCTATCGGGGGCTGTACACCGCCGGCGGCGATCCGATCCGCGTGCTGCTGGCCAAGGATCTGTTCGAGTTGATGGAAAAGGCGATCGATCGCTGCCGCGATGTGGGCAACGTGATTTATTCGATCGTGTTGAAGAACTCATGAGTCCCGGGCACCGAGTCCCGAAATGACCTTCGGCCTGCTCGTCGCCACGGTGTTGATCGCGTTGGTGTTCAATTACATCAACGGATTCCATGACACCGCCAACTCGATCGCGACCGTGGTCGCAACCAAGGTATTGACGCCGGGGAAAGCAGTGCTGCTCGCGGCCGTCACCAATCTGATCGGCGCGCTGATAGGCACCGCGGTGGCCAAGACCATTGCCTCCGGCCTGATCGATGCGGGCGTGGTCAATGTCAGCGCGGAATTGCTGATCTGCGCCCTGCTCGGCGCGACGGTGTGGAACCTGATCACCTGGTGGCTGGGATTGCCGTCTTCGTCCTCGCACGCGCTGATCGGCGGACTGTGCGGCGCGGCGATCGCGGCGGCTGGCGGCCACTTCGACGCGATCATCTGGAGCCAGGGCGGCGCGCACTGGTGGGAAGGCAGCGGCGTGATACCGAAAGTGGTGATTCCCATGGTGGTGTCGCCCGCGATCGGATTCGTGCTCGGGATTCTGGTCATGGGCGCGCTGTTCTGGCTGTTCGCGTTCCTGGCCCATCGCAAGGGCTGGCTGCACCGGTTCGGCCGCACCCCGTTCGTCAATGCGTTCTTCGGCAAGGCGCAGTTGTTCTCGGCCACTGCGATGGGCGTGTCGCACGGCATGAATGACGCGCAGAAGACGATGGGCATCATTGCGCTGGCGCTGGCCGGCGCCACCGCCGCGCATCAACTCGACGGCTTGCCCTGGTGGTTGTCGTTCCTGCGCGTATCCGGCACCGCGCAAACTTTCGCGATACCGGTCTGGGTAAAGGTGCTGTGCGCGCTGGTGATGGCGGCCGGCACCGCCGGCGGCGGCTGGCGCATCATCAAGACGCTCGGCCACAAGATGGTGAAGCTGCACCCGATCAACGGGTTCGCCGCTGAAACCAGCTCCGCCGCGGTGATCATCACCGCGTCGTTTTATGGACTGCCGGTTTCCACTACCCACAATGTTTCCGCCGCGATCATGGGCGTGGGCGCGGCCAAGCGCTTCAACGCGGTGCGCTGGACGGTGGTCGAGCGCATGGTGTGGTCGTGGATCCTGACGCTGCCGATCACGGCCTTGATCGCATGGGGGCTCGTTCTGCTGGTGCAACTGATGGATTGGTGATGCTGTAACCGGCAACGCCCCCGCGCGGCCGATGCTGCAAGCGAGCATCCGTGGTGCGAACGCCGGCCCGTCCCTCTCCCCGGCGGTCGCTGAACCACGCGCGCGTGATGTGATTCAACACATCGCGCAAACGCTCGGCCTTGCCCGGCAGGTCGGCGCTTACGAGAGGCCGACCCGCTCTCTCTCGCAATCCTCCAGGTATTTCCAGCGATTGACGATCGCGCAGAACAGCGCCGCGGTGCGTTCGGCGTCGTATACCGCCGAATGGGCTTCATTGGGATTCCATTCGAAGCCCGCGGCCTGCACCGCGCGCGAGAGCACGGTCTGCCCGTAGGCGAGGCCGCCGAGCGTTGCGGTATCGAAGCACGAGAATGGATGGAATGGATTGCGCTTGTGGCCGGTGCGTCGTACCGCCGCATTGAGGAAGGCCAGGTCGAAAGCGGCGTTATGGCCGACCAAAACCGCGCGTTGGCAGCCGGCGCTTTTCATGGCCGCGCGTATCGGTTTGAATACATGTTCCAGCGCTTCGCGCTCGGGTAGCGCGGCACGAAACGGGTGATCCGGATCGATGCCGGTGATCTCCAGCGACTTTGGTTCGATGTTCGCGCCCGGGAACGCCTGCACATGCGTGGAGACGTAAGGCTCCGGATGCACCACGCCATCGGCTTCCATGCGGATGCACACGATCGCGATTTCCAGCAGCGCGTCGCGCATGGGATCGAAACCACCGGTTTCCACATCCACCACCACCGGCAGGAAACCGCGGAAACGCGCCGCCATGCGCGGGGCGCGGGGTTGTTCTTCATTCATCGTGTGAGCATAGCAGTCCGGCTGCCTTCGCTCGTGACGCTTCCTGTGCGTCCTGGAGGAGGCTCGAAGTTCCACGCAGAAAAAAGCGGCGGATCGTATGATCCGCCGCTCGAAAGGCTACGTGCTTGTCAAAGCGTACCTGTCAAAGCGTAGCGACGTTTTCGTTGTGCATCTGCATGGCTCTTTTCACCTCGGTCTTGCTGAGCCGACCGTCGTTGTTGGTATCGGCCTTGCGAAACATCTTGTTGTGGTAGGCCAGATCCTCGCTCCTGGAAATCGAACCGTCATTGTTGGCATCGGCCATCTTCCACATCATGTTGAAGCGGGCCTGGCTTACCATCTGCCCGCCGTTCATGTTTTCCGTGGCGGCTTTCGCTTCCTGCCGGCTGAGCTTGCCGTCGTGGTTGGTGTCGGCGGACTGGAACTGCTGGGTCCAGTAGTTATCGAACTCGCTGCGCGAGACGTGGCCGTCGTGGTTGGCGTCCATCTGCTGCCATTGCTGCTGGATGTCCTGCTGCTGATCCATGTTCCTGTTCTGCTGCATGTCCTGCCGCTCCATGCTTTGCCGGGCCATGCTGTTTTGCTGGGCCGTGCTGCTTTGCGCGAAAGCAGCCGGAGCAAAGGCCGCGCCGGCAAGCAGCGCGGTGCCGAGTGCGATGGTGAGTTTTGTGGTTTGCATGAATTTCTCCTCCGTTTGAGCGCCCGCCGTGAGGCAGGTGTCCGTATGGCGTCGTGCGGCGCCTTTCAAGTTCGAGTAGCAAGCTTAGGTTCGTGTGGATTAACCACCGCTAAGGATAGTTGCTGCCGATTGAGGCTGAATTGACGAGCACGCGAGCGAGCTTCAGAGCGCAATATCGGCCGCTCGCGTCTTGTGGCGGTACGCGCACAGATCGCGAATCGGGCATTGCGGGCATTTCGGCTTGCGCGCAACGCACACGTACCGACCGTGCAGGATCAACCAGTGATGCGCGCCGAGCTTGTATTCCTCCGGCACCACGCGCAGCAGCTCGTTCTCGACCTCGCGCACGTTGCGCCCGGGCGCGAGCCCGGTGCGGTTGCAGACGCGGAAAATGTGCGTATCCACCGCGATCGCCGGTTCGCCGAATACGGTGTTCAACACCACGTTGGCGGTCTTGCGGCCCACGCCCGGCAACGCTTCCAGCTCCTCGCGCGTGCGCGGGACTTCACCTTGATGCCGCTCCAGCAGCAACGCGCACATCGCGATGATGTTCTTCGCCTTGGCGTTGTACAGCCCGATGCTGGAGATGTATTTCTTGAGGTCCGCCTCGCCGAGCTCGAGAATTTTCCGCGGCGTATTCGCGACCGGAAACAATTTCCCGGTCGCTTTGTTGACGCCGACGTCCGTCGCCTGCGCGGAAAGGATCACCGAAACCAGCAATTCGAAAGGCGTGTGGTAATCGAGTTCCGTGGTCGGCTCCGGATCGAGTTCACGCAGACGGCGAAAAAGTTCCGCGATATCGGTACGTTTCATGTTTGTTTCTCTGCGCGTGTTCGCAGTCGCGGGAGCGCCGTCACGATGCGTCTTTTCCATCATCGTCGCGCGCGGGATGGAAGCGCGCTTCCCGCCTCGCCCGGCTACGCGCGATCGCCGCCAGTACCTCGGCCTTGCTGATGGAGGGCGCCGGCAAGTGGTCGGGCGAGGGAACGCGCGACTCGCGTTGCGCGCTGCGTGCTTCACGCTCGCGTTGCAGCCGCAAGTTGCGGGCGAGATAACGCGCGCGCCAAAACGAAGCTTGCGCGCGCGCCTCAGGCGCGAGCTGCGCTTCCGCCAGCCGCATGCGGCGGCGTTGGATCACCGCCGTGCAGCGGTTCACCAGCACGTCGCCGCGGGTGCGCAACCAGAGAACGAAGCGGGAAAGGGTCATGCGCCGGATTCCAGTGTGGGGCACCTAGCGCGCCGCCGTGCGGCGCAGCTCCAGCAAATCAATCGTGGATGGACAGTCGAGACGCACCGGCGAGCCGGTGATGCCCACGCCGCGCGTCACGAACAGCATGCCGGCGGGTGTGTCGTAAAGCCCGTCGATATAAATCTCGTCGCGATCCTTGCGGAATACATAGGCAGTGATCCATGGCAGCGACACCTGACCGCCGTGCGTGTGTCCGGCCATTGCCAGCGCGAAATGCACGCCGCGCAATTTGCGCAGGCTGTGCGGCTGGTGCATCAGTACCAACAGCGGTTTGTCGCCGGGAAGCGCGCGCAGGAAATCCGCATTGTCCAGTCCGGTCCAGTAGTCATACAGGCCCGCCAGCCGGAAGTTCGGGAAATCCAGCACGCGATGCTCGGTGAAGATCACCGGCGCGCCTGCCAGTGCCGCACGGATGCGCTGTTCCAGCGGTGGCCCCGGCAACTGCACATCATGGTTGCCGAGCACCGCGTACATCGGCTTGTTCAACTCGCGCAGCGGCGACAGCGCGGCGCGCAGATCGCGCGGCGGGTCGTATGTCAGGTCGCCGGCGAACAAGACCAGATCCACGTGCATCGCGTTCAACTTCCGCACCATCTGGCGCAGCTTGTCCGGACGCGTGAACAGGCCCACGTGCACGTCGGCGACCAGCGCGATGTTGAGATCGATCGGCGCGGGAACCATGGTGGTCCGCACGACCAGGATGTTCGGCTCGACGAAGCGCGCCCACGCGCCAAGCAGGCACGCAAGCAGCACCAGTGCGCCGCCCGCGGCCCGCCGGTAATGGCGCCGGCGCGCGCGATTCACCATGATCAGCGTGGCTTCCAGCATTGCCGGGAACAGCAGCCACGCGCCATGCAACATTGCCAGCTGCAGGAATGCCTTCAACCGGTTCTGCGGTTCGATGATGAAGTGCGGCAGCTCCCACGCCGGCCACCATGCGCCGAAGATGCCGATCGCGATCAGCCAGAGTGCAAGCCGCACATACCAGCGTGACAGCCAGGAGATCATGCGGCGTGTGGCAGGCGTGGCCGCGGCCAGCGGACTGTGTCATCGCGCGTCGCGACCATTGAAATGCAATCGACCGGGCAGGGCGGGATGCACAGTTCGCAGCCGGTGCACAACGACGGGACTACGGTGTGCATGAGCTTCGCTGCGCCGATGATGGCGTCCACGGGACACGCCTGGATGCACTTGGTGCAACCGATGCACAGCTCTTCATCGATCAGGGCCACGCGCGGCGGCGTCGCGACGCCGCATTCCGGATCGAGCGGCCGCACGGCTTGGCCGGTGAGCGTTGCCAACGCGCGGATGCCGGCCGCGCCGCCCGGCGGACAGCGGTTGATCGGCGCTTCACCGCGCGCGATCGCTTCCGCATACGGTTTGCAGGCGGGATAGCCGCAGCGCTGGCATTGCGTTTGCGGCAGCAGCGCGTCAATGCGCGCGGCGAGTTGTTCGACCCCGCTTGCCGACCGCGGTCGGGATTGGCGAAGGGCCGCGATGCACGCCAGCACAAGCAACGCGAGCGCCACGCTGATCGCAAAAATGATCATCACCGGCCGACACCGGCGCTACCCGCGTAGGGTGGGATCAGGGTGAATGCGTCCATCCGGTTATTGTAGGAGCGCGCCCGCGCACGATCGAGATTTTTCGTTGCGCCCATCGCACGTCTGTGTTGGGATCGCGCAGGTACAAGTCCAGGGAGCCGTCGCAATGGGGATGTTCTCGATCTTGCGCGAACTCGATTCGACGCAGCGTCACACGGTGCTGGCGAGCTTCCTCGGCTGGACGCTGGACGCCTTCGATTACTTCCTGCTGGTGTTCGTGATGCCGGAAATCGCGCGCGATTTCCATGTCGGCATCACCGAGGTCACCTTCGCGTTGTTGCTGACACTGGCGTTCCGCCCGCTGGGCGCGCTGATTTTCGGACGACTCGCGGATCGTTTCGGCCGGCGCCCGGTGCTGATGCTGGACGTGATCCTGTATTCGGCGCTGGAACTGGCCTGCGCATTCGCGCCATCCTTGATTGTGTTGCTGGTGTTGCGCGCACTGTTCGGCATCGCAATGGGCGGCGAGTGGGGCATCGGTGCATCGCTGGCGATGGAATCGATACCGCCGAAATCTCGCGGTATTGTCTCCGGCCTGCTGCAAAGCGGCTATCCCTGCGGCTATCTGATCGGCGCGCTGCTTTATGGCCTGCTGTTCAACAGTATCGGCTGGCGCGGCATGTTCGTGCTGGGCGCCGCGCCCGCCTTGCTGGTTTTGTACATCCGCAGCAAGGTGCCTGAATCGCCGGTATTCGCGCAGCGCGAACGCGGCGCGCGACGCAACGTGTGGACCGCAATGCGCGGACATTGGGGTCTGTTCGCCTATCTGATCTTGCTGATGGCCGCGTTCAACATGTTCAGCCACGGCTCGCAGGACGTGTATCCAACCTTTCTGAAAACCCAGAAACACTTCGACACGCATCTGGTGAGTATCCTCACCATCGTGCTGAATCTCGGCGCGCTGGTCGGCGGGCTTGTGTTCGGCGCGTGGTCCGAACGCATCGGCCGTCGGCGAGCGATGGTGATAGCGGCACTGCTGGCGCTGCCGGTGATCCCGCTATGGACATATGGTGGTTCGATCATCCTGCTGGGCCTTGGTGCGTTCCTGATCCAGTTCGCGGTGCAGGGCGCGTGGGGCGTGGTGCCGAGCTATTTGAACGAACTCTCGCCCGATGACGTGCGCGGCACGCTGCCGGGCTTCGCCTATCAGCTCGGCAACCTGATCGCCGCGGCCACCGCGACGATACTTGCGTGGTTGGCGCATTCGCGCGGCGGCGATTTCGCCTTCGCGCAAAGCGTGTGGATCGCCGGGGTGGCGATCGTGTTGGCGCTGCTGGCCTGGTTCGGGCCGGAAGCGCGCGGGGTGGCATTCGGAGCGCCGCCCAAGCAGACATGACGCACGCCGCGCGGCTCGCTAGCATGCGCGTTTACTTCGGAGCGCAGGCAGATGAAAGCCGCAAAGAACACGGTGGTGAGTTTCCATTATGTTGTCAGCGAGAGCGGCGCCGGCGCCGGGCAACCGCTGGACAATTCACGCGAGCGCGGCCAGCCGATGTCGGCGTTGCTGGGCTATCACCAACTGGTTCCGGGGATAGAGCGTGCGCTGGAAGGGCACGAGGCCGGCGAACGTTTTGAAGTTGACGTGGCGCCGGCGGATGCCTACGGCGAGCATCGCGAAGGCATGATCCAGCGCGTGCCGAAAAAATATTTCCAGCACGCCGACAAGCTGAAGCCAGGCATGCAGACGGTGTTGCAGACCCGCGAGGGCGAGCAGCGCGTGGTGACCGTGCACAAGATCGGCATGAGTGCGATCGACGTGAATCATAATCATCCGCTGGCCGGCAAGACCCTGCACTTCGAGCTCGAAATCACCGGGGTGCGCGCGGCCACGCCGGAAGAACTGGAGCACGGGCATGCTCACCCCGGCGAAGGGTGAGGGCGCGTGGTTACGCGATCGAAGCCGGGCTTTGCGCACCCTGACATCCCCGGCAGCGCTCCTGTGAGAAGTGTGCCCAAGGGCGGCCGCTTTCACGCCCGGTGACAGCGCTAAAACGTCAGCTTGTTGCGCCGACGGCGGCGACGCTGCCAGAACGCGTCGATGGCGAGGGCGCCCGGCCCGCACGCGGCCAGCACCAGAAAGCCGCCGGCGATGGCGACGTTCTTCTGGAAATTGATCAGCTGCATCGCATCGGCAAAATTGTCGTGGAAAAACGCCGCGGCGAGCAGGGTGTAAATGAAAAGCCCGACCGCCGCCACCCGTGTGAGAAAGCCGAACAACACCGCCAGCCCGCCGCCGAGTTCGGCAAAGATCACCAGCGGCAGCAGCCCGGCGGGCAGGTTGTGGGCGACCATGTATGCCGCGGTTGCGTCATATCCGGCCAGCTTCTGCAAGCCCGAATAGAGGAAGATCTGGGCGAGGCCGATACGGCCGAGCAGGAGAACGAAATTCCGCATGATGAAACCTCGGATGATCAGTTGGACGCCATCGCCGCAGTCGCGTCGGGCGTACGCTCCAACACGCGCTTGGCATACAGGAAATGCGAGCGCCAGTAATTGTCGTCGAGTTGATCCAGGCGCACGGTGCCGCCGCGATTGGGCGCGTGCACGAAGCGGCCCTGTCCGACGTAAATGGCTACGTGGCTGACGCGATGGCGGCTGCCGAAGAACAACAGGTCGCCCGGCGCGAGTGAATCGGAATTGACTTTGGGCGCATCCACGTCGGCAATTTCGTTGGCGCGGCGCGGCAGCACCACCCCGGCCGAGGTGCGGAACACATAATCCACCAGCCCGCTGCAATCGAAACCGCTGGATGGGGTGTTGCCGCCGTAACGATAAGGCGTACCGACCAGGCCGATCGCGCGGAACAGCACATCGTTGGCCGCATGCATGGGCGGAGGCGGCGTGGTGGCGCAGGCGCCGAGCAGGAGTGCCAGGCTCGGCATCGAAATCCGCAACCACCAGCGCGTCGCGCCGATCAATGGATCGATTCCCGATCGCCCGCGATCACCGGACTCGCGGATGCGCGCAGCGTCCGATCTTTGCGCGCACGACGCCGCGCGCCGGAAGCGGAAACGCCGGGAAAGACCGAGCACGGATTCAGGCGTGAACTCATCGCGTGACTGAAAGGTGAAGACGTCGCGACGGTAGCGGAAGCCACTGCCGGCGTCCACTGCGAATGGCCTGGCGAACAGGGTAATCTGAGGTGACGCGCGGTGCGGTCTGTGCCGCTGCTGGTCAGGCTGCGCCGGCTTGACGCGACGTGGCGGTCGCCAATTCCAGCTCGATCTCGAACGCGGCGGTGCGGCGGCGGGCCGCATCCACCACCGCATTGGGCAAGCCCTGCTCGGTAGCGAGCTGGGCCAAGACACGCCGATGACGCACGTCAAAATCGGGATCGCGCTGGGCTTCATCCAGTGCGGTCAGCAGGGTCGCCAGCCAGCCGGCGCCGGGCGCACGCAGCATCAGCAGGATTTCCGGTACGGTCATCGCGGCGTGATCGGTCGAGGCGGTCATGGTCGTCCCCTGGTTTCCTGATCCCCTTCGTGCAGGAACGATGCCAAGCGGCATCCCTGCAGGATATGACGACCCGCGGTTGTGCCGCGTCCCGGCTTGCGCGTAGGCTGCCGCGCAGTCGGGGAGGGGATCATGCGCGTGCTGCGACGCGGCGGAAAACATACCGTGGTGGCCCTGGTTGCGTTCGGGCTGGCCTTTGCCGCCGCCGCGGCGCCTCCGCCGGCACCCGCGACCACTGCGGTCGAACCCTTGCGCGCGGCGATGGTCGCGCCCGGGCAACCAGTGGCGATCGATCCCGTTGCGCTGGCGGCGTTCGTGGACGGCGTAGTGCGTGGGCAGATGACCGAAAAGGGCATCGCCGGCGCGACCGTTGCGGTGGTGACGCGCAATGGCCCGCTGCTGTTGCGTGGCTACGGCATTGTTGCCCTTCATCCGCGCAAACCGGTCGATCCGGCCACGAGCTTGTTCCGCATCGGCTCGATTTCCAAGACCTTTACCTATATCTCCACCATGCAATTGGTCGCGGCCGGCAAGCTGGATCTGGATGCACCGGTTGATCAATACCTGCCGCCGTCGTTGGAGACCGCCGATCGCCGCTATCCGCCGATTCGCGTGTGGCACTTGATGACGCATACGGCAGGTTATGAGGATGCGACGCTGGGCGCGCATTTGTTTTACGCGGATGGCGCCACGGTGCCAACACTGGATGCTTATCTCGGGCAATACCGGCCCCGGCGCGTGCGCGCGCCGGCGGTGCATGCGGATTACTCCAATTATTCGGTGGCGCTGCTGGGCGCGATCGTGCAACAGGTATCCGGCGAGCCGTTCGACGTCTACCTCGAACGTCACATCCTGACGCCGCTGGACATGCGGCACACCACCTTTCGCGAGCCGCTGGCGGGTGCCGATCCGCGCGCGGCCCCGCGGGCCTTGGCCGCGGATTTTTCCAAAGGGTTCAAATACGAGCAGGGCGGGTTCACGCCCAAGGGTTTCGAATACATTTCCAACGGTGCGCCCGCTGGCGCCGGCAGCGCCAGTGCTGCCGACATGGCGCGCTGGATGCGCATGCTGTTGAACGAAGGCGAGCTCGACGGCGCACAGGTGCTGGATCCGATCGCATTCAAGGAGATGACAGCGCCGACCTGGGGCAACGCGCCGGCCGTGCACGCGATCGCGCACGGGTTTTTCGTCGGGCGCTACGGCAACTATCGCAGCCTGGAACATGCCGGCGACACGATCTGGTTCCACTCCAACATGGTCGTGTTGCCGCAGGCAGGCATTGGTGTGTTCGTCTCGACCAATACCGACACCGGCACCGATCTCGCCGAGATGTTGCCGCGGCTGATCGTCGAACATTTTCTGAAAGATGCGCGGCCATCGCTCCCGGCCGCCCCACCTGCGGGGTTCGCAAAAACGGCGCACATCTACGCGGGCACCTGGCTCTCAGAGCGACGCAACTACAGCACGCTGGAAAAGGGGCTGGATCTTACGGTGGCGAAGACGACGATCACCCGTGATGGTTATCTGGTATTGAGCGCGGGTGACGAAAGCAGGCGTTACGTCGCGCAGGCGCCGGATGTGTTCCGCGCGCTGGATCGCAGCGACGCGATCCAGTTCCTGCGCGACCGCCGCGGGCGCGTTGTCGGCTTTGCCAGCGCGTATGGACACGTGGTCTACGATCGCGTGACGTGGTTCGACGATCCTTCCACCCTGCTCGCCGCGTTTGCGCTGCTTGCACTCGTGTGCCTTGGCGCGTTGATCGGCGCGTGGGGACGTCGCGCGCAAATGATTCGCGTGCGCGCGGGGCACGCGCCGGCGCGCGCATTGCTGGCGGCGGTGTTCGGCTGGACGTTGTTCTTCCTGATCGCCGCGATCGCCACCGCCACGATCAGCGCCAGCGGCGAGGACATCGTGTTCCATTATCCGCCGCCTGCGCTCCGGGTCACGGTGATCGCGGCCTATATCGCCGCGCTGCTGAGTCTGCTTGCGTTGCTGTTCCTGCCGCGCGCCTGGCGCGCGCACGGCTGGAGTTTCTGGCGCAAGTCGCGGCACACCCTGATCATCGCGATCATGGTGTTCGCGATCGTGCTGCTGGTCGAATGGAAAGTGCTGCTGGCGCCGCTGAGTGTCGGGTCGGGCTAAAACCGGAAATCCATTGCGCCGTGATGTCCGGCATGTGCGACGGCCTGGAACGCCCGCTCTGCGCGGGCACCCACGGCTGCGCATATGGTGCGGTCGACCGGATGCAATAAACTGCCCCGATGAATTCCGCGCACAGCGATGTATTGATACTCGGCGGCGGCGTGATCGGCTTGTCCTGCGCGCTGGCATTGCGGCGCGCGGGTGTTTCGGTGCGCGTGCTGGAGCAGGCCGCGCCTGGTGCCGGCGCCTCACACGGCAATTGCGGCACGCTCACGCCCAGTCATGCGATCCCGCTGTCGGTGCCGGGTGTGCCGTGGAAAGCGCTGCGCTGGATGACCAGGCGCGATGCGCCGCTGTACGTCAACCCGCGCTACGACGCGGAGCGCTGGCGCTGGTTGCTCGGCTTCGCGCGGCGCTGCAACGCGAGCGATGCGCAACGCGCGGCGATTGCGCGCTGCGCGATCCTGCAGCGTTCGCACGCGTTGTTGCCGCAATGGTTGTCCGAAGAGGGCATCGAGTGCGATTACGCCAGACGCGGCACGCTGTACGCCTACCGCGATGCGCGTGCGCTGGATGTCGATCGCGCCGATGTGGAGTGGTTGCATCGGCTGGGCATCACGACCGAAGTGCTGGATGCGGACAGCGTGCTGGCCATGGAGCCCGCGCTGAAATCCGGTGTGGTGGGCGGGGTGTGGCATCCGGATGACGCGCAGTTGCGGCCGGATCGCCTGGTTGCGGGGCTGGCGCGACGCGTTCGCGAGCGCGTCGCGACCATCGAGCAGGACACGCGTATCGAAGGGTTCACGTGCGCGAACGGCCGCATCGAAAGCGTGCGCACTTCGCGCGGCGCATTCGCTGGCGATCGCGTGGTGCTGGCGCTGGGCGCATGGTCAGCGCGCATCGCGAGCCAATTGCAGATGCGCCTGCCGATGCAGCCGGGCAAGGGCTATTCGATCACCACCTCGCGCCCCGATCCGTGTCCGCGCACCGCGCTGGTATTGCGCGAAGCCGGTGTGTGCGTGACCGCGTGGGAGTCCGGTTTCCGCTTGGGCAGCACGATGGAATTCTCCGGCTACGACACCACGCTCAACCCGACCCGACTGGAAGCGCTGCGACGCGGCGCACGCACGTATCTGCACGCGCCGTTCGGCGAGGCGCTGCGGGAAGAGTGGTGGGGCTGGCGGCCGATGTGCGTGGATGAGGTGCCGCTGATCGGGCCGAGCGCGCGCTGGCACAATCTGCTGCTCGCCACCGGCCACGGCATGCTGGGCGTCAGCATGAGCGCGGCGACCGGCGAGATGGTGGCCGCGCTGATCGCGGGCGCGCAGCCGGCGATCGACGTCACGCCATTTTCGCTGGCGCGCTTCGGGCTGTGAACACGATGGCCGATACCGAATCCGATCTGCTGGTCATCGGCGGCGGCTCCGCCGGGCTGGCCATGGCGATTCGTGCCGCGCGCCACGGCGCGAAAGTGACGGTGTTCGAACCGCACGAACTCGGGGGCACCTGCGTCAACCGTGGCTGCGTGCCGAAAAAGGCGATGTGGCTGGCTGCGGAACTGGCGCAGGCGCAAAAACTCGCGAGCGAGATCGGCTTCGACAACAAACCCGGCGCACTCGACTGGCCGTCCTTCATCGCGCGCCGCCAGGCTTATGTGGAGCGCGCGCGCCACGCCTACGCGCGGCGGCTGGAAGAGTATGCGGTGCGAATGATCCCTGCCTACGCCCATTTCGTGGATGCGCATACGCTGCTGGCGGATGGCATCCGCCATCGCGCGCCACATATCGTGATCGCCACCGGTTCGCGCCCGCGCCAGCTCGATCTGCCGGGTGTCGCGCTGGGCATCGACTCGGACGGGTTTTTTGCGCTGCGCGAATGTCCGCGCCGCGTCGGCATCATCGGCGGCGGCTATATCGCGGTGGAACTGGCCGGTGTGCTGCACGCGCTGGGCGCGCAGGTGGAACTGTTCTCGCGCAGCCGGCTGCTGGCGCACTTCGACGCGGAGCTGGGCGAAGCGCTGGGCGCTGCGATGGCAGAAGACGGCATCGCCCAACACGGCCATTGCGCGGTGCAGGGAGCGCTGCGCGAGCGCGGCGAACTGTGGCTGGAT
The DNA here is from genome assembly GCA_035606235.1 of Rhodanobacteraceae bacterium. Classification (GTDB taxonomy): domain Bacteria; phylum Pseudomonadota; class Gammaproteobacteria; order Xanthomonadales; family Rhodanobacteraceae; genus 66-474. Next base: position 34,089 of record DATNFU010000037.1, read on the forward strand.
TGCGCCGATCATGCGCGCCATGGTCCCTACGATCAGATCATCTGGGCGGTGGGGCGCGTGCCGAATGTGGAAGCGCTGCAACTGCAAGCCGCGGGCGTCGCGCTCGGCGACGATGGGCACGTCGCGACCGACGCAGGCGAGAACACCAGCGTGACCGGCGTGTACGCGTTGGGCGACATCAATGGCAAACGCGCGCTGACGCCGGTGGCGGTGGCCGCCGGGCGCGCATTGGCGGAACGCTTGTTCGGAGGCGATGCGGATTCGCATCTGGATTACGAAAACATCCCAAGCGTGGTGTTCTCGCATCCGCCGGTGGCAAGCGTCGGCATTTCCGAGGCCCGGGCGCGCGACGAGTACGGCGACGCCGTGCGCGTGCACATGGCATCGTTCGTGCCGATGTTGCACATGCTGGCAGGCCGCGAGCGGCGCACGTTGATGAAGATGGTGACGGTCGGCGAGGCCGAGCGCATTGTCGGCCTGCACGGCATCGGGCCTGGCATGGATGAAATGCTGCAAGGTTTCGCGGTCGCGCTGCGGATGGGTGCGACGCGCACGGATTTCATCAAGACGGTGGCGATCCATCCGACTTCTGCCGAAGAATTTGTGCTGATGCCTTGAAGCCGGGAATGGGGATTTGGCATACCAACGCTTGCCGTCGTCGCGGGCTGTGCGCAGCGCAGAACCCGGAATCCATTTTGATCAGGATTCGAATCCAAGAATGACGGATGTTCAGGCTAGACTTTGCTGATGGACCACTTCACCTTGCACCACGGCAGCGCGCCGCTGCTGGTCAGCCTGCCGCACGACGGCACCGCGATTCCCGACGAGATTGCCGCGCGCATGACGCCTGCTGCCTTGCGCGTGCCGGATACCGACTGGCACGTGGGATTGCTGTATGCGGTGGCAAAGGAACTCGGCGCCTCGCTGATCGCGCCACGCTGGTCGCGCTACGTGGTGGATCTCAACCGGCCGCCCGATGGGCATGCCTTGTATCCGGGTCGCAGCGAAACCGGCCTGGTTCCATTCAACACGTTTGCGGAGGAGCCGATCTATCGCGGCGGCAAAGTGCCAGGCGCGGATGAAATTGCCGCGCGCGTGGAGCAATACTGGAAGCCGTATCACCTCGCGTTGCAGGATGAATTGCGGCGCCTGCGCCAGACGCACGGGCGCGTGGTCTTGTGGGACGGCCATTCCATTCGCAGCCGCGTGCCGATGTTCTTCGACGGCCAATTGCCGGATTTCAATCTCGGCACCGCCAACGGCGCCAGCTGCTCGCCGCCGATGCAGGCCCGCCTGGCGGAGCTCCTGCACGCACATGCAAGCCCTGCGACCAGCGCGTACAGCCATGTGGTCAATGGCCGCTTCAAGGGCGGCTACATCACGCGCCGTTACGGCAGGCCCGATGAGGGCGTGGAAGCGGTGCAACTGGAACTGGCGCAATGCACCTACATGGACGAGGACAGCTTCGACTACCAGCCCGAGCGTGCGGGCAATGTGCAACGGGTGATCCGCGATTTATTGGAAGCTTGTCTGGCTTTTTGACCGGTAGCGCACCTGCGCGCGCCACGGTGACGAAAAAAAACAGCGTGCGCGCCGGCGCGAGCAGGCGCGCTCCTACCCCGAAGACACGCGCGCCACGCACTTCAGCTCGATCGCGATCGCCGTCGGCAATGCCGTGATGCCCAGCGTGGTGCGGCAAGGCGCGTCGGCCGGATCGGGAAAGTATTCGGCCCAGATCGCGTTGTAGATCGGGAAATCCTCTTTCATGTCGGTGAGGAATACGGTGACGTCCACCAGCTCCTCCCAACGCGCACCGGAGGCTTCCAGTACCGCACGCACGTTGGCGAACACCTGATGACATTGCGCGGCGATGTCATGAGCGACCAGCGTGCCGCGAGGGTCGTGCACGTTGCCTGGAATCGCGTTGCTGCCGGGCACGCGCGGGCCGATGCCGGACAGGAACAGGAGATCACCGACCCGGCGCGCGTGCGGGTAGGCGCCGACCGGCGCGGGCGCACGATCGGTGCGGATCGTATCCGTCATTGGCTGCTGCCGGCGCTTGTGCAGGAAGACGAGCGGGTATCGGGCGTGGTATCCCGTGTCGCACACGCCGAGGGCGCCTCGTCGGGGCGGAGGCTCGCGGTGTCCCCCGATTCCCTTGTCACCGTGATGGAGCCATCGCCGAGCACGCGCCCGTTCTTGTCCGTGACGTTCAAGCGATAGCGGCCGGGGCGCAGATACAACTCGCCGACCGGCAAATCCGAATTGCTGGTAGTTACCCCGACGTTACCAATCATCATCAATGGAATCGTGTCCAGCACCAGCCGGTCGGCCGGTATCGCATCATCGCCCTCGTTGGCGTAGCGC
>DATNFU010000038.1:0-17957 GCA_035606235.1 Rhodanobacteraceae bacterium
AGTTTTGCCTGCACCGTAGAGGCTTTTAGAGAAGCCATACAGTGGCTCGAATACCCACTCGATAAGCCGCCGCCGACCCAACAATATATCCGCCTGCAAGGTCATTCCGGGCTTGAGCGCCTCTTGGCGCCCATAGGCAAGTACGCTTTGACTGTCCAATGCTATCTGGACGCGAAAACGTGGTTCCTTGATGCTCTCGCCCAAAAATCTGCTGACGTCAGCAGCCGGCATTGCGCTTCGGGACACTTCGCGAACCTTGCCGGAGTACTGGCCAAATTTCTGATAGGGATAGGCGGCGTAGCGTATTGTCACGCGCTCGCCGGGTGTGATGAATCCCACGGCTTCGGTAGGCACCCACAATTCCGCCTGCAATCGGGATTTGGCCGGCAGTACGGCCATTAATGACTGCTGCGCAAATACCACTTGTCCAGAGTGAACGAGGATATTCGCGACCGTACCGTCATATGGTGCACGGAGTGAAACAGCACGCTGCACCGCGTTCTGGGACAAGGCTTGCGCGACATCGGCCAGATCCCGTTCCGTTTGGTTGCGCTTGCTTGAGACAGTCGCCGGGAGCTCGTCAACCTGCGCCTGCAACTGCGCTGCCTGCTGCTCTAATTGGAAGCGCTGACCTTCCAGATCCTTGACTTGAGCCAGTTCCTGCAGGGCCGCATCGTGCTGTTGGAGGAGCTGGAGTTTGCTGACTACGCCGGTATTACCCAGTTTTGACCACTGCTGGTACAACGCCATGGCGCTATCGGCACGTTGCCGTTGCAAGCTTATTTGCTGATCCAACCGTGCAACCTGCTCCTTCAGCAGAGCCTTCCGGGAATCCAGGTCCTTCTGCTGCATGCTGGCAAGCTGCTTTTGTTCATCGAGGTCGGAGAGTAGGCGCTCACGTTTGATTTGGAGCTGGGCGGCAATGGCTGCGTGAGTATCGCCCAAGGCCACGCTGTCCTTCTCCCCCGAAATCTCGAGGAGCGGCTGACCGGTGCGGACCCTCTCTCCCTCTCTCACCAGGAGGCGCGTGACAATGCCGTCCGCGGGCGGCGTGAGTACGACCGACCCCTCGCTCGGTACCAAGGTGCCATTGACGTGTACATGACGGGTGTATTGACCGCCAATCAACAATCCGAAGATCGCAACTGTCGCAAATGCGCCGAGGCCAAAAAAGAACCATCCAAAGCGCGGCAACTGAAGCCGGATCGAGCCAAGCCATTCGTTCTGCCGTGTGGCAAGCACCTCCATGCGATACAAGCCGGTTGCCTCTTCCGTCATTGGTCCTGCCGAACTGGGAAATTGATGGCTACGTCGTATAAATTCTTCGTTGTTGTCCCTAATGCTTCGAGACATTTGGGAGGGGCGAGTCACTGAAGGCGAGCAGATTAGCTCAGGTCGAGGCGCCTGTCAGGTGTCCTAGTTGGACCGTGTTGCAGTGGAGTGATCCAATTGCTGCATCTATAAGCGGATCCTCAACATTTCCAGAGAGAAAGTGATTTCGCTGACCGCGCTGTTCGGCATCGCCGGCCTCACGCTCACCGCGATCGCGCTGTGCTGCCTGGCCAGCCCGCAGATGCGCAGCATCCGGGCGATGAAGGTGGAAGCGGTGAAGGCTTAGGCTGAGAACGCAAGTTATGAGCGAGTCGGATGTGGGCTGGCCGGCTATTCTGTTGTTTCCAGCGTGATTGTCCATCGAAGACATCTGTGTTCGACGCAAGCGCGCCACCCTGGGGATTCTGATGATCGTCTTCAACCAAAAGCCGCGCTGCTGGCACGGCCCGTGAGTAAGCAAATCCGGTTTGGAATCCACCTCTGGACGGTTGCGCTCATCGCTTTTGCGATCTGCGGGCGCAGTGTCGCGGCGAGCGTTCCTATCATCAGCACCGATGGCGGATTGGTGCAAGGTATTCAGGAAGGCGATACCGCTGTCTACCGGAGCCTGCCTTTTGCAGCCCCGCCTGTGGGCGGCCTGCGGTGGCAAGCGCCGCAGCCGGTGAAAGCGTGGTCAGGCGTCAAATTGCTGGATCATTTTTCGCCCCGCTGCATGCAGCATCGCATGTATCCGGACAATGCTGCGGCCGAGCCGATGAGCGAGGATTGCCTCTATTTGAATTTATGGGTGCCGCCGCATTCGCCTTTGAAGAAACTGCCCGTCATGGTATGGATTTACGGCGGCGGATTGGATGGCGGTTCCGGTTCCACCCCGCTCTACGCCGGCGATGTTCTCGCGCGGCGTGATGTCATTGTCGTGACCTTCAACTATCGTCTGGGTGTGTTCGGTTTTTTTGCGCATCCGGAACTTGCGCGCGAGTCGGCGACGCATACGACGGGTAATTACGGGCTGCTGGATCAGGTGGCGGCGCTTCGATGGGTGCATCGCAACATTGCCGCTTTTGGAGGCGATCCATCGCAGGTGACCATCTTCGGGCAATCGTCAGGTTCGATTTCCGTCAGCGCATTGAGCGTATCGCCAATCACCAAGGGACTGTTCAAGTACGCCATTGGCGAAAGCGGTGGTCTGTTCGAGCCACTGAACCTGTCTCCAAATTTGACCGAGAAAGGCGCGGAAAAAGATGGGGAAGCTTTTGCCGTTCGCGCGGGAGCCCCGTCCATTGCAGCACTGCGGCGAGTTTCGGCAACAGCATTAATGAAGGTGCCGTTCACTCCGGGCCTCATTATCGACGGCTCCGTTATCGACGAGCCTCCGATTGAGGCGTATCGGGCAGGTCGCATCATTCCGTCGGCTTTCATGATCGGCTCCAATCACGACGAAGGCGTGATTTTTCTGAGCGGCAAAAAAGTCACGCCCGAAACTTTCCCTGGGGTACTGGGCAACGATTTCCCCCCATGGTTGATCAAACTGGCGGCACCGGTGCCCGGAAACTCGCCCGCCAGCGCGTTTGCCGCGGCCAAGACCTTTGAGGGAGACGTGCGGTTCCATTGGGATATGTGGACTTGGGCACGAACAGCCTCCCGTGCGGGGAAGCCCGTTTATCTCTACCGCTTCAACCATCCAACGCCTTGCGCACCAGCAGAGGGTTGCATCGAAGCGACCCGGCATGGCGATGAAATGGCCTATGTGTTCGGGCACGACCTGAGAAACACCTGGTCCGCGCAAGATCGCAAGCTGTCGGAAACGATGGTGGAATGCTGGACTCATTTCGCAAAGACGGGTTCGCCCGATGGCTGCGCCCTTCCCGATTGGCCGAGCTACGGAGCGCAGTCGGCCATCATGGTAATTGGCGATCATCCGCAGCTCGCGCCGATGCAGCCCGACTTTACAATGGGGCGCCTTGATCACCTGTACCGCTGGATCAGTGCCGTTGCGGCACACCCCATAATCGCAATAGTCACCGTACTGACGATTTTGTTCGCGGGCGTCTGGCTGCTGATAATGCTGCTGCGAAAATTCTTGCGCAGGCATCGGCGGCGCGAAATGCAAATGGCTTGAAAAGCAACAGCCAACAGCCACCGCATGGTCACTCGTGCTTTCGCTACGACAACTGAACAATCTACACCATGTTCCCCTCCATCTTCTTAGCCCACGGCAGTCCCATGAACGCGCTGGCGGAAAACCGCTACACGCGCGCGTGGCGCGCGTTCGGCGAGCGCGTGCGGCCACGCGCGGTGCTGGCGGTTTCCGCGCACTGGGTGACGCGCGGCACGGAAGTGACGGCGATGGAACATCCGCGCACGATCCACGATTTCGGTGGCTTCCCGCGCGCGTTGTTCGAGGTGGAGTATCCGGCGCCGGGCGATCCGCAGCTCGCGCAACGCGTGCGGGAACTGCTGTCGCCCACGCAAGTCGTGCTGGATCAGGATCAATGGGGGCTGGATCACGGCACCTGGTCGGTGCTGCGGCACGTGTATCCTCGAGCCGACATTCCGGTAGTGCAGTTGAGCCTCGATGGTGCGCTGTCCGCGCGCGAACACTACGAACTTGCACGGCGCCTGCATCCGCTGCGTGAGGAAGGCGTGCTGATCGCGGGCTTCGGCAATGTCGTTCACAACCTGCGGCGGCTGGACTGGAACGAGAACGCGCCGCCCGCGCCGTGGGCCGAGCATTTCAACTCTCGTGTGGACAATGCGCTGCGCGCGCGCGACCACGCAGCATTGATCGATCCGGTGGACGACGAGGCCACGCAGCTTTCGGTGCCCACGCCCGAGCATTACTGGCCGCTGCTGTACGCACTGGCGCAGCAGGGCGAGGGCGAACCGGCGGAAATCCTGATCGACGGCATCGAGCACGCCGGCATCGGCATGCTCAGCGCGATTTTCGGCAATTCGCCCTGACAAGGCGCGCATCCGGCGCCGGCTTTGGGTACACTCGCGGTTCCCTTAGACCGCTTGGGGGCGGCCATGCAGCAGAACGTCCAACCCACTGCGCAGCAAAGCGCGCAACCGAACATGCAACCGATGCAGCCCCGGTCGATGCCCAAGCTGCATTTCATCTCCGGCTTTCCGCGCGCCGGCACCACGCTGCTGGGCGCGATCCTGAAACAGAACCCGCGTTTCCACGCCGGCATGACCTCGCCGGTGGGCGACATGCTGAGCGCGCTGATCTCGGAAATGAGCGGCAAGAACGACTTCTCGGTGTTCATCGACGAGGCGCAGCGCCAGGCCGTGATGCGCGGCCTGTTCCGCAATTACTACAGCGTGTATCCGAACCTGGAAGTGGCGTTCGATACCGGCCGCATCTGGTGCAGCAAGATGCCGACGCTGGCCAACCTGTTCCCGCAATCGAAAGTCATCGCCTGCGTGCGCGAAGTGCCGTGGGTGCTGGATAGCGTCGAGCGCATGGTGCGCAAGCACCCGCTTACCGCCAGCAAGATTTTCCACTTCAACCCCAATGGCACGGTGTATTCGCGCACCGAAAGCCTGATCGACGTGGCCGGCATGGTCGGTTTCTCGTTCCAGGCCACCAAGGATGCCTACTACGGCGAGTACGCGCCGGGCCGGCTGATGCTGATGACCTACGAATCGCTGACTCGTGATCCGCAGCGCGCGATCAGTGCGATCTACCAGTTCGTCGGCGAGCCGCCGTTCCAGCACGATTTCGAAAACATCACCTACGACGAACCGGAATTCGACTCTCGATTGGGTTTGCCGGGCTTGCACAAGGTTGCGCCGAAAGTGACCGTGACCAAGCGCGAAAGCGTGTTGCCGCCGGATCTGTTCAACCGCTTCGTCAAGGATTCGTTCTGGCTGGATCCCAATACCAACATTCGCAAAGTTCCGATCATTTAGTGCGCTGTCCCTGCGCGTGAACGCGGCCGTCCCTGGCCGCACTCCTCATCAGAGCGGTTGTTATGGAAGTGATTCACCGGCCAGCCGCGCAGGAGTTCAGCGTCGAGGTGGATGGTTTCATGGGCGTGCTGAATTACGATTTGCGCGGCACCACGATGACGATCACGCACACGCTGGTGCCCGAGGCGATCGGCGGTCGCGGAGTTGCCGCCGAGCTGACCCGCGTGGCCCTGGAAACCGCGCGTGTGCAAGGCTGGAAGGTGGTGCCGATGTGCTCGTATGCGGCAGCATTCATACGCCGGCATCCGGAGTATGGCGATCTTTTGTAGGCGGCCTTCGACCCGCCGTCCGATCTTCGGTGACGGCCGGAACAATCCGCTTCATAGCATCGCCCACGCTCCGATCAACGTCGCGCTCACCAGCAGAAACGGGATGGACCACGCGTGGAACCGCCAGCCGATTCCGCGGCTGCCTTCCAGCCGCAACGCGATCAGGTTCGCCAGCGAGCCGATCATGATCCCGGAGCCGCCGACGTTCACCGCGATCGCCAGCAAGGTCAGGTTCGACGTGTAGTGCTGCAGCAGCACCGCCGCCGGCACATTGCTGATGAGCTGCGACAGCACGATGGCGCCGCCGTACAACACACGCGGATCGGCCCAATCGAGGTTTGCCAGTTGCGCATTCACCGCCGGCACCGCGGCGAGGTGCCCAAGCCCCACGAACATCGCGGCGAAGGTCAGCAACAACATCCAGTCCACGCCGGCCAGCGCGCGCCGGAAGAAGATCAGGCCGATCGCCAGCACGATCAACGCGGCCTGCCATGCATACCCCCATTGCAGCGCCAAGACCATGCCGGCCAGCAACAGTGTCGCGCCGATCGCGAGCGGCGCGTTCAACGACGGCGGCTCGACCGCGCGTTCGTCAAGCTGCAACGGCGTGGAGGGAAACGCACCGATGCAGGCGATCAGCAGCACGCCGAGCATGATCGCGCCGGCCGGCAGCAGCGCCAGCACGTAGGCAGGAAACGCCAGGCCGGAGTGCTGCCACAGCAGCAGATTCTGCGGATTCCCGATCGGGCTGAGTGTGGAACCGGCGTTCACGGCCAGGGCTTCGAAGATCACCAGCCGCTGGCGCGGAATGCGCGCGATTGAATCAATCGCAAGCGTCAGCGGCACGATCAGGAACAGCGCGACATCATTGGTCAGCACCGATGCCAGTGCGGCCGCGACCAGCACCAGCACCACGCCGAGCGAGCGCACGCTGTGCAGGTGCGCCACCAGCCGCAGCGCCCAGCGCTGGATGATGCCGCTGAGACGCACGCCCTGAGTGAGGATCAGCAAGCCCGTGAGACCGGCCAGGGTCGGCACGTCCAGCCAATCCAGATAAGCGCGCGCGGGGCGCGGATCACACACGGCGAGTGCAAGCGTCAGCAGCAACAGTGCCTGCAGCAGACGATCGTGCTTTAGCCGATGCAGCGCGATGGCGAAAGCGGACAAAGTGGTTCCATCAATGAACGCGCAGCGCAGCATGGTGCCGCAGCAACGCGTTGGCGGAAAGAGGCAACTCTGCATCCCGTGTAAGCTGGAGGGCTGAACCGGGTCTCATGGAAGATGACTAAACCGAAACCCAAGCCAAACCGAACGCGATATGCCCTGCGCGTCGCGCTGCTGCTGATCCTGCTGCTGGCGATTGCCGCGTTCTTCCTGTCCGGGCTGCCGCAGCGCCTGAATCTCGACACCCTGAAATCCAGCAAGCGCGCACTGGATCTGTGGCAGGCCGCGCATCCCTGGCGACTGGCGTTCGGCTATCTCGCGGTTTACATCGGCGTGGTCGCGTTGTCGCTGCCGGGCGCGACACTGATGACGCTCGGCGCCGGCGCGATCTTCGGCCTGTGGGAAGGCAGTCTGATCGTGTCGTTTGCTTCCGCCGCCGGCGCAACGTTGGCGATGCTTGCCACGCGTTTCATTTTTCGCGATGCGGTGCGGCATCGCTTCGTGCATCGGCTGCGGCGCATCGACGAAGGTATCGCGCGCGACGGTGCGTTTTATCTTTTCAGCCTGCGACTGGTGCCGGTGTTCCCGTTCTTCATCATCAACCTTTTGATGGGGCTGACCGCGATCCCGACCTTCACCTATTACTGGGTGACGCAGATTGCGATGTTCCCCGGCACGCTGGTGTACGTGAATGCGGGCACCCAATTCGCGAATCTGAAGTCGCTTTCCGGGCTGGTGTCGCCGGTGATGATCGGTTCGCTGGCGATGTTCGCGCTGCTGCCGTGGCTGTCGCGTTGGGCAACCACCGCGATCCGGCACTGGCGGCTGTACCGGCGCTGGCCCAGGCCAAAGCGCTACGACCGCAATCTGGTGGTGATCGGCGCCGGGGCGGCCGGTCTCGTCAGTGCCTACATCGCCGCGACCGTACGCGCCAAGGTCACGCTGGTCGAGGGCGGCGAGATGGGCGGCGATTGCCTCAACACCGGTTGCGTGCCGTCAAAGGCGCTGATCCGGATCGCGCGCGCCGCGCACGAGGCGCGCCATGCCGGCCGCTTCGGCATCGGGGTTTCGGCGCCGACGGTGGATTTCGCCGCGGTGATGCGCAACGTGCGCCAGGCGATCACGCAGGTCGCACCGCACGACTCCGTGAGTCGCTACACACAGCTTGGCGTGGACGTGCGCCGCGGCAAGGCGCGGATCGTCACGCCGTGGTGCGTGGAAGTGGATGGCGCACCGATCACCACCCGCGCGATCGTGATCGCCGCCGGTTCCGAGCCGCTGGTGCCGGCGTTGCCCGGACTGCACGACTGCGGCTATCTCACTTCCGACACGTTGTGGAATCTGCAAATTTTGCCGCAACGCTTGCTGATCCTGGGTGGTGGCCCGATCGGCTGCGAAATGGCGCAGGCGTTCGCGCGGCTGGGTTCGCGGGTCACGCTGGTGGAAGCTTCCGATCGCCTGCTGGTGCGCGAGGACGACGAGGTTTCGGCGTTCGTGCGCGAGCGCCTGGAGAGTGAAGGCGTGCGTGTGCTGACCGCGCACGTGGCGCTGTCGGCGCGCTGCGAGGAGCAAGGCAAGACCTTGCGCTGCGAGCACGCCGGCATCGAGGCCGATATCGCGTTCGATGAAATGCTGATCGCGATCGGTCGGGTGGCGCGCACGCGCGGCTATGGTCTGGAGGAATTGGAAATCCCGCTGACCCGCAAGCACACCATCGAAACCGACAAGTATCTGCAAACCCTGTATCCCAACATCTACGCCTGCGGCGATGTGGCCGGGCCCTACCAGCAGACCCACGCCGGCGCGCATCAGGCGTGGTTCGCCACCATCAACGCGCTGTTTGGCTCGTTGAAACGGTTTCGCCCGGATTACCGCGTAATGCCGGCGGTGACCTTCACGGATCCGGAAATCGCGCGGGTGGGTTTGAATGAACGCGAGGCGAGCTTGCAGAACATCGATTACGAAGTCACCCGCTACGAGCTTGCCGATCTCGACCGCGCCGTGGCCGAACGCGAGCCGCGCGGCTTCGTGAAACTGCTGACCAGTCCCGGCAAGGACAAGCTGCTGGGCGCGACTTGCGTCGGCGCGCACGCCGGCGAATGGATGCCCGAATTCGCGCTCGCCATGCACAACCGGATCGGCCTCGGCCAGGTGCTGCGCACCGTGCACGCGTATCCCACGTTCGCGGAGGCCGGCAAATACGCCGCCGGCGCGTGGCAAAAGGCGCATGCTCCGCAACGTGCGCTGCGTTGGCTTGCGCGTTGGCAGCGCTGGAGGCGCGGATGAGGCCAGCCGGTTTTCCGTATCGCGAGTTGGCGCGGGAGCGTGCCCGATGAGCGCCCTGCTGGCCGCGCCGGCGCGGGTGCCGTTCGTGCGCACGCTGCGCGCGCACGGGTTGCAATTGCCGCGCACGCCGCTCGAGATCCTGCAGGTCAATCTCGGCAAGCTCTGCGATCTGGCCTGTCAGCATTGTCACGTCGAGGCCGGTCCCAAGCGCACCGAGATCATGCAGGCGCGCACCGTCGCGCGCATCCTGGAATTGCTGGCCGCGGCGCCTTCGGTGCACACCATGGACCTGACTGGCGGCGCGCCGGAGATGAATCCGCACTTCCGCACCCTGGTGCGCGAAGCGCGCGCACTGGGCAAGACGGTGATCGACCGCTGCAATCTCACCGTGCTGTTCCTGCCCGGCCAGGAAGACACCGCCGAATTCTTGGCGGGGCAGGGTGTCAAGGTGGTCGCTTCGTTGCCCTGTTACAGGAAGCAGAATGTGGAGAAGCAGCGCGGCCGGCACGTGTTCGATCCGAGCATCCGCGCGCTTCGCACGCTCAACGCGCTGGGTTATGGCCGCGCGGATTCCGGGTTGGAACTGGATCTGGTCTACAACCCTCTCGGCGCGAGCCTGCCGCCGGCGCAGGCGCAACTGGAAGCGGTGTACAGGCGCGAACTGGGCGAGCATTTCGGGATCGTCTTCAACCGGCTGTTCACGATCACCAACATGCCGATCAAGCGCTTTCTGCATCTGCTGGAACGCGAAGGCCGCTACGAGCGCTACATGCAGACTCTGCTGGATGCGTTCAATCCCGCCGCGGCAGCGGGCGTGATGTGCCGCAACCTGTTGTCGGTGAGCTGGGATGGCCAGCTCCACGACTGCGATTTCAATCAGGCGCTGGAACTGCCGCTCGGCGGTCGCCGGCGCGATCTGTGGGAAATCGCCGCGCTGAGCGAGGTGGAACGCGAGTCGATCGCCTTCGCCGATCACTGCTACGGCTGCACCGCCGGCGCCGGCAGTTCCTGCGGCGGCGCCACCACCTGAATACTTTCAGTCATTCCACGCGAGGCTCCCGATGGAAAACGAAACCATCAACCCGACGATGCACGAAGCGGTGCGCGAGTACTACGGCGAAATCCTGCGCAGCAGTCGCGACCTGAAAACTTCGGCGTGTTGCAGCATTGAACCGATGCCGGCGCATTTGCGCGCGTTGCTCTCGCAATTGCATCCGCAAGTGAGCGAGCGTTTCTACGGCTGCGGTTCGCCGTTGCCGCCTGCGCTGGAAGGCGCGAGCGTGCTGGATCTGGGCAGCGGCAGCGGGCGCGATGCCTATCTGCTGTCGGCGCTGGTCGGTGAACACGGCCGCGTGCTGGGCGTGGACATGACGCCGCAGCAGATCGAGATGGCGCAACACCATCGCGAATTCCACGCGCGCGCATTCGGTCACGCGCGCAGCAATGTCGAGTTCCGCATGGGCGATCTCGCCGACCTGGCCGCGCTCGACATCGGCGATGCGAGCATGGATGTCGCGGTCTCCAATTGCGTGCTGAACCTGGTGCCGGACAAGCGCCGCGCCTTCAGGGAAATCCTGCGCGTGCTGAAACCCGGCGGCGAACTGCATTTTTCCGACGTGTTTGCCGATCGGCGCCTGCCGCGCGATTTGCTGACCGATCCGGTGCTGGTCGGGGAGTGCCTTGCCGGCGCGCTGTACGTCGAGGATTTCCGCCGCCTTCTGGCGGAACTGGGCGTGGCCGATGCGCGCGTCTGCGCGCGCAATCCGATCGCGCTGCAGGACGCCGCGATCGAAGCCAAGATCGGTTTCGCGCGCTTCGAGTCAATCACCTGGCGCGTATTCAAGCTCGATCTGGAAGATCGCTGCGAGGATTACGGCCAGAGCGCAACCTATCTCGGCACGCTGCCCGAGTTGCCGCATCGCTTCGCGCTGGACGATCACCACCGGTTCGAAACGGGCAAGCCGTTGCGCGTCTGCGGCAATACCGCCGACATGCTGGGCTTGAGCCGCTACGCGCGGCATTTCCGGCTGGACGGCGACAGGTCGCGACATTTCGGGTTGTTCGACTGTGCGCCGGCTACCGCAAGTGGCGCCGCCGCGGCCTGCTGCTGATCGCGATGAAGCTGCGGCTTTCCGTCATCGTGCCGTTGGCGCCAGGCGAAAGCGAGTGGATGGCTTTGCGTGATCAACTCGGCGCGTTGGGCGCGGAGGTCGAGGTCATCGTCGTGCACCCCGTGCGCGCGGGCGCGGCGCACGATCCAGGCGACGAGTCATTTGCCGCGCCGAGAACGGCGGCAGCATGGCGGCAGATCGAGAGCCCGTGCGGGCGGGCGCGACAGCTCAACGCCGGCGCTCGTGCGGCGAACGGCGACTGGCTGTGGTTCCTGCATGCGGATTCGCGGTTGCACGCGCGCACGCTGCCGGCACTGCGCGCGTTTGTCGCGCGCGAGGAATCAGCGCTTGGCTACTTTGATTTGCGTTATCGCGACGATGGCCCGTGGCTCACGCGGCTGAACGCGTTCGGCGCCAACCTGCGCGCGCGAGCGCTCGGGCTGCCGTTCGGCGATCAGGGGTTCGTGTTGCCGGCGGCGTGGTTCGCGCGGTTGAATGGCTACGATGAAAACGCACCTTGTAGCGAGGATCACCTGCTGGTGTGGCAGGCGCGCGCGGCGAGCTTGCCGGTGCGTCGCGTCGGCGCGCCGCTATGGTCGAGCGCGCGCAAATATGCAAACGAGGGTTGGTGGCGCACGACGGCGCGGCATTTGATCCTCACTGCGCGTCAGGCATGGCCGCAATGGCGCAGCAAGCGCGCGGGCGCGAACGCTCAAGGATATCCGCCGCGCGCGATGTCGGCGCGCGACAAACCGCCGATCGCCGCACTGGCGGTGTTCGTCAAGACGCCGGGGCTTTCGCCGGTCAAGACGCGATTGGCAACCAGTATCGGCCAGGAAAACGCGATCGCGTTCCATCGCCTTGCCGCGTGCGCGGTGATGGAAGTCACGCATGCTGCGCGCAATGCGGCCTGCGATCTGCAGCCGTACTGGGCGGTGGCGGAACACGCCGCGCTGGATGCGGTGTGCTGGTGCGGCGCGCCCCGGCTATGGCAAGGCGAAGGCGAACTCGGCGCGCGTCTGCATCGGGTTTACGCCAGTTTGCAAGCGCGGCATGGGCGCGCGCTGATGATTGGCGCGGATGCGCCGCAACTCACGCCGGCCTTGTTGCGAGCGGCGCTCGCGGCACTGGACGATCCCGCCACGCCATTCGTGCTCGGCGCGGCGGCGGACGGCGGTTTCTGGCTGTTCGGCGGGCGCGTGCCGATGGCGGAATCGATCTGGCGCGGCGTGCGTTATTCACATGCGCGCACGGCGGGCGAATTGCGTGCGGCGCTGGCGTCGTTCGGCGCCATCGCAACCCTCCCGAGCTTGACCGATGTGGATAGCGCGGCCGATCTGTCTGCGTTGGCTGAGGCGCTGGACGCGCTTGATGATCCGCTGCCGGCGCAACGCAGATTACGCGCGTGGTTGCGCGACCTGTCCGTGCGTTCGAAACCGCATACCGCACAGGCATGAGCGTCGCGTTGCTGCTGATTGTGCTGTTTTCTGACCGCGACCAACGTCGCCAGCGACCACTCGCCAGCATTACCTGATCGCGCCGCCAATCCATGGGTCCGCCGAGCGGGAGCCATGCCTTTCCGCCCATGACGTCAGCGCTACGGCAGTTATCATCCGCCTCTTGCGCGGCCGCTTTGCCGCGAGCCCTGCGTGATTCAAGGAGTGCGTCGATGAGGCTACGTAACTGCGTGGTGGCGCTGATTGTCTCCCTGTCGTGGATCGGCGGCGCGAGTGCGGCGCCCGTTTCGGTGCCATCGGGTTCGCAGGTTTCGCGGTTTGGTGATCTGCATTGGCGGCTGATCGGTCCGTTCCGCGGTGGCCGCGTGCTGGCGGTGACCGGCGTGCCGGGACAGCCGAGGCACTTTTATTTCGGCTCGGTCAACGGCGGGGTGTGGGAAACACACGACGCCGGCCGCACCTGGCAGCCGATTTTTGATTCACAGAATGTCGGCTCGATCGGCGCAATCGCGGTGGCACCTTCCAATCCGAACGTGATCTACGTCGGTAGCGGCGAATCCGACATGCGTTCGGACATCGCGCAAGGCGATGGCATGTACAAGTCCAGCGACGCCGGCAAGACCTGGACGCACATCGGCCTGGAAGATACACAACAGATCGGCATGATCCGCGTGGATCCGCGCGATCCCGACGTCGTGTTCGTCGCCGCGCTCGGCCATCCCTACGGGCCGAACGCGCAACGCGGCGTGTTCAAATCCACCGACGGCGGCAAGACCTGGAACAAGGTGCTCGGCCCCGATGACGCCACCGGAGCGATCGATCTAGCCTTCGACCCGCGCGACGCCAATACGATTTACGCCGCGCTGTGGCAAGTGCGGCGCGCGCCCTGGAACGTGTATCCGCCGGCCAGCGGCCCGGGGTCGGGCTTGTACAAATCCACCGATGGCGGCGCGCACTGGACGCAACTCCGCGGCAACGGCTTTCCCTCGAAGAATGTGGGTCGCATCGGCATTGCGATTTCCAACGCGGCACCGGATCGCGTATACGCGATCGTGGATGCCGAGGAGGGCGGCCTGTATCGCTCGGAGGACGGCGGCGCGCACTGGAGCAAGGTGAGCGGCGACCCGCGCATCTGGCAGCGCGGCTGGTATTTCGGCCAGATTGCCGCCGATCCAAAAAATGCGGATCGCGTGTACGCGATGAACACGATCGAGCTGCTCTCCGAGGATGGCGGCAAGACTTTCATTCCGGCGAAAGGCGATCCCACCGGCGACGATTACCACGAGTTGTGGATCGATCCCAATAATCCGGATAGCCAGATTCTCGGCGTGGATCAGGGCACGATCGTCACGCTCAACGGCGGCAAGACCTGGTCGAGCTGGTTCAACCAACCGACCGCGCAGCTTTATCACGTCTCCACCGACGACCGTTTTCCGTACATGGTGTATGGCGCGCAGCAGGATTCCGGCGCGGTCGGCGTGCCCTCGCGCACGCCCTACCACGATCGCATCAGCATGGAGCAGTTCCACGAAGTCACCGCCGGCGGCGAGAGCGGGATGATCGCGCCCGATCCGAACGATCCTGACATCGTCTACGGCGGCACGGTCGAGAAGCTCGATTTGAAAACACAGCAGACGCGCGACGTGGACCCGACCCTGGCCGATCCGGATGTCTATCGCCACACCTGGACGCTGCCGCTGACGTTCAATGCGAGCGATCGCCACGTGTTGTATTTCGGCAATCAGAAGCTGTGGCGCACTGATGACGGCGGCGAACACTGGAACGCGATCAGCCCCGATCTGTCGCGGCCCGATCCGGGGGCGCCGGCCAATCTCGATGCCGTCACCGTCGCCGACAATCTCGGCCAGGGGCCGCGGCGCGGCGTGGTGTACGCAATCGGCTCCTCGTCGCTGGATGCGAAATTGCTGTGGGCCGGCACCGACGACGGCTTGATCTGGCGTACCACCGACGAAGGTGCGCATTGGGAGAATGTGACGCCGCGGGCACTCACCGCGTGGTCCAAGGTCGGCATCATCGAGCCCTCGCATTTCGATGAGGGTGCCGCCTATGCCGCAGTGGACCGGCATCGGCTGGATGACCGCAAGCCCTACATCTACCGCACGCGCGACGGCGGCAAGACGTGGGAGCTGATCATCAACGGAATCAGAGATGGCGACTTCGTCAACGTGGTACGCGAGGATCCGAAACGCAAAGGCTTGTTGTACGCCGGCACGGAACTGGGCATCTACGTCTCCTTCGATGACGGCGATCACTGGCAGCCGTTGCAGCAGAACCTGCCGCGCACCTCGGTGCGCGACATCGACGTGAAAGGCGACGATCTGGTGATCGCCACCCATGGGCGTGGCTTCTGGATCATGGATGATGTGAGCGCCTTGCGTCAGATGGACGCAAAGACGTCCAAACCGGAAACCCGGCTGTTTGCGCCCGCGACCGCGGTGCGCGTGCGCGCGTCCGGATTCACCGGCACGCCGCTGCCGCGCGACGAACCGACCGCGGAAAATCCGCCATGGGGGGCGTACATCGATTACAGCTTGGCAAGCGCGCCGCGCAAGCCGATCGAGCTTTCCATCCATGACGCGCAAGGCAGACTCGTGCGGCATTACTCCAGCGCCGACGTCGCGCCGAAGTATGATCTGGCCAAGATCGGTGCCACACCGGACTGGCTGTCGCATCCGGTGGTCTTGCAGACCACGCCGGGCCTGCATCGGTTCGTGTGGCCGCTGCGCTATGCGGCGCCGGCTGCGCTGGCCGATGGCGATCCCTACACCGACGGCGCGTGGGCGCCACCGGGTCAATACAGCGTCACGCTTACCGTCGACGGCAAGACTTACAAGCAGCCGCTGACGGTGATCGCCGACCCGCGCGTGCACTTGCCGCAGGCTGCGTTTGACCAGCAATTCGCGCTGGCGCGACAAGTGGAGACCTTGCAAGCGAAACTCGCCGTCGCGCAAGCCGAAGCCGGCAAGCTGCACGAGCGACTGCGGCATTATGAATTGCAGCAGGCGCGCAAGAACGCGGATGGCGATATTGCCCGTGCGATCCGAACACTGGACGCGAGTGTGATCGCACTCGCCGGCATCACCCAGGCGCCGAATCAGTTCAATGCGTGGACGATGGCACCACCGGGAACCGACAACTTCCATTTCCTGGATGGTGCGCTCGGTAGTCTCGCGCAGGCAGTGGATGGTGGCGCGGATGCCGCGCCCTCCCAGGATGCGCGCGCCGGCTATGCCGCGTTGAACGCCAAGCTGGATGCAACCTTGGGCAATTGGAACACGCTCAGATCAACCGATCTCGGCGCGCTGGACGCGAAGCTGAAGGCTGCGGGGCAGAAGCCGGTCGGAACGGAGGCGCCGAAAAAGCATTGACGAGCAACCCGCAAGGCGCGGGAGTATCCTCGAGGCAATGCGAGCGGAGCCGGCGGCTTTGCCGCGGGCCGCGGACAGGAGATAACCCACTCAAGGAGGCTCGTATGAACAGCAGCATGTTGTTCGGGCGTCATTCCGTTCTTGCATTCGCGTTGCTCGCTGTCGCGCTACCCGCCGCGGCGAAGGATGCTCCCGGCGATGCGCAATTGATCGCCAGCGCGGAACGCGCCGCGCCCGCGCGCGTGGCGAAAGACGCCACGATCGTGGCGATGGATGCCAATGGCAAGATGCGCACCGTGCGCCAGGGCCACAACGGATTCACCTGCATACCCGACGATCCGAAGACGCCGGGTCCCGACCCCATGTGCGCGGACAAGAACGCGATGGGTTGGGCCAATGCATGGATGTCGCACAAGCCGCCGCCGAGCGGCAAGGTCGGCTTCGTGTACATGCTGGAAGGCGGCACCGATTTCAGCAACACCGATCCGTTCGCGACCAAGCCGGGGCCCAACAGTCACTGGATCAAGACCGGCCCGCACGTCATGATCGTCGGCGCCGGCCAGGACTTTTACGACCAGTATCCGAAAAACGCCGATCCGGATACCGCGACGCCCTATGTGATGTGGCCGGGCACGCCGTACCAGCACCTGATGGTGCCGGTGAAGTAACCGCGCAAGTATCAATCCGATCCGGAAAAAAAGCCGGCGCTTGCGCGCCGGCTTTGCTGCTCTTGAACCCCCTGTTTGCCGAGAAAGGGAGTCCGAATCAAGCGAAGGATGGGATCACCAACTGAAACCTGCGCCCACTCCGCCGGAGGTGTCACCGCCGCCGAATGATGCGCCGACCGAGACGCTGGCCTTGTGGTCGGCAAACATGTGCTGGAAGCCGACCGACGCAGCCTGTTGGCCGTTGTAGGTTCCGGCGCCGAAGCCGACCCGGTTGTCGCCGGACAATCCCGCGGTGTTGATGCTCATCTGTGCAGACGCCGCGCCCATCGCGCCGAGATTGTCAATCCGCTTGTCCTGCTGATCGAACCGTGCGTTCACTTGGTTCTCGAATCCGCTCAGGTCGGATGCCACATCGGCGACCGCTTGGTCCGTGTACGCCTTCGCGGAAGACAGCGTTTGCGCACTCTGCGCATCGGTGTAGGTCTTCGCCGAGTTCAACGCTTCGGTAGTTTGCGCATCAGTGTAGGTCTTGGCTGAACTCAGGGTCTGCGCCGCGGCCTGATCGGTGTAGGTTTTCGCGCTTGCGTCCGCGCTGCTCGTGCTCGCAACGGCCGAAGCGCTTTGCACGCCGGGGGCTTCTTGCGGGACACTGGCAGATGCGGTGTTGGTGGAGGTCGCACCGGCTGGCAGTTTCACTGACGCATCCAGCGCGTTGATCTCACTTTGCAGCGTGGCAACCTCGGTGTCGAACGCGGTGTGGACAACGGCGTGCGCCAGGAAATATTCCAGATTCACCGCGTCGTGCTGGTTCATCGGATCGGCGACATTCTCGATTTTGCGGAAGAGGCTACAGCAGTTCCCAACCGAAACGGCATTGCCGTCGTTGGCGACCGAGTTAGCGCCGAGCGCGACACCGCCGGAAGAAACGGCTTGGGCGCCAAAGCCAAGACTCACACTCGATGAAGCTGTCGCACTCGACGTACTTCCGATAGCGGTGGCGCCCACTCCGCTGGCACTGGCTTCACCGCCCACTGATGTTGCGTTGCTCTGCGTTGCTTGTGCATCGGAGCCGAGCGCAAGCGACAAGCCGCCCGAAGCATTGGTGCTTTCGTTGGACTCGATGATGCCGTCGCCGTTCAGATCAATCGCGCCGCCGACCGCGGTACTGTTGCTGCCGGAAGCATTGGAAGATGGACCGAGCGCGAAGGCCTGCCCCCCGCTGGCACGGGCGTGCAAGCCGATTGCCACTGCTTTCCGGGCGGCATAAGCCTGATCGCCCAGCGCAATGGCATACGCACCCGAGGCG
>DATNFU010000039.1:0-24103 GCA_035606235.1 Rhodanobacteraceae bacterium
GGCCTACATGCTCCATCCAAAGTTCAATTTCTCTTTGGGAATGTTTTGAGCCTTGTGACAACAGCTTCGAAACGTGGACGAGAGAACTAGCCAAATGCTCATCAATAACGTCGGACGGCTTGGACCAGAGTGCTTTACCCAAACAATCCGTATAGAAGCCAAGCTGCTTGAGCTGGTCTAACACATATGGATGATTGGAGCTCTCATCGAACAAAACTCGCAAATCTTCCAACTTCCTAGCCCCAGCGGCTACAAGTTGGGGCATGATCCATGCCCGATTTTTCATCGTGTGTGACCTGTAATCTTTCCATGCGTCATTGAGCTCGGTTTGGGATCTTGCAAGCGAGAGCGCACGAAGAATTGAAATTTTCCCAGCTTCTTCTATCGCGAGAGCCGCGAGTGATGCGGCTGATGGAAAGGAACCAATGTTTAAAAGCCTCTCTGCATCTGCGGCGAGGCGCCGAGCATTCTCCAATGCTGCATTCATGCCCTCGGCGATTTGCGCGGCCGTAAGCTTTCCACGGTATGCGTTGAGCTTTTTCATCTACCAGTAGACGTGCCGTAAGGCTGCAATCAATTCAGCGAATATCCGAACTGCTTCCGGAATTCCTCTGCAAACTCCGCATACGTGAACCGCTGGTTCTGCGTGCCGGGATGCGCGATCTTCAGCGCGCCCATCAACGAGGCCATGCGGCCGGCGGTGGGCAGGTCGCGACCGCGCATCAGGCCGAAGATCAGGCCGGCGCGATAAGCGTCGCCGCAACCGGTCGGGTCGATGACGCGCGCGGGTGTGGCGGTCGGGATTTCATAATCCTGTTCGCGCGTGTGGATGCGCGAACCCTCCGCGCCGTGCGTGACGATGTACGCCCGCACGCGCTGCGCGATGTCGCGCTCGGACCAGCCGGTGCGTTCCTGCAGCAGGCTCGCTTCGTAACTGTTGACGGTGACGTAATCGGCCTGCTCGATGAAGGCGCGGAATTCTTCGCCGGAAAACAGCGGCATCGCCTGGCCCGGATCGAAAATGAAAGGCACGCCGCGTTCGGCGAAATCGCGCGCGTGCTGGAGCATGCCGTCGCGTCCGTCCGGCGCGACGATGCCGAAAGCGATATCAGGAACATCGCGCACGTGGTTCTCATGGCTGCGCATCATCGCACCCGGGTGGAAGGCGGTGATCTGGTTGTCGTCGAGGTCCGTGGTGATGAACGCCTGCGCGGTGAAGGTGTCCGGCAGCTCGCGCAAGCCGTCCATGCGGATGCCATTCGCCGTGAGGTGTTTGGCATAAGGATCGAAATCCTGACCCACGGTGGCCAGCGGCAGCGGTTCGCCGCCGAGCAATTTCAGGTTATAGGCGATGTTGCCGGCGCAGCCGCCGAACTCGCGGCGCATCTGCGGCACCAGGAATGACACATTCAACATGTGCACCTTGTCCGGCAGGATATGGTTCTCGAAGCGGTCGCCGAACACCATGATGGTGTCGTAGGCCATCGAGCCGCAGATCAGGGCAGCGGGCATGCGTGATTTCCCGGGAAGAGCAGCGCGGAATCGTAGCTTGAACGGGGAGCGCTCGCGAGCACGATGGCTGCTGCACCATCGCTGCCGTAGGCGCCTGCGTGCAGATGACCGGCGAACGTGACCACCATCACGACCCCGCCGGAACCCGCATGCAACAAGGCTTTTTTAACCTCGGCGCGCTTGCGACCGGGGGCGCCGCTCACTAGACTGCGGCGTTCGCCCCTCTCGCCTCACACCGCCTTCACGAGCCCGCTCGCGCATGTTCAAACTGTTCCGCGGCATCTTCTCCAATGACCTTTCGATCGACCTCGGCACTGCGAACACGCTGATCTATGTGCGCGGCCAGGGCATCGTCCTCAATGAACCTTCCGTGGTGGCGATCCGTCAGGATCGCGGCCCCGGCGGTCCGCGCGCGGTGGCGGCGGTCGGCGGCGAAGCCAAGCGCATGCTTGGCCGCACGCCGGGCAACATCGTCACCGTGCGGCCGATGAAGGATGGCGTGATCGCCGACTTCACCATGACCGAGGCGATGTTGCAGTATTTCATCAAGGCCGTGCACCGTTCGCGCTTCCTGCGCCCCAGCCCGCGTGTGCTGGTGTGCGTGCCGTGCGGCTCGACCCAGGTCGAGCGCCGCGCGATCAAGGAATCCGCGGAAGGTGCCGGCGCGCGCGATGTGTTCCTGATCGAGGAGCCGATGGCCGCCGCGATCGGCGCCGGCATTCCGGTGCATGAGGCGCGCGGCTCGATGGTGCTCGACATCGGCGGCGGCACTTCGGAAGTCGCGGTGATTTCGTTGAACGGCATCGTGTATTCGCAGTCGGTGCGCATCGGCGGCGATCGCTTTGATGAGGCGATCATCAACTATGTGCGCCGCAACCACGGCACCCTGATCGGGGAATCAACTGCCGAGCGGATCAAGGTCGAGATCGGTTGCGCCTATGCGCAATCGGAAGTGCGCGAAATGGAGGTTTCCGGGCGCAACCTCGCCGAAGGCGTGCCGCGCATGTTCACGATCAACTCCAATGAGGTGCTGGAAGCGCTGCACGAGCCATTGGCGGGCATCGTCGCCGCAGTGCGCTCGGCGCTGGAGCAGACCCCGCCGGAATTGTGTTCCGACGTGGCCGAGCGCGGCATCGTGCTGACCGGTGGCGGCGCACTGTTGCGCGACCTGGATCGGCTGATTTCGGAAGAGACCGGGCTGCACGTGCAGGTGGCTGACGATCCGTTGACTTGCGTCGCGCGCGGCGGCGGGCGTGCGCTGGAACTGATCGATCAGCACGGCAGCGACTTCTTCGCGCAGGAGTAGCATCCTCCAGGGAGGGCCAGGCGGGAGGCGGGAGGCGCGCACGCGGAGACCGCTCCCTCGCAGTGAATGGTTGTTCGCTCACTCCTCCCCATCACGCCTCACTTGTTTCCGCCATGGCGCTCTCCCACAAGGAATCCTCTCCGATCTTCGCCGATGCGGCCGTGGGCACGCTGCGTCTGATCGGCTATCTCGCGTTGGCATGCGTGCTGATGGTGCTGGATCACCGCAACGGCTGGCTGCATCGTGCGCGCTATACCGCATCCGTTGCGGTGGAACCGATTTACCGCCTGGCCGCATGGCCCGGACAAACCGCGCAGAACCTGCGCACCGCGTTTACCCAGCGCCGCGATCTGATTGACGACAACAACCGCCTGCGCGAAGCACTGCTACTGGCGCAGGCACGGCTCAATCGCATGGGCGCGGTCGCCGCGCAGAACACGCGCCTGAAGCAATTGCTGGATACCCGCCGCATGCTCGGCATGGACGTGCAACTGGCGCGGCTGATCGATGTGGATCTCGGCCCTTCGCGCAATCGCGTCATGATCGACGCCGGCGCCAGGGAGGGCGTGCACGTCGGCCAGGTGGTGATCGATGCGCACGGCGTGATGGGCCAGGTGGTCGAGGTGCTGCCGCACACCTGCGTGGCCCTGCTGATCACGGATGCCAATCATTCGATTCCGGTGGTGGACGAACGCAGCGGATTGCGCGGCATCGCCCACGGCAGCGGCGTCCCGGATCGCCTGCTGGTATCGGACATCCCGCTGTCGGCCGACGTGAAAGTCGGCGACCGCATTTCCACCTCGGGTCTGGGTGGTCGGTTTCCGGCCGGCTTCCCTGTCGGCACGATCACGAAGGTGGGTCCGGATCCCTCGGGCATGTTCGCGCAGGCCAGTGCGGAACCTGCTGCGGCGCTGGCGCGCAGTGGGGAGGTGCTGCTGCTGCGCGATCAACCCGAGCAGGTCGGACCGCCGAAAGAAGCGCCGCAAGTCGGGCCGCCAGTCGCGCTCGCTTCCACGCCGGCGCAAGGGGCGCAGAAAGCTGCGGCACATCCGGCAACCGCCGCACCGAACGCGGTGTCGCAGCGATGAACCGGCAGCGCGCGCAATTCTGGATTTTCGGCGGCAGCCTTTCATTGTCGCTGCTGTTGATGCTGATGCCTTTGCCGCAGTCGCTGGCACCGCTGAAACCGTACTGGCCCGCGCTGGTGCTGATCTACTGGTCGCTGGAAGCGCCGGAACGCACCGGCATCGGCCTGGCATTTCTGGTGGGCCTGGGAGCGGATTTGCTGGATGGCGCGTTGCTGGGTGAGCAGGCGCTGCGGCTGGCCGCGCTCACGTTCATCGTGCTGCGCTTCCGCGCGCGTCTGCGCTTCTTCCCGATGTGGCAACAGGCGCTGGCGGTGCTGGTGCTGTTGTTCAACGATCGCATTCTGTTGTTGCTGGTGCGGCTGTTCGCCGGCGATCCGATGCCGCCGCCAACCTTCTGGCTGGCGCCGTTGACCGGCACGCTTGCGTGGCCGTTCGTGTTTCTGCTGATCGACGACGTGCGGTCGCGCTTGCGCGCGAAAGAAACGAGCGGATAGCCGATGTCGCCGTCGCGCAATCTGAAGGACAAACATCGCGAATCCGCGCACTTCGGGCGGCGCGCGTTCACGGGCTTTGTGCTGATCGTGGCGGCGTTGTCGGTGCTGGGCGGGCGCTTCTTCTACTTGCAGGTGCAGCGGCATGACGAATTCAGCACGCGCTCGCAGGCCAATCGCGTGCACCTGCGGCATCTGCCGCCGCCGCGCGGATTGATCTATGACCGCAACGGCGTGCTGCTGGCCGACAACGTGCCCGCATTCCGGCTGGAGGTGACGCCGGAAAAGATCAAGCACATGGATGCGTTGCTCGCGCGGTTATCCGCAGTGGTGCCGCTGACCGACGACGATATCCAGCGCTTCAAGCAATCGCTGGGTCAGCATCGTCCGTTCGAAGGCGTGCCGCTGAAATTCCATCTGAGCGAAGACGAGATGGATCGCTTCGCGGTCAACGCCTGGCAATTCCCGGGCGTGGATGTCACCCCCTACCTCACCCGCAACTACCCGCTTGGCACCGAGTTCGCGCACGTGATCGGTTATGTCTCGCGCATCGATGACCGCGACTTGCAGCATCTGGACGCCGACCGCTACGCCGGCACCACGCATATCGGCAAGACCGGCATCGAGCGCTATTACGAGAACCGTTTGCACGGCACGCCCGGTTACGAAATGGTCGAGGTGAATGCCGACCAGCGTCCTCAGCGTGTGCTCGAGCGCGTGGCGCCAAAGCCCGGCCAGAACCTCTATCTCTCGATCGACGCACACATCCAGCGCGCCGCCATCGACGCGTTCGCCGGCCGCTCGGGTGCGGCGGTGGCGATCGATCCGCGCAGCGGCGAAGTGCTGGCGATGGTGACGGTGCCGAGTTTCGACCCCAACCTGTTCGTCAACGGCATCAGCCAGGTCGATTATGCCGATCTGCTGCACGACCCGGAAAAGCCGCTGCTCAATCGCGCGATACGTGGCGGCTATCCGCCCGGCTCCACGGTCAAGCCGTTCATGGGTCTGGCCGGATTGGAGATGGGCTTCCGCAAACCGGAAGATACCGTGCTCTCCACCGGCACGTTCTACATCCCGGGGCAGTCGCGTGGCTATCGCGACGATGTGCGCGGCGGCAGCGGTGTGGTGAACCTGATGCAGGCGATCACGCAATCGGTGAATACGTATTTCTATTCGCTGGCCTTGCAGATGGGCATCGACAAGATGGATGCCTATCTGTCGAAGTTCGGGTTCGGCGCCGAAACCGGCATCGACCTGCCGGCCGAAAGCAACGGCGTGCTGCCGTCGCCGGAATGGAAGCGGGCGACCTTCAACCAGCCCTGGTACGCGGGCGAGACGGTGATCGCCGGCATCGGCCAGGGTTACTGGGTGGTGACGCCGATGCAGTTGGCACATGCGGTGGCGATGCTCGCCGATGGCGGTGTGCCGCATACACCGCACCTGTTGCACGCGATAAGCGAAGGCTCGAACGCGCCGCTGGTGACGATGGCCGACCCGCCCTCGGCAGCCAGCGCGATCCGCAACCCGGAGGATTTCGACGCGGTGCGCCAAGGCATGATCGGGGTGGTCAATGATCCGCGCGGCACCGCGTACCTGGCCGGAACCGGCAAGGGCTTTCCATATGTGATCGCCGGCAAGACCGGCACCGCCGAGCGTTACTCGCGCAAAACCGACGAGTGGACCACCACCAAGGACAAGGCGATCCTGGCTGCGCGCCATCGCGCATGGTTCATCTGCTTCACGCCCGCCGAGGCGCCACGCATCGCGGTCGCGGTGGTGCTGGAGGCCGGTGCCTGGGGCGGCAGCGACGCCGCGCCGATCGCGCGCAAGATGCTGGATGCGTGGCTCGCCGAGCAACCCGCCTCCGCGCTTCCACCCGCGACCGAGACCGCGAGTGTTTCGCCCGCGAAGGTCGTGCAATGAACGCGATGATCGCCAGCTTGCGCACGCGCGGCTCGCGCTTCGGTCAGCAACTGTGGCGGCGCGCGCGCATCGATCTGCCGTTGGCGATTGCGCTGCTGGTCTTGGCCTGCGTCGGCCTGATCACGCTGTACAGCGCCAGCGATCTGGATCTTTCGGTGATCGGCGGGCAGGCTGCGCGCTTCGTGCTTGGCGCGATCCTGATGCTGGTGATCTCGCGTATCCCGCCAACGCTGTTGCGCACCTGGACGCCGTGGTTCTACGTGTTCAGCAGCTTGCTGCTGGTGGCGGTGGTGGTGCTGGGCGAAGGCCGCGGCGCCAACCGCTGGCTGGATCTGCGTGTGATCCGTTTCCAGCCGTCGGAGTTTCTGAAACTCTCGATGCCGATGATGATCGCCTGGTACTTGCATCCGCGTCATCTGCCGCCGGGCTGGAAAGATATCGCGGTCGTGGGCTTGCTGATTGCGATTCCTTCCGCACTGATCGCCAAGGAACCCGATCTCGGCACCGCGTTGCTGGTCGCGGCGTCCGGAATCTTCGTGTTGTTCCTGTCGGGCATCGCGTGGTGGCGCGTCGGCCTGATGCTGGGCGCATTGGCGGGCGCCACGCCGGTCGCCTGGCATTTCTTGCACGATTACCAGCGCCAGCGCGTGCTGACTTTCCTGCATCCGGAAAACGATCCACTCGGCAACGGCTGGCACATCATCCAGTCGATGATCGCAGTCGGCTCCGGCGGCGTGTTCGGCAAAGGCTGGCATCACGGCACCCAATCGCGGCTGGAATTCCTGCCCGAGCACACCACCGATTTCGTGTTCGCGGTGTTCTCGGAAGAATTCGGCCTGGTGGGCGTGCTGCTGCTGCTGGCGTTGTACATCTTCATCGTCGGCCGCTGCCTGTGGATCGCGGCCAATGCGCGCGATACCTATTCGCGCCTGCTGGCCGGCGCGATCGGCATGAGTTTCTTCGTGTACGTAATGGTCAACGGCGGCATGATCACCGGCCTGCTGCCGGTGGTCGGTGTACCGCTGCCGCTGATCTCCTACGGCGGCACCTCGGCCGTGACGCTGCTGTGCGGGTTCGGGGTGCTGATGTCGATCCACGCGCATCGCAAGTTCACGGTGTGAGGCGTCTTCCCTCGCGCTTGCGGGAGAGGGAAGGCAAGTGCGCCAGGGAAACGCTCGCGAGGACTTTGGGGGCTTCGACATCCGTGTCCTTTTCCGCGCCGTCCCACGGCGCGGGTTACTTTCCTTTCGGGGAAAGTAACCAAAGCCATTAGCGCCGGCATGACGGTTTCAGCGACATCGTGTCGCTGAAACTTCCCTGCGCTTCTCGCCGGTCGCGCGCTGGCGCGAACTCGCACATCCCTGTGCTCAGACAATCGCGCCTTTCCCGCGCGCCCGGCTGCGATGCTCGGCGTCACGCGACGGCGCCTGAAGCTCACTTCGACACGGCCATTCATGGCCTGCGACTCGCATGGGTCGGTCCCGCGCCTTCGACGCGATTGGGTCGCCTGCACGCAGGCTCCTACAAAGCGGCTTGCAGGAGCCTGCGTGCGGGCGATCTTTGCCCGCGTTCGACGCTCGCACGCGCAATGCGCATCGCGCGCCATTGAACAATCCAGCTCACGTGCTAGTCTCTGCCGGCATGATCCGCAGTGTGTTTTCGATCCTCCTTTTGCTGCTCGCACCGTGCGCCGCGGCCCTCGCGCAGCAGACGGTTTCGACAGTGCGTTCCGAAGTGCATCCGGGCGAAGCCGCGCTGATCGCGGAGGTGGCTGCCGATACCGGCAAGGATGCCGCCGCACTGACTGCGCTGCTGGATGGCGCGCAGTACAAGCAGAGCATCATCGACACCATGATGCGGCCGGCGGAAAGCAAGCCGTGGAGCGAGTACCGACCGATCTTCCTGACCCCGGCGCGGATCGATGGCGGCATCGCGTTCTACAACGAGCATCGTGCGCTGCTGGACAAAATCAGCGCGCAGTACGGCGTGCCGGCGCCGATCATCGTCGCGATCATCGGCGTGGAAACCAGTTACGGCAAGATCACCGGCCATTACCGCGTACTGGATGCGCTCAGCACGCTGGCATTCCACTACCCGCCCCGCGCGGCGTATTTCCGCGGCGAGTTGAAGACGCTGCTGGAGTTGCCGCAGAACATGCTCGCCGGCCCGCTGGACACGTTGCAAGGTTCCTACGCCGGCGCGCAGGGCTGGGGCCAATTCATGCCTTCCAGCATCCGTGACTTCGCGGTGGACGGAGACGGCGACGGGCGGATCGATCTCAACAACTCGCTCCCGGACATCGTTGCCAGCGTCGCGCATTATTTCGCCGCACATGGCTGGGAACCCGACGCGCCGGTGGCGCTGCGCGCCTTGCAAGGCGCGGCACCCGACCCGGTGCCCGAATACGCCGGTGCCGCGCCGAGCACGCCGATCGAGCAGTTCGTCGCGGCGGGTTACGCGCCAGGAGCGATCGTGAGCCCGGGCGCGCCCGCCAGCCTGCTGACGCTGCAGGGCGATGCCGGCGACGAATACTGGCTCACTTTCCAGAACTTCTACGTGATCACGCGTTACAACAAGAGCCCGCGCTACGCGATGGCGGTGGTGCAACTGGCGCAGGAAATCGCGCAAGGCGCGGTGCAGCCGACGGAGACGGCGACGGCGGAAGCGGCGCGATGAAGCGCGCGCGGGTTGCGCTGATCGCGCTGGTTTGCGGAATGCTCTGCGCTTGCGGAAGTTCTCCCAGCCGCGAACGCACGCGCAATGCCGCGCGTTCAAACTCCGGCGTTGCGCAAGCCACTCACGGCGCGGATGATTTCCGCGACGATGTGGAGTTGCCGCAATCGCGCCGCTATCGGCAGAACCGCGACTCCACGCCTGATGGCGCCGGCATCGATATCGCTTCGTTGCCGGAGCCCGTGCCGAAAGCCGAACCGCACTCGCGTTACGGCAACAAGTCGCCGTACTCGGTGCTGGGTGAAACCTATCACGTGTTGCCGAGCGCGGCCGGTTACGACGAGCGCGGCATCGCGTCATATTACGGCGCCAAGTTCCACGGCTATATGACATCGGATTTCGAGAAGTACGACATGTATGCGTTCAGCGCGGCCAGCAAGGTCCTGCCGCTGCCGAGCTATGCGCGCGTGACCAACCTCGACAATGGCAAAAGCGTGATCGTGCGCATCAACGATCGCGGTCCGTTCGCGCAGAATCGCATCATTGATCTGTCCTACGCCGCCGCAGTGCGGATAGGTGTCTGGCCCAAGGGCACGGGCCTGGTGGAAGTGCAGGGCATCGATCCCGCGCGCGAGCATGCGGAACCGCCGCCGCCGATCACGGTCTCAGCGCAGGCGGGCGGCGCGCCGAAGCTGTATCTGCAAGTCGGTGCGTTCGGCGACCCGGTCAACGCGGAACGGCTGGCGGCACGCCTGCGCGATCAGGATGTCGGCGCGGTGCGCGTGGTGGATGCACAGGTCGGCGGAAGGGAACTCAAGCGCGTGCAGATCGGGCCGCTGGCGGATGTGGATGCGGCCGATCGCGTCACGGAAAAAATCGATGCGCTGGGGTTGCCCCACGCGCAGGTCGCAGTACAGTAGCGGCTTTTGCGCCCAAACTTATTGGCGCCCTTGGGTCCCTTGCGGCAAGGGGGCAATCAAGCCCTTGCCGAGCAGGGGTTTGACGGGGTCGCGAAAGCATGGGTATGCGGGTCGAAATCAACCATATTGGTTTTCACAGGATAACAATGAGCCTTCTGCGTCACCTGCTGTTGATCTCCACGCTCGCCCTTTCCGGCGTCGTCGTGGCCCAGACGTTGCCGCCCAAGCCGGTGAGCGCATTGCCACCCAAACCCGCCGCGATTCCGGTGCCGCAAACGCCGGTGCCGCCGCCGCCGACGTTCGACGCGCACAGCTGGGTGCTGATGGATTACACCAGCGGCCAGATTCTGGCTTCCAGCAATCCCGATCAGCGCGAGCAACCGGCGTCGCTCACCAAGATCATGACCGATTACGTGGTGTCGGCCGAACTCGGTGCCGGCAAGATCCACATGGATGATCCGGTGTTCATCAGCGAGCACGCATGGAAAGCAGGCGGCGCGAGCACCGATGGCTCGACCAGTTTCCTGGCAGTGAACTCCAAGGTGCCGCTCAAGGATCTGTTGAACGGAATGATCATCCAATCCGGCAACGATGCCGCGATCGCGCTGGCCGAGCATGTGGCCGGTTCCGAGCAGACATTCGCCGCGCTGATGAATGCCTACGCGCAGCGGCTTGGCATGGCCAACAGCCATTTCATCAATGCCTCGGGTTATCCGGTGCCCGACCACTACAGCACCGCGCGCGACATCGCGATCCTCTCGCGCGCGCTGATCCACGATTTTCCTGATGACTACAAGATTTCCGCGATCAAGGAATTCCAGTGGAATGGCATCACCCAGCACAATCGCAACACGCTGTTGTGGCGGGATCCCAGCGTGGACGGCATCAAGACCGGCCACACCGCGGAAGCGGGTTACTGCCTCGCGGCTTCGGCCCAGCGCGGTGGTGCGCGCATGATCGCGGTGGTGATGGGCGCGCCCAGTGATCGCGCGCGTGCCGACGATTCGGAAGCGCTGCTCGAATACGGGTTCCGCTTCTACGAAACGCACAATCTCTATCCCGCCGGCAAGCCGCTGGCCATGCCGCGGTTGTGGAAGGGCGAGGCGGACACCCTGCCGCTGGGTCTTGCGCAGGATGCGGTGGTGACCATTCCGCGCGGCAAGTACGGCGAGTTGAAAGCCACGCTGGACATTCCGGCGCGTCTGATCGCGCCTTACAAGCAGGGCCAGCAGATCGGCGCGCTGCATGTCACGCTGGATGGCAAGACGGTGCTGGATGCGCCGCTGATGGTGTTGCAGGAAGCGCCGCAAGGCGGTTTCTTCAAGCGGCTGTGGGATGCGATCCTGCTGTGGTTCCACGGCAGTGCCGGCGGCACTACCACCACCAACGCGCCAAGCGTGACAGTACAACCAGCCACGGCGGTGACTCCTGATACGCGCTGATGAAATAGTCTTGTGCAACCCTCATCGAGGCGACGGCAAGCCGCCAGGAGGTGGCCATGGACGGGCGCTTTTGGAGTTGCCGAATGCGAAAGCGAAATCAAGTGCCATCATGTGGTGAGATCAGCAGTTAAGGACAATTGCCAAAAAATATGCGTGATTTAGAGAATATCGAACCCGACGAAGGCCAGGGTTTCCAGTTTCCCGGCAGTTTCGAAATCACTGCGATGGGCAACGCCGGCGCCAACCTGCGCGCGCGCGTGCCGGAGATCCTGCGCGGCCTGGGGTTGAGCGTGCTGGATGCATCGGTGCGCGAACGACCTTCGCGGGAAGGCAATTACGTCGCGGTCACGGTCGCGTTTACCTGTCCCTCGCGCGAAAAGTACGACCTGGCGCACGCCGCGCTGCGCGCGGATGCGGATATCCGGTATACGTTGTGATGAAGCTGTGACCGGGGAGGGCGCGGCGCCCATGATTTTTGCCTCCACCCCTTGGCTCACTTTGCCCGCATCTCCACTTATGCAGCCATGACTCCCGAAATCCGGTCTCCGGCCCCCGGTTCCCGGTCCCTGCTCATCCGCCACCTCGGTCGGCAACCGTACACGCCCGTGTGGCAAGCCATGCGCGCCTTCACCGATGCGCGCATGGCGGAAACGCCCGACGAACTATGGTTGCTGCAACACGATCCGGTGTTCACGCTGGGCCAGGCCGGCAAGATGGAACACGTGTTGGCGCCCGGCGATATTCCCGTGGTCCCGGTGGATCGCGGCGGCCAGGTCACCTATCACGGACCTGGCCAGATCGTGGCCTATCCGCTGCTGGATTTGCGCCGGCTGGGATTGAGCGTGCGCGACCTGGTCTGCCGCATCGAGCAGGCGATCATCGACACCCTGGCGCACTGGAACATCGAAGCGGTGCGCCGCCAGGGGGCGCCGGGCGTCTACGTCAACCAGGCCAAGATCGCCGCGCTCGGCCTGCGCGTGCGCCGCGGCTGCAGTTTCCATGGGCTGGCCTTCAACATCGACATGGACCTGGAGCCGTTCCGGCGCATCAATCCCTGCGGTTATCAGGGTCTCGCCGTCACGCAGATGGTAGACTTGGGTGGTGCATCGCGGCTGCGCGAAGTCGAGGACGTATTGGCGGAAGAACTTTGCCGCCAGTTCGGGCTTGTCGCGCACGCCGATGAACCTGTGTTGCCCTCCGTTGTCAAAGCGAAAT
Organism: Rhodanobacteraceae bacterium; assembly: GCA_035606235.1. Lineage (GTDB taxonomy): Bacteria > Pseudomonadota > Gammaproteobacteria > Xanthomonadales > Rhodanobacteraceae > 66-474. The sequence goes on from DATNFU010000039.1 coordinate 12,571, forward strand.
CAGTCGACCCCACTTTTGGCGAACAGGCTGTTCGCCGGGTAAGCGCATGAGCGAAACCCCCATCAGCTCCACCCGCATTCCCGCTGTCGTGACCAGCGGCATCGTCACCGGCGAGAAGCTGGCCGGCGAGGACAAGATCGCGCGCAACCGCGCGCAGTTCGAAGCCGCGCCGACGCTGCGAAAGCCGTCGTGGATCCGGGTGCGCCTGCCGCAAGGCAACGCCGTGCAGCAGTTGAAGGCGAAGCTGCGCGCCAACGCGCTGGTGACGGTGTGCGAGGAAGCCTCTTGCCCGAACATCCACGAATGTTTTTCCAAGGGCACCGCGACTTTCATGATCCTGGGCGAGGTGTGCACGCGGCGCTGCTCGTTCTGCGACGTTGCGCACGGCCGGCCCAAGCCGCCCGATCCGCTGGAGCCGTTGCGGCTTGCCCACACCATCCGTGACATGGGTTTGCGCTACGTGGTGATCACCTCGGTGGATCGTGATGATCTGCGCGATGGCGGCGCGCAACATTTCGCCGACTGCATCCGCGCCGCGCGGCATGAGAGCCCGACGTTGAAAATCGAAATCCTGACGCCGGATTTCCGCGGCAAGGGCCGCATGGAGCGCGCGCTTGACGCGCTGACCAGCGACCCGCCCGATGTGTTCAACCACAACCTGGAAACCGTGCGCGAGCTGTATCGCGAGGTGCGGCCGGGCGCCGATTACGACTGGTCCCTGCAATTGCTGCGCGAGTTCAAGGCGCGTCATCCGGGCATTCCGACCAAGTCCGGCATCATGCTGGGCCTGGGCGAGACACACGAGCAGGTGCTGGGCGCTTTGCGCGATTTACGCTCGCATGACGTGGACATGGTTACCATCGGCCAATATCTGCAACCCTCGCCGCATCACCACCCGGTGCTGCGCTACTGGACCCCCGAAGAATTCAACCAACTGCACGATGCGGGCATGGCGATGGGCTTCACCCATGTCGCTTCGGGCCCGCTGGTGCGTTCGTCCTATCACGCCGATCAGCAAGCACACGACGCCGGCTTCGTTGAAGTCGCGTAAGACATACCCAGAGAGATCTATGAGCAAGCGTTTCCTGTTGACCTTCTTCCTGTGCCTGAGCCTGTTCGGCGTCGCCCACGCGGACGAATCGTGCCCGGCTTCCGCCGCCAGCAGCGCGGCCATCGCGCCACCGCCGCCGACCGATGTCATCACTTCGGCACCGATGCTCAAGCCCACCGCCGACCAGGCGGAGGCGGGCGTGCTCGCTGCACGGTTCCTGACGCGCTTCCATTACAACGCGGTGCCGCTTGACGACGCGATGTCGCGCAAGATCTTCAAGGGCTACTTCGACGCGCTGGATAGCGAAAAACTGTTCTTCAGCCAGACCGATCTCGATCATTTCGCGGCCGACCGCACCAAGCTGGATGATGCGATCTGGAACGGGGATCTCTCGATCCCGTACGCGATTTTCAATCTGTACGAGCAGCGCGCCGGCGAGCGCACCGCCTACGCGATGTCGCTGCTGAAGAAGGGCTTCGATCTGGATCGCCCGGAAACCTACCAGCCCGATCGCGACAAGGCGCCGTGGGCCGCGGATACCGCCGCGCTCAACGACATCTGGCGCAAGCGCGTCAAGAACGACTGGATCCGCCTGAAGCTGGCCGGCCAGAGCGACAACGATATCCGCAAGACGCTGGCCAAGCGCTACGCAAACTTTCTGGATCGCGTGCACCAGCTCGATTCGCAGGACGTGTTCCAGACCTTCATGAACGCGTATGCGATGGCGATCGATCCGCATACCAATTATTTCGGGCCGCGCGCTTCGGCCAACTTCGACATCTCGATGAAGCTGTCGCTGGAAGGCATTGGCGCGGAACTGCAGCAGCATGACGACTACATCCTGGTGCGCAGTCTGGTGCCAGGCGGGCCGGCCGAGAAATCCGGCAAGCTCGAGGTCGGCGACAAGATCGTCGGCGTCGGCCAGGGCGCGTGCGGTGCGCTCGCCGACGTGGTCGGCTGGCGCATCGACGACGTGGTGGACAAGATCCGCGGGCCCAAGGGCAGCACCGTGCGGCTGGAAGTGTTGCCGGCGACGGGCGGCCAGGATGCCAAGCACGTGCTGGTGACGCTGGTGCGCAACAAGGTCACGCTCGCCGAGCAGGCCGCCAAGAAATCCATCATCACGCTCAAGGATGGCGGCGTTACCCGCCGCATCGGCGTGATCACCCTGCCGGGGTTCTATGAGGATTTTGAAGCGCGTCGCCGTGGTGATCCGGATTACAAGAGCGCCACGCGCGACGTCGCCAAGCTGCTGGCCCAGTTGAAGGCGGAAAAAGTCGATGGCGTGGTAATGGACGTGCGCGACAATGGCGGCGGCTCGCTGGCGGAAGCGTCCGAGCTCACCGGCCTGTTCATCAACAAGGGTCCGGTGGTGCAGGTGCGCGACGCGCGCGGCCACGTCGAACAGCAGGACGACACCGATGCCGGCATGGCCTGGGGCGGCCCACTGGCCGTGCTGGTCAACCGCGGCTCGGCTTCGGCCACCGAAATCTTTGCCGCGGCGATCCAGGATTACGGCCGCGGGGTGATTGTCGGCGAGCAGAGTTTCGGCAAAGGCACGGTGCAGAACCTTACCGATCTTGATCAACTGGCGCAGAACGAAAAGCCGGTGTTCGGCGAACTGAAGATGACCATCGCCGAGTTCTTCCGCATCAACGGCGGCTCCACCCAGCTGCACGGCGTAACGCCGGATATCGCCTTCCCGCACAGCGTGGATTTCGCGGATTTCGGCGAATCCTCCTATGACAACGCACTGCCGTGGACGCAGATCACGCCGGCCAAATACTCGCCGGTCGCCAATCTGAAACCATTGCTGCCGCAGTTGACGCAGATGCACGATGCGCGCGCCGCCAAGGATCCCTCCTGGCAATTGCTGCTGGACGAACTCGCCGCCGCGCGCAAGTTGCATGACCAGAAATCGGTCTCACTCGATTACGCCGTGCGCGACGCCGAACGCAAGAAGCTCGATGCGCAGGAGGCCGCGTTCAAGGCGCGCCGTCAGGCGCTGGGTGATGCTTCCGCCGCCAACCTGCGCCCGGATGACGGCCTGCAGCCCGGCGAGCGCAGCCTGCAATCGGATCTCGCCCGTGAGAAGGCGGCCAAGAACGCCAAGGACACCGAGCTCGACGAGACCGCGCACATCCTCGCCGATGAAGTGGGCCTGATCCACAGCAACACCAAACTGGCCGCGGAAGTCCTGCCGTACAAGGGCGTGCCCGGCGCGTCGGATTGACACTCGGCTTTGGGTGCTCGCTCATGACGGCCGGTGCTGAAAATTGCGAGTCAGCGCGCGTAGCATTCCCGCAGAAACGCCGAGAACGCGCGCAGTGATTGCGCTTCACCGCCGCGCGGACGCGCGGGGCGGTCGTTGTCATTCCAGGCGTACACGTCCACGTGCAGCCACGGGATCGCGGCGGGCACGAAGCGCTCCAGATACAACGCGGCGGTGATCGCGCCGCCATAACGCGAAGAGCCGGTGTTGACCAGATCAGCCACCGAAGACGCCAGCACGGTGCGATAGGGATGCCACAACGGCAGCCGCCACAGCGGATCGTTTTGCGCGCGCGACACCGCGAGCAGGTGTTCCGCGGCGTGATCGTGATTGGCGAACAATGCCGGAAGATCGGGGCCGAGCGCCACCCGCGCGGCACCTGTGAGTGTGGCGAAATCGATCAACAGGTCGGGTTGTTCCTCGGCGCAGGCGGTCAGCGCATCGCACAGCACGAGGCGGCCTTCCGCATCGGTGTTGTCCACCTCCACCGTGACGCCGGCGCGGGTGCGGATCACTTCGCCCGGCCGCATCGCGTTGCCGGAGATCGCGTTGTCCACCGCGGGGATGATCAGCAGCAATCGCACCGGCAACCTGGCTGCCATGACCCACTGCGCCAGCGCGATCGCGTGTGCGGCGCCGCCCATGTCCTTCTTCATCCAGCGCATGCCGTCGGCGGTCTTGATGCTCAATCCGCCGGAATCGAAACACACGCCCTTGCCGACTATGCCCACCAGCGGGTCGGATGCTTTGCCCCAACGCAGTTCTGCCACGCACGGAGCGTGCGCGCTGGCCCGACCGACCGCGTGCACGGTGGGAAAGCCGGCCTGCAACAGCGCGTCGCCGCGCCAGTCGCGGTATTTCGCGCGGTGTTCGCGCGCCAACGTGCGCACGACATCGCAGAGTTGCGCGGGATCGAGATCCTCGCTCGGCGTGTTGATCAGGTCGCGCACTTTGCCGATTGCATCCAGTGTCGGCGCGGCTTCGTCCAGCACTTGGCGCGGCACGCACAGGCGCGCTGGTGCGGGCGGGGCATTGGACAGATAGCGTGCGTAGCGGTACGCGCCGAGCGCCCAGCCGAGCGCCGCATCGGCGGCCGGCAGCAGGTCGTTGTCCAACCGGTAATCGCCCGCAGGCAGCAACAAGGGAAATGCGCCCAGCGCAAATACCGGCACCGACGCGTCGACACCGGCCAGCACGCGCGCGACATCGCCGCGCGCATTGGGCAACAGACAGAACGTGCCCGGACTGGCGTCGAAGCCGCAGGCCTGCGCCCAGCGCCGCTCGCGCGCAGAAAGTTTTTTCGCGCGGGCTTGCCAGTGCGCGCGATCGAGTGCTTCCAGCGGCAGCGCGCGAGGATTGCGCTTGAGTTCGCCCAGTCCCCGAATCACTGCGACTGTGCCAATTGCAGCACTTGGCCCACCCGCAGGATGTCGCCCTTGAGATCGTTCCATTTGCGCAGATCGTCCACACTCACCGCATATTTGCGCGCGATCGCCGACAAGGTGTCACCCTTGCTTACGGTGTAGTTGGCCGGGCGCGTGTTGGCCGTGGCCTGATCGACCGGCGTCACCGCGCCATTCGCCGCCACCACCACCGGGTTGGAAGGCGCCACGGATTCGGCGTGCTTGAGCGAGGGATCCTTCGGTGTGCGCGCGGAAGGCGTCACGTGCGCACCCGTCTGCGCCGCAGCCAGCGAGACTTCGGGCGCTGCGGCGGTAGTGGCTGCAATCGGAGATGTTGCGGAAGCGGTTGCTGGCGCGGATGGTTGTGCCGAAGCGAGCGCAGGGGCGGCAGTGGCGGTGAGCTTGGCCGCGTCGGATGCGGGCAGACCTTCACCTACCATTCTGCCGGCGATGGCGACCAGTTGCTGATCCGGTGCCTGCAAGCCCGGTGCATCCGCATAGGGCAGCAGGTCGTGCTCACGCATCAGTTTCTTCGCCTCGTCGCTGCCGAGAAAATCCATGAACTGCGCAACCTGAGCGACATGCGGGCTGTTGGCGCTGGAGGCGAGATAGATCGCCGTGTACAGCGGATAGCTGCCGTCGGCGACGGTCGCGGGTGTCGGCATTACCCCTTCCACCGGGATGATCCGCACCTTCTTGTTGCCGTGCACGCCGGAAAGCGTGGACAGCCCCAGCGATTTCGGATCCAGCGCGATTCCCTGCTCCAGCGTGTCCACATTGATGTACATGCGCGGCATCACGATCGGCGCATTGCCGCGGCCGTACAGCAGCCGGCGCAAGCTGTACTCGCTGCCATCCAGCGGGCTTGCCACGGTGTAAAGATCGATCGGCTCGTCCTTGCCGCCGAGTTCGCTCCAGTTGGTGAGCTTGCCCCAGTAGATATCGTGCAGCTGCTTCAGGGTGATGTTGCTTACCGGATTGTCGGGCGAGGTGATCATCACCAGGGCATCCCATGCCACCGGCGTGAAGTTTAGGCCCGCTTCCTGCGCGCGACCGGGAAAGCTCGGGCGCGCACTGGCAGCGATGTCGGCACTGCCGCTGAGCGCGGCATCGATGCCCGACAGCGTGTTGAACGGCTGCACTTCGACCCGGCCCTTGCCGGCATCTTCATAGGCGCTGACGATCGCGTCGAGGCCGCGCGACGTCGCGAGGTCGCCACGGATCACCAGCGGAGGCCCGCTGGACTCGGCTGCATGGCTGTGATGGGTGGATTTCCTGTGACTGGTTTTGGCAGCGACAGTGTTCAGGGCGGCATCGCTGGCAAAGCACAACAGCAACGCGGCGGCGATCAGGTGCAGGGAACGTGGGGACATGAGGATTCCGTGGAGGCGATTTGAAGCATCGACGATTATCACCGAATCGCGCGCGCCGAATGTGATGCGCGCGATGAAAGTTACTCCGCCCCACTGCGGGAGCAGGGCTGGGTTCACGTAGGGAACCTCTGATAAATAGGTTGCGACGGTTCCCTGCGTCTGAGCTCCCTTGAGTCAAGGGGCCGAACCATTGCACAGCAATGGTTCGGGGTTGTGGAAGTGTGGCATGTGGGCAAGGGCCAATATCGTCCCGTTAAACCAGATCCTCCTTACTGGATCATCAATTGCGCAATCTGCCCGTCGCGCACGATCACCAGTAGCAAGCGTTTAGGATGCGCGACGAGCAATCGGCGCAAGGTGGTCAGGTTGGGAGTGGCGGTGTTGTTGATGCCGACCACGATGTCGCCCGCCATCAGGCCTTGCTGCGCCGCGCGGCTGCCGGCATCCACGTCGGCAATTCCGACGCCGCTCGCGCCTTGCTGGCGCAAACTGCCCGGCAGCTCCACGAACGATGCGCCGGCGAGGCGCGGATCGAGGGCCGCGCCGGCGAGCGTGTTGGCATCGGCGGCAAGCTTGGCGCTCACGTGCATGCGTTGGCCGCCGCGTTCGACGTCCAGCGTCAAGGTGCTGCCCAGCGGTTTCAAGCCCTGTGCGTTGCGTAGATCCTGCGCGTCATCGATCGGCTTGCCATCCGCGGCAACCACCAGATCGCCCGGTTTCAAGCCGGCCTGCGCGGCCGGCGAGCCGGGTGTCACGTCGGTGATCAGCGCGCCCGTGCGTGATTTGATGCCGAGCGCCGCGGCCACGCGCGGGTTCAAATCCTGTGCATCCACGCCGAGGCTGCCGCGGCTGACGTGGCCGGTCTTGATCAACTGTTGCATCACCGAGGAGGCGAGATCGGAAGGAATCGCAAAGCCTAGCCCTGCGCTGGCGCCCGACGGCGAATAGATCATCGAATTGATGCCGACCAGTTCGCCGTCCAGATTGACCAGCGCGCCGCCGGAATTGCCGGGATTGATCGAGGCGTCGGTCTGGATGTAGTTCTGATAGCCGCTGTTGCCCAGTCCCTGGCGGCCAAGCGCCGAGACGATGCCCGAGGTCGCCGACTGGCCGAGCCCGAAAGGGTCGCCCAGCGCGACCACGAAATCGCCGACGCGCAACTTCGCCGAATCCGCCAGCGGCAATGCGGTCAACCGCTGTGCCGGAATCTGCACCACCGCCACGTCGGTGGCCGGGTCCGCGCCGATCAATTTCGCCTTGAAGCTGCGTCCGTCGGTCAGCGTTACCCGAATGTCATCGGCGCCGGCGACCACGTGATTGTTGGTCAGGATGAAACCCTTGTTCGCATCGACGATCACGCCCGAACCCAGCGATTGCTCGATCTGCTCGCGGGTCGCATCGGGCAGGCCGAAGAACTGGCGCATGATCGGATCGGAGAAGAACGGGTCGCGCACCTGGCGATGCGTGGTCGAGGAGATATTCACCACCGCGGGCGATACTTTCGCCAGCATCGGCGCGAGCGACGGCAGCGGTTGGCCGTTGACCGATGGCGGCAGAGTGCCGGCGTGGCCGCAACCGGCCAACGCAAACAGCGCCAGCAGCAACAGGCAAGCGAGATGGCGGCGCGAACGAAGGGTGGGCGGCATGCGGGCTCCTTTTCATTTTCGTGTTTCGGTGGGCGAAAGATCGGGCGCGTCTCCGCCCGACCCGATCGGGAAGGCGGGGATCCGACTTGGACTGCGCTGAACGCTGTGCGTTCGCGGCGCAGGCATTGTTGTACACCCGCGTCGAGACAAAAGGCTGGCTGCCAGCTTTACACGCGGCTCGTGTCAGCGTAGGGTTGAGCCCCGCCCGTAATCACAACATCTTGTGTTCAAACCCATCGGGTTTTACCAAGGCTTGGGTTGCGGCGCAACATCGCGGGGCGGGGAAGAAGGAGGCGGAACGCGGCGATTCTTGGCGCGCAGCGATCAATAATTCCTTGAATCGAAGCGATCTGTCGCGGTGCATACGCGCGCCGCGCAAAACTGTCGCAGGAAGCGGATCACCCATATGAATTCCAGGCAAGACAAGCGGCAAAACCATGATGCAGACAAAGATGCAGACAAAGCGGAGGGGACACGGATGAGCACGGTGCGCGCGGAGAACATGGCACGGATGGCGGTGGATATTCCGCTGCAACCAGCATCGTTCGACATCTGGGACAAGAAGTACCGTTTAAAGACCAAGCAGGGCGCGCCGGTGGATGTCACCATCGACGACACCTACCAGCGCGTCGCGCGCGCGCTGTCGGAGGTCGAGTCCACGCCGCAGTTGCGCGAGCACTGGTACGAGAAATTTCTGTGGGCGCTGCGGCGCGGCGCGATCCCGGCCGGCCGCATCACCTCCAACGCCGGCGCGCGCGAACACAAGCCCAAGACTTCCACCATCAACTGCACGGTGTCGGGTACCGTGCGTGATTCGATGGACGACATCCTGGAGAAGGTCCACCAAGCCGGGTTGACGCTGAAGGCCGGCTGCGGCATCGGCTACGAATTCTCGACGCTGCGCCCGCGCGGCGCGTATGTGTCCGGTGCTGGCGCCTATACGTCGGGTCCGCTGTCGTTCATGGATATCTACGACAAGATGTGCTTCACCGTGTCCTCGGCCGGTGGCCGCCGTGGCGCGCAGATGGGCACCTTCGATGTCTCGCATCCGGATGTGCGCGAATTCATCCGCGCCAAGCGCGAGGATGGCCGGCTGCGCCAGTTCAACCTTTCGCTGTTGATTGCCGACGGTTTCATGCAGGCGGTGGAATCGGATGCCGATTGGCCGCTGACCTTTCCGATTCACGTCAAGGAAAAGGACGAATTCGATTTCAATGACGGGTCCAAAGTGGTCTGGCGCGAATGGCCCGCGCACGACAATTACATCGTGCGCGACGACGGTCTGGTGGCCTGCAAGATCTACGGGCAGCTGAAGGCCCGGCACCTGTGGGACATGATCATGGTTTCGACGTACGACTACGCCGAGCCGGGCTTCATCCTGATCGACCGGGTCAACGAGATGAATAACAACTGGTGGTGCGAGAACATCCGCGCGACCAACCCGTGCGGCGAGCAGCCGTTGCCGCCGTATGGCTCGTGCCTGCTGGGTTCGGTGAACCTCACCACCTTCGTGCGCGATCCGTTCGGGCCGAAGGCGCGTTTCGACATGGATGAGTACAAAGAGGTCGTGCGCGTGTTCACGCGCATGCTCGACAACGTGGTCGAGATCAACGGGCTGCCGCTGGAAAAGCAGCGCGGCGAGATCATGCGCAAACGCCGCCACGGCATGGGCTTTCTGGGCCTGGGTTCCACGCTCACCATGTTGAAACTGCGCTATGGCACCGCCGAGGCTTGCGCGTTCACCGAGGATGTCGCCCGCGAAATGGCGCTGGCCGGCTGGGAAGTCGCGCTGGAACTGGCGCAGGAAAAAGGCGCCGCGCCGATCCTGTCCGAAGACTTCACCGTCACCGGCGAGATGCTGCGCAAGCGTCCGGAGATGGCGCGCGACGGCTACAAGATCGGGGACTCCATTCCCGGCCGCGTGCTGCACGCGAAATATTCGCGCTATATGCAGCGTGTCGCCGAAGTCGCGCCGGAACTGGTGGCCCAACTTGCCGAAACCGGCGCGCGCTTCACCCACCACACCTCGATCGCGCCCACCGGCACGATCTCGCTATCGCTGGCCAACAATGCCAGCAATGGCATCGAACCTTCCTTCGCGCATACCTATTCGCGCAACGTGATTCGCGAGGGCAAGAAATCCAAGGAGAAGATCGAGGTCTGTTCGTTCGAACTGCTGGCTTATCGCGCGCTGATCAACGCCGAGGCTGCGCCCGGTTCGGAAGACCCGAAAAAGAAATTGCCCGACTACTTCGTCGCGGCCGATGACATAAGCCCCGTGCAGCACGTGGACATCCAGGCCGCCGCGCAGAAGTGGACGGATTCATCCATTTCCAAGACCGCCAATGTGCCCACCGACTATCCCTTCGAGGACTTCAAGGACATCTACTTCCACGCCTACAAGGCCGGCCTGAAAGGTTGCACCACCTTCCGTTTCAACCCGGCCGCGTTCCAGGGCGTGCTGGTGAAGGAAGCCGATCTTGAAAACACCCTCTACCGTTTCGAACTGGAGGACGGTACTGTTGTGCAACTGAAAGGAAATGAGGAAGTGGAATACGACGGCGAAATGCACACCGCCGCCAATCTGTTCGATGCGTTGAAGGAAGGGTACTACGGCAAATTCTGAGCACGTCGCGAATCGAGACGCGTTTCGAAAGCGCCGATGCGTTGAGGAAGGTCACGGCAAATTCTGACGAGCCGGGCTACTGGTGATTGTTCGAAGCGCATGCACTTCGGGTGATCACGGCCGTTGGAGGATGTCGTATCAAAGTGGTCCACTGTCAAATCTCGAGAGGGGCAAAGTCATGAGCAACGAAACGACGTTTCCGTGGGGCAGCAGTGATCCGATGACGCCGGCCGCGCCGGCCGCAGCACCGGCGCCGGCCAAGCCCGCCGCCAAGAAGCCGGCCAAGAAGAAGGCCGCCGCCAAGAAGAAACCGGCGGCTGCCAAGAAGGCCGCGAAGAAGGCTCCGGCCAAGAAAGCAGCCAAGAAGGGCGGCGCCAAGAAGGCCGCCAAAAAAGCTGCCAAGAAAGGTGGCGCCAAAAAGGCAGCCAAGAAAGGCGGCGCCAAGAAGGCTGCCAAGAAGGCTGCCAAGAAGGCCGGCGCGCGCAAGGGCGCCAAGAAAGCGGTGAAGAAAGGCGGCGCCAAGAAGGCAGCCAAGAAAGGTGGCGCCAAGAAGGCAGCCAGGAAAGGCGCCCGCAAGGGCAAGAAGTAAACACGCAGCACAATGACGCCGGCGCCTCGCACGGCGCCGGTGTCGTTTTCGATGGAGCCCTTCCTTCAAGAAGAAGGTTGGGTGGAAATGATTCAAGCATTCGACGGACGATCGAGCATGACCACGAAAATCGAAAAAAAGATCAAGGGCTACCAGGTGGTCAAGCAGGATGAGCCCGCGCGCCCGGCGCAGCCGGCGACCGAGGAGGCTCCCAAGCCGGTCATCGCCGAAGTCATCCAGATGCACGAGAAGGTGGAGCGCCCGGAAGTTCTGATCGGCGCCACCTACAAGATCAAGTCGCCGCTGTTCGAGCACGCGTTGTACGTCACCCTCAACGACATCGTGTTGAACGCGGGCACCGAGCACGAGCTGCGCCGCCCGTTCGAGATCTTCGTCAACTCCAAGTCGATGGAGCATTTCCAGTGGATCGTAGCGCTCACGCGCATCATGTCCGCCGTGTTCCGCAAGGGCGGCGACGTGACCTTCCTGGTCGATGAGATGAAGGCGGTGTTCGATCCGCGCGGCGGTTACTTCAAGGCCGGCGGGGTGTACATGCCGTCGCTGGTCGCGGAG
>DATNFU010000040.1:0-9607 GCA_035606235.1 Rhodanobacteraceae bacterium
GCCGAATCCAAACCGTACAACCAGTCGATCGGTTACATGGATCGGCTGGATTACGTTTCCATGATGTGCAACGAGCACGCCTACGTGCGTGCCATAGAACATCTGATGGGGGTCAGGCCGCCGGAACGCGCGCTGTGGATCCGCACCATGTTCGACGAGATCACGCGCATCCTGAATCACCTGATGTGGATCGGTTCCAACGCGCTCGATCTTGGCGCGATGGCGGTGTTCCTGTACGCGTTCCGCGAGCGCGAGGAGCTGATGGATGTCTATGAGGCCGTTTCCGGCGCGCGCATGCATGCCACCTATTACCGGCCCGGCGGCGTCTATCGCGATCTGCCCGCGCAGATGCCCAAATACAAGGAGTCGCCCTGGCACAAGGGCAAGGATTTGGCGAAATTCAACAGCGCGCGCCAGGGTTCGATGCTTGATTATCTGGACGCCTTTACGGCCATCTTCCCGCAGCGGGTGGACGAGTACGAGGAACTGCTCACCGAGAACCGCATCTGGAAGCAGCGCACCGTCGGTATCGGCATAGTGCCTCGCGAGCACGCGATCGCCTGGGGCTTTACCGGCCCGATGCTGCGCGGCTCCGGCGTCGAATGGGATCTGCGCAAAAAGCAGCCATACGCGAAATACGCGGAAGTGGAATTCGACATTCCGGTCGGCGTGACCGGCGATTGCTACGATCGCTACCTCGTGCGCGTGGAGGAGATGCGCCAATCCAATCGCATCATCAAGCAATGCGTGGATTGGCTGCGCGCCAACCCCGGGCCGGTGATGGTCGAGAACTACAAAGTCGCGCCGCCCAAGCGCGAGGACATGAAAGAGGACATGGAAGCCCTGATCCATCACTTCAAATTGTTCACCGAGGGCTATCACGTGCCGGCCGGCGAGGCTTATGCCGCGGTCGAGGCGCCCAAGGGCGAGTTCGGCGTGTACATGATTTCCGACGGCGCCAACAAGCCGTTCCGGGTGAAGTGCCGCGCCCCGAGTTTCGCGCACCTGTCGTCGATGGATTCGATCATTCGCGGCTACATGCTGGCCGACGTGGTGGCAATGGTGGGCACCTACGATCTGGTGTTCGGGGAAGTGGACCGATGAGAGCGACGGGCAATTTCGACAAGGTCAAGGATGTCGATCCGAACGTCGCGCTCACCGATGCGACGCGCGCGCATATCGAGCACTGGCTGGCGAAGTTTCCGCCGGATCGGCGCCGCTCGGCGGTGATCCAGGGCCTGATGGCGGCGCAGGAACAAAATGGCGGCTGGTTGACCGATGAATTGATCGCCGCGGTCGCGAAATATTTGCAGATACCGCCGGTGTGGGCGTACGAAGTGGCGACGTTCTATTCGATGTTCGCCTTGGAGCCGGTCGGCCGCCACAACGTGGCGATCTGCACCAATATCTCGTGCTGGTTGAATGGCGGCGAAGACATCGTGCGCCATTGCGAGAAGAAGTTGCGAATCAAGCTTGGCGAAAGTTCGCCGGATGGCCGGGTATATCTGAAAACCGAAGAAGAGTGCCTGGCTGCGTGCGCCGGCGCGCCGATGATGGTGGTGGATGGGCATTACCACGAGAACCTCACCATTGAGAAGGTGGATGAGATTCTGGACGGATTGAAGTGATATGTAGGAGCTTGCTTGCAAGCGACCGAAGCTGCCGTCCATGGCGAAGAGCTCCATGGTCGCGCGCAGGCGCGCTCCTGCAAAGAGTGCAGTCATGGATGGCTGCTTTTTGATCTTGGCAATCAGGGATGATTGCGACGTCATAAGGCTTATATGGCATACGGTCCCGCCCCGCAAGAACACCAGGTCGTCTACACCACGCTGCATTTCGAGCAGCCGTGGACGCTTGAGAATTACCGCAAGACCGGCGGCTGGCAGGCGTGGGAGAAGATCCTCGCCGAGAAGCCGGATCCGCAGACGATCGTGGATGAATTGAAAAAGAGCGCGTTGCGCGGGCGCGGCGGCGCCGGGTTCCCGACCGGCACCAAATGGTCGTTCATGCCGCGCAATGCGCCGGGCCAGAAATACATCCTGTGCAATTCCGACGAATCGGAACCGGGCACCTGCAAGGATCGCGATATCTTGAGATTCAACCCGCACTCGGTGCTGGAAGGCATGGCGATCGCCTGCTACGCGACGGGTTCGACAGTCGGCTACAACTACCTGCGCGGCGAGTTCCACCACGAACCATTCGAGCGGATGGAAGAAGCCTTGCGGGAAGCGCACACCGCCGGTTTGCTTGGGAGCAATTTGCGCGGCAGCGGCATCGATTGCGAAATCCACAACGCGCTCGGCGCCGGCGCTTATATATGTGGTGAAGAAACCGCGCTGATGGAATCGCTGGAAGGCAAGAAGGGCCAGCCGCGCTTCAAGCCGCCGTTCCCCGCCGGCTTTGGCTTGTATGGCCGGCCGACCACGATCAACAACACCGAAACCTTCGCCTCGGCACCGGCGATATTGCGCAACGGCGCGGACTGGTTCCTCAATCTCGGCAAGCCCAACAACGGCGGCCCGAAAATCTTTTCGGTGACGGGTCACGTCAATCGGCCGGGCAATTTCGAAGTGCGCCTGGGCACGCCGTTTTCCGAGCTGCTGCAGATGGCCGGCGGCGTGCGCAACGGCCACAAGCTGAAGGGCGTGATTCCGGGCGGTTCGTCGATGCCGGTGTTGCCCGGCGAGACCATGATGGGTCTCACCATGGATTACGACGCGCTGCAGAAGGCAGGATCGGGATTGGGTTCCGGCGCGGTGATCGTGATGGACGAAACCACTTGCATGGTGCGCGCCTGCACGCGCATCGCGCGATTCTATTTCGCCGAATCCTGCGGCCAGTGCACGCCGTGCCGCGAAGGTACCGGCTGGATGTACCGCGTCCTGCTGCGCATCGTGGAAGGCAAGGGCACCAGCGACGACCTGCATCGTTTGAAAGCGGTTGCCGGACAGATCGAAGGGCACACCATCTGCGCCTTCGGCGAAGCCGCGGCGTGGCCGGTGCAAGGCTTCCTGCGCCACTACTGGCACGAGTTCGAGTACTACGTGCAGAACGGTCGCTCGATGGTGGATGAGAAGTTGGGAGTGGCCGCATGACTTTTCATCCGCGAACGACAACAGCAAAGAGCCTTTTTGTCCGCAAAGAACGCAAAGAATGCGAGGAGAAGCAAAACTCTTTCTTTTTTTCTTTGCGTCCTTCGCGGGCAGAAGTTCTTGCCGTTGATGGGAATGCACGATGAGCGCGCAGCCGAAGGAAAGCACCGCACCGGATCTGGTCGAGATCGAGATCGACGGCAAGCCTTTGCGCGCGCCGAAAGGCTCGATGATCATCCAGGCCGCGGATGCGGCCGGCATTCCGATTCCGCGCTTCTGCTATCACAAGAAGCTCGCGATCGCCGCGAACTGCCGGCAGTGCCTGGTGGAAGTGGAGAAGATGGGCAAGCCCGCGCCGGCGTGCGCGACGCCGATCGCACCGGGCATGAAGGTGTTCACGCGTTCGGACAAGGCGGTCAAGGCGCAGCGCAGCGTGATGGAGTTCCTGCTGATCAACCATCCGCTGGATTGCCCGATCTGCGATCAGGGCGGCGAATGCGAATTGCAGGATATCTCACTCGGCTACGGTCGCTCGGTTTCGCGCTTCACCGAACGCAAGCGGGTAGTGGCGGACGAGAATATCGGCCCGCTGATCACCACCGACATGACGCGCTGCATCCAGTGCACGCGCTGCGTGCGCTTCACCGCCGAAATCGCCGGCACCTATGAACTGGGCGGCATGGGCCGAGGCGAGAATCTGGAAATCGGCACCTACATCGGCAAGTCGATCGAGAGCGAATTGTCCGGCAACATCATCGATGTCTGTCCGGTCGGCGCGTTGACCAACAAGCCGTTCCTGTTCCGTGCGCGCGCCTGGGAACTGATCGCGCGGCCGTCGATCGGCTATCACGATGCGCTGGGTTCCAACCTCTGGCTGCACACGCGGGTCGGCAAGGTGCTGCGCACGGTGCCTCGTGACAACGAGACCGTCAACGAGTGCTGGCTGGCCGATCGCGACCGCTACAGTTGCGAAGGTTTGTACGCGGCCGACCGCGCGGTGCGGCCCGCGATCAAGCGCGATGGCGAGTGGATCAGCGTCGAATGGAGCGATGCGCTGGCATTCGTCATCGAGAAATTGAAAGCGCATGCGGGCGCCGAGATCGGCGCACTGGTGCAGCCGGGGACGTCGTGCGAGGAGGGCGTGCTGCTCGCGCGCATCATGCGCACGCTCGGCAGTGCCAATCTCGACCATCGCCTGCGCGCGCTGGATCTGGCCGATGGTGTCGTGGCCGAACCATTCGAGCTGTCGCACGCGCGGCTCGAGCGGGTCGGCTCGGCGCTGCTGGTCGGTTGCGATGCGCGCCTTGAGGTACCGCTGGTGAATCATCGCCTGCGTCAGGCGATCAAGGCGGGTGCTGCGGTGTTCGCGATCAATCCCGTGCATTTCGATTTCAACTATCCGCTGACCGGCGAAACCGTGGTGCCGCCTCAGCGCATGCTCGAATCGTTGCTGCTGCTGGCGAAAGCCGTCGGCGTGCAAAGCGACAACCGCCAGCTCGCCGACGCGATTGCCGCCGCACCGGAGGACGAACATGCGCGCGCGATCGCCGATGCGCTGAAGAATGGCGGGAATTCCGTGCTGATCTTCGGCCTTGCCGCCGCGCAGCATCCGCAGGCCTCGTTGTTGCGCGGGTTATCGCGGATGATCGCGCAGGCCGCGGGCGCGGCATTCGACGAGATCCCCGATGGAGCCAATGCGATCGGTCTGGCGCAGGTCGGCGTGCTGCCGAATGATGCCGGGCTGGATGCCCGCGGGATGTTGGCGCAGCCGCGCAAGACATACATTCTTTATGGTGCCGAGCCGCCGCACGATTTCGCGGATGGCGCGCAGGCGATGCGCGCGCTGGGCGATGCCGAGTGCGTGATCGCGTTTTCCGCATTTGCAGGTGAACACCTGCGCGAAATCGCCGATGTGATCCTGCCGATCGGTCTGTTGCCGGAGATCGATGCGACGCTGGTCAATCTGGACGGCAAGGCGCAGACGTGCAGTGCCGGCGCGACGCTGCCGGGCGATGCGCGCGCGGGCTGGCGCGTGTTGCGCGCGCTGGGTGGCGCGCTCGGGGTGCCGGGTTTTGATTTCACCGATATCGCGGAACTGCGTGCGGCAATGCTGGCTTCGCTTCCCGATGTGCAACCTTCACCGCGCGGCGCGCCGGCGGACTGGGAACCGTTCACCGCCAAGCTGCCGCCCGATGTGCGCGTGCATGCGCCGCCGGGCGCGGCGAACACGTTGGGTGATTTTCAACGGCATCCGCTCGGTGAAACACCGCTTGAGCGGGAAGCCGCCCTTGGTGCGGCTTCCGGTCGGCATCCTGCTTCCTCATCAGTTGCTGCACGCGATGCCAATCAAGGCATCGCGTCAGCGCAGCAACTTCGACCGCAGCGCGCCAGCGCGCAACTGGTGCGCCTCGCGACCGTGCCGATCTACCGCGTGGACGCGGTGGTGCGGCGCTCGCAGCCGTTGCAGGCGCATCCGTTGAATCGCGCGCCCGCGTTGCGCGTACATGCCGAAGATGCCCAGGCCTTGCAACTGCGCGAAGGCGACCACGCCGAGGTCAATGACGCGATCCTGCCGGTCGTATGCGACGCCCGCGTCCCGCGCGGTTGTGCCTGGATCGAAGCCGGCTTCGATGCGACCGCGGGCTTGCCACCGTATGGTGCGCTGCTGACGATCGATAAGGTTGCCGCCCCATGAATGCGCCATCTGACGTCTTCGTTTTCTTCATCACGCTGATCAAGATACTGGTGATCGCGGTGCCGCTGATCATCGCGGTGGCGATGTACGTGTGGTGGGAGCGCAAGATCATCGGCTGGATGCACGTGCGCATCGGCCCGAACAAGATCGGCCCGTTCGGTCTGTTGCAGGCTTTCGCCGACGTGTTCAAGCTGTTGTTGAAGGAAGTCATCTCCCCCAACAGCGCCAACCGCTTCCTGTTTTTCCTGGCGCCGATGCTGGCGGTGATCCCCGCCTTCGCGGTGTGGGCGATCATCCCGTTCGATCAGCATGTCGTGCTGGCGAACATCAACGCCGGGTTGCTGTTCCTGCTGGCGATGACAAGCCTGGGCGTGTACGGGATCATCCTCGCCGGCTGGGCCTCGAACTCGCGCTACGCGCTGCTTGGCGCCATGCGTTCGGCCGCGCAGGTGATTTCGTATGAAATCGCGATGGGCATGGCGCTGGTGTGCGTGCTGATCCTCTCGGGCAGTTTGAATCTCACTGCGATCGTGAATGCGCAGGCCGGGCCGAAAGGCATTTTCGAATGGTTCTGGCTGCCGCTGCTGCCGATGTTCCTGGTGTATTTCATTTCGGGAGTCGCGGAAACCAATCGCGCGCCGTTCGATGTGGCCGAAGGCGAATCGGAAATCGTCGCCGGTTTCCACGTCGAGTATTCCGGTTCGGCATTCGCGATCTTCTTCCTCGCCGAATACGCCAACATGATCCTGGTGTCGTTCCTGGCGCCGATCCTGTTCCTGGGCGGCTGGTTGAGTCCGTTTCCCCAAGGCTGGGGCGCGATCGGCGCGCCCGGCTGGTGGTGGCTGATCATCAAGGCCTTCGTGTTCGCGACGGCATTCCTGTGGTTTCGCGCCACCTTCCCGCGCTACCGCTATGACCAGATCATGCGGCTGGGCTGGAAGGTGTTCATCCCGATCTCGATCCTGTGGATTTTCGTGGCCGGGCTGTTCAAGTATTTCGGCGTGGTCACGATAGGACATTGAACGCCATGAATCGCATCAGCAACTATTTCAAGAGCCTGCTCCTGCTCGAGTTGTTCGCGGGGCTCGGGCTGACGCTCAAGTACTTGTTCAAACCCAAGTACACCATGCATTACCCGATGGAGAAGATTCCGCGCTCCAACCGTTTCCGCGGCTTGCACGCGTTGCGCCGCTATCCCAACGGCGAGGAGCGTTGCATCGCCTGCAAGCTGTGCGAAGCGGTGTGCCCGGCGCTGGCGATCACCATCGATTCGGCGCCGCGCGCCTCAGACGGGACGCGCCGCACCACGCGTTACGACATCGATCTGTTCAAGTGCATTTTCTGCGGGTTCTGCGAGGAGAGCTGCCCGGTGGATTCGATCGTGGAAACCGACATCCTCGAATACCATTTCGAGCAGCGCGGCCAGAACGTGATCACCAAGCCGCAACTGCTGGCGATCGGCGACCGCTTCGAGCCGCAGATCGCCGCGGCACGCGCGCAAGACGCAGCGTACCGGTAACGATAGCCGTCATGGATATCCACGCAACCTTCCAGTTCGTCTGCTTCTGGGCATTCGCCATCGTCGCGGTGGCGTCCGCTCTGGCGGTGATCAGTCTGAAGAATTCGGTGCACGCGGTGCTCGCGCTGGTGCTCACGTTTTTTTCCACTGCCTGCATCTGGCTGCTGCTGCAAGCCGAGTTTCTCGGCATTGCGCTGGTGGTGGTGTACGTCGGCGCGGTGATGGTGCTGTTCCTGTTCGTGGTGATGATGCTGGATTTGAAACTGGAGCCGTTGCGCGAAGGCTTCACCAGGTATCTGCCGGTCGGCATCGTGGTGGCCGGCATCATGCTGGCGGAAATGCTTGGCATCATCGGCGTGCGTTCGATGAACGTGCGGCCTGGGCCCAACCCCGCCGGCATCTCCAACACCGAATGGCTCGGGCAGGCGCTGTTCACGCGGTTTCTGCTGCCGTTCGAGATCGCCGCGCTGATCCTGACCGTCGGCCTGATTGCCGCGGTGGTGCTGGCCGCGCGCGAGCGCACCGACAAGAAATACCAGAGTCCTGCGCAACAGGTGGCGGTACGCGCATCGCAGCGCATGCGGTTGGTGAAGATGCGTTCGGAACCCGACGCGCGCACGCCGACCGGAGAGGAGCCGCGGTCATGATGATCCCGCTTTCGTATTACATCGTGTTCGGCACCGTGCTGTTCTGCATCGCGATCGCCGGCTTCTTCATCAATCGCAAGAACGTGATCGTGCTGCTGATGTGCATCGAGCTGATGCTGCTGGCGGTGAACACCAATTTCGTGGCGTTCTCGCGTTTCATCGCGGATCCCGCGGGCCAGGTATTCGTGTTCTTCATCCTGACCGTGGCGGCGGCGGAATCGGCGATCGGCCTGGCGATTCTTGTGTTGCTGTTCCGCAATCGAGGCACGGTGAATGTGGCGGAAATTGACTCACTGAAGAATTGAAGCTGCTGTAGGAGCGGGCCCGCTCGCGAAAGAAAAGACGGCGTTCGCGGTTGCCTGCAAGCAGGCTCCAGCAAAGATGAAAGGAACCAACGAGTGATAAGCGAAACCATCCTGCTGATCATCGTGCTGGCGCCGCTGGCGGGCGCGCTCGCCGCCGGCCTGCTCGGTCGGCAGATCGGCCGCGCGGGCGCGGCGGGCGCGGCCATCATCGGCGTAGGCGTGGCTTTTGCGCTGTCGTGCTGGGTGACCTATCAACTGGTGTGGGGCGGCGCGCAGCCGTTCAATGCAGATGTGTACACCTGGTTCACGGTCGGCAAACTCTCGCTGCACGTCGGGTTTTTGATCGATCGCTTGACCGCGATGATGCTGGTGGTGGTCACCTTCGTATCGCTGATGGTGCACGTCTACACCATCGGCTACATGGCGGACGACCCCGGTTACCAGCGCTTCTTCAGCTACATCGCGCTGTTCACCTTCTCGATGCTGATGCTGGTGATGGCCAACAACTTCCTGCAGCTGTTCTTCGGCTGGGAAGCGGTGGGCCTGGTGTCGTATCTGTTGATCGGATTCTGGTTCAATCGCGACACCGCCACGTTTGCCGCACTGAAAGCCTTTCTGGTCAACCGCGTCGGCGACTTCGGCTTCGTGCTCGGCATTGCCTGCGTGCTGTACGCATTCGGCACGCTCGACTACGGCACGGTGTTCGCGCATGCCGGCAGCTTGCAGGGCATGACCATTGCGGTCATCGGCGGTCATCCGTGGTCGGTCGCCACGCTGATATGCCTGCTGCTGTTCGTCGGCGCGATGGGCAAATCCGCGCAGGTGCCCTTGCATGTGTGGCTGCCCGATTCGATGGAAGGCCCGACGCCGATCTCGGCACTGATCCACGCGGCCACCATGGTCACCGCCGGTATCTTCATGGTGGCGCGGATGTCGCCGCTGTTCGAGATGTCGGACACCGCGCTTTCCGTGGTGCTGGTGATCGGCGCGACCACCGCGCTGTTCACCGGCCTGATCGGCATTGTGCAAAACGACATCAAGCGGGTGATCGCGTATTCCACGCTGTCGCAGCTCGGCTACATGACCGCGGCGCTCGGTGTATCGGCTTATTCGGCCGGCGTCTATCACCTGATGACGCACGCGTTCTTCAAGGCGCTGCTGTTCCTCGGCGCGGGTTCGGTGATCGTGGCCATGCACCACGAGCAGGACATGCGCTACATGGGCGGCCTGCGCAAGCGCATGCCGATCACCTGGATCACGATGTGGATCGGCTCGCTGGCACTGGTGGCGACGCCGGGCTTTTCGGGGTTCTTCTCGAAGGACCAGATCATCGAAGCGGTGGGCGAATC
>DATNFU010000041.1:0-33698 GCA_035606235.1 Rhodanobacteraceae bacterium
TCGGAATCGGAATCGGAACCAGAATCGGAAACGGAACCGGAAACGGAAACGGAAACGGAAACGGAAACGGAAACGGGGAAAACGTAACAATATTGACGTCGTTCCGGGGTACTTTCCTGGCTCCATCGGGAAAGTGGATCCGCAATCCCATTTGATCCTGCTCTTGCGAGCAAGAGCGAAAATGGATCCCGGCTTTCTCTTGGATGACGGGCAGAGGTAATCGCTCGCGCGACCATCGGCGGCCGGTTCCTGCGGGCGCCACGCTTGCGATTCCGCATGTAACCCTGCGATGCTTGCTGCATGGCCGCAGCGCTGACCGGGGATACAGCGGAGCTCGCCGATCTCCTGCGCGCCACCGCGGCCGGCGATCAGCGCGCGTTCGCCGATCTCTATCGGCGTACTTCGTCAAAACTGTTTGGCGTGTGTATTGCGATGCTGCGCGAGCGCGGCGAAGCCGAGGACGTGCTGCAGGACGTCTATACATCCGTTTGGAAACGCGCCGGAGGTTTCGATCCGGCCCGCGCCGCGGCCATGACCTGGCTGATTACGCTGGCGCGCAATCGTGCGATTGATCGCCTGCGCCAGCGCCGCGAAGGTCCGCTGGACGATGCGACGATGCGCGAACTGGTGGACGACACGCCCACGCCCGCGTTGAGCGCCGAGAGCAGCCAGCAACGCATACGGCTGGAGCGCTGCCTGGACGCGCTGGAATCCAGACAGAAATCCGCCGTGCGTGCAGCCTTTTTCACGGGCGCCACGTATAACGAACTGGCGGAGCGCTGCGGCGTGCCGCTTGCCACCATGAAAAGCTGGATTCGCCGCAGCCTGATCCGATTGCGTAGCTGTCTGGAACAATGAACGAGCCTTTCAACGGCGATCGCGAAGATCTGACGCATGCCGAGTACGTGCTCGGCGTGCTGGATGCCGACGCGCGCGCGGCGCTGGAGCGTGCGATCGCGCGCAATCCGCGCGATGCCGCCGAAGTCGCGCGCTGGCAAAAGCATCTGTTGCCGCTGGCCGGGGATATCGCACCGGTCGCCCCACCCGACTACGTCTGGGCGCGCATCCAATCCGCGCTCGGATTTCCCGGCGTGCAGGCGCGCGCGCCGGTACAACCGCATCGGCAGTCGTTGTGGCAGAGCGTGGCGCTGTGGCGCTGGTTCGCGCTGGGCGCGGGCGCCGCGGCCGTCGCGTGCATTGCATTGCTGGTCGCATTGCCGCGCGCGCCATCGGCGCCGCCGGCCACGCAAGTCGCCTACGTCACCGCGCGCATCCAGCAGGACAATGGCCTGCCCGGCTGGACCGCAACGCTGGATACCATGCACGCACGCGTTGTCCTGGTGCCCGCCGCGCCGAATCCGATTCCCAACGGCCGCGTCCCCGAATTGTGGTTGATCCCGCACGGCGGCAAGCCGATCGCGCTCGGCGTGTTCGCGCCGGACCAGGCCACCACGCTGAAGCTGCCGCGCGACGTGTCCGGCAAGCTCGATGCGCAGGCACTGCTGGCGGTCTCCATTGA
Organism: Rhodanobacteraceae bacterium; assembly: GCA_035606235.1. Classification (GTDB taxonomy): domain Bacteria; phylum Pseudomonadota; class Gammaproteobacteria; order Xanthomonadales; family Rhodanobacteraceae; genus 66-474. The sequence goes on from DATNFU010000041.1 coordinate 1,520, forward strand.
ACCGCCCGGTGGTTCGCCGACCGGCCAGCCGACCGGGCCGATCGTGGGAAAGGGCGAATTGCACATTTGACACGCCATTCCTGCGTGTGAAAGCGGCCGTTCGTGGCCGCACTTGCAAATAAATCCCGCTTCGTCGGATGTCATTCACGATTTTTGCATCCGTTTGCCGCCTTCGCCCGTATCTCCCTTCGCTTCCGACTTGCGAAGCGGACCTGACAAGGGAGATCGAAATGAAATTCAAAACCTCTGCACGCGCGCTGGCGATCGGTTTATCCGCCGCCCTTGCGATTGGCGCGACCGCACCGGCCGCATTCGCCGCGATGGGCCACGAACACACCGTGACGGTCGGCGGCGCGCCGATGTATCCATCGAAAAACATCGTTCAGAACGCGATGAACTCGAAGGACCACACCACGCTGGTGGCCGCCGTGAAAGCCGCGGGCCTGGTGGATACGCTGGAAGGCACCGGCCCGTTCACCGTCTTCGCGCCGACCAATGAGGCGTTCGCCGCGTTGCCGACGGGCACCGTGGACAACCTGCTGAAACCGGAGAACAAATCAACGCTGGTCAAAGTTCTGACCTATCACGTGGTGCCGGGCCGCTACACCAGCGCCAAGCTTGCCAAGGAAGCCGCGGGGAATGGCGGCAGCGTGAGCCTGAAAACCGTCGAGGGCGATTCGATCAAGGTCGGCAAGGACGGCAGCGGCCAATGGACGGTCACCGACGACAAGGGCGATGTCGCGCGCATCACCATTCCCGACGTGATGCAGTCCAACGGCGTGATTTTCGTGATCGACAAGGTGCTGATGCCGTAAGCGATTGTCTGTTCGTGCCGGGCACGGCTGCGAAGCACGCGGAGTCGAAGCGCATTGCCCATGCGCTTCGACTTCGTTTTTGCGCCCGTCCCGAATCTGCCGAAGATTTCCGGCGCACGGCATTTTGAACGTCTTTTTTTGCAGCGTGCGCGGCGCTAAGGTAGCGCCGTCGTTCCTCGCAAACCAAAATCCATGTCCGCGCTGGTTCCCCCTTTTAACCTGCAACGCTGGATCGCCGAACACCGGCACCTGTTGAAACCGCCGGTCGGCAACAAGTGCGTCGTGGACGGCGACTTCATCGTGATGATCGTCGGGGGCCCGAATGCGCGCAGCGACTATCACTGGGACGAAGGCCCGGAATTCTTTTATCAGATCGAAGGCGAAATAATCCTGCGCGTGCAGGACGATGGTGCGCGCCGGGACATTCCGATCCGCGCCGGCGAGATCTTCTACCTGCCGCCTCGCGTGCCACATTCGCCACAGCGGATGCCCGGATCGATCGGGCTGGTGATCGAGCGCAAACGGCTGCCTCACGAAAAAGACGGGCTGTTGTGGTTTTGCGACAACTGCAACCACAAGCTCTACGAGGAATACTTCGTGCTCGACAGCATCGAGCAGGACTTCCCGCCGGTGTTCGAGCGTTACTACCGCTCGACCGAGGCGCGCACCTGCAAGCGCTGCGGATACGTCGCCGCAGTGCCGGAGAAATCGGCTTCGTAGGAGCGCACCATGCGCGCGATTCGCGCCGCTGTAGACACATCCTCATGATTCCGGACGCTGCGCAGCAGCGATCCGGACAAATTCGTCTGGTACGAATTTGAACAACCGAAAGTTGGTCCGAAGGGCAAAGTCCAAGGTGGACTTTGTAACCCAGCGCCTGTGCCGCTGATCGAAAGTCACTGGGTTCCGGGTTCCGCGCGTGCGCGGCCCCGGAATGACGGGATCGAGTTTTCGCTCGCTGGAGCGAAGCGCCATCCTTGTCGCCGGCAAGGCCCGCTCTTACCGAGCCGCACCGCAGGCACAATGCGCGCATGAGCCTCGCCGCCCGCTTGCGCCACCCTTTGCTGCACACGCTGCTGCAAACGCAGCGACCCGACGTGCCGTGGCGGGTGGCGGCGCGCAACACGCTTGCGGTCGCGGGACCACTCGCGATCGGCGTGGCGTTCGGTCATCTCAGCGTGGGTCTGGCGGTTTCCGCCGGGGCCTTGAACACCATGTTCGCCGATCAGCCGGGCCCTTACCGGCTGCGCTTGCGCCGCATGTTGTTCACCGCACTGGCCGCCGGCGTAGCGGCATTCGCCGGCTCGGTGCTGGGCGAATGGCCACTGATCCTGCTGATCGTCGCCGGGCTATGGGGTTTCGCCGCCGCGCTGCTGGTCGCGGTCGGGCCGCACGCGACGCGCGCCGGTCTGATCAGCATGATCCTGCTGGTGGTGCTTGGCGCGGAGCCGAGCGCCGGTGCGCAGGCGCTCCCCGCCGCGTTGCTGATTGTCGCCGGCGGCGTGTTGCAGACGTTGCTGGCGATCGCGGCGTGGCCGCTGCAGCGCTACCGACCCGAACGGATGGCGGTAGCGAGCGCGTTGCGCGACATCTCGGCGCTCGCGCGTCAAAGCATTGCGCACGGCGACACGGTGGCATTGCCGCCATCGCTGAATGATTTGCAGGCATTGCTGTTCGGCAGCGGCCGCGCGCGGGGCCGCGCGGTGGAGGCGTTCCAGGTGCTGGCGGAACTGGCCGAGCGCATGCGCATCGAATTGCTGGCGCTTGCCGATCTGCAGTCGCACTGCCAATCGATGGCGCTGCACGATGCCTTGCACGCGACACGACAGTGCGCGGCTTCCGTGCTGGATGCCGTTGCCGCCGCACTGGAACAGGCGATGCAGCCCGATGCCGGAGATGCGCTCGCGCATTATTCCGCGGCGGCCGAATCGCTGGACGAATGGACCGACGCGGACGCGGCGCCGTTGCCGATCGCGCAGATCGCTTCCGCGCGCGCGGGTGCGCTCGGCGGCCAACTGCGCGCGGCCGCGCGCAACGCGGAAGTCGCCGGCAGCCGCGGCGAGTCGCGCGCGCAACGCGCCGAATTCGCGCTGCCACGCGCTTTGCGGCCGGCCAATCCGCTGGCGATCCTGCGCGCCAATCTGCACTTCTCCTCGGTGGCGTTCCGGCACGCGATCCGCTGCGGCACATGCCTTGCGCTCGCGCTGGGGTTATCGCATCTGCTGCCGCTGTCGCGCGGCTACTGGATGCCGATGACGGTTGCGATCGTGCTCAAGCCGGATTTCGGCGCGACCTGGCGCTTCGGCCTGCTGCGCGTGGCCGGCACGCTCACCGGATTGGTGCTGACCACCGCACTGCTGCATTTCGGCTTTTCGGATTTCTGGCCGGCATTGATCCTGTTCACCGTGTTGTGCTTTGCCTACCGGGAACTGGCGACCGTGCATTACGGCATCGCCGTGGCATGCCTGACCGGCGTGGTGGTGATCCTGCTGTCGTTTTACGGCATCGCGCCGGGAGCCTCGATGCCCGCGCGCGCAATGGACACCGCGCTGGGCAGCGCACTGGCGCTGATCGCCTACCTGCTGTGGCCGACCTGGGAGCGCGGACGCGAACGCGTGCTGCTGGCGCGCATGCTGGATGTGTATCGCGAATATCTGGCGGCCGTCCTGCAGGGCGATGCGCACGCGCGTTTCGAAGCCCGCAGTGCCGCGCGCGCCGCGCGCAGCAATGCCCAGGCATCGCTGGAGCGCCTGCGTCAGGAGCCGCGCGGTCGCACGCGCCTGCCGCGCGCCGAAGCATTGCTGTCGCAGGCCAACCGCTTCATGCGCGCAGCGATGATGCTGGAAGCCGCGCGCGCGGATGCGCGCGATCCGCCACTTCCATTGCAAGTATCGAATTTCGCGGACGCCTGCACTTCGGCATTGCGCGAAGCCGCGGCCAGCGTGCGCGAAGATCGCGCGCCGATCACGACCGCTAGCCTGCGCGAGCTGCAACGCGCGCTGCACGCCACCCTGAGCGATCCCGCACACGCGGTGCCGGCCGCGCTCGCCGCCGCGCTGCTGGACGCCAGCGACCGCATCGTGGATGCGATAGACAGCCTGCTGCATGTGCTCGCCCGCTAACCGCAGTGTCCCGCCAGCGTTTACACTGCACGCATGCTGAAAATCGATACCCATGCACATCTGCTGCCGCCGCAGTGGCCGGATCTCGCCAGGAAGTACGGCGATGAACGTTTTCCGGTAATGGTGCGCGCCGGCGGCCGGCACCGCATCTACAAGGATGGCAAGTTCTTCCGTGAAGTCTGGCAGAACGCGTTCGATGCCGAATATCGCATCGCCGACTACGCGCAGCACGACGTGGACGTGCAGGTGATCTCGACGGTGCCGGTGCTGTTCTCGTACTGGGCGAAGCCCAACCAGGCACTGGAACTGCACCGCTGCCTGAACGATCACGCTGCGGAAGTCTGCCGCGCCCACCCTCGCCATTACGCCGGCATCGGCACCGTGCCGCTGCAGTCGCCGCGGCTGGCGATCGAGGAACTGGAGCGCTGCGTGGAGCAACTCGGCTTGCAGGGCGTGCAGATCGGCTCGCATTGCAACACCTGGAATCTGGATGCGCCGGAACTGTTCCCGTTCTTCGAGGCCGCGGCGGATCTTGACGCCGCGATCCTGGTGCATCCCTGGGACATGATGGGCACCGATTCCATGCCGAAATACTGGTTGCCGTGGCTGGTGGGCATGCCGGCAGAACAGTCGCGCGCGGCGTGTTCGCTGATTTTCGGCGGTGTGCTGGAACGCCTGCCGAGTTTGCGCATCGCCTTCGCCCATGGCGGCGGCAGCTTTCCGTTCACCGTGGGCCGCATCGAACACGGCTTCCGCATGCGCCCGGATCTGGTCGCCACCGACAATGCGCGCAGTCCGCGCGACTATTTCAATCGCCTGTATTTCGATTCCTGCGTGCACGACCCGCAGGCCCTGCGCTATCTGTTGGACGTTGTCGGCGCCGATCGCGTGATGCTCGGCACCGATTACCCGTTCCCGCTGGGCGAACAGGAACCCGGTAGCGGCATCGATGCACTGGGCCTGGACGACGCCGGCCGTGCACGTGTGTTCCATGGTGCCGCGCTGGAATGGCTGGATCTTTCGCTCTCGCGTTTTGCTACCGAGAATCTGGAAACCTGTGCAGGAGAGCCCCGATGAAGCCGTCCGACATCGCCAAAAAAACACTGGCGGTACTGCTCGCCCTATTTGCCGCGCCATTGATCGCACACGCGGCCGACTACTCGCTGGATGGCGGACAGGTGCACTTCTCCGCACCCGACGCATGGACGTCGATCATGGAAAAACACGATGGCGATCCGCAATTCCTCGCCCTGCAGGTGTCCGGAGCCGGCGCCGCAACCGATACTTTGGCGAGGATCACCGTGACCACGCAGCACGTCGGTGATGCGCAGGCATTCCAGCAATTTGTCGATGCGGGCATCGCCAAGGCGCGCCGGTTGCCGGACTACCGAGCGGACGATACGCGTCCGGTGCCGTCCGGCCGACGTTATACCGCGCAGGAAAACAAGCAGAAAACCGCCTACCTGGAGTACTACTATTATCGCGGTGGCCTCGCGATCCAGGTGCGTTGCGTGCGACCGACCGCCGCACCCGCAGCATGGGGCGCGACCTTCGATGCCGGCTGTTCGGCAATTGCGAAAGCCGTCTCCGTCGCGCAATGAGCGAATACGCCTTCGATTCCGCCTGGGCGCGCGCGCAGGATGAGGTCGATCCGCTGCGCAATTTCCGCACCGAATTTCTGATCCCGCCGCACGGCGCTGGCGAGCAGATTTACCTGTGCGGCAATTCGCTGGGCCTGCAGCCACGCGCCACGCGGCAGGCGCTGCTCGACGAGCTGGACGACTGGGCGCGGCTGGGCGTGGAAGGACACGTGCATGGGCGGCACCCGTGGCTGCCCTATCACTCGGAAGTGCGCGAGACGCTGGCGAATGTGGCGGGCGCGCAGCCATCTGAAGTGGTCGCGATGAATTCGCTCACCGTCAATCTGCATCTGATGATGGTGAGTTTCTACCGACCCACGCGCGAGCGCCACGCAATCATGATCGAGCGCGGCGCGTTCCCGTCCGATCGCCATGCGGTTGCCTCTCAGATCGCGTTTCATGGCTACGATCCCGATCAGGCGCTGATCGAACTGGACGGCGACGAACCCGGCGGCACGGTTTCTGCCGATGCGATCGCGCGCGCGCTGGATCAACATGGTTCCCGGTTGGCGTTGGTGTTGTGGCCGGGCGTGCAATACCTCACCGGGCAAGCGTTCGACCTGCGCGAAATCGTGCGGCTCGCGCATGCGCAGGGCTGCGTGGTCGGTTTCGACCTGGCCCACGCGGCCGGCAACATCGATCTGCAGTTGCACGACAGCGGCTGCGATTTCGCGGCGTGGTGTTCGTACAAATACCTGAACTCCGGTCCCGGCGCGATCGCCGGTTGCTTCGTGCACGCGCGGCACGCACGCACCGACCTGCCGCGCTTCGCCGGCTGGTGGGGCCACCAGGAATCCACGCGCTTCCAGATGCGCCCGGAATTCGATCCCGCGCCCGGCGCCGACGGCTGGCAACTCTCCAATCCGCCGATTCTCGCGCTGGCCCCATTGCGCGTGTCGCTGGATATCTTCCAGCGCGCGGGCATGCGGCGCCTGCGCGAAAAATCCGAACGGCTCACCGGCTACCTGGAATGGCTGATCCGCACGCAACTGGACGACGTGCTGGAAATCCTGACGCCCGCCGAACCCGAGCGCCGCGGCGCGCAATTGTCGGTGCGCGTGCGCCACGGCCGTGCCGCCGGGAAGTCGCTGTTCGATCACCTCGTGGCGCACGGCGTGCTCGGCGACTGGCGCGAACCGGACGTGATGCGCATCAGCCCCGCGCCGCTCTACAACCGCTTCGAGGATTGCCTTGAGTTCGCGCAAGCGGCGCAGGCGTGGCGGCGGACGCAGTGATTCCATGAGCACAGCTTCGAACGGTTCCGCGATCACGATCATCGGCGCCGGCCTGGTCGGCTCGCTGTTGGCCACCCTGCTGGCGCAACGCGGCTTCCAAGTGGAAGTATTCGAACGTCGGCCGGATCCGCGCGTGCACGGATTCCTCGGCGGGCGTTCGATCAACCTTGCACTGGCCGAGCGTGGCCTGCATGCGTTGCAGCAGGCGGAACTGGCCGAACAGGTGCTGGCAGGGGCAGTGATGATGCGCGGCCGCATGGTGCACACCGATGGCGCCGTCAACCTGCAACGCTACGGCCGCGACGACTCGGAAGTGATCTGGTCGGTGTCGCGTGGCGATCTGAACATGTTGCTGATGGATGCGGCCGCGCGCGCGGGCGCGACTCTGCATTTCGGTGCCGCGCTGGCGGAAGCCGATTTCGCGCAGGGCACGATCACGCTGGCCGATGCTGCGGGCGCCGTGCGTACCCATCACGCGGGAATGCTGCTGGGCTGCGACGGAGCGGGCTCGGCGCTGCGTGCGGCGATGTCCCGCGAAATGGATCTGCGCGAGCGCGTGGATCCATTGGGCCACGGGTACAAGGAGCTGGAGATTCCGCCGGGAAAGGACACGCCGTTCGCCATCGAACCCCACGCCCTGCACATCTGGCCGCGCGGTCATTACATGTGCATCGCGCTGCCGAATGCACAGGGCAATTTCACGGTGACACTGTTCCTGCCCAACACAGCACCGCATCCGAGTTTTGCGACCCTTGAAGATGTGGATGCGGCGCGGAAATTTTTCGAAGAACAATTTCCGGATGCACTCACGCTGATGCCGGCCTTTGACGAGGACTGGTGCGCGCATCCGGTCGGGCAGCTGGCGACGCTTTATCTCGACCACTGGCATCTCGACGGTCGTGCGCTGCTGCTGGGCGACGCTGCGCACGCAATCGTGCCGTTCCACGGCCAGGGCATGAACGCCGGCTTCGAGGACGCAGCGGAACTGGCGAACCTGCTGCAGGCGCAACCGGACGCTCCCGCCGCGGTGTTCAAGACATTCCAGGATGCGCGCAAGCCGAACACCGACGCGATCGCCGCGATGGCGCTGGAGAACTACATCGAAATGCGCGACGGCGTGGCCGATCCGCATTACCTGCTGAAGCGCGAAGTCACCGCCGCCCTGACCCGGCGCCTGCCCGCGCATTTCATGTCTCGCTACCGCATGGTCAGCTTCACCCACCTGCCCTACGCGTACTGCCTGCAACGCGGGCGCGCGCAGGATGCGCTGCTCGAATCGCTGCTGGCCGGCAAATCGCGCATCGAGGAGGTGGATATCGAAGCCGCGGTCGTGCGCGTGCGCGCCGATTTGCCGCCGCTGCCGCTTTAGGGCGATGCCGCTCCCGCCGGACACGCTGCGCGAATTCCTGGATACCGAGTACCGCGTGCGCCTGGCGCGAGGCGGCTGTGCGGTGATCCGGATCGGCGAACCCCTGCCGCGCGCACTTCACGCCTGCATGCAGGACGAGCGCACGCCGTGGGGTTTCATCACCGCGTGGAATCCGTGGGCGAAACGGCTGTCCCGTGCACTCAACAGAGTGCGCCAACGCGAATTGCTGATCGCCCTGCGCGAACGCGGGGCCGTAATGCGCCCGGGTGTCGGGATCGGCACCGGAGAGAACCTGTGGCGCGAACCCAGCCTGTTTGTGGTCGGGCCGGATTTCGCCACGCTGGATGCACTCGGGCAGCGCTTCGAACAGGCTGCGATCGTGCGCGGCCTGGGTTACGGCAATGCCGAGTTGCGCGTGCTGGTGTAGGAGCCTGCTTGCAGGCGATCGTCCACGCCGCAACCTTGCTTCGCAAAGCACAACCTCTTTCACAAATCCGGCCGCCGGCAAGCCGGCTCCTACGAACCTGATCATGGACAATGCCGCGTCGCGGCTGGGACAATGCGCGGTTAGCTCCATTCGCGCCATGCCCATTTCCCTATCCGCCAGCGCCGCTCCCATTCTCGACGTGCAAGGCCTTGCCTTCGCGCGCAATGAGGAACCGGTGTTCGGGCCGCTGGATTTTGCGCTCGATCGCGGCGAAACCCTGCTGGTGGAGGGCGACAACGGTTCGGGCAAGACCACCCTGCTGCGCGTGCTGGCCGGGTTGCTGCAAGCCAGCGCGGGGGAAATCCGTTTCGATGGCCAGCCCCTGGCACATGACGCACTGCATGGCCAGATGGTGTTCCTCGGTCATCAACCTGGCATGAAGAACGATCTTTCGCCGTGCGAAAACCTCGCCTTTCTTTCCGGCCTGTACGGGGCACGCGAAGGCGCCGATGTCGGCTCCGCATTGGCGCAGGTGGATCTGGCGATCTACGCCGATACGCCGCTGCGCATGCTTTCAGCCGGACAGAAAAAACGTGCGGCACTGGCGCGACTTGCGCTGCTGCCTGGCGAACTGTGGCTGCTGGACGAGGCTTACGCGAACCTGGATCGGCGTGGCATCGAGATGGTCAATGCGCTGGTCGCATCCCACTGCTCACGCGGTGGCGCAGCGTTGCTCACCAGCCATGGCGCGGTGCGCTTCGCCGATCCGCATGCGCGGCACGTACGACTGGAGCTCGCGGCGTGAGCGTGGCCACCGCCATTCGATCGGACCTGCGGCAAACCAGTCCTCCGCGCGGCACGCACGCCTGCCGCGCGCTGCTGCGGCGTGAATTGCTGCTGGCCTGGCGGCGGCGCAGCGACGTGCTGTTTCCGGTGCTCTACGCGTTGATCGTGGTGACGCTGTTCCCGTTCGCGCTCGGCCCGGAAGACGCGCTGCTCGCGCGCATCAGCGGCGGCGTGTTGCTGGTGACCGTGCTGCTCGCCATGTTGCCCAATCTTGAATCGATGTTCCGCGGCGATCTGGAAGATGGTTCGCTGGAACAGATGCTGCTTGCGCCGCAGCCCTTGGCACTGCTGGTGCTGGTGCGCGTGCTGACCCATTGGGCCACGACCACGTTGCCGCTGATCGTGGTGATGCCGCTGCTCGCGCTCCTGCTGCGGCTGCCCATTGAAGTGCTGCCGGTGTTGCTGATCGCATTGTTGCTGGCGACGCCGTTGCTGGCGCTGATGGGCGCGATCCTGTCCGCATTGACCGCCGGAACCCGGCGCTCTGCTATCCTTTTGGCCTTGATGTTGCTGCCGTTGGCAGTGCCGGTCGTGATCTTCGCCGCCGGTGCCGTGGCGGCGGCGCAATCCGGCTTGCCGTATCTGGCCCCGTTGTTATGGCTGGCCGCGGCCTTGATCCTGGCGCTGGTGCTGGCGCCGTTCGCGTGCGCCGCAGCCCTGCGCATCGCTGTTGAAACATGAACATCATTCCTCTCTGGTTGCACAAGCTCTCCTCGCCGCCGGTGTTCTACCGTTTTGCCGGTGCACTGCGGCCGTGGTTTCTGTGGAGCGCACTGATCCTGGGAACCGCCGCGCTGTATGGCGGGCTGGTGCTGGCACCACCGGATTACCAGCAAGGCGACGCCTTCCGCATCATCTTCATCCATGTGCCGTGCGCGTGGATGAGCCTGTTCGCGTACTTCTGCATGGCGGTGGCCGCGCTGGTCGCGATGGTGTGGCGGATCAAGCTTGCCGAAGTGATCGCGATGGAATGCGCGCCGATCGGCGCGGCATTCACGTTGATCACGCTGATCACCGGCTCCCTGTGGGGCAAGCCGATGTGGGGCACCTGGTGGACCTGGGATGCGCGGCTGACTTCCGAACTGGTGTTGCTGTTCCTGTACCTGGGCGTGATCGGCTTGTTCAACGCAATCGAGGATCGTCGCCGCGGCGCGCGCGCGGCCTCGCTGCTGGCGCTGGTCGGCATCGTCAATCTGCCGATCGTGCACTACTCGGTGCTGTGGTGGAACACTTTGCACCAAGGTCAGACAGTGAACCTGATCGGGCAATCGAAAATCGCGCCGGCGATGCTGTGGCCGCTGCTGATGATGGCGCTCGCCACGCATTTGTATTTCGTTGCGAGCCTTCTGGCGCGCGCGCGCGTGGGCCTGCTCGCGGTGGAAGGCGGCAAACAGTGGGCGCGCGAGTTGATTGCGGAGAAAGCCGATGCATGATTTCCTGGCAATGGGCGGCTACGCAATGTACGTCTGGCCCGCCTACGCGGTGTTCTTCATCGTGCTGGCCTGGGACTGGATCGCGCCGGCACTGCGGCGGCGCGAATTGTTGAACGAGCTGCGTGGCCGCATGGCGCGTGAGCAGTTGCGTCGTCAACGCGCAGCGCAATCGAATACGCAACAGGAGGGCGCGTCGGCATGAACCCCGTGCGCAAACGTCGGCTGATCATCATTTCGCTGATCGTGGCCGCGGTCGGCATCGCCGCCACGCTGACCGTGTTCGCGCTGCAACAGAACATGACCTACCTGTATTCGCCCAGCGAAGTGGAAGCCGGCAAGGCGCCGCTCACTTCCGCTTTCCGGCTCGGCGGAGTAGTGAAGGAGGGCAGCGTGCATCGCGTATCCGGCACGCTGCAGACCGATTTCGTCGTCACTGATCGCTTCCACGACATGCGCGTGGAATACACCGGCATCCTTCCCGACCTGTTTCGCGAGGGCCAGAGCGTGATCACCACCGGGCACATGCGCGGCGGGGAATTCGCGGCCTCCGAGGTGCTCGCCAAGCACGACGAAACCTACATGCCCCGCGAAGTCGCCGACGCGATTGCCAAGGCGAAGGCGGCGGGAAGAACGCATGATCCCTGAACTCGGCCAACTCGCACTGATTTTGGCGCTGCTGTTGTCTGCACTGCAGTGCGCGCTGCCGATCTTCGGTGCGTGGCGCAATGCCAAGCCGCTGATGGCGACCGCACGTTCGCTGGTCGTCGGCCAATTCGTATTCGTGGCACTTGCGTTCGGCATACTCACTTACGCCTTCATGGTGCAGGATTTCTCGGTCGCCTACGTCGCGCAGAACAGCAATCTCGAATTGCCGTGGTGGTATCGGTTCTCGGCGGTGTGGGGCGCACATGAGGGTTCGCTGCTGTTGTGGGTGCTGATCCTGGATGTGTGGACACTGGCGGTCGCCGCGTTCGGGGGCAAATTGCCGGAAAAGTTCTACGCGCGCGTGCTGGGCGTGCTCGGCTTCATCGCATTCGGCTTCCTGCTGTTCTCGCTGGCGACATCGAATCCGTTCACGCGATTGATTCCGGCGCCAATGGATGGCGTGGATTTGAATCCGGTGTTGCAGGACCCGGGGCTGATCATGCATCCGCCGGTGCTGTACATGGGCTACGTCGGTTTCAGCGTGGCGTTCGCGTTCGCGATCGCGGCATTGCTCGGCGGTGAACTGCAATCGTCGTGGGTGCGCTGGTCGCGACCGTGGACCAATGTCGCCTGGGGCTTTCTTTCCGCCGGCATCGTCGCCGGCAGCTGGTGGGCGTATTCGGAACTGGGCTGGGGCGGCTGGTGGTTCTGGGATCCGGTCGAAAACGCGAGCTTCATGCCGTGGCTGGTCGGTACCGCGTTGATCCACGCGCAAGCCGTCACCGACAAGCGCGGCGGGCTGCGGGCGTGGACCTTGCTGCTGGCGATCTTCGCGTTCTCGTTGTCGCTGCTCGGCACGTTCCTGGTGCGTTCGGGCGTGCTGACTTCCGTGCATTCATTCGCCGCCGACCCCAAGCGCGGCGTGTTCATCCTGGGCTTCCTCGCGGTGGTGGTGGGCGGCTCGCTGCTGCTGTACGCGGGGCGCGCGCGATACGTCGCGGGAGGCAAACCCTTCGCACTGGCTTCGCGCGAAACACTTATCCTGATCGGCAACCTGATGCTGAGCGTGTCGGCCGCGACCGTGCTGCTCGGCACGTTGTATCCCTTGCTGGGCGAGGCGTTGAATATCGGCCGCATTTCGGTCGGGCCGCCGTATTTCGGCTTTCTGTTCATGCTGCTGATGACGCCGCTGGTGCTGGCCATGCCGTTTGCGCCGCTGTCGCGCTGGGGCAAGGCCGACGTCGTGATCTGGCGACGCGCTTTGCAACGCATCGTGATGCTGGCGCTGATCGCCGGCATCATCGCGTTCGCGCTGGGCGTGCACAGGTGGATGGGCCTGCTCGGCGTCACCGCTTCCACCTACGTGATCGCCGGCACCGCGTTCTACGCGATCAAGCGCTGGAAGGAAGCGCCGCGCGGCCGGCGCTATCCGCTGGAGATGCTCGGCATGCTGTTCGGCCATTTTGGCGTCGGCGTGTTCATTGCCGGCGCAATCCTGACGCGCACCTTGAGCATCGAGCAGGATGTCGCCCTTTCGCCAGGCCAGGTGGTGCACGTGGGCAATTACGATTTCCGTTTCGATGGCGTCGGCGAGCGCCATGGTCCGAACTGGCTGGCGCAACAGGGCACGGTGGAGGTCTCGAAGAACGGCACGCTCGTTACCGTGCTGCATCCGCAAAAGCGCACCTATCCGCGTGGCCAGGTGCAGACCGAAGCCTCGATTCATCCCGGCGTGTTCGGCGACCTGTACGTGTCGCTCGGTGATCCCCTCGGCCCTTCCACGGGCGCGGCAGGGTCGTCCGGCGCCTGGGCGGTACGCGTCTACGACAAACCATTCGTGCGCTGGATCTGGGCCGGTGGCCTGTTGATGATGCTGGGCGGCTTCTGTGCCGCGGCGGACAAACGTTTCCGCCTGCGGCGCAGCGAAGAGGCACAAGCTCATGACCCGGCCGGCATTCCCGTTTCCGTGATTCAACCCGTGCAGCAACAAGCATGAACGCGCGACTGATCCCGTTCGCGGTGTTCGCCTTGCTGGTGGTGTTGTTCGGCGTCGGCATCGTCTGGAACGAACACCACGACGCGCGCTACGTGCCGTCGCCGTTGATCGGCAAGGCCGCGCCGGCCTTTGACCTGCCGCGGCTGGAAACACCCTCGCAGCATCTGCGCAAAGCAGATCTGCTCGGCAAGCCGTATCTCATCAATGTGTTTGCAAGCTGGTGCTTTGCCTGCGGTGACGAACACCCGGTGCTGATGGCGTATGCACACAGATTCGGCGTGCCGCTGATCGGTTACGACTACAAGGATGCGCCAGGCGACGCGACCGCCTGGTTGTCCCAGCACGGCAATCCGTACGCAATGGTGATCACCGACAAGCAGGGCCAGACCGCAATCGACTTCGGCGTGTACGGTGCGCCGGAAACATTCCTGGTGGATCGCCAAGGCGTCATCCGCTACAAGCACATCGGGCCATTGACGCCGGAGGTGATTGCGCGGGAATTACAGCCGGCGATCGCGAAATTGAACGAGGTATCGCGATGAAGCGCGCCTTGCTCGTGCTGGTCTGCGCACTTGCCGTCCTTGCGAGTTTCACCGCCTTCGCCATCGACCCGCTGCCGTTCAAGGATGCCGCGCAACGCGAACGCTTCCAGCATCTCACTTCGCAACTGCGCTGCATGGTCTGTCAGAACGAAAGTCTGGATGCCTCGAACGCGGATCTGGCGAAAGATCTGCGTCACCAGATTTTCGACATGATGCAGTCGGGCAAGAGCGATGCGCAGATCAAGCAGTATCTGGTCGCGCGGTATTCCGATTTCGTGCTGTACGATCCACCGCTGAAGCCCGCCACGCTGTTGTTGTGGTTCGGTCCTGCGGCGCTGGTATTGGCGGGCGGCATTGTGGTGATCGTGCTGTTGCGCCGGCGCACCAAGCCCACCGCGCAAATCACGGCGACCGCCGCCGCTGACGCAACGGGGGACGACTGGTGAGCCTCTGGTTTTACCTGATCGCGGCGCTGATGCTGGCCGCGGCATTGATGTGCGTGCTGCTGCCGCTGGTGCGCGCCGGCCGCCGCAATGGTCGCACGCGCGGACCATTCGTGCTGGCGCTGCTGATCGCCTTCGTTTTGCCGCCCGTCGCGCTCGGTTTGTACGCATGGCTGGGCACGCCGCAGGCATTGCAGCCGCAAGCCAAGGATCAGGGCGTCGACCTGGCCCAGGCCACCGCCGAGCTGCGCGCGAAATTGTTGCGCTCGCCGGGCCACCCGGAAGGCTGGCTGCTGCTGGGACAAGCCTATGCGGGGATGAATCGCCCGGCGGATGCGCGCGACGCATTCGCGCGAGCGTTGAAGTTGAAACCCGACGATCCCGACATCATGGTGGCGTACGCGGAAGCCGATGCGCAGGCCAAACCCGATCATCTTCTCGATGGCGATCCGCGCAAACTGCTGCAACACGCCATAGCGCTGAATCCCGATCACCAGCGCGGGTTGTGGCTGCTCGGCATCAGCGACTATCAGCTGGGCAACTACGACGATGCGGCCGCACAATGGCGGCATCTGCTCACCTTGCTGCAACCGGGCTCCAACCTCGCCACCGCGGTGAATGCGCAAATTGCGATGGCGCAGGCGCGCGTGCAGGGCAAGACCCAGGCGGAAGCGGAAGCGATCGCGCAAAGCGCCGCGCAGGCTGCGCCCACTGCCGCGACGGACGTCAGCGCCGAAAGCGCGAATGCTTCGGACACGAGTGCGCCGGCTGCGGTCGCGCTGAAGGTGCGGGTGAAACTCGATCCGAAACTGGCGGGCAAGGTTGTGCCCGGCGATACGCTGTTCGTCTACGCCCGTGCAATCAGCGGGCCGCCGATGCCGCTGGCGGTGGCACGCCTGAAAGCCTCATCGCTGCCCGCAAGCGTCACGCTGACCGACGCAATGGCGATGGCGCCGCAGTTGAAACTGTCATCTTTTACGCGCGTGCAGGTCTCCGCGCGCATCAGCAAGTCGGGCGATGCGATGCCACACAGCGGCGACCTGGAATCGCAGCCGATACAAGTCGCGAGCGACGCGAAGCAGGCGGTGTCGCTGACGATTGATCACATGCACTGACGCCTCTCGGCGGCAAGACGTAACCATTCCGTCATTCCGGACGCAACGAAGCCGCGATCCGGAACCCGGCGACTGGCTGTTCGAAAGGCACTGGGTACTGACGTGCGCCGGGATGACAATGTGCTTACGCCGATTGGCGACTTGGCCCCGGCCCGCGCCTTCGTTACCCTTGCGCGTTCCCTTCCCTGCGCAGCGAACCCGATGGCCGACGCCCGCCAGTATTTCGACCTGCCCTCGCCGTTCGCGATGAAACGCGGCGGCACATTGCGCGGCGCGCATCTGTCTTACGAAACCTGGGGCACGTTGAGTGCCGCGCGCGACAATGCGGTGCTGATCCTGACCGGCCTGTCGCCCAGCGCACACGCCGCGCGTAATGACATCGACGACACGCCCGGTTGGTGGGAGGACATCGTCGGCCCCGGCAAGGCACTGGATACGAATCGCTGGTTCGTGATCTGCGTCAATTCGCTGGGCAGTTGCAAAGGCTCGACCGGCCCGGCATCCAGCAACCCGGAAACCGGTGAGCTCTATCGGCTGGATTTTCCGGAACTGACCCTGGAAGACATCGGCAACAGCGCGTTTGAACTTGCACGCGGTTTGGGCATTGAACGGCTCGCGGCACTCGTTGGCTGCTCGATGGGCGGCATGGCGGCGCTGGGCTATCTGATCCACCATCCCGGCGCCGCGCGCGCGCATGTTTCCGTCTCCACCGCGCCGCAGGCGCGGCCGTTCGCGATCGCAATCCGCTCGCTGCAACGAGAAGCGATCCGCCTTGACCGCAACTGGAATGAAGGCTGTTACGACGAGCAGCATTACCCGGAAATCGGCATCAGCCTGGCGCGCAAATTGGGCGTGATCACCTATCGCTCGGCGATCGAATGGAGCGGACGCTTCGGTCGAATCAGACTGGAGCCCGAAAAGCGCGAGGAAGAACCGTTCGGCGCGGAATTCCAGATCGAGTCGTATTTGAACGCGCACGCGCGCCGTTTCGTGCACGCGTTCGACCCGAATTGTTACCTGTATCTTTCCCGCGCCTCGGACTGGTTCGATATCAGCGAGTACGCGGAGGGCAACGTGCGTGCCGCGCTGTCCCGCATCAAGCTGCAACGCGCGCTGGTGATCGGAGTGGAAACCGACATCCTGTTCCCGCTGGAACAGCAGCAGGAAATCGCCGAAGGGCTGCGCGCCGGTGGCGCATCGGTCGACTTCGTGGGGCTGGATTCGCCGCAAGGCCACGACGCGTTCCTGGTCGACACCGAGCGGTTCGGCGCGGCGATCGGAGCGTTCATGGCGTCCCTGTAGCAACCTGCTTGCGGGCGAAGCCGTATGCAGCAACGCGCTGCGCCCCAGTCGCGTGCAGTCTGGCGCCTGCCAAAAGCGGCGCTGCTAGAATGCAAATGCCCTTGCGCCATCAGCATATGCCCATGCTTGCCATTGATTTCCCCGGCCGCAGCAAATTGATCGATGCACTCGACGACGCCGTCGCGCAGCCCGACACCACGCAGGTGATGCGTGGCTTGCGTGACGCGCTGTGCCGGATGATCCGTTGCAGCGAGGTCGAACTTCCTTCCTGCGTGGGGGAGTGCTGCGCGGATCACTACGCGCGCCGGGAGTTGTACCGCAGCGACGAACACGGCTACTGCGTGGTGGCGATGACCTGGGGCCCCGGCCAGGGCACTCCGATCCACGATCATTCCGGCATGTGGTGCGTGGAAGGCGTGTGGCGCGGCGAACTGGAAGTGGTGCAATACGAATTGCTGGAGCACGACGAGCGCCGCTACCGCTTCCGCCCCGCCGGGGCGATCCAGGCCGGCCCCGGTTCTGCCGGCAGCCTCATCCCGCCGCACGAATATCATACGATCCGCAATCCCAGCGACGACACGGTTACGGTGAGCCTGCACATCTATCAGGATCGCATGACCTGCTGCTCGGTGTTCGAGCCGCTGGGCGAGCAGTGGTATGCGCGCGGGGAACGCACGCTGCCGCAGGACAATACCTAGCACCCTGCAAGCGGCTGCCGAAGCGCGGCGGCCCAACCGCCATCCTGGCGCGAAAATCTTGTGCACGATCTACGGTTGCTCGCGACGTCCAGGCGCTGGCCGTTCTGGTCGGCTTCGCTCGCGTGCACTGCCGGCGCGTGCAGTGGCGTAAATCTCAAGCCATTCGACCTTGCGTGTTACCGCGGGCTGCCTTGCATTTTCATAAGTGCACTGCACTAGCTATTTTGCTCTTGGCATGCGGGGCGGACTCCCGCATACTTTGCGACCCGTCGCCGGTGTGGCGGAATTGGTAGACGCAGCGGACTCAAAATCCGCCGCCCTTAAAAGCGTGTGGGTTCGAGTCCCTCCACCGGCACCAGCAGGCAGTTTCAGGACATCCCAGACAATCCCAGAACACCCTTGAAACCCGCGTCACAGCGGGTTTTTTTGTGCCTGTGGGTTTCAGGCCGTTCCATCGTAGCCTGCGGACTCCCGGGGACATTTTTCACGACCGGTGCGCCAGCGCGCGGGCAACACGGTTCGCGTCCTAGAATCAAGCGACGATTTGGCGCGCTGGATGACCGACATTGGGCGGCGGAATCCTGCGCTGCCGTCTTCTTGCGGGGCAAGCCGGGGAAGCGCACGATACAGGCACCCGGAGGGAAGCAGCGTTATGACCACGCTGTCGGCAGACGACGCTTCCATTGCCCGCGATGTGGCGATGGTGGGGCGGATTGAGTTCATGCCGACCCTCCTGGAAGTCGTTTCCGGCATCACGAAGATGCGATTCGTCGCCGTGGCGCATTTGACCGATCAGCGATGGACCGCCTGCGCCGTCCATGACGAAATCAACTTTGGTGTGAAACCAGGCAGCTGGCTTCCGGCGGACGCGATGCTCTGCGAAGAGGTGCGTCTGCACCACGCAACCATTTGTTTCGACCACGCCAGCGCGGATCCGCACTACTCGAGTCACCCCATGCCCAGGCAGTATGGGTTCGAGAGCTACATTTCGATTCCCATCATCAGGGCAAGCGGGCAGGTGTTCGGCACTCTGTGCGCGCTCGACCCCCTGCCCCGCAAGGTCAATGAAGCCAACGTGCTGCGAACCTTGCAGTTGTTCGCACGGTTGATTGCTTCGCGCATGGATCTGGAAGAGCAGATCAAGCAGGACCAGAGCGCACTGCTTGACGCCAAAGCGACAGCCAAGCTGCGGGACCAGTTCATCGCGATCCTTGGGCACGACCTGCGCTGCCCAGTGCAAGCCATCCGGATGTCCGGAGAGGTCCTCCGGAATCGACTGCCGGATGGGCGCGAACACCGCATGGCGGAAGATATCCTGCTGAGTTGTGATCGCATCGCCGAACTGATCAGCAATGTGCTCGACTTCGCGCGCGGGCAACTCGGCGGCGGAATTCCGGTCACGTTGCAACCCGCCCCCGGGCTTTCCGCCCGCTTGCAACACGTCGTGAAGGAGATCGAACGCGCCCAGCCCGGGCATCGCATCGAGACAACCATGGCGATCCAGCACGAGGTGGTATGCGATCAGGAGCGTGTGGCCCAATTGTTGAGCAACCTGGTGTCGAATGCGGTGCGGCACGGCGCCGAGGATCGACCGGTTCGAATTTCGGTCCGTTCGGGAATCGGCTTGTTTGAAATCATCGTCGAAAACTTTGGGAAGCCGATTCCGCCGGCCATGATGCGACGCCTTTTCCAGCCGTTCACTCGCGGAGAAGAACCGAACTCCAAAGCCGGGCTCGGCCTGGGGCTGTACATCGCCGCCGAGATTGCCAAGGCGCATCACGGCTGGCTGACCGCTTCATCCGATCAGGAAATCACCCGCTTCGCGTTCCGGATGCCGGTTCAATCCGGCGCGCAGGCGGATACTGCCGGCGCCCCCTGATGCCTGCATCCGCCTCGCATCTGCTGTGCAGTGGACAATGCACCCGTCGGCGCGCAATGCCCTAGACGCCGCGGGAGATGTCGCCCCGTTCCCGCGCGCGTTTCAGCGGCTCCGCGTAAACCAGAAACCAGATTTCCTCGGCGATGTTGGTGGCGTGATCGCCGATGCGTTCGATGTTCTTGGCGATGAACAGCAGGTGCGTGCAGGCGGTGATGCTGCGCGCGTCCTCCATCATGTAGGTCAACAGCTCACGGAACAATCCGGTGTAGAGCGCGTCCAGTTCCGTATCGCGCCGCCACGCCGCGTGCGCACGCTGTGCATCGCGCGTGGCGTAGGCGCGCAATACTTCGCGCACCAATTCGCCGGCCAGGGTGGTCAACGTGGTGAGGCCGCTTGCCAGGGGCACCGGCGCTGACAGGTTCAAGCCGATTGCGCGCTTGGCGACATTCGCCGCGTAGTCGCCGATACGTTCGAGATCAGAGGCGATGCGCAAGGCGGCCAGTATTTCGCGCAGATCACGCGCGATCGGCTGACGCAAGGCGAGCAGGCGCAACACGTCCTGGCTGATCTCGCGCTCCCGGGCGTCGAGTGCGTCGTCGTTGTCGGAAACGCGCTGCGCGGCGCGGCTGTCGCGCTTGTGCAAGGCATCCATGGCGGCGTCGAGCTGCGCGGTGGCGAGTTCGCCCATCGCGGCGATCTCGCCGGCAAGACGCGCGATTTCCGCGTCGTAGCTCTTGACGATGTGGTCGTGCGTTGGAGTATTCACCCGAACCTCCCGGTGATGTAATCCTCGGTCTGCTGCTTGTCCGGCCTGGTGAAAATCTTTTCGGTGTCACCGAACTCGATCAGCTCGCCCAGGTACATGAAAGCGGTGCGGTCGGATACACGCGCGGCCTGCTGCATGTTGTGGGTGACGATCACGATGGTGTAATCGCGCTTCAATTCCTCGATCAACTGCTCGATGCGTCCGGTCGCGACCGGGTCGAGCGCGGAAGTAGGCTCATCCAGCAACAGCACCTCGGGCTTGAGGGCGATTGCGCGCGCGATGCACAAGCGTTGCTGCTGGCCACCGGAAAGCCCCAGTGCGTTCTGTTTCAACTTGTCCTTGACCTCGTCCCAAAGCGCAGCGGCGCGCAACGCCTGTTCGATGCGCTCGCTCATTTCATCGCGACCCAATCGGGCATGATGCCGGACAGCCCAGGCGATGTTGTCGCGGATCGACATCGGAAACGGCACCGGCTTCTGGAACACCATGCCGACCTTGCTGCGGAGGCGATTGACGGAAAAATGCGGATCGAGAATGTCCTCGCCATCCAGCAGAACCTCGCCGCGCGCAGCGAGGTTCGGATAAATCGCATAAATACGGTTGAACACGCGCAACAGGGTTGACTTCCCGCAACCGGACGGCCCGATGATCGCGGTCACGCGCTTGGCGGGAATGTCCAGCGAGATGTTCTTCAACGCATGGAACCCCGCGTAATGGAAATCCAGGTCCCGCGCGGAGATCTTGACCGGCTGCTGCGCGGCGACGGTCGCGGCGATGAGCGAGTCGTACCAGTTTGTCGAGGTGATCGCGTTCATGGCGTTCGCTGCGTCCTTCAATCGTGTCCGATGCGGTGGCGCCGCAGATACCAGCGCGCGGCGAGGCTCAACAACAACACGAAAGCAGTGATCACCAGCGCCCCGGCCCAGGCCAGCGCGTGCCAGTCGTCGTAGGGACTCATCGCGAACTGGAAGATCGCCACCGGCACGCTCGCCATCGGCGCGCCCGGCTTTGCGCTCCAGTACTGGTTGTTGAGTGCGGTGAAAAGCAGCGGCGCGGTTTCTCCGGAAATCCGCGCCAGCGCGAGCAGAATGCCGGTGACGATGCCCGGACGCGCGAAGCGCATCAGCACCTGCAGCGTGACCTTCCACTGCGGCACGCCAAGCGACAGCGCGGCTTCGCGCATTGTGGCGGGCACCAGTTGCAACATCTCGTCCGAGGTGCGCACCACGATCGGCAGCACGATCAAGGCGAGCGACAGAGCGCCGGCCAGCGCCGAAAAATGCCCGGATGGCTTGACCACGATCGCGTACACGAACAGGCCGAGCACGATCGACGGTGCCGACAGCAGGATGTCATTGAGGAAGCGCACCAGCTCGCCCAGCCGGCCGCAGCACGCATATTCGGCCAGCCACACGCCCGCGAACACACCAATCGGCGCGCCGATCGCGATCGCCAATGCACTCATGAACAAACTTCCGAACAGCGCATTGGCGAGTCCGCCGCTCTCGCCCGGTGGCGGCGTCATCTGCGTGAGCAGCGCCGGCGACAGGGCGCCGATGCCGTTGGCCAGCGTCGTCCACAATATCCAGACCAACCAGAACAGGCCGAACAAGGTCGCGATTCCGGACAGCAGCAAGGCGAACGCATTCCTGACACGTCGGCGCCGGTAGAGGCTCTCCTGGGGCGAAAGCAGCGCGCTCATGTCGCGCCACGTCTGCGTTCGAGCCGGCGCAGCATCAAGCGCGCGATCACCAGCACCAGAAAGGTGACCACGAACAGCAGGAAGCCGAGCGCGATCAGCGAAGAACGGTACAACCCGGAATCCGCTTCGGTGAATTCGTTGGCGATGGCCGCCGCGATCGAATTGCCGGGCATCAGCAGCGATGCGGTCAACTCGTGTGAATTGCCGAGCACGAACGTTACCGCCATGGTTTCGCCCAACGCGCGGCCGAGCCCCAGGAATACGCCGCCGATCACCGCCTGACGCGTGTATGGCAGCACGACGTTCCAGGCTACTTCCCAGGTGGTCGCGCCCAGCGCGTAGGCGGATTCCTTCAGGCGTGCCGGCACGGTGAGGAACACTTCGCGCATCACCGAGGAGATGAAGGGAATCACCATGATTGCCAGCACGATTCCGGCGGTGAGCATGCCCAAGCCCAGCGGCGGCCCGGAAAAAAGTGTTCCGATCAGCGGCAAATCGCCCAGGTGAGCATCGAGCCAAGGGTCCAGATGCGCGGCCATGAACGGCACGAACACGAACAATCCCCACATCCCGTAAATGATGGAGGGAATACCGGCCAGCAATTCGATGGCGGAGGCAACCGGTGGCCGCAGCCATGCTGGCGCCACTTCGGTCAGGAACAGCGCGATGCCGAAACTCACCGGCACCGCCAGCAGCATCGCGATGAACGCGGTCACCAGCGTGCCGATGATCGGCACCAGGGCGCCAAAGTGATGATTGACCGCGTCCCACTCGGTCGAGACAAGAAACTTCCAGCCGAAGGTGGCAAAGGCCTCGCGACCGCCCCACGCCATCGACCCGGCCGCGCCGAGCAATGCCAGCGCAACCAGCAATGCGCATCCGCCCACCAGCAGCCGGAACGCGCGATCGCCGGCCACGCCTGCATGGCGACGATCGCGTTCGATGATGGCGCCATTCGCGATCATGATTCCATCACTGCGCGAACTGCGTCTTCCAGTACAACGCTATGCGTTGCACCAGCGAAGCCGGCAACGGCACGTAATCCAATGCCATCGCCTGCGGTTGACCGTGCTCCAGCGACCACTTGAAGAAATCGAACGTCACTTTGTTGCGTTCGGCACTCTTCGGCCGCTTGTACACGATCACCCACGTGGTCGCGGTGATCGGCCACGCATCCGCTCCCGGCGCGTTGGTCATGATCAGGTTGAAGTCCTTGGCGCTTTTCCAATCCGCGGTATCGGCGGCGGCCTGGAAAGTTCTTGCGTCCGCCTGCACGTATCGGCCGGCGGCATTTTTCATCTGCGCGTACGCCATCTTGTTCTGCAGCGCATAGGCATATTCGACGTAGCCGACGCCGCCCCGGATTTGCCTCACGTACGCGGCGACGCCCTCGTTGCCCTTGCCGCCGATGCCGGCCGGCCATTGCACCGCGGTACCCTCGCCGACCTTGACCCTCCAGGCGGGTGAAACCTTGGACAGGTAATCGGTGAAATTGAAAGTGGTGCCGGAACCGTCGGAACGATGCACCACGGTGATGCGTGTATCCGGCAGTGTCACGCCGGGGTTCAGCGCCGCGATCGCCGGATCGCTCCACGTCTTGATTTCGCCCACGAATATCTTCGCCAGCGTCTCGCCGTCGAGCTTCAGCTTGCCCGCGGCGATGCCCTCGACATTCACCACCGGCACGATGCCGCCGATCACCACCGGAAACTGGCCGAGCCCGGCTTTCGCCAGTTCGTCAGACGGCAGCGGCTTGTCGGAGGCGCCGAAGTCGACCGTGCCGGCCTTGATCTGCGCGATGCCGCCGCCGGAGCCGATGGATTGGTAGTTGACGTGATTACCCGTTTGCGCGCTGTATGCTGCCGACCATTTCGACAACACTGGATATACGAAGGTCGAGCCCGCGCCGGTGATGTCGGCAGCGTGCGCGGTGACGCCGAACAGCGCGGCAGTCGCAATGACCGCGATTCCGATTTTGCGGGGAGTGCGCATTGACATGGTTGGCCCAGAGCCGCGAGCAGGTTTTGCCCGGGCGCCATTCCAGCAACGGCATATTGCAAGCCGATGAGCCTTTGGTTGCAGTGGTGTTACAGCGCTCGCAACCGGGCGATATCCGCGCCAACCCAACGCGGTGTCTTGCAACTGTCATGGAACCGGCACACTGGTGTAACCGACTTGCCGCACGCTGCTGCCGTCCGCCCCTGCCATCCGGGGCGCTTCTCAACCACAGCGGAGATCACCATGCAATCCCGAGTTCTCGCCGCAGGCATAACCCTTGCGCTGGGTGTCGGCGGCATCGCCGCGGCGACACCCGCCTCCGCGCAATCCAGCGAATCCGCGGAAATCGCGCAGTTGAAACAGCAGCTCGCCGCACTGCAGACGAAGGTGGATGAACTTGAGCAACGCAACGACGCGCAATCCAGCATCAACGTCAGCACGCAGCAGAATTTGGAGGCGATGCAGCAGCAGCAGGCCAAGCCGACGCAGCCCGCGGCCGACGCGTGGGCCGACAGCACCAAAATCGGCGGCACCGCGTTCATCGATTTCACGAATCTTGATCAGACGAAAAATGGTGTCAAGACCGATGCCTCCGGCAATGGACTGGACGTCAAGCGCTTCTATCTTTCGATCGACCACACCTTCAACGATATCTGGTCGGCCAACCTCACCACGGATTTCAACTACGTCGGCGCGGATGGCGAAACGCAGTTGTTCGTCAAGAAGGCCTATCTGCAAGGCGCGTTCAACCCGATGGCGACGCTGCGCGTGGGATCGGCAAACCTGCCGTGGATTCCATTCGTGGAAGACTGGTACGGCTACCGCTTCGTCGAGAACACGCTGGTTGACCGTGCCAAGTTCGGCACCTCGGCGGATTGGGGCGTGCACCTGCTCGGCGACAACGGCAGGTTCGATTACCAGGCTTCCGTCGTCAATGGTGGCGGCTACAAGAACCCCACCCGTTCCAACAGCGTGGATTTCGAAGGCCGCGTGGGGTTCCAGCCAATCAAGAACGTGGTGATCGCGGTGGGCGGCTACAGCGGCGATCTCGGCAAGGACACCCAGAGCACGCCCGCATTGCACGATGCGCATCGTTACGACGCGATGCTTGCCTATCACGCGGACAACTTCCGCCTCGGCGGCGAATACTTCAAGGCGAACAACTGGAACAACGTCACCTCCCTGCTCACCGATTCCGCCGATGGCTGGTCGTTGTGGAGCAGTTACGATTTCGGCCCAGCCTCGCTTTTCGCGCGCTACGATCGTGTCAAGCCGAGCAAGGATCTCGACCCGAGCTTGAAAGACACCTACTACAACTTCGGCGTGGCGTTTCCGCTGACGCAAGGCGTGCGCGTGGCACTGGCCTACAAGAACGAAGCGCTGCGCGACGACAGCAAGATCGACAGCAAGACCCGCGAGATCGGCGCGTGGGGTGAAGTCAAGTTCTGACAGGACGTCGGCATACCGGCCGCACATGGGTGAATCGGCGCGTGAGTTGCGTTGAAGCGCAACTCGCGCGTCGATGCGCGCCGGAGGCAGGATGCCGCCGGTGGGGCCGTTTGCCGAGGCAAGGATGCCGATGCCAGCGGTTCGCCGAGGCGGATCCGCGGTCGTCACCTGCAAGCGCAGCAGACACCTCCACGCAGGCTCTGCACAAGCGAGCCCTTCGACAAGCCCAGAACAGCCTTGCTCGCAACCGTTCCCCGACCAGGCTGATGGGCGGACTATCGCGCGCCGCCACACATCACGACGACTGCACGCTGGCGCAGTCGATCACCCGGTCCTGATCGAACGCGCAGGTGAAGCTGGAGCCTCTCCCCGGCTCGCTTTCGATCAACAATCGCGCTTGGTGCAGATTCAACACATGCTTGACAATCGACAGGCCCAGCCCGGTGCCGCCGGTCTCGCGCGAGCGGCTCGAGGATACGCGATAAAAGCGCTCGGTCAGGCGCGCCAGATGCGAGGCGGGAATGCCATAACCGCTGTCGGTCACCGAATATTCCGCGCCGGCCGCCGCGCGGCGCCAGCGAATGGCGATATCGCCGCCATCCGGCGTGTAGCGCACCGCATTGCTCACCAGATTGGAAAACGCGCTGTGCAGATCCTTGGGTGATCCCAGCAGATCGACGTGCGCACTGTCCTCCACGACGATGCGATGGCGGCCCTGGCTCAACGCCTCGGCTTCCCTGCGCAAGCTCGCCAGCAAGGGCGCCATCGCCACATGTTCTTCCGGAAGATGCTGCTGCATTTCCAGGCGCGACAAGGTCAGCAGGTCTTCGACGATCTGGCCCATGCGCCGCGATTGCGTGCGCATTTCGTTGAGCACCGGCGCCAGCGCCGGCACGTCTTCCGGATCGAGCAGTTCCAGATAACCGTGGATCACTGTCAATGGGGTGCGCAATTCGTGCGACACGTTGGCGACGAAATCACGACGCACCTGCTCCAACCTCGCCAGCCGGCTGACATCGCGCGCCAGCAGCAGATGCTGTCGAGAGCCGAACGGAATCATGGTGACATTCAACGGCACTGTCGGGTCCGCCGGCGCGGCCAGTTCTTCCGTCATTTCGCGCGCGCCGTCGCGCAGCCAGACGCCCAGTTCACTGTCACCGAGGCGCTCCGCGATCGATGCGCCACGATCGCGTGGCCAGACCAGCCCAAGCAGGCGCCGCGCCGCATCGTTGAACCAGCGCACGCGGCCGTGCGCGTCGAGCAGCACCAGGGCGTCCGCCAGTGAACCGGCGGCGCGACGCACATCGCGCAACTGGGCCCCGAGTCGTCGCGCACGGGCACGATCGCCAGGGCTGATCATGTCGAAACCGAAAACCTGTAACCACTGCCGCGCACGGTCTGCACCAGCGCTTCCAGTCGATGGGGCTCCAGCGTCTTGCGCAACCTGCGGATGTGCACGTCCACGGTGCGTTCCTCGACATAAACGCTGCCGCCCCAGACGTGATCCAGCAACTGCGCGCGCGAATACACGCGTTCGGGATGAGTGATGAAGAAATGCAGCAGCCGATATTCGGTGGGACCGATCGCGATCTGCGCATCCCCGGCGAACACCCGGTGCGCGGCGCCATCGATCTTCAGACCGCCCAGTTCGATCACGCCGGAGCCATCATCGCCCTGGCTACGGCGCAACACCGCCTTGATGCGCGCGATCAACTCGCGGGTGGAGAACGGCTTGACCACGTAGTCGTCGACGCCGGCTTCCAGTCCGTTGACGCGATCCGTCTCCTCGCCGCGCGCGGTCAACATGATGATCGGCACTTCGGCGGTCAGCTCCTGCGTGCGCAAGCGCCGCGCCAGTTCCAGCCCGCTCATGCCGGGCAGCATCCAGTCGAGCAGGATCAGGTCCGGCACGTGTTCGGCGATCGCCGCTTGCGCCGCGCGCGCATCGGCCGCGTGCATGGTTTCCATGCCGGCCTTGCGCAGGGCGAATGCGACCATCTCGCGGATGGAGGCTTCGTCTTCGACGACGAGAATGCGTTTGTGCACGCAGATCCTTCCATGTCATGTGTGGCGCAATTATTACAGCGCGCACATATGACCGGATCATGACAAGCCGAAAACGAACCGCCCCGCGGCGATCGCCTTGCGGCAGGTGGACCCCGGCATCGATGTGATGTGACGCCTCATCACATGCCCGGGCGCAGCCTTGCGGCAGGGCGGCGGGCGTGGCGGTCGGCACCATGCGGCTCGCCCATGCACCCGGCTTCGACGTAGACCGGGTCTTCGTCTTCTGGGCGCACACACCGACAACGGGCGTGTGCCGGTGGAAGTAAACGCGCGCCTGCGCGCGCAAATCTTGCCGCGCCATCAGTGCTCGACCAGCGGCAGATCGATGCCGCCGCCCGTCGTGCCGACCTTGCGCTCGAAGCGGCGACGCGCCGACGCTGACGCCGAACACGTCGAAGAAGCCGTTCCAGAACGGTCGCGCGTTGGTGCTCTCCGGCGCCTCAGTGATTTGCTCGCGCGAGAAACGCAGCGCGCGTTCCTTGAAGTCGTTCCCGCCGAGCGGTATCTGCGATCCCACGCCTGCGCAGAGGCACGACATCGAATTGGCAGTAATGATGCCTGCCCTGCTCCGCGACCGAGGCGGGATCGATCACTGACCCGTGGTCGGCGGCTGCTGCGCGCACTGCACGAATTCGGCGCGGCTCAGCTTGCCGTCGCCATTGGTATCGCACCCCGGAAAGCGCTGGCCGCTGTCTCCGTTGGCCGTGAATTCGTCGCGCGAAACGTAACCATCGTGATTGACGTCCAGGTGCGAGAACATGCGATCCGCCTCGTCCGCGCTCATGCCGAACGCGAGGCCGTTGCCGGAGTTCACCATGCCGCTGCCCGGCTTGCTGGCCGAAGGCGTTGCCGGTTTCACCGACGGATTTTGCGGATTGGAGGGCATGTTCTGTTCCATTTGCGCCGAGGCGCAGGCGCCGAAAGCCGCCAACGCGATGCCGCAGATAATCGTTGTGGTGTGTCGCATGACTGCTCCTTGTCTGGGTGGACACCACCGATCAGGCAGACTTCATGCCAAACAGGCGCAAGCACGGGCGCCATCCGGAGCGTTTCGACGCAGGGAGTTCGCGAAAAAATTTCACCCTCCGGCGACGGATTACCTTACAGGTCCCTCACCACCCGGAACCCAACCCTTCCGCTGCGAGCCGCGGCCGGCGCGGCCTGGCGAAAGGCCGAGCGATCCTGATCCGGTGCGCTGCCCCAGGAACCGCCGCGGATCACACGCTCGCTGCAACCGGGATTAACCCAGGCGCTGCCGTCGCGCGGCGCGCGCGTGTAGTTCTCGTGCCAGCAATCTGCGACCCATTCGGAGACATTGCCGTCGATGTCGTAGAGGCCGAACGGGTTGGCGGCGAAACTCATCACCGGCGCTGGGCCCCAGTAACCGTCGTCGTAATCGTGAAACGCATTCGACCAGCTGCGGTGCGAAGGCGAACGGTCGCCGCTGCCGGTAAGATTCTCCACTGGCTGCGTCGGCGTGCCCTGACCCCACCAGTACGGCGTGCTGGTGCCGGCGCGCTCGGCATATTCGAACTCGGCCTCGCTCGGCAACCGGTAATGCTTGCCGGTGCGCTGCGACAGCCATTGCGTGTAGGCCTGCGCATCGCCCCAGGAAACATTGACCACCGGCTCGTCGTCACGCGCGCGCTTGCCGGCGTAATCGTCCTGCCAGTCGGCATCGACCTGCACCTGCATGCGGCCGCTGTTCTCGTCGTACACGGAGGCGCCGCCCAGCTTGTCGGAATCGGGCACGTAACCGGAGGCGCGCACGAATTCGCGGAATTGCGCAACGGTGATTTCAGTGCGGCCCATCGCGAAACCACTCGCGATATCCACTTCGTGCTGCGGTTGTTCCGCGCTGGCATGGCCGCGCTCGTTGAGCGGCGAACCCATTTCAAACTTGCCGAGCGGCACCACCACCATCGCCGGCGCGGTGCCGACGATGTCGAGGTAGCGGTCGGAGACGACCTGGCCCGGGCGATAACTGGAATAGGTGCGCGCATCGTTGATCCGTTGCAGCAACGCCTGCACGTCGGCGGTGTCGCCGAGTTTCTGCGCCTGCAGCGCAATCTTCTGGGCGAGTTCCAGGTTGCCCGCGTCCAGCGCCGATTGCGCTTGCGCCAGCAGGCTCAGCGATCGTTGCCCGCGCATTGCATCCACGCGCGCGCGCGTGTCGGCCAGCGCCGCGGAAGAAGGCAGGATCGCCGCAGCGTCGGCGAGCGCCGCATCGGCCATGGCGTCGTCGTTTTGCGCAGCGGCGGTGAGCGCGCGATCAAGTGCCGCGCGCTGCACCCGCTCCAGGCCTTGACGGGCAATCGCATTTTCCGGATCAAGGCTCAACACCCTGCGATAGATCGCCAGTGCGTTGTCCTCGCCGGCGCCTTCCATGTGGCCCGCCTGCATCAGCGCGGCGGCCTGTTCCACCAGCGGGCGCACCTTGTCCGCCGCGATGATGCGCACCGCAAGGCCGCGCGCGTCCTCGGCCGCATCCGGCAGGCGCTTCAGTGCGGCAAGATCGTCGCGCGCGGCATCGACATCGTTGGCCGCCAGCGATTGCAGCGCGTCGGCGAACAATCTCGCGTGCAGGTTGGAAAGCGCCGCGCGTACGTGCACATCCCTGGGATCAAGCGCGGCCGCCTGCAGCACCAGTGCGATCGCGCTGTCCTCGCCGGGGCCGCCCAGATCGCCCTCCGCGGCAGCCCGGTCGGCCTGCGCCAGCAGCGCCCCGATTGCGGCATTGCCGCCGTGCTGCGCCATCGTGCGACCGCGCGCGCGTTGCGCGATCACCGCGCTGGGCGCCAGCGATATCGGCGGGCCGGCTTGCAGTTCCGATTCAGCGGGAATCAACGCGCGGCGTGTCTGGCCGGGGACACCGGCGGTGCGGTCGAGCGCGGTCGGCGCGCGCGCCACGTTCACCTGCGGGACGTTCAGCGCCTGCGGAAAAAACCGGTAGATCAGCGCAAACAGCAGCAACGCCACGCCGATCGCGCCGCCGATCGCGTGCTGGCGAGTAAAGGTTTGCGGAGCCGGCATGGACGATTTCTTGTTTGCTGCTATCGTGTTCTGTCCACCATAGCAAAGTCGCCGGGATCGGCAACCTCCGCGATCACGAACCCTGGATTTTATGGATACGCTTTACGCATCTTTTTGTGGAAACCGCGCATGAGCGCGACATGGATAGCCCAGGCGCCGGCACTCGCCGCGTACGTCGATCACATTGCGTCGGCCGACACGATCGCGCTGGATACGGAATTCATGCGCCGCGACACTTTCTACCCGAAGCTGGCGCTGATCCAGATTGCCGCCGACGGAGACTGCGCGCTGGTGGATCCGCTCGGGTTCGATACCGCGCCGGGCATGCGCCAATTGATCGCCGGCCGCGTATGCATCATGCACAGCGCCAGTGAGGATGTGGATGCGCTGGCGCCGCTGCTCGAAGGCGTGCCGTTGCAGCTGTTTGATACGCAGATCGCCGCGGCAATGTGCGGGCTGGGTTTCGGGCTGAGCTACCAGAGGCTCGTCTCGCTGCTGCTTCAGGTCGAAATCCCCAAGGACGAAACGCGCTCGGATTGGCTGCGCCGACCCTTGAGCGCGTCGCAGCTGGATTACGCCGAGCAGGATGTCGCGCACCTCCACGAGGTGCACGCGTTGTTGCACGAGCAACTGCGCCAGCGCGATCGGCTGGAGTGGCACGCACAAGATTGCGCGCGACTGGCGCGGCGCGCGCACCGCGACCAGGGCGATCCGCAGCCGCAATGCGGGTTTCGCAATGCAGCAGCATGGTCTCGCGCGCGCCAGGCACTGTTGCGGCGTGTTCTAATTTGGCGCGAGCACGCCGCGCGAACGCTGGACAAGCCGCGTCCGTGGCTGCTGGATGACGCCGCCGCGCTGTCGCTGGCGCAGCAACCGCCGGAATCAAGCAACGAATTGTTCGAGCGCACACGCGGCCTGCGCGCCTTGCGTGCCGCGCCGCGCGCGGAATTGTTCGAGCTGCTGTGCGCGCCCATCCCGGATGCGGAGCTGGATGAACTCGCGCCGATTCCGCCCGCGCCGTCTGGCGACGCAAAAGCCGCGGTCACCGCGATGAAGTTGGCGGCAGACGCACTTGCGCTTGAGCTGGACATTCCGGCCGGCATGCTGTGCCCGCGTCGCGCGCTGGAGGAATATGCAGTGACGCATGTGTGGCCGGAAGCGCTACAAGGCTGGCGCCGCGAACTGCTGGAACCCGCGCTGGCGTCCAAACTGCCGTTATAGGAGCTTGCGCGGGCGACCCGCATATTTCGCTTCGCACCCGCTTGGCGTGTGCGCACTCTCCCGCTACCATATGCGGTTCGCGCCGCCGGCACTCGCCGATCCGGGCGCGCTTCGTGGGGCGGTAGCTCAGCTGGGAGAGCGCTGCGTTCGCAATGCAGAGGTCGGGAGTTCGATCCTCCTCCGCTCCACCAATCCGCAATCCAACAACATCCCGCAACACCCCTGAAACCCCGCTCTGACGGGGTTTTTTGTTGGTCACTGTTCCCGCACCATTCTTTTTGTTGTCGTCACAAGGGCCAATTTTGGCGGTAACCATGGCGGTAACTGGAACCCGGCGCGGATCCGAGCCGTGCACGCTGCTGGCGGATGCCATTCACGACAACTGTCCACCGCACGGCGCACTGTCGCCGCACCACGATCGAGACCTGCTCGGTGG
>DATNFU010000042.1:0-2317 GCA_035606235.1 Rhodanobacteraceae bacterium
CGCAGCCTGAAGCGCACGCCCGTCCTCACCGGCTTGATGGTGCTTGCGATCGGCCTCGGCATCGGCGCCAGCATGACCATGCTGACGGTGCTGCATGTGATGACGCAGGATCCGCTGCCGGGGCGTAGTGCGCATTTGTACTATCCACACATCAATCCGCTGCCGCTCACCTACAAGCAACCCGAGAGCGGCGAAACGCCCGACGACAATTTCACCTGGCCCGATGCCATGGCGTTGTTGCACGCGCATCGCGCGGTGCGGCAGGCGGCAATGGCGGGCGGCCATTTGATGGTGAGCCCGCAGCGCACGGATTTGCAGCCGTTCTATGTGAGCGGGCACTACACGACGGCGGATTTTTTCGCGATGTTCGGTGTGCCGTTCGAGCAAGACAGTGGTTGGACCGCGGCGGACGATCAGGCGGGTGCGCGCGTGGCCGTGCTTTCCGAAGCGCTGGCGCGCAAGCTGTTCGGTTCGGAAAATCCGATCGGGCAAACAGTGCAATTCGCTGATCCGAAGAACGTGTTGCACGGGTTCCGGGTGGTGGGTGTCACTCGCGATTGGGCGCCGAAGCCGCAGTTCTACGCCGACAAGACCAGCAGCATTTTCAACGAACCCGACCAATTCTTCCTGCCGCTGTCGGTGGCCGCGGGTTTGGATCTTCAGGTGGACGGCAATCAGTTCGGGTGGGGTGACGCAAGCGACCCGAATTCTCCGCAGGCCAAACTGCCGTGGAAACAGCAGCCGACCAATTCGTGGCTGCAATTTTGGGTCCAACTGGATACGCCGGCGCAGGCGCGCGCGTATCGGCAATTTCTCGTCGACTATTCCGCCGATCAGAAGGAGCTGGGCCGTTTTCAGCGTCCGCCCACTGACGCCAAGCTGTATACGCTGATGGACTGGCTCGCGCGCGAGAATCTGGTGCCGGATGACGTACGCCTGCAGATGTGGCTGGCGCTGGGATTCCTGTTCGTGTGCATGCTCAACATCGTGGCGCTGCTGCTGGCCAAGTTCCTGCGCCGCAGCGGCGAGATCAGCGTGCGCCGTGCGATGGGTGCGCGCAAGCGCGACATTTTCGTGCAACTAGGCATCGAGTCGGCGTTGATCGGCGTCGCCGGTGGTCTGCTCGGTTTGGCGATTGCGCAACTCGGCCTTTGGACGGTACGCCAGCGGCCGGATGCTTACGCGCACCTGGCCGCGATGAACCCGTCGATGCTGGCCGCGACCGTGGCCTTGGCGATCGTCGCGAGCGTGTTGGCCGGATTATTGCCGGCGTGGCGCGCTTGCCGAATACCGCCGGCATTGCAGCTCAAGACACAGTGAGGAGACGCCCCATGGAAATCCGTCCGATTCTTTCCACGCTGCGCCGGCACAAGCTCACCGCAACCCTGCTGACGCTGCAGATCGCCTTCACTTGCGCGATCGTGTGCAATGTCGCATTCATGATCGCCAATCGCGTGCGAGCGGTGTCACTGCCGAGCGGCATCGCCGAGGATCAGGTGTCGGCGATTTCCAGCATTGGAATCCAGAAAGGCGTCAATCCCGTCGCGCAACACGCCGAAGACTTGGCGGCATTGCGCGAGATTGCCGGCGTCACGTCCGTGGTCGCGGTCAGCAGGTCGTTGCCGCTGAATCAGAACGATTCCTCGATGGGCACGTGCCCGAACGAGACATCCCTGGATCTGGCCTACAAGAATCAGTCGTTGCAGGGCACGAATTGCGTGCAACCCAGTGTCTACGACGGCACGCCGGGTCTCATCAAGACGCTCGGATTGCAGTTGGTGGAAGGCCGCGATTTCACGCCTGATGAATTCGTGCAGGGCCAGAAGGATCCGCCAGCCGTAATCATTACGGGCGCCTTGGCGAAGGCGCTGTACCCCGACGGAAACGCGCTTGGCAAGACGCTGTACACCGATCCTGGGCATCCGGTCCGGATCGTCGGCATCATCGACAAACTGCTGCGGCCTTATTTGCGCAAGCCAGAACAGAACTATTACAGCATGATCTTTCCGCAGATCACCGATCAACAATGGGTGACTTACGTGCTGCGCAGCGCGCCGCAGGATCGCGAGCGGGTTCTGAAAGCCGCAAAAGCCGCATTGCTCAGAGTCAATTCCAGTCGCATTATCGACCCGAAATACATCCTCACCTATTCGCAAATCCGTACGCAATATTTCCGGCGCGACACCACCATGATTGGGCTATTGATCGTGTCCGCGCTGGGGCTGCTGTTCGTCACAGCGCTCGGCATTGCGGGCCTGGCGAATTTCTGGGTCGGGCAGCGCACCCGCAGCATCGGCATCCGCCGCGCGATCGGCGC
>DATNFU010000043.1:0-21009 GCA_035606235.1 Rhodanobacteraceae bacterium
GTGCAATGGGTGTTCGAGCATGTGAAAGGTGTGACCAATGTGACCGCGGGCTACTCCGGTGGCGCGGCCAGCACCGCGCAGTACGAGCGCGTCAGCGAAGGCGATACCGGACACGCGGAGTCGGTGCGGGTGAGTTTCGATCCCGCCAAGGTCAGCTATGGCCAGCTTTTGCGCGTCTATTTCTCGGCAGCGACCGATCCCACGCAGTTGAACCGCCAGGGGCCGGACACCGGCACGCAGTACCGCGGCGTGATCTTTTACGCCAGCCCGCAGCAGCAAAGGATCGCGCAGGCCTATGTCGCGCAAGTGGACGCGGAGAAAGTCTACCCCGCACCGATCGTCACCGAGATCGTGCCCTTCAAGGCGTTCTACCCGGCAGAGAACTATCACCAGGATTACGCACGACTGAATCCGGACGCTCCCTACATCGCGATCAACGACGCGCCAAAGGTGACGCAATTGGCAAAACTGCTGCCGGATTTGTACCGCGCGCAGCCGGTCGTTTACCGGCCTTCCTCGCCGGTGATCGGGGTTTCGGTTTTGTAGTTGCCGGCTGTGATGATCGGCACGCCTTCAACCGGCAACGCGCGCGAACCCGCCGAACGATTTCTTGACACTTCGCCCGATTGTGGAACTCGCGTCATTCAGCGCCTCGCCAGCCACGAAGTGCTGAACTAGAGCCTGTTGTCTTCCGCTGCGGATGTCCGATCGTGTCTATCCTGCGTCTTTATTTTCGCGCGCTCGGCCTGCTCGCGCCCGAGCGCGTGCTGGCGGTGATGCTGGCGTT
Organism: Rhodanobacteraceae bacterium; assembly: GCA_035606235.1. Classification (GTDB taxonomy): domain Bacteria; phylum Pseudomonadota; class Gammaproteobacteria; order Xanthomonadales; family Rhodanobacteraceae; genus 66-474. Next base: position 788 of record DATNFU010000043.1, read on the forward strand.
CGGCAATCTGGCGATGGCCGGGGTGCTGTTCGTCGAGCCGATGCTGTTCGGCCGTGTCGTGGATGCGTTGACTGCCGGCAATGGCCGTGCGGCCTTGCTGATCGGTGCCTGGGCACTGGCCGGCTTCGTCGGCGTGGTGATCGGTGTGCTGGTGTCGCTGCACGCCGACCGGATGGCGCATCGGCGTCGCTGGGCGGCGATCCGCCGCTTCTTCGAACACGCGATCACGCTGCCGTTGTCATTCCACAGCGTGCACCACACCGGCAAGTTGATGCGCGTGATGCATTCCGGCGCCGAAAGCCTGTTCGCATTGTGGCTGAGTTTCTTCCGCGATCAGTTGACCACGGTGCTCTCGCTGGTGGTGCTGCTGCCGATCGCCTTCAGCATGAGCTGGCAGTTGGCCTTGCTGATGCTCGGGTTATTGGTGAGCTTCGCCGTGTTCAACGGCATCGCGATCAGCCGTACCCACATGGCGCAACGGCAGGTGCAGGAGCATTACCACGAGATTTCCACGCGTGCCGACGATGTGCTCGGCAACGTGGCGGTGGTGCAGAGTTTCACCCGCACCCAGGAGGAAGCACGCGGCCTCAAGGAAATGATGGGTCGCGCGCTGGCGGCGCAATATCCGGTGTTGAACGGCTGGGCCACGCTGTCGGTGTTCACCCGCGCGGCAAGCACGTTGACCGTGGTTGCAATCTTTGCGCTGGGCACCGCTCTGCACGAGCACGGCAAGATCACCGTCGGCGGCATTGTCAGCTTCGTCGGTTTCTCGCTGATGCTGATCGGCCGGCTGGAGCAATTCGCCAGCTTCATTTCCAACCTGTTCTTCCAGTCGCAGTCGCTGGACGACTTCTTCAAAGTGCTGGATACCGAGCCCACCATCAAGGTGCAGCCCGACGCGCCGATGCTGCCTCGGGTGCGTGGCGAGGTGCTGTTCGAGCATGTCAGCTTCGGCTACAACGGCAGCGGGCGGCCGGCGGTGCATGACTTGAGTTTCCATGTCGCGCCAGGCATGAAGGTGGCGCTGGTCGGACCGACCGGTGCCGGCAAGAGCACCGCGCTCGGACTGCTGTACCGCGCGCATGATCCCGAGAGCGGCCGCATCATGGTGGACGGCTGTGATATCCAGACAGTGAATCTGGATTCCCTGCGCAAGAACATCGCAGTGGTGTTCCAGGAATCCGGCCTGCTTCACCGCACCATCGAGGAGAATCTCAAGATCGGCAATCCGGAAGCGGATTCCGCGACACTGGAAGCGGCCGCGCGCGCGGCGGAAGCGCACGAGTTCATCGCCGAAAAGCCGGAGGCCTATGCCACGCATGTGGCCGAGCGCGGCAGTTCGCTTTCCGGCGGCGAGCGTCAGCGCCTGGCCATCGCGCGCGCGATGTTGAAGGATGCGCCGATCCTGATCCTGGACGAGGCCACCAGCGCGCTGGACAACGCCACCGAGCGGCGCATCCAGCGCGCGTTCGATGCATTATCGCGCGACCGCACCACCTTCATCATCGCGCACCGGCTCTCCACCGTGCGCAATGCCGACCTGATCCTGGTGCTGGAGCATGGTCGTCTGGTCGAGCGCGGCCGTTACGACGAACTGGTCCGCCGCGGCGGCTTGTTCGCGCGACTGGCCTCGCAAGGCGAGTTCAGCAACGGCCCGGATGTGCCGATGGATCGAGCGGCGTGAGCATCCGTTTCATTGCAGCATCGCGGTCAGCTTGTCCAATTGCGCGCGATAACCATCCAGTACTTTCGCGGTGACTGCGGCGTATTTTCCGGCCTCGTCCCAGCGCCGCGCTTCCAGCGCTTCACGCACACCGGGCACGGTCTTCACGCCGTAGCCCGTCAACATGCCCGGCGCATAGATCATGTGCTTGAACCATTGACGTCCGGGCAAGCCGTCGGGATCAGTCAACGACTGCTCCATGCGACCCATCAAGACGTTGAGCTGCTTCAACCGGTCGGCCGGGAGGCGCAAGCCGTTCGCCGCGCGGGAGTTGTAGGCAGCTTCGTACGCCTGCGCACTCTGCTTCAGTTGCTTGGCCGCCTGGTCCAGTGGAGCGAGATCGATCGCCGGCACGTCCGAATCACGCTCGGGCGGTGCGACCGGCCGGGTCGGATCGGAATCCAGCGCATAGGCGTGCATGTCGAGCAGCTTGTGCTGTTGCTGCGTCTCCTTGCGGGTGTCGTCCGCCAGCTTGTGCAACTCGCCGACGTAACGATCCAAGGTGTCCGAAAAGTCGGAGAACCGCATCGGCACCACCTGTGCGTCGGCGGTGCGCAACACGATGTGGCCGGCCAGCTGCGCCAGCGCGACCCCGTATTTGAAATCCGGATCGCCGAAGCGGATGTAATGATCGAACGAGTCGTAACGCGAATGGTAGATGCCGTTGTCGTCATCCTCCCCGCCAAAACCCAGATCCAGCGATGCGATGCCGAGATGCTCGAGGAATGCGCTGTAGTCGGAACCCGAACCGAGCGCATCGATCGGCACGTCGCCATCCTGTTCGGCGATCCTGGCGGACGCCTTGACTTCAGGCTTGGCATCCTTGCGCGCGCCCGCTATCACCATGTGCGCGCGCAACCGCTCGCGCACGCTGACATTCTTCTCCGGATCCATCACACCCTCCGCAGCCTGGTTGACCAGGTGTTGCAGCGAATGGCTGCCGCCCGCGTCGAGAAAGCCACGCGCGTTGGTGTCGGAGTTGAGGTACAGCACCGCCTTGTCCTGCAATTCCTTTGGCGTGCGTTTCCGCCCATTCGGTGGAACCGAGCAGGCCGGGCTCCTCGCCGTCCCAGCTTGCGTACACGATGGTGCGCGCGGGCCGCCAGCCCTGGCTGTAGAGCGCGCCGATCGCCTTGGCCTCGGCCATTTCCGCGACCATGCCGGCCAGCGGATCCCAGGCACCGAACACCCAGCCATCGTGATGATTGCCACGCACGACCCATTGGTCGGGATCGGTCGAGCCTTTCAATCTGGCGATCACGTCATACACCGGCTTGCGGGTCCAATCCGATTTCACCAGCAGGTGCACCTTGGCTGGACCGGCGCCGATGTGATACGTGATCGGCAGCGCGCCGCGCCAGTTGGCTGGTGCGACCTGTCCGCCAAGCGCCTTCAGCAGCGGCGTGGCATCGGCATAGGAAATCGGCAACACCGGAATCCTCAGGATGGTTTTGGCGTCCTTCAGCGCGAGATGTTTCGCGCCCGGCGTCGAGCCGTAACCCGGCGTGGTCGGGTCGCCCGGATAGACCTGCATGTCCGCGACCGAGCCGCGCTGCACGCCATCAGCCGGCCGCCAGCCGCCCTGCGGATACGTGTCGCCCTCGAAATATCCGTCGTCGCGCGGATCGGAATAAATCAGGCAACCCGCGGCGCCGTGTTCTTGCGCGAGCTTCGGTTTCAGCCCGCGCCAGCCACCGCCATAACGCGTAATCACGATCTTGCCTTTTACATCCACGCCGCGCCGCGCAAGCTCCTTGTAATCGTCCGGCATGCCGTAATTGACGTACACCAGCGGGGCGGTGACGTCGCCATCGGCGCCATAGACGTTGTAAGGCGGCAATGCGCCGGGCGCATTGGAAGTGGCATCCCCCGGCACCGGCGGCTCGTGCAGTTTGGCCGTATAGGTGTCCGGCGCGACCAGTTGCAACAGCTCCTGTTTCGGGGTCGGATACAGCACATCGAAAGTTTCGATGTGCGCGTCCCAGCCCCATTGCTTGAACTTGCCCAGCATGAACTCGGCGTTTGCCTTGTCGTGCGGCGCACCTACCTGATTGGGTTCGGATGACATCTGCTTCAGCCAATCGCGCAACTCGGCCGCATTCAACTGCGCGTCAAAGCGCTGCTCCAGGCTTTGCTCGCGCGCCGCGGCATCGGCGCTGAAGCCGAGCATGGTCGGGTCCTGCTCTCCGCCATTGCCCGTTGCCGGCGTCCCGGCGGCGGCCGCAAGTGCGGCCAACGCGCAGTTGATGCCGATCGCCAGCCGCAGTGTCAACGTCTTCATGCCGGGTCTCCCGATGTGCAAGCGAATCTCGCATTGAGAACTCGGCACGCGCTCAGGTCAAGTGTCGGGGGTCATGCTGGCGAGGCCGGAGAAGACGACAGAAATCGCCTGGCGCAAAACGCGACAATCAATCCGAACAGCAGCATGGCCAACATGTTTTCGGCGAAGGAGATCAGCCCGAATGCAGGCCAGCGATGCCATGCCGACAATGGCACCACGATGTAATTCATCACGAAGAACACCCCTGCCCCGTAACCCAGCCCGGCAATCACGGGATGGTGCAGCATCCATCTGCCGCGCAATGCGGCGGCCACGAAAATGGCGGCTATCAGCAGCGACATCGCCCACTGCAATCCCAGCCCAATCAGCGAGGCTTGCGGGCCTCCATGCAGGGCTGCCTTGCCAAGCATGCCTCCCGCGATGAAACGCATAATGGTCGCGGGGCTGAAATGCGAAATCAGCGCCGCGGCGCCGATGTCGACTGTGCCCGCGATGAGACCCCCGGCGACAATCGCGCGTACGCCACCACGCCACTTCGTCACCTGCATATCAGTCATCACTGCATTCATCGCGGTCTCCTCGCGGAAGGGGTTGCGTCGGGCGATGGGCATCGACGCGCGCGAATGATTCTCCACAACGGCGCACTCGGCAAGGGTGCGGAATGGGCGTACATTGCGCCCAGCCGCGTGGCGGATTCGGCCGAAACTGGGGGCGGACATGATGCGGAGCAAAATCTGGCTCAGCGGCGCGCTCGCGCTGCTCTTCACGATTCGCACGCAAGCCGCGGAATTGAACGTGCGGATCGTGGATCAGCATGGCGACCCTGTCGCCGATGCGGTGGTAACGGTGCTATCGCGGGATCCCGCGGCGAATCGCCCCGCACAGCACACCAACGCGGTCAAGGTGATCGACCAGAAAAACCTGATGTTCATGCCCTACATCGAGGTGTTCCGGCCGGGCGACTCGGTGGTGTTTCGCAACAGTGACCACACCCGCCATCACGTGTATTCGTTCTCGCCGGTGAAGGCATTCGAGTTTGTGCTCACACCGGGACAAAGCTCGGCGCCGTTGGCGTTGGACCAGAGCGGCGTGGTTGCAGTGGGCTGCAACATCCATGATCAGATGATCGCCTATCTCTACATCTCGGATGCGCCGTGGATCGCGCATTCCGGAAAGGACGGCAAGGTGGGATTCGACAACCTGCCCGCTGGCGCCTACGAGGTGCGCGTGTGGCAACCGCGCCTGCGTCCGAACAAGCCCGATCTTGCGCAATCGGCCACGGTGCTGGGCAACGACACACAAACGCTCACCTTCAAACTGGCATTGCTGCCCGATCCCCGCACGCAATTCGATCGCGAACACACGAGCTACTGACGGACGGATTCGAAGCCGATGAGCTTCCGTTTTCGACTCGCATTGTTCTTCGTCGCCGCGCTGGTCGCGATGCAGGCGCTGACCGCCGTACTGGTTTACGAGGTTACGCGACACGAGCTGATCAGTGAAGGCCAGCGCCAACTTGATGTTGCCGCGAGCGCATTCGCGCGCCAGCTCGATGATATTTCCGGTCGTGTCGCCGACAGCGTGCAGGTTCTGGCACTCGATTACGCGTTGCGCTCGGCGATCGCGCAACACGATCAGGCCACCATGCAATCGGCGCTGACCAATCACGGCCACCGGGTGGGCGCGACGCAGATGCTGTTGCTGGATACGGACGGGCACGTGGAGGTGGACACGTTGGGTGCCTATGCGGCGGGCGCACCATTTCCGTACACCGACCTGGTAGAGCGCGCCTGGTCGCGACCGGCGGCGGCGGTGGTGGCCTGGCGCGATCACGCCTACTGGATGGTGGTGGTACCCGTATTTGCACCCAATCTGGTCGGAGAAATTGCGGCGGCGATTCCGATTGACGACCGCCTGCTGGCGCGCCTGCAGGCGCAATCCACACTGCCGCGCAACATCGAACTCGCCGCGCACAATGCGAACGGCACCTGGTCGGTGTTGGCGCATGGCAGCGAACGCGTCGCGCTCACCGCCGGCCTTACGACGCGCAACCAGGCCTTGCCCGTGCAGCCCACCCTGCTGGAAGTGCGTGGCCGGGAGTTCGTCGCACAAGCGGTACCACTCAATCGCGCGCAAGCCAGCGCGCCGGTGGCGGCAGTGCTTGGCTATTCGGTCGACGAAGCATTGCAGCCCTATCGCTCGGTCGGGCTCGCCTGGGGCGCACTGCTCGTGTTCGGCCTGCTGGTCGGATTGATCGGCGCGTGGCTGATCGCGCGCGGTGTATCGCGCCCGGTGGAGCAGCTCGCGGCGTCTGCGCGGCGCATCGAGGCCGGCGATTACAGCCCGCCGCACCGGGTCACGCGTCGGGATGAACTCGGAGAACTGGCCGCCGCGTTCGTCGGCATGACCAAAGCCATCCGCGACCGAGAAGCGCGCATCCTGTATCAATCCGGCCACGATCAGGTCACCGAGCTGCCCAACCGCACGGCTGCGGAAGCGCACATCCAGAACGAACTTGCCAGCCATCCGCAGCGATCCGCCGCACTGTTGGTGGTCGGGCTCGGGCGCGTACCGGAGATCATCAAGACCATGGGCCACGCGGTGTGCGATCGTGTGATGCGCGACGCTGGGATCCGCATTCGCGGGCCGGCCGGCGATGGTTGTGTCGCGCGCGCGACCGACACCCAATTCGCGATTTTCCTCGGCAACAGCGATCGGCAGGAAGCAATCGCGTCGGGTTTCCGCGTGCTGGACGCACTCAGCGAACCTTATCGCGAAGCCGATCTCACTCTGGATCTTGCGCCGGCGATCGGGATCGCGCTGGCACCCGCACACGCCACGGGCGCCAACGGATTGCTGCGGCGCGCGGAAATAGCGCTGCTCGCCGCAATTGGCGCGGAGGAGCCGATCGCGGTCTATGACGCTGCCACCGATCCGCATCGTCCGGAACGGTTGTCGCTGATGAGCGAACTGCGCGCGGCGCTGGATCGCGATCAACTGCAATTGCATTACCAGCCGAAGTTGAACCTCTTGAGCGGCGAGGTGGACGGCGCCGAAGGGCTGGTGCGCTGGGAACACCCTGGTCTCGGCGCGATTCCACCGGACGCCTTCATCGCGCTGGCCGAGGAAACCGGCAATATCCGTCGGCTGACCCGCTGGGCGCTGGCGGCTGGCATTGCGCAAGCCAAACGCTGGCAGGCGTCGGGGCGTAACGTGAAGGTCTCCGTAAACGTCTCGGCGCGCGATCTGGACGACACCGAATTGCCGCGTCGCGTAGCCGAACTATTAGCGTTGCACACGCTGCCGTCGGAATGCCTTGCGCTGGAGATCACCGAGGGCGCGATCATGGGCAAGCCCGAGGCGGCGATCGAGGTGCTGCGCCGGTTGGCCGATCAGGGCATCGATCTGGCCATCGACGATTTTGGCGTGGGCCAGTCCTCGCTTGCCTACCTGCGCCGGTTGCCCGTGCGCGAGTTGAAGATCGACAAGAGTTTCATCGAACACCTTGCCCAGGCCCCCGAGGATCAGACCATCGTGCGCAGCATCGTCGAGCTTGCGCATCGTCTTGGCTATCGGGTGACCGCTGAAGGCGTGGACAACGCAGCGGCGCTGGATTTCCTTGTCGAAATCGGTTGCGATCACGCGCAGGGGTATCACATCGCAAAAGCTTTGCCGGCGGAGGCCATGACCGAATTTATCGCGCGGACGCGCGCGGCAGTAACTTAGATGAAACCGCAATACACACTGGCGATCGCGATACTGTCGCTGGTTCTGCCGGGCGTCGCGAAGGCGCAGGATTTCCAGTTGCACGGGTTTCTCGACCTGCGTGCAGTGTCGCCGAGCCGCGAAACAAGCTGGGACGACGGTGGCCTCGGCAAGTCGCGCTATGGCAGCGGAGACGGCGGCTTGAACGCGGGTGGTGCGCTGCTCAACGCGAGCTGGCAAATTACGCCCGCATTGAGTGCCATCGCCGATGCGCAATATCAACCTGACGAGTCGCACCACCTCGATGTGCTGGATGCGTACCTGCGTTATCGCCCGGCCTCAACCACTCCATGGCGCTGGTCGGTGAAAGCGGGCGCGTTTTTTGCGCCGATTTCGCTGGAGAACGAAGGCATCGGCTGGACCAGCGTGTGGACGCTGACACCTTCGGCCATCAATAGTTGGGTGGGTGAGGAATTACGCACGATCGGCGGCGAATTCGATCTGGAACATCGCGGCGCGGCGAACACTTTCCAGGCGGGCTTCGCGCTGTTCGGCAGCAACGATCCGGCCGGCGAACTGCTGGCCACGCGCGGCTGGTCGTTGAGCGATCTCACCTCGGGTCTGCGCGCCAGCGTACGCGAGCCGGATGTGTACGCGCCTTCGGTGGCTATCGCGGCTCCGGTGGAGTATCGGCCGTTCGATGAAATCGACCATCGCCCCGGCTGGTACGCGGACGCGAGTTGGGAATCTCCCGCTTACGGAAAAGTCGTGCTGCTGCGTTACGACAATCGCGCCGATCCCACGCGCTTCGAGCATTACGACCAGCGTGAGGTGTTCGCGTGGCACACGCGGTTCTGGAGCCTGGGTGCTCGCACGCGGGTGAGCGATATCGCGTTGATCGCACAGGTGATGGATGGAGACACCGCGTTCGAACCCGAGCCGGCGCTGTATATCGACACGCACTTCGATGCCGCCTATCTGCTCGCGGGTTGGGAGCGCGGCGCATGGCGGCCGGCGCTGCGCCTGGATTTCTTCAGCCTGCGCCAGACGCCCGCATCGCTACCATTGCCGTTGAGCGAACATGGTCATGCACTCACCGCAGCGTTGAACTGGCGGCCAAATGATCGGCTGCGGATCACCGGAGAATGGCTGCGCAGCGACAGTACGCGCCGCCAACGGCTGCTTGAGGGATTATCGCCGCGCCAGATTGACAGCCAGCTGCAGGTCAGCGCGCGCTTGCTGTTCTAGTTCGAGCCGCAATCGGGCGAAAGCATTTTTGTCCGCCCGGGACACCACCCATTACCTTTTACCTTCGCGTACTCCAGGTCCCTTGCGGAGCAACGCGCTTGCTGTTTGTTCCTGGATTCGGGACCTTCGGGATTTCAACCCCGCTTGGGCGGCACCAGCTTCAACTTCGTGCCCGTGGGCTGTTGCTTGGGCCGCAGCAGGCGCTCGATCGCCGCTGCCGGCAGCGGATATGAATAAAGAAAGCCCTGCCCCTCCACGCAACCGGCGCGCAACAGAAATTCGTGCTGGGCTTCGGTCTCGATGCCTTCGGCGATCGGGCACAAGCCCAGGGTTTTCGCCATTGCCAGTATGGCTTCGGTGATCGCAGCATCGTTGGCGCTGTCGGGCAGGCCGGTCACGAAGGAGCGGTCGATTTTCAGGTACGCCACCGATGGCAATTTCAGGTAGGCCATGGAGGAATACCCGGTGCCGAAATCGTCGATCGCCACTGCGATGCCGAGCGCGTGCAGCGCCTGCATGGTGCGCTCGGTATCCTCGCCGAGCTTTAGCATCGCGCCTTCGGTGATCTCCAGCAGAATCCGTTGCGGCGCCACGCCATGCGACTGCAAGGTGTGCTTGATGCTCTCGACGAAAGCCGCATGCCCGAACCAGCGCGCTGACACGTTCAGCGCCACGCGGATGCACGGCATGCCGGAGCGATCCCACTCCTGGATCTGCGCGCATACCGCGCGCATCACCCATTCGTCGATGCGATGGATCAGCCCCAGGCTTTCCGCGATCGGGATGAATTCGTTGGGCATTACTTCGCCGCGCTCGGGGTGCTGCCAGCGCAACAGCGCTTCGGCGGCGACGATGCGTCCAGTGCGCAATTCCACGCTGGGCTGATAGACCAGGCGGAACTCGTCGCGCTGCAAGGCCTGGCGCAATTCGGTGGCGAGCAGCAGGCGCTTGCGGGTGTCGGCGTGCATCATCGGCGCATAGAAGCGCCAGGCGTTGCGCTCTTCGCTCTTGGCCGCATACATCGCGGCATCCGCGTTGGCGATCAACGTGAGGGCATCGACGCCGTCCAGCGGAAAGCCGGCTATGCCGATGCTGGCGCTGAGCACGATTTCGTAATCATCCACCAGGAACGGTTCGGACAAGGTCGCGAGCAGGCGATTGGCCAGCGCCGCCGCGTCTTCGCGCAGCACCAGCCGGCGCGCCAATACCGTGAACTCGTCGCCACCGATGCGGCCGGCGATGTCGCCGTCGGCCAACTGGCGCTTGATGCGCTCGCCCACCAGCACCAGCAGCCGATCGCCGATGCGGTGGCTGTAGCTGTCGTTGACGAACTTGAACGCATCCAGATCGATGAACAATACCGCCACCGCACTGCGCTCACGCGCCGCGAGCGCAATGGCCTCGCTGCAATGGCGCTCGAATTCGGCGCGATTGACGAGACCGGTGAGCGGATCATGCGTGGCCAGATGCTCCAGCCGGCGACGATCCGCCTTGGTGTTGGAGATGTCGCTGAACACCGCGACGTAATGCAACACGTTGTGTTCTGCATCGCGGATCGCGCTGATGCTGAGCTTCTCGGGATACGCGCTGCTGTCGCTGCGCAAGCTGTGCACTTCACCCGACCAGTGATGGCCACTGGCGATCTCGTCCCAGATGGATTGCGGCAGCGGGCCACCGTCGGGCAAGCTGCGCGCGTCGTCGATGCGCAAGCCGGCCAGGCTCTCCGCGGTGAAGCCGGTGATCTGGGTGGCTGCCGCGTTCACCGAAATCACGTGTCGCTGCGCATCGGCGATGATCACACCTTCGGCGATGCTGGCGAGCGCCTCCGACGCGATGCGCCGCTCCCGTTCGCGCTCGACGCGGTCGGAAATGTCGCGGACGATCGCCTGGCGCACCACCTGCTCGCCCCAGACCGCGAGGCTGCTCTGGGTTTCCACCGGCCTGACATGGCCATATTCGCCACGCAGCGCGCCGATACTGGAATGGCCGTCGCGTCGGGACGTTTGTTCAACGAACAGATCCGCGTAGCGATCACCGAACAGCTCGCGCGGCTCGCGGCCGGTCCACGCCGAAGCGGTGCGGTTGGCGTCCAGGATGCGTCCGCTGCTCTCGTCCACCATCACGATCGCGTCCGCTGCGCTGTCGAACAGCAGCCGGTAACGTTCTTCTCCGCCGCGAATACGCGCCAACGTGCTGCGGGCCATCAGCAGCCACAGCAGGATCGCGAGCGCGGCGGCGGAGACAACGCCTACAAACAGCACACGCGCTATCCAGGTCGCTCCGTGTGCAATTTCCAGCGAAAAGGCATTCGCGCGCGGCTCGATGTAATCGTTCAACTGGTGAATCCGCTCGCGCTGACGAACTCTCTCCATCGGCGACAAAACACCGTCGCGTTGCGCGCGCTCCAGTTCACCAGCGATGAGCCCCAACTCGGTGATGCTTCCGTCCACCGAGTGCCACATGCGCAACGCCTCGCGAATATGAGGTGCTGCGGGGAAATACTCGAAAATGAAAATCATGCCCGGGATGGCGGCCGGCATGACACAACCGCGCTGGAAAGCCTCGATCACCTTGCGCCGATCGAAATGGCCCGAGGCGATGGCGTCGCGCGCCCACGCGTCGGAGGTGACTATCGTGTAGCTATGCTTGAATCTCGCCAGCGCCTTCGGATCGCCCTCTACCACATAGCTGTCGAGCTCGATCACCGCCTGCTTCTGCGCCTTGGACCAAATACTCTCGCCGTTGAGAAAACCAGCGAGAGTGATCTGGACCAGCAAGGCCCCCCATGTCAATCCCAGGATGAGCACGACCGTGGCCACCAGCCCATAAGCCAGTGGCAGCAGCCGCCGCGACAGAGGACGCCGCAAGTGGGAAGGGTTACGCATCGTTCTTTTGATTCTCACGCGGTGCGGTGAGCCCTTTTTCATGCACTTTGCGTACCATACTCGCGCGCACTTTGCATTTTTTTTCAAGCGGCCACGGCGTCGTAAACCTCCGCTGTCTCCATAATCCGCCCGCCGCTGATGCAGCTTTCCATGCTGATGCACATGCTTGTATAGCTGCGCTGGATGCATTCACTGATGTGCGCAACATCGCCAGCAGAAGGCGAATTGCCGAGCAGCGTGCAGACGATCTCCAATGCTTCCCAGGGATGGGTGTCGTCATAGGCTGCGTGCAATTGCAGCCAGCGCAAGCTGGATTTGCGCACCGTCGCCGGAAAGCTCTCGGCATACAGCTGGCTACCGTAAACGCGCTCGGACCATTCTCCGGTGGCCCCTTCTACCGCGTAATTGGTGGCCGCGATACCGGCCGCCAGCGAGCCGCGATTGCAGATTTCCTCACACCAGCGCGCCAGCGTCTGGGTACCGAACGGCGAAGAGCCGTGCAGCACCGCCTCGCGCGGCACGCCTGCGCCCTCGGCCCAGTTCAGCCAGTACTCGGCGTGGTTCTGCTCGACCCGGATGTTGCGCACCAGCCAGCGGCGCGCCAGGTTGTCGCCGTCGCTGCGGCCAAAACGGGTCTTCAGCAGACTCTGCGCCATGTAAGCCGGGAAGCGCTCGATCACCGGCCAGATCCCGGCCATGAAATTGGTCGTCGAGGCAATGTCGAGCGCGCAATTGCGCATCATGTCCCACAACTCGTGATCGACCACGGTCTGCTTCACGCGGTCGCATTCGGCGACCATTTCCTGGGCCCATTGCGGGTAGCTGCTCAATTCGGTCAGCGGGCCGGCAAGTTCAAAGCGCGTGTTCATCGATGAATCTCCTCTGGGTAAGTTGGATGCGGGTGCGGACGCCCGCCTGTTGACCCCGCGATCGGACGATCGCAAAAAACCGCGGGTTGGGATTGAGCGGCGTTGCACATGCCGGCCCGGTCCGGCGCGCAGCGGCGCCGGAGAATGTCGAGGAGATTGATCGATGCATACTGGACACCGCGCGAGCGTCCCGTGGGAATCCGCACATCTGCGGCGCGAGCTCGCGCGCAAATGCGGAAAGCGTTCTGGCTGGCGTAACCGTACGCCCATGTACGTTGGCCGGCAAGCCTCTGGCATGCCCGTTCGTTCACATCGCGGGCGTAGACTGAAAAGTCCATCGAGCAGCATGGAGGTCGATCACATGAAGAGATTGCTCCCCGCTCTGTCGCTGGCCGCTGCTGTGCCGCTGGCGCTAGCGTTGCCGTTGGCGGCCCAGGCCCAATCCGCGGATGGTTATGTCATCGCCGACGCCAGCCTGCGTGCCGGGCCGGCGCCGGATTACCCCGAAATCGATTCCCTGCCCTATGGTTCCTACGTATCGGTGCAAGGCTGCACCGAGGGTTGGGAATGGTGTGATGTGATCGCGCCACAACAAGGCGACCGCGGCTGGGTTGCGGGCGACTACATCGAGTACATCTACGATGATCAGCCAGTGCTGCTGCCGGAATACGGCCCGCGCATCGGCATTCCGATCGTCACTTTCGTGATCACCGATTATTGGAATGCGCACTATCGCAATCGTCCGTTCTATCGCGAGCGCGACACCTGGTTTCACCGCAACATTCCGCCCCGCGCACCGCCGGCGCCACCACCGCGGCCAGGTAACCGGCCGCCTCCGCCGCCTCCGCCCGGAGGTTGGCACCATGGACATGCGCCGAATCCTTCGCGCGAGCCGGTGAACGTGCCGCAGCACACGCGTGGCGATCATCACGCCAACATGCCGGCTCCGCCCGTGGGCGCGCCACCGCGGCGCATGAATCCACCGAATGCGCCGCAAGCGCCGATCGAACCGCCGCATCCGGGTGGCGACCATCACGCCAATGTGCCCACCCCGCCCATGGGCGCACCACCGCATCCTGCTCCGCCGCGCATGGGCAACGCGCCGCAGCCGCAGCACCCGATGTCGAACGCAAGCCAAGGCAATCGTCCGCCGCCGAAACAAGAGCCCCGCAAGAAAAAAGATGACAAAGACAACAACGGCGGCGACAACGGCCATTGATACCGCATCGATGCAGGATGGTGTCGAAACGAAAGGCCGCGTGAGCAATCACGCGGCTTTTCTCGTGAGGTGGCACGCGGGCCATGCCGAACGCGCGCGTGCTTCCGGCCGGCCCATTTGTTCGGACAATGACAATGCATCGGTCCGTTAGCGTTATCGCAAACCACGTGGTATACCGGATGGCGCGCCAGCGTTCGGGCAAGATTGCAGCGATGCTCACACGCAAATCCATCGGCCAATTGCATCCAGTACGCATTGCGATTTGGATCCTGCTGCTCGCGCCGGCGTTTGCCGCCGCGCAAACGGCAGATCACACGCGCCTGCAGCGCGAAGCGCAGGACGTGACGATCGTCCGCGACGACTGGGGCATCGCGCACGTTCACGGCAAGACCGACGCGGAGGCGGTGTTCGGAATGATCTACGCGCAGTGCGAGGACGACTTCAACCGCGTCGAGATGAATTACCTCACCGCGCTCGGCTGGACCGCGCAGGCCGAAGGCGGGAAGGCGGTCTGGAACGACCTGCGCTACCAGCTTTTCATCGATCCGGCAGTACTGAAGCAGGACTACGCGAAAAGTCCGGACTGGCTGAAGAGGCTGATGAACGCCTGGGCGGACGGCATGAACTGGTATCTCGCCACGCACCCGGACGTGCATCCGAAGGTCATCAAGCATTACCAACCGTGGATGGCGCTGAGCTTCACCGAAGGCAGCATCGGTGGCGACATCGAGCGCGTGGACTTGTCGGATCTCGCGAAGTTCTACGGCGCCGACCCCGCGACGACGGTCGCGCTGGCGCAGCGGACGCCCGCAACCTGGATGGATCCGACCGGTTCCAACGGCATCGCGATCGCGCCCAAACTCACCGCCGACGGCCACGCGCTGCTGCTGATCAATCCGCACGTCACCTTCAACTTCCGCAGCGAATCGCAGGTGTCGAGCGACGAAGGACTCGACGCCTACGGTGCCTCGACCTGGGGACAGTTCTTCATCTACCAGGGTTTCAACCCGCACATCGGCTGGATGCACACCTCCACCGGCGTGGATTCCGTGGATCAGTTCGCCGAGACCGTCCGCAAGCACGGCAACGGCTACGAATACCGATTCGGCAATCAATGGCTGCCGGTGAAGGTACGCGACATCGCCATCCCGTACCGTGCCGACGATGGCGCGATGAAGACGCGCAGCATCACCGCCTACTTCACGCAGCACGGGCCAATCGTTGCGGCACAGAACGGCAAGTGGATCGCCGAGGCGCTGATGAACCGGCCGATTCCCGCGCTGGAACAAAACTGGCTGCGCACCAAGGCGAGTGATCTTGCCAGCTACATGAAAGTGGCCGACCTCAAGGCCAACTCGTCGAACAACACGCTGTTCGCCGACGACAAAGGCGAGATCGCGTTCCTCGCACCGCAGTTCATCCCCAAGCGCGACAACGCCTTCGATTACCTTGAACCTGTTGACGGCAGCAATCCCGCCACCGCGTGGCAAGGTATGACGCCGCTCAAGGACATGCCCAACGTGATCAATCCTTCGATCGGTTGGGTGTTCAACACCAATGACTGGCCCTACTCCGCCGCCGGCAAGGACAGCCCGAAACGCGCCGACTTTCCGCAATACATGGATTCCTTCGGCGAAAACGCGCGCGGCATCCATGCCACCGCGATGCTCACCGGCGCGAGCGATTTCACGAAAGACAAGCTGATTACCGAAGCGTTCGACTCGTACCTGCCCGCGTTCGCGCGGCTGGTCCCGATCCTGGTCAAGGATTACGACGGCCTCTCCGCCAGTGATCCATTGAAGGCGAAACTGGCCGGACCGATCGCGGTGCTGCGAACGTGGGACGACCGCTGGGGCACCGCCTCGATCCCGACCACGCTGGCGGTATCGTGGGGCGACACGATGTGGAACGAAGTCGCGGACAAGGCGCGAGCCAGTGGCCTGGATGCACACGAAACCGACCAGCGCGAGATTGATTACATCGCCGAAAAGGCCGACCCGGGAATGCGCCTCGCCGCGCTGGCGAAAGTCGTGGATCGCCTGAAGAAGGACTTCGGCTACTGGGGCGTGCCGTGGGGCACGATCAACCGCTACCAGCGCACGGACGATTCGATCCAGCCGCATTTCGACGACAGCAAGCCCAGCATCGAGGTGCCGTTCACCTCGTCGCGCTGGGGCTCGCTCGCCGCCTCCAACACGCACCTGTGGCCTGATACCGAAAAATATTACGGTCACAGCGGCAACAGCTTCGTCGCCGCGATCGAGTTCGGCCCGAAGGTGAGCGCGCGCGCGATCCACGTCGGCGGCCAGAGCGGCGACCCCAAGTCACCGCACTTCACCGACCAGCAACACCGCTGGGCGACGGGCGACCTGCGCACCGTGTACTTCTGGCCGGAGCAACTCAAGGGGCACACCGAGAAGACGTATCACCCGGGAATGTAGGGCGACTCAGCCCGCCCATCCATGCGGAGATGCAGGGTGGCTCGAGCCTCTTCAGGCGAGTCGAAATCCTTCAGGCGAGTCGATACCCTTCAAGGCGGGTCAAGACCCGCCCTACAGAGCGCGTGTAGGGCGGGTTTCAACCCGCCGCGCTTTTCATTCATCTCGACAGATTCCGTGTACCGGTGAATCGTCGAATACGGCCACTCTCTCGTCTCGCTCACATATCCGTGTTTCACTGGATTGAAATGCACATATTCGATATGTGCCAGAAGATCGCGTTCGTCGCGGATGCAATGCTCCCAGAATCGTCGCTGCCAAATGCCGCGCTCACTCCGGCTGGTGCGGCGTGAAGCAGACCCGACGATCATCAAGGAGCGAGAAAACAGCGTCTTGATGTGCCGCCATCTGATTGCGTAATCGGCATCGCCATCCGGCAACCGCCAGATGCAATGCAGGTGATTGGGCAGAACCACCGCGGCGACGATTTCGAACGGACGTTCGGCGCGCGCCACACGAAACGCGCATCGCAGATGCCCGACGTGTTCCACTAATAACGAGCGATCCCGCTGTTGCAGGTTCACGGTGAAGAAATAGGTTCCGCCCGGAATCCGGACGCGGCGGTAATTCGGCACCGTCACATCATGGCGATCAGGGCGCCGGATCGCAGTCGCCGAACGACTTTGGAGCGCGTCGGGAAAATCCGACACGCGGGTCCAGGCCGCATCGGGTCAAGACCCGCCCTGCGAAGCGGACACGGAGCCGTTTCAACCCGCCCGCGCTCTTCGAGGGCGATGTAGGGCGAGTTTCAACCCTCCGATACCCTTCGAAGCGGGTGTAGGGCGGGTTTCAACCCGCCGATGTTCAAGGCGGGTCAAGACCCTCCAAGGCGGGTCAAGACCCGCCCTACGGAGATGTTCACCACGCCCGCGCGTACTGCTCCGGCGCGCGGATGGATTCGCCAAGCTCCTTCGCCGCACGCCTCGGGAAATACGGGTCGCGCAGGAATTCGCGGGCCATCTCGATCACGTCGGCATCGCCGCGCTGCAGGATCTCTTCCGCCTGGCGCGGCTCGGTGATCAGCCCGACTGTTGAAGTGGCGATGCCCGCTTCGCGGCGGATGCGCGCGGCGAACGGCACCTGGTAGCCGGGGCCGACCGGAACCTTCGGGTGCGGCACTGTGCCGCCCGAAGAACAATCGATCGCGTCCACGCCGTCGGCGCGCAACATGCGCGCGAGCTGCACGCATTCGCCGATATCCCAGCCGCCCTCCGCCCAGTCCGTCGCCGACAGGCGCACCCACAACGGCATCGGCGCGGGCCAGCTTTCGCGTACCGCGGCGATCATTGCGCGCAGCAGCCGCGCGCGATTTTCCAGCGAGCCGCCATAGGCGTCGGTGCGTGTGTTGGATAACGGCGAGAGGAACTGGTGCAGCAGATAGCCGTGGGCGGCGTGCACTTCGATCACGTCGAATCCCGCGTCGCGCGCGCGTTGCGCGGCGGCTCGGAAATCCTCGATGATCCTGGCGATGCCGTTCGCATCCAGCGCAACCGGCGTTGAATGACCCACGTCGAAGGGAATGGCGCTTGGCGCGACCGGCGTCCAGCC
The DNA here is from genome assembly GCA_035606235.1 of Rhodanobacteraceae bacterium. GTDB lineage: Bacteria > Pseudomonadota > Gammaproteobacteria > Xanthomonadales > Rhodanobacteraceae > 66-474. Next base: position 18,764 of record DATNFU010000043.1, read on the forward strand.
GCCGTGTTCCGCGTCCAGCGGCTTGCCGCCGCGCCACGGCGCATCGGTGCTGGCCTTGCGTCCGGCGTGCGCGAGCTGGATGCCCGCTGCCGCGCCCTGGCCGCGAATGAAACTGGCAATGCGCGACCATGCCTCGACTTGGCGCTCGTTCCAGATGCCGGTGTCCTCCGGCGAGATGCGCCCTTCCGGCGCAACGGAAGTCGCCTCGGTGAACACCAGTCCCGCGCCGCCCACGGCGCGACTGCCCAGATGCACGAGATGCCAGTCGGTCGGCACGCCACCCGGCGAGGAGTACTGGCACATCGGCGACACCACGATGCGGTTGCGCAGCTTCAACGTGCCCAGCGTGATCGGCTCCAGCAACATCGGGGACCTCGGCGTCGGATCGAAGCCAGCAACATGAGGATGACGCGCGTGAATTCAATGACGCGCGATGAGGTCGCACGATCCGGCGGGCGCAGCGCTCAGGCGCGTTTCAATGCCCAGAACGGAATATCCCGCCGCAGCCGATAGCCCATGCGCTCATACAGCGATTTCGCGTGCGCGTTCTCGTAACTGACGTGCAGGAACGGTGTGCACCCGCGCGCCAGCGTGTCGTTGCTGAGAAACGCGGTCAGCCGTCGCGCGTAACCACGACCGGTGAAATCCGGATGCGTGCAGATGGCGCTCATCTCGGTATGCGTGTCGGTGCCGAGCCGTTCGCCGATCATCGCCGCGAGACGGACATTCCCGCTCGCGTCCGGCATGTAGATGCCGAAGTAGCGGCCCAGCTCCGTCGTGCGCGGCCGGAAGTAATGCGGATACACCAGCGCGGTCAGCGCCAGCACATCGTCACGATGGCTTTCATCCAGGGCAATGATTTCGGGGCCGTCCGGCACCTCCAGCGGTTCGTCGCGGATCATCTGCGCCAGCGGGCGGAACGTCTCCAGCTTCCACGCGTCCGACAGTTTCGGCAGCACGCCGAGCAACAGCACGGTTTCACCCGGTGCAAGCAGCGGCGCAATCGCTTGGTCTGCGTCGACTTCGGCGCTCGCGACACCCAGGAATGGCGCGAACTGCGGCGGATACCGCGCCGCATCGTCACCGACGCAAATCGCAAGCTCGCGATGGATGCTGCGCAGCGCAGACCAGAAAGGATTGTCGAGTTCGGACGCGGACATCGCATCATGGTAGCTGCGCGTGAGCGCGCTTGCGCTATACACTCCGGGCACGTTCCTCACAAGAAAAGCCCATGAGCAAAGGCACGCACGACTATCTGCCAGATCCGCGCAACGCGGCGATCAAGATCAACCTCAACGGCGAGCTGTTCGCGCGTGACGAGGCAAAAGTATCGGTGTTCGACGCCGGCTACGTGCTCGGCGACGGCGTGTGGGAAGGGCTGCGCCTGTACGACGGCGGCCTGCCCTTCCTCGATCAGCATCTTGACCGCCTATATGAAGGCGCGCGCGCGATCGACATGGATATTGGTTTGACGCGCGAACAACTGACGCAACGGATCATCGACACCTTGCGCGCCAACGACATGCGCGACCACGTGCATATCCGCCTGATGGTGACGCGCTGCATCAAGGCCACGCCGCACCAGGATCCGCGTTTCGTGATCGGCGGCGCCACCGTCGTGATCGTTCCCGAATACAAGCAGCCGCTGCCGGAAACAGTCGAGCGCGGCATCCGCCTGTTTACCGTGCACGTGCGCCGCGGCGCGCCGGACGTGCAGGATCCCAAGCTCAACAGCCATTCCAAATTGAACTGCATACTCGCCTGCATCCAGGCACAGAAGGCCGGCTACGACGAAGCGCTGATGCTCGACCCACACGGCTTCGTCAGCACCTGCAACTCCACGCACTTCTTCATCGTGCGCAAGGGCGAGGTGTGGACGTCCACCGGCAAGTATTGTCTGGGCGGCATCACGCGCGGCAACGTGATCAAACTCTGCCGCGCGAACGGCATCCCGGTATTCGAAAAGGATTTCAGCCTCACCGACGTGTACGGCGCCGAGGAAGCCTGCGTCACCGGCACGTTCGCAGGGCTCACGCCGGTGCGCGAGATTGATGGCCGCATCATGGGCGACGGTGCGCGCGGGCCGATGGTCGAGCGCTTGCAAAAGCTCTACATGCAACTCGTCGAAGACGACAGCGTGAAAGGTTTGCGCGTATGACCGAGCCGCTGCGGATCGCGATGTGGTCCGGGCCGCGCAACATCTCCACCGCGATGATGCGCGCCTGGGAGAACCGCGAGGACACGGC
>DATNFU010000044.1:0-67533 GCA_035606235.1 Rhodanobacteraceae bacterium
GCGCTGCTGTTGTAGCCCACCGCCGTGGCACCCGTACCCGCCGAATTGGCGTTGTAACCGGCCGCGAAGGAGCTGTCGCCACCTGCGACTGCCAGCGGGCCGATCGCGATGGTGTTGGCGCCGATCGCCTGTGCATCCGCCAGTGTCGAATTGGCGCGGAAGTACTTGATGCCGTATCCATTGGTGATGCCGTTGACCGCATCCACCAGCGGCAGGATCTGACCGACGTTGACCGCATCGGTCAGCGCCGTGCCGGCCGCCACGTTGGTGATCTGACGCTCATTGCCCGGCGTGCCGACCGAAACCTCACCCACGCTCGTCACGGTGGCGGGGTTGAAGTTGGGATCGCCGATATTCGGGTCGCTGCTCGGAACGAAGAGCGGGTTGACATAAGCCGGATTGGCGACACCACTGATGGCGCCGCGGCCATCCGCCGCACCCGCGCCCAGGGCCACGCTGTTGCCGAAGCCCGCGGTGCTGGCGCCATTGCCGATCGCCACACCGTTCACCGCGTCCGCCACCGAGCCATTACCCACTGCGACGGAATCCTCACCGCTGGCATTGGCGAGGTTACCGAACGCGGCGCTGTAGCCGCCCGTCGCACGCGAGCCCTCGCCCACTGCGGTGTCGAAGCCATAGGCATTGCCGCCTGCGTAGGCGTTGTCACCCACAGCCGTGGTCTTGGTTGCATTGGCGAACGCGTTGCTGCCCATCGCGACGCTGTAGTCACCTGTCGCTTGCGCATTGTTGCCGAAAGCCGAGGATTGCAGGCCTGACGCATAGGCATTGCTGCCCACCGCGGTGCTGTTGTCGCCCAGCGCGTTGGCGGTGTCGCCAACCGCTGTGGAGGAGAGCCCGGTAGCTGCCGCAAATGGACCCAACGCGGCGCTGTAATCGCCGGAGGCCAACGCGGTGTCGCCCAGGGCCGCCGAGCCGATGCCCGACGCCGCAGCGTGGGAACCGATTGCAGTTGCGGAGTAGTTGCTCGCACTGGCGAAGTAGCCCATCGCGATGCCTTGCGTGGCGGCCGCGCTGGTATCGGCGCGGAAGCCTTCCGCGATCGAGTGGTCGCCCGCCGCATTGGCGTCTGCACCCAGTGCCATGGCGATGAAACCGCTGGCGTTCGCACCCACACCTATCGCCGTCGTGGCGCCGCCGGTAGCCGTGGCGCCGATACCGAAGGCCGAGGAGTACAAGCCACTGGCGGTGCTATACGAGCCCACCGCTGTCGCACCGAAGCCGCTGGCCTTGGAGTACTTGCCCATCGCATTGCTGGCATTGCCGCTCGCGGTCGCATACTTGCCGATCGCGGTGCTGTACTGGCCGGTGGCTTGGGCCTTGTGACCCACCGCCGTCGCATATTTGCCGCTGGCATTGGCATGGTCGCCCAGCGCGGTGCTGTACTTGCCGCTGGCATTGGCGCTGTTGCCGAATGCCGACGCGCCGGTGTTGGTCGCCGATGCGTTGGTGCCGACCGCCGTGGCCGGCGCAGCCGCCGAGTACTTGCTGGCCGGAGGACTATTGGCAGTGGCGTTCTGGCCGATCGCCACATCACCCGAACCGTAAGCGTGCGAGTGATCACCGACTGCCGTGCTGCTGGCGCCTTGCGCGCTGGCGCTATTGCCGTCGGCGGTGCTGTAGTCGCCGCTAGCCACACTGTTGAAGCCCGTGGCGCTACTGTTCAAGCCCGACGCCGTGCTGTCCTGACCCAGAGCCGTGCTGTTGTCACCCGTGGCTTGCGCACCATCGCCGAAGGCGCTGCTGCTGTAGCCGCTGGCCACGCTGTTGACGCCGACCGCGGTGCTGTAATTGCCCGTCGCCTGCGCGTTCTCGCCGAATGCCGAGGCATTCGAGCCGGAGGCGTAAGCATTGCTGCCTACCGCCGTGCTGTAGTCGCCCAATGCTCCGGCGGTGTTGCCGACCGCGGTGGAGCTGGTGCCGCTCGCAAAGGCCGAGTAACCCGAAGCCGTGCTGAAGTCCCCGCTCGCTTGCGCCAGCGCGCCTGCAGCGGTTGCGCCTTGGCCGGAAGCCAGCGAATGCGAACCCAGGGCGGTCGCATTGTAGTTCGACGCACCCGCGTAGTAGCCCATCGCTACTGCGCTGATTCCCGCAACCGTGGTGTAAGCATGGAAGCCCACAGCGGTTGAAGAGCCGCCGGCCGCCGTCGCACGCGGGCCAAGCGCGGATGCGCCGCGCGCGGTGGCGTTGCTGTCCTTGCCGAACGCGGTGCTGTCAATGTCGGTGGCATTGGAACGCAGGCCGACGGCCACGGAGTATTCGCCGCTGGCGTTGCTGAATGCGCCCGCCGCTGTTGCTTGCGTGCCGCTCGCGCTGGACAGCAGGCCGGTAGCGGTGCCTTCAAAGCCACTGGCACTGCTGTAGGCGCCTACCGCCGTTGCGCCCAGGGAGGAAGCACTCGAAGCTTTACCGATTGCAGTGGAGTAGTCACCGGAGGCTGCAGAATCGGCACCAAACGCCGAGCTGTACAAGCCGCTGGCCGAGGCATTCACGCCCACCGCCGCGCCTTCCACACCCGTTACGCTGGAACCGGAACCGATCGCGATGCCTTGCGTCGCTACCGTGGAATAACCGGAGGCATAGCCACCGGTGCCGGTCGCCGCGACATTCGCGTTCGTGCCGATCGCGATGCCGTTGTCGCTGTTGCTGGTGGCGTGATCGCCCATCGCCACCGAGCTGGCGCCCGTCGCCGTAGCGTAGTTGCCAACCGCGGTGCTGTAGTTGCCGCTTGCCTTCGCATAGTTGCCGAATGCGGACGATTGCGTTCCGCTCGCACTGGCGTAGTTGCCGGCCGCGATCGCGCCGTAAGCGGTGGCGTTGGCTTCATTGCCTACCGCGGTGCTGTAGCCGCCGGTCGCGCTGGAGTAGTCGCCCAGCGCGGTATCCGAGCTGCCGGTCGCGGTGGCGTGGGTACCCAGAGCCGTGCTGTACGTGCCGCCCGCATTGGCGTTGTTGCCGATTGCGGTGCCGTAGGTGCCGCTCGCCTGCGACGCGTTGCCGAAAGCCGACGACTCATAGCCGCTGGCGTTTGCACTGTTGCCCACCGCCGAGCTGAACCCGCCGGTGGCGCTGGCACCATTGCCCATCGCCACATCGGAACCGTAGAGCGAACCGGCAAACGCACCATTGCCGATTGCGACGCTGGAGCCGTTGGTGCTGCCGCCGTACGTGCTGGAACCGTTGCCGATCGCGATGTCGTTATTGCTGCTGGCCGTAGCGTGGTCACCCACCGCCACGGAGCTCGTGCCGAACGCCGTGGCGTAGTTGCCCGAGGCCAAGCTGTTGTCGCCGAATGCGCTCGACTTGTAGCCGAATGCCGACGAGTTCAGTCCGGCCGCCGTGCTGTCCTGGCCAATCGCCGTGCTGTTGCTCGCCAGCGCCGAAGCGCCGTCGCCAAATGCACTGGAGCTGACGCCAGCGGCATTGCTGTTGTAACCCACGGCCGTGGCCCCGGTGGCGCCCACGCCGGTCTGGGCGTTATAACCCGCCGCGAACGACGAATCGCCATTGGCGACCGCCAGCGGACCGATCGCGATGGTGTTGGCGCCGATCGCCTGCGCATCGCCCAGTGTCGAGTTGGCACGGAAATACGTAATGCCTTCACCCAGGTTGATGCCGGTGATGGCGTCCACCAGCGGCTCGATCTGACCAACGTTCACCGCATCCGTGAGTGCCGTACCGGCAGCCACGTTGGTGATCTGGCGCTCCGCACCCGGGGCACCGACCGACACTTCGCCGGCACTCGTCACCGTAGCCGGGTTGAAATTGGGATCCGAACCGTTGGCACCTTGCAGCGCGCCCGGAGGCAGATAGGTCGGGTTGACGAACAGCGGATTGGTTACCGCCGTCACCGCGCCGACGCCATCGGCAGATGCCGCACCCAAGGCCACGCTGTTGCTGAAGCCTGCGGTGCTGGCGCCATTGCCGATCGCCACACCGTTCATTGCATCAGCGATTGCGCCATTGCCGAATGCGGCGCTGTAAGTGCCGCTGGCGCTGGCCCTGTAGCCGCTGGCCAAGCTGTCCACGCCGCTGGCGCTAGCCCTGTAGCCAAACGCCGAGCTGCCCTTGTAGCTTGCGGACGAGCTGGCGCCGGTTGCTGTCGAATAAGCACCGCTGGCGTTGCTACCGGCACCCGTCGCCGTGGCGAAATTGCCGCTGGCGATGGAACCGTCGCCCAATGCCGTGCTGGCAGCACCGCCGGTAGCCGCGGCGCCGGTGCCGAAGGCGGCATTCAAGAAGCCGCTCGCCACGGAATTATTGCCTACGGCCACGCTGGCTAACCCCGATGCGTTTGCCCCACCACCGATTGCGACATCACTGCCGCTGTAGGCATTGGCGCCGTTACCGACCGCCACGGATCCGTTGGTTGTAGTGCTGCTGACGCCACCCGCGATGTAGGTGCCGCCCGCGCCCGGGAAGTTGTCTTGCGCCTTGGCGCCATTGCCAATCGCCACCGCGGACGGACCCGTTGCCGAAGCGCCATTGCCGCCGGCAAAGCTGTTGTCGCCGGTCGCCTGCGCGTTGAAACCCGTCGCGGTGCTGTTGGCACCCGAAGCCAGGCTGTTCTGACCAAGTGCGGTGCTGTTGCCGCCGGTAGCCTGCGCGCCATCGCCAAAGGCGCTGCTGCTGTAACCGCTCGCCACGCTATTGACGCCGACCGCGGTGCTGTAATCGCCGGTAGCTTGTGCGTTCTCGCCAACAGCCGAAGCGTTCGAACCCGACGCGTAGGCATTGCTGCCCACCGCCGTGCTGTAGTTGCCCAGCGCGCCAGCGGTGTTGCCGACCGCCGTCGAGTACGCGCCTTGCGCAAAGGCCGAATAGCCGGAAGCCGTACTGAAATCGCCCGCAGCCTGCGCTTCGGCACCGGCTGCGGTTGAACCCTGGCCGGAAGCCCTGGAATGCGAACCAACCGCCGTCGCGTTGTAGTTCTGCGCGCTGGCATAGAAGCCCAAGGCGCTGCCGGAGATCGCATACGCATCCGCCGAAGCGTGGAAGCCCACTGCCGTCGAATCGTCGGCATAGGCGTGCGCACGCGGGCCGATCGCCGAAGCGCCAAAGCCGGTGGAAACGCTATCTTTGCCGAAGGAGCTGCTGTCAATGTTGGTGGCAACAGCGCGCAGACCGAACGCCACCGAGTAGTTACCGCTGGCATTGCTGGAGGCACCCATCGCAGTGCTCTGCGTACCACTCGCGCTGGCCAGGACGCCCGTTGCGGTGCTCTCGAAACCGGCAGCATTGCTATAAGCGCCGGTCGCGGTGCTGCCGAGGTTGGTCGCCTGCGCGTTGCGGCCGATGGCGGTGGAGTAATCGCCGCTGGCCGTGCTGCTGGAACCGAATGCGGAACTGTACAGGCCGCTAGCCGAGGCGTTCACGCCCACGGCCGCACCTTCCACGCCGGTCACGCTGGAGCCGGAACCGATCGCGATGCCTTGCGTCGCTACAGTCGCGTAACCTGCGCCGTAACCACCTGTGCCTGTTGCCGCCACGCTGGAATTCGCGCCAATCGCGACACCGTTGTTGCTGGCGCTGGTGGCGTGGTCGCCAATGGCGGTAGAAGAATTCGCCGTAGAAGAGGCGTAATTGCCCAACGCGATGCTGTTGTTGGCGCCGGTCGGGCTGCCGACATAGGCATGGTTGCCAATGGCGAGGCTGTTTTGGGAGCCGTACTTGTTGACGCTATAACGCTGTCCGCCCACATATGCCGAGTTGCCAATGGCGACACTGTTGTCGCTGTTACCGGCAATGCTTCCCACCCACGCGTTGTTGCCGATCGCGGTGCTGTTGTTGACGCTGCCGACCGCCGTATTGACCGCGGCATGGTCGCCAAACGCGGAACTGCCCGCGCCATTGGCGACGGAATAACTGCCGGTTGCGGTGCTGAAATTCCCGCGAGCCGAGCTATCGAAGCCGGTTGCTGTGCTCTGCGTGCCTGACGCGTAGCTGTCTTGCCCCAGCGCCGTAGCATCCGTGTTGAGCGCCGCCGCGCCGTCACCGAATGCCGAGGCCGACACGCCATAGGCATGCGCGCCGGTGCCGAGTGCCGTGCTGTAATTGCCGTTGGCATAGGCGTTGGCGCCCGCAGCCGTGGCATCGGTGCCATTGACCTTGGCGCTATCGGTGCCGTCATCCAGGCCATTGGCCTTGAAGTAGTTGTCGGTATGCGTGGCGAGCGTATCCACCGCGTACAACTGCGAACCGTTCACCGCGTCGGTGCTGGTCGCACTGACTTCGCCCGCGGCGACGTTGGTGATCTGACGCTCGTTGCCGACCGTGCCGACGCTGACCACGCTGGTCGGCGCACCGCCGGCGAAGTTCTGCGTCTGGCCGTTGATGGTGACGCTCGGCGTTGCGTTGGGTGCAGCCGAGACCGAGCCCGAACCCAATGCCACATCATTGGCATTGGTGGCGATGGCGCCGGAGCCCAGCGCCACACCGTCGGCCGCCATCGCATTGGCGGTGTCGCCGAATGCGAGCGAACCCGCGGCCGCGGCGCTGGAATCATTGCCCAGCGCGACCGAACCCTGGCCGGTGGCGGTGTTGCCTTCGCCTTCCGCGACCGCGCCCTGACCATTGGCGGTGTTGTTGTCACCTATTGCTACCGCGCCAAGGCCCGTGGCGGTGTTGGGGTCGCCGATCGCGACCGCGCCATTGCCGCTGGCGGTGTTGCCAGCGCCGATCGAAACCGCCTGGCCGCCGGTGGCCGTTGCGGTTTCACCGATGGCGACCGCGCCGCTGGAGTTGGCGACGGCGTTGTAGCCGATCGCCGTGGCAAAAGTCGCGGAAGCCGAAGCGCCATTGCCTTCGGCGATGCTGTTGCCGGCCGAAGCCGTAGCGCCATTGCCGAGCGCGACAGAGTAACCACCCAACGCCTTGGCATTGCTGCCGGCCGCCAGGCTGTTGGAGCCGCCGGCGTTCGCCTTGTAGCCCAGCGCCGTGCTGTCCGTCGAATTGGCCTGAGCGTGATCACCGAAGGCCGAAGCGCTGTTGGCGTTCGCCGAAGCATAGTTGCCGATCGCGGCAGCGTTGTTGGCATTGGCCGACGCCGCGTTCACGCTGGCGTGGTTGCCCAGCGCGATCGCGTTGTCGGCGTGATACGAGCCGTAATAGTTGCCGCTGGCGCTGACGCGCGCGGACGTGCCGATCGCGACCGCATTGTTGGCGCTCGAGTATTCACCCGTCGCGCTGACGCTGGCGGAAGTGCCCTGCGCCATGCTGTTGTTGGCGTTGACGCCATAACCATTGGCGCTCACCGAAGCGCCGGTGCCCATCGCCGTGCTGTTGATGGCATTGCTGTGGTTGAAGTAGCCACCGCCACTCGCAGTGACCCCGGCATTGTTGCCGAAGGCATTGCTGCCGCTCACGTCGGAATATCCACCAGCCGTGACGTGCGCGCCCGCGCCGATCGCATTGGCGTCATTGGCCGAGGTGTAGCCGCCGCTGGCGGATACGAGAGCACCGTCGCCGACGGCTGTGCTGCTTACCGCGCTGGCGGTACCGAAGAAGCCGCCGCTGGCGGTGACGCCGGCGTTGTTGCCGATCGCCGTGCTGTTGCTGGCGTTGGCCGAAGCGGAGTACTGGCCGCCGGTGGCATTGACATGCGCGCCATTGCCGAATGCGGAACCATTGTCTGCGCTTGCACCGCTGTAATCAAAGCCGCCGGTTGCCGTGACATTTGCGCCATTGCCGAATGCCGAGCCATTGTTGGCGCTGCCCCGGCTGCTGCCGTAATAGCCGTAGCCTGACGCGATGACATTCGCACCGCTGCCGTTGGCCGTGCTGTTGTTGGTGAGAGCGTGCGCGTTGAAGCCCGTCGCGGTGCTGTCCGTGCCGGTAGCGATACTGTCGGGGCCCAGCGCGGTGCTGTCGGTGCCGCTGGCCAGGGAAGCGAAGCCGAAGGCATTGGATTCGACGCCATACGCATGCGCGCCCACGCCCGTTGCCGTGGAGTTGGTTTGACTGGCGCGCGAGCCATAACCGAGCGAGGTGCTGTAATTGCCGGTTGCACGGGAGTTGTCACCCAATGCGGTGGCATCGGTGGCGCTGGCATAGGAATTAACGCCAATCGCGCTGCTGTTGGCACCGCGGGCATTGGCATGGTCGCCCAATGCGGACGCGGAGTTGTTGTTGGCGGTGGCGTAGTTGCCGATCGCCACGCTGTTGTCGGCATTCGTGTAAGCGCTCGGGGAAATGCTGGCGTGGTTACCGATGGCAATATCATTGTTGGCGCTGCTGAAATCGCTGCCGACCGAAACGTTCGCGCTATTGCCGAGCGCAATACTGTTGCTGGCGCCACTGGAATAGTAGCCCGTTGACACGTTGGCGCCGCTGCCGAAGGCAATGCTGTTGTTGGCTGCGGTGGCATCACCCCCAGAAGCGACCCGAGCACCATTGCCTATCGCCGTGCTGCCGCTGGCGCTGCCGTACTTTTGGGCGGAAACATTGGCGCCAGTGCCGATCGCCGCGCTGTTGCTGACATTGCCGGCATAGGTGTTGACACTGGCGCCATTGCCCAGCGCCAGCGCGCTATTCGCGCTCGCGCCCGCGAAAAAGCCGCCCGTTGCCGTGACATTGGCGCCGTTGCCCAACGCCGTGCTGTCGCTGGCATTGGCCGAGCCGTATTGGCCACCGTTGGCATGGACACCGGCATTGCTGCCAAGCGCGGTGCTGTTGGTTGCGCTGCCGGAGCTGGAGCCGTAAAGGTTGTACTGGCCGCTGGCGCCGATGCTGGCATTGGCACCGAAGGCGCTGCTGTTATCCACATTGCCATAGGCGCCGGCGCTGACATTGCTGCCAAAACCGGTTGCGGTGCTGCGATAACCGGAGGCCGTGCTGTTCTGGCCCAGCGCAGTGCTGTCGTTGCCGGTCGCGCGCGCGTTGTCGCCGAAAGCGGACGAACTGGTGCCGGAAGCGTAAGCGTTCGGACCCGCGGCAACGGAATCCGTACCGGATGCGACGGAGTAATCGCCGCCCGTGCCGTTGGCTTTGAAGTAGTTGTCGGTCTGCGTCGCCAGCAGATCCACCGCGTACAACTGCGATCCATTCACCGCGTCGGTGCTGGTCGCGCTGAGTTGACCGGCGGCGACATTGGTGATCTGACGCTCATTGCCGACCGTGCCCACGCTGACCACGCCGATGGGTGCACCGCCCGCGAAGTTCTGGGTCTGGCCGTTAATGGTCGCGCTGGACGTTGCCACCGCGGCTGCGTCAACCGCGCCCGAACCCAAGGCCACGCTGTTGGCGAAGCCGGCCGTGTTGGCGTCATTGCCGATCGCTACGCTGGCTGTACCCGAAGCGTTGGCGAAATTGCCGACTGCGACCCCATCAGTGCCGGCGGCATTGGCGCGATTGCCGAGAGCAGCGCTATCCGCGCCGCCCGCATTGGCCAAATAACCGACCGCGAGAGCTCCAGCGGCGGTTGCGCCGGTAGCCGCGCCATTGCCGATCGCGGTGCTGGCGAAGCCGCTGGCGTGCGCGCGATCGCCCCACGCGTTGCTGGCATAACCTTGCGCATAAGCATTATTGCCGAATGCAGTAGAGAAATTGGTGGAAGCGTGCGCGCCGTCCCCGAACGCGGCCGACTGCGAGCCATTGGCCTGCGCAGCCTCGCCGACCGCCGTGCTGTTGACGCCGGTCGCACTGGCATGGCTACCACCCGCGAAGCTGTTGGTGCCCGAAGCTGCGCTGAGATAACCGAGCGCAGTGGCGCCGACCGCCGTCGCGTCTGCGGAGTTGCCCAAAGCAGAGGTTGACACCCCGTAAGCGTGTGCGGCGACACCGAGCGCAAGGGCGCCGCCCGAAGCGCTGGCCGTGACGGCCTTGGCGCCGGAGCCGATGGCGACGTTGGCCGCACCGTTGGCGACCGTATTGGTGCCGAGGGCGACAGCGTCGTTGAAGGTTGAGTTGGCGTTGTAACCGATCGCGACCTGGTGGACTCCGGTTCCCCCGGCCACCGACTTCTGGCCGATGGCGATGGCGGCGCCGCCGGAAGCGGTGGAGTTGAAGCCGCCGGCGAAGCTGTTGTAGCCGCTGGCGACCGCATCATCACCCAACGCGGTGCTGTAGTTTCCGCTCGCATTGGAACGGTTGCCGAAGGCGGAGCTGCTGCCGCCGCCCGCGCTGGCATATGAGCCGAACGCCGAGCTGTTGGCGCCCGCTGCGCTGGACAACACGCCGATCGCATTGCTTTCGCGGCCTGCGGCATTGGCCTTGTCACCGGCTGCGACGCTGTAATCGCCATTGGCGCTGGCGTTGTAGCCGATTGCGGCGGAGCTGATGCCGCTGGTGTGCGCATCAATGCCCACCGCCGTGCTCCGGAGGCCGGAGGCCGCGGTGTTTTGACCCAGCGCTGTGGCATCCGTGTTGGTCGCCTGTGCGTTGTCGCCAAAAGCGCTGCTGCTGATGCCGGAAGCCACTGAGTTGTAACCGAACGCGCTGCTGTCGGCGCCGGAAGCATTGGCTTTCGGGCCTGCGGCGGTCGCATCGGCGCCGCCGGCGGAGGCGTAATCGCCGCCCACGCCATTGGCCTTGAAGTAATCGGTGGTGGTGCCGACCAGCGTGGTTACCTGGCCGAGGTTGACGGCATCGGTGGGGTTAACGCCGGCCGCGACATTGGTGATGCGACGCTCATTGCCTACGCTGCCCACCGAAACGGTATTGGCCGCGCTCACCACCGAGTTGGCGCCGAGCGCCACGCTGTTGGCGAAGCCGCCGTCCGATGCCGAAAGTCCCAGAGCAACGCCCCCGGTACCGGTGGCCGAAGCCTGCTGGCCGATTGCGGTGGATTCCAAACCGCTGGCCACACTGTGCGTGCCCACGGCGACGGTAAACTGATTGCTGGCGACCGCGCTATAGCCCACCGCCACCGCCGAGGTGTTGGAGGCCGCAGCCTTGTCGCCGAGCGCGGTGGAGTAGTTGCCGGATGCTGCGGCGAAACTGCCGAACGCCGAGGAATGGGTGCCGCTCGCGGAGGACTTGTAACCCACCGCGCTGTCATCTAGGCCACCTGCGTAGGCGTTGACGCCGAGCGCGGTGCTGTAGGCCCCGGCAGCGTTGGCTCCAGTGCCGCAACCCAGCGCATCGTTGCCTCCGGCCAGCGCGCCGGTGCAGTTGATCTGCCCCGCAAACGCCATCGGCGCCGCGATCGCCAATATCACCGCCAGCGCAAGCTGCGCCAGGCGCGTGCCTGCGAATCGACCCGTTCCTGCGGCAGAGGCGGACCCGACGCTCTTGGACGTCGCAAGCTCGGAGGCCACCACCACTTGGTTGAGGGACTTGTTCCAAACCAGACTATAGATTTTCTTGTTCATGATCTGCTCTCGATGAAATTGGACAGCTCGCGGGAATGCGAAAAATTCTGTGGATTACGGATGCGACAAAGCCCACGCGGGCGGATGGCCTGCGCGGGCGGAAATTCGAAGGACGGTGATGCGAAACGACGGCTTGCAGCCGCTCGTGCAAACTTTTTCTTGATGCATCAGACCCCCCTGAGCCTGTTGCAAACCCCTGTAAACGAGCCCCGTCGGGCCCTTGCGTGACGCGCAATCAAGCGATCGCAGCGTCCCCTCGCGGCGCAGCCTCCCTGCTGCACACCTACTTAACCGCAGGGGACGAGCGTAGCAAGAAAGTGACGGGGTTCACAACACTGCATTGCAACATTTGGCAAAGGCGCGTCCGGCTTGGGTTTGCACGGCAGTGCAGGCAAAAACTGTATCGCCTGCAAGCAGGCTCCTACGCAAGCAGGCCCCTGCGAGGGCGAGGGTCTGGTCGCCTGCACGCAGGCTCCTACCGAGCTTTTGTAGGTAGCGAGCCTGCTCGCGACCAGGATTGCGGAATCAAGAAACGCGGCGACGCCGGTCGCGCGCAGGCGCGCTCCTACGAGAGCGGAAACCCGAAAAACGCGCGGGCATTGGTGCTGGTCTGCGCGGCCACGGCTTCCACGGTTTGGCCGCGGTCGCGCGCGACTTCCGCGCAGATGTGCGCCAGGTACATCGGTTCGTTGCGGCGATGGCTGGGCTGCGGACGCACCGTGCGCGGCAACAAATATGGTGCGTCGGTTTCCAGCAGCAGACGGTCTGCCGGGATGTCACGCACCAGCTCGCGCAGATGGGTGCCGCGGCGCTCATCGCAAATCCAGCCGGTGATGCCGATGTGGCAATCCAGATCCAGATAGTCGAACAAGGCCTTGCGGGTATCGGTGAAGCAATGCACCACCGCGTTGGGCACGCGATCGCGCGCGGCTTTCAGCAGCGACAGGAAATCTTCATGTGCGTCGCGCTGGTGCAGGAACAACGGCTGGTGGTTCTCCACCGCTATTTGCAACTGCTTTTCGAACGCAGCGAGTTGCGCCGCGCGCGGCGAATAGTTGCGGTGATAATCCAGCCCGGTTTCCCCCAGCGCCTTCACTTGTGGTTCGCGGATCAGCGCCCGCAGCAGCGCGTCGGTCTCCGCATCGTAATCGCTCGCGTGGTGCGGATGCACGCCGGCGGTGGCGAACAGCACGCCCGGATGCGCGCACGCCAGTTGCCGCGCGTGCTCACTGCCTTCCCTGGATGCGCCGGTCACGACCATCTGCGCAATGCCGTGTTCCCGCGCGCGCGCGAGCACCGCATCGAAATCGTGGCGGAAGGATTCATGGGTGAGGTTGGCGCCGATGTCGATGAGGTGCATGAGCCGATTGTAGGAGAGCGGGTTATCTGTAGGAGCGCGCCTGCGCGCGACCACGGCGCCATTGGCCATGAATGGCAATGCCTGTCGCGCGCAGGCGCACTCCTACAATGGCGCGATGTCATCCGCCGAACCTCCGTTTCCGATCTCCCCGCTGCTCCCCGCGATCCGTGCCTCGCTTCGCGAACATCCGCGGCTGGTGCTGGAAGCGCCGCCCGGCGCGGGCAAGACCACGCAGGTTCCGCCGGCGCTGCTGGACGAGCCGTGGTTGCATGGGAAGAAGATCATCCTGCTGGAGCCGCGCCGCCTCGCCGCGCGCGCGGCAGCGGAATTCATGGCGCGGCGATTCGACGAACCGGTCGGGCAAACCGTCGGTTATCGCATCCGCTTCGAATCACGCATCGGCGCGGGCACCCGAATCGAAGTGGTCACCGAAGGGATTCTCACGCGCATGTTGCAGGACGATCCGGAATGCCCAAGCATCGGCGCAATCGTATTCGACGAATTCCACGAACGTCATTTGCAGGGCGACCTCGGCGCGGCACTGACGCTGGACGTGCTGCTGGGACTGCGTCCGGACCTGCGGATGATCATCATGTCGGCGACGCTGGAAGGCGAGCGCGTCGCGAACTGGCTGGAAGCGCCGGTGATCCGCAGCGAAGGCCGCGCGCATCCGGTGCGCGTGCAGTATCCGCCGCTACGGCGCGGTGAAGGCGAATCCTCGCATTTGCGCCGCACAATCGAGCAGTCGCTGCAGGAGACCGATGGCGATGTATTGGTATTCCTGCCGGGGCGAAGGGAGATTGCGCGTTGCCGGGGCCTGCTTGCGGGCGATATGGCTGCGGCGAATATCGAAATCCTGGCTCTCCATGGCGAGCTCTCGCTGGCCGAACAGCACGCCGCGCTGTCGCCCGCCGAGCCGGGCACCAGGCGCGTGATCCTCGCCACCAACGTCGCCGAATCCAGCGTCACGTTGCCCGGCATCCGCGCGGTGGTGGACACCGGTCTGGCGCGCGAGCCGCGCTTTGATCCGAATTCCGGTTTCACGCGCTTGCAGACGCTCACCATCTCGCAGGCGTCCGCCGACCAGCGCGCTGGCCGCGCCGGTCGCACCGCACCCGGCGTGGCGTACCGCTTGTGGCCGCAGACTCAGCGATTGGAACCGGCGCGCACAGCGGAAATCGCGCAAGCGGAATTGTCGGGCCTGGCGCTGGAGCTTGCCGCGTGGGGAATCGGCGAGGATGCAAACGCCGCGTTGCGCTGGCTCGATCCGCCACCTCCCGGCGCGCTCGACGCCGCGCGCGAATTGCTGCAGCGCCTCGGCGCGCTGGATGCGCGATTGCGGATCACCAAACTTGGCCGCACGATGCTGCAGCTGGGCGCGCAGCCGCGCCTGTCCGCTGCCGCGGTGCGCGCGCCGGAAACGCAGCGCGCGCTGATCGCCGATCTGCTCGCGCTGCTGGAAGGACGTTCGCCCTTGCGTGGTGCGTTCAATGACGACCTGCGTGCGCAGCTTTCCGCATTGCATGTTTGGCGGGATGGCGGGGGCCGAAGAGCGCCATCCGTGACCGAACAACTTCGTGGTGCCGATGCCGGTGCATTGTCCGCAATCGAGCAGAGCGCTCGCGGCTGGCGCAAACGGCTGGAGGTGCGCGGCGCGCCGACCGGCGTGCCGGATGCGCTCACGGTCGGCAATCTGCTGCTGCACGCGTTTCCCGATCGCGCGGCAAAACGCGACGAGCGCGATGCGCGTCGCTATCTGCTCGCCAACGGACGCGGCGCGAGGTTGCATGAGGAGTCGGCACTGTTCGGCGAGCCGTGGCTGGTGATCGCGGAAGCGCGCTTCGAGGCGCGCGACAGCCTTGTATTGAATGCCGCACCATTCGATCCGGCCCTGCTGCAAAGGGATTACGCGTCGCACGTGACGCGCGAGCGCGTGGTGCGCTGGAATCACGAGCGTGAGGTGGTGGAAGCGTTCGAGGAGGAACGCTTCGATGCGATTCCGCTGTCGCGGAAGAATGTTCCGGTTGCGTCGGAGGACGCGCTGCTTGCGCTGCTGTCGCAGATTCGAGCGCGCGGTTTGCCATCGCTGCCGTGGAGCGAACACACGCAACGCCTGCGCGAACGCGTAAGGTGGTTGCGCAGCACGATGCCGGATGCGGGTTTGCCGGATGTTGGCGATCCTGCGCTGCTGGACTCCCTGGAACAATGGCTCGCGCCGCCACTGCATGGCAAGCGCAAGCTGGATGCATTGTCGGCAGCCGAATTGGCGGACGCGTTTGCTTCCCTGCTCGATTGGCCGCAACGCAAGCTGCTGGACGAGCACGCGCCGGACGCAATCACGGTGCCAAGCGGCATGACGCGCCGGGTCGAGTACACGAACGAAGGCCCGGTGCTCGCGGTGAAATTGCAGGAACTGTTCGGGCTGGCCGACACGCCTCGCGTAGCCAATGGCCGCGTGCCCGTGACGCTGCACCTGCTGTCGCCCGGCGGGCGGCCGATCCAGGTCACGCAGGATTTACGCAGCTTCTGGGAGCGCACCTACCCGGAAGTGAGAAAGGAATTGAAAGGCCGTTATCCGAAACACCCGTGGCCCGACGACCCCTGGACTGCAACGCCCACGCATCGGGCCAGGCCGCGCTCCTGAAGCGGCCGCTTGCAAGCAAGCTCCCGCAGAACCGATCGAAACGCTTTCGTAGGAGCCTGCTTGCAGGCGATCGGCGCGAAGCGCCGTCGCTATAACCAACTTGCATTCCAATACGGATAAGACATCAGATCATCAACCAACCCGGCGCGAACCGGATTGTTCAAAAACATAACGCGCCGTTGCCAATACATCTTCTTCCTCGCGCAGCGCGTGATCGTGAAACGCCTTCGACCAGATGCGATCCGAAGCGGGAATGGCCCGATGACATTCCCTTGTCGCCAAGGCTTTCAACCGCTGCACCCAGCGCGTCAAAGATGTTGCCTCGCCGAGTTGCACCAGTGCATGAAAATGGTCGGGCATCAGCACCCAGCAGACGGACGCGGCGTCTTCGGCGTTGGATGCGGAATCCAGTGCACCACAGGCCACCATGGCAAGAGCGCTGTCGCGGAACAAGGGATTCCTGCCCGCTGTCGTGAACGTGATCAGGTAAATGCCGCCGGGCTGGCACGCACGGCCCTTGCGCAATGCGCGATGTCCGGGTTCAAACATGTGCGAGAGCATCCGTGATCCGTGTTTCCGCAGGAATCAACGGAGTGCTCGTTGCGATGTCGGCTATGGTCCAGGTCGCCGGCAAGCAGGCTCCTACAAAAGCGCGGTAATCGCCTGCACGCGGGCTAACGAACAGGTTCCTGGCGCCCATGGGTTGCCTCCACGCACGCTCTTTCTAATGGCATTTCCGCCAGCGTCAGTCGCTTGCAAGCAAGATAGATTCCTACGGTTACTTCGGCGGCGGCGGCAGGCGCTCGAAGCTGCCGGGATCGCCGGGGAATTCCACCGGGCTTTCCCAGCCATCCTGGCTGACGGCGGAGACCCCAAAAAAATAATCGTCGATGTTGATGCCCTTCAACACGATCGAAGTTGCATCGCCGGCATCGCGTGAGTTTTGCCATTGCGGCGCGGTCGTCTCGCGCCACCACACCGTGTAGCGCGCGGCGCCCGGCGAAGGCTGCCAAGACACCGTGGTGTCGTAAGTGACCGCGCCCTTGATCTGCACGTCCTGCGGCGGCATCGGCGCACTCGCCATCGACGCCATCGTCAGCGCGTTTACGCGCGTGACGTTCGCGAGATAATCGAAATCCACGTGGTCGATGGTGTCACCGTAATGGATGCCATTCTCCACGCGCACGTCCTGATGTTGATGCGTGTAATCCTCCTGCGATTCGGTGACGCGCACCGCGGGATAGCCCTGCTCCAGGAAAGACACCTGGTCGCCGCCGCGGCCGTAGCGGTCGGTTCGGTAGACCATGCGCACATGAAAATCGTCGAGATACTGATCGGCGAGCGTGGTCACGTAGCGCGCGATGTTGCGCGAGGGCGAATCCAGTTCGCCGCCGTGATAGCTGCGGGCTTTGGCCTGCTTGGCGGTCTCATTCATTTTGGTGCCTTCCGAGAACACGCGCACGGTGTGCGGATCGATCTGGCCGTCACCACCGCGCGGACTGCCGACGATGTCGTTGTTGAGATCGGCCTCTACTTTCCAGCCATGATCCACTGCGTATTGGGCGATGATCTGGCCGCCGTACAGGCCTTGCTCTTCGCCGGAATCGGCGGAGTAAACCAACGTCGCCGCGAACTTGTACTTCGACAGTACATGCGCGGCTTCGATCAGCGCGGACACGCCCGATGCATCGTCGTCCGCGCCGGGCGCATCGTGGGTCGCATCCATCACGTCGCTGCGGCGCGAATCCAGATGCCCGGTGATCACGATCACGCGATCGGGATCGGTCTGCCCGCGCTGGATCGCGACCACATCCATTACCTCCACGCCGTTCTTGGGTGTGCGTTCCCCGGTGAACACTTTGGAAGGCGTGACGATTTCGAGGCAGCCGCCGCAGCCTTTCGAGATGTCCTCGAACTGCGACTTCACCCAGCGCCGCGCCGCGCCGATACCGCGCGTATCCGACTTCGTATCCGAGAGCGTGCTGCGGGTGCCGAAGCCCACCAATTTCGCATCGATGTCGTGCAGCGATTGCGCCGAGACCGCTTGGGCGATCGCGCGCAATTGCGGATGCGTGTTGGCCGGCGGCGGATTGGAAGTCGGCGCATCGGAAGCGAACGCGGGCAACGTGAGTACGAAGGCCGCGGCGGCGATCGCTGTGTGGATTCGAAGCATGCGCATGTCGGATTCCTCGCGGCGGGATTTGCCTAGCGTAAATCCTCGCTGCGCGAAGTGCAGGTGTATTTGGTCACCGTCATTGCGGGTTCCGCGCCGCGTGCGGCCCCGGAATGGCGAGGATGAGCGCGCGGACGCGGTGCGCCGCAGCATGCCGGGAGCGCAGTCAGGCTCTAAACTGGTCGTTCGTGTGTAGGAGCCGGCCTGGCGACACTTTGTCGCGCGCAGGCGCGCTCCCGCGTATTGCGACCATCGCAAGGAGAGCCTTATGCGCCGCATCGTCCTGTCTGCCCTCGTCGTCGCCGCGTGTGTCGCGGCACCCTCGCAAGCCGCCGATCTTCCGGCACCCGCCGACAGTTCGGGTGGCCAAGTCGTGCCATTCGCGCCGGCAATCACCGCCCAGGGCTTCCGCGATTACGACAAGGCGATCTCCAGCGATTACATGGAAGGCCGCAAGCCCGGTACTGAAGGCGGGAAGCGCGCGACGGCGTACATCGTCGAGCGGTTCAAGAAGCTGGGCCTGAAACCGGGCAACCATGACTCGTGGTTCCAGACCGTGCCGACGGTTTCGGCCACCGTGCAGAACAAGGACAAGCTGAAGCTCGACGTCAGCGAAGGCGGCGGCACGCAGTCCTTTGCTTATGGCACCGACATGGTCGCCTACGACCCGCAGGACAAGCCGCACGTTTCCATCAAGGACTCGCCGGTCGTCTATCTCGGCTACGGCGTGGACGCGCCGGAATACCAGTGGAACGACTACGCCAACCAGGATGTGAAGGGCAAGACCGTGATCGTGCTGGTCAACGATCCCGGTTTCGGCGACCACGACCCGAACCTCTTCAAAGGTCGCACGATGACCTACTACGGCCGCTGGACTTACAAGTACGAGCAATGCGCGCGAGCCGGCGCGGCGATGTGCGTGATCGTGCACGACACCGAGGCTGCGGGCTATCCGTGGACGGTGGTGAAGAACAGTTGGACCGGTCCGCAACTGAGCCTGCCCGCATCCGAGGATCCCGCGCCGCGCGTGCCGGTGGCCGCATGGATAACGACCGATGGGGCGCGGCGGCTGTTCGCCAAGGCCGGGCTGGATTTCGACAAATTGAAAGCGGCCGCCGACCACCGCGGCTTCAGGCCGGTTGCCTTGAACGCCAAGGCTTCAATCGCCTTCGACAGCACCATCGAACACGGCAGCGCCAACAACGTGCTCGGGCTGGTCAAGGGCAGCAAATATCCCGATCAGGTGATCGTGTATTCGGCGCACTGGGATCATTTCGGCCGCGATCCGAAATTGAAAGGCGACCAGATTTTCAACGGCGCGATCGACAACGGCACCGGCATCTCGGCGCTGCTGGAAATCGCCGGCGCGTTCGCCAAGAGCAAACCCGAGCGCAGTGTGCTGTTCCTGGCCACCACGTTGGAGGAATCCGGCCTGCTCGGTTCGCTCTATTACACCCAGCATCCGGTGTTTCCACTGGACAAGACCGTCGCAGACATCAATATGGATGCGATGGACGTGATCGGCCCGACGAAGAACCTGCAGATCATCGGCAGCGGGCAATCGCAACTGGAAGACATGCTGAAAGCCGCGCTGAAAAAGCAGGGCCGCTATACCAGCCCCGATGCCACGCCGGAGAATGGCTTCTACTACCGCGCCGATCATTTCAGCTTTGCCAAAGCCGGCGTGCCCGCGCTGATGAGCCAGACCGGCAATGACAAGGTGAAGGGCGGCACCGCGGCAGGCACTGCTGCACTCGCCGATTACACCGCGCATCGCTACCACACGCCGCAGGACAACTTCGATCCGAATTGGGATTTTTCGGGCGTAGCCGAAGACGCGCAGGCGCTCTACGAAGTCGGCGCGCAACTCGCCAACAGCCAGCAATGGCCGCAGTGGAACACCGACAGCGAGTTTCGCGCGAAACGGCAGAAGGAGATGGCGCACTGATGCACCACTCCCGCCTGTGCTCACTGCAGATCGACTGCAACGTCTCCGACATCGACGAGGCGACCCGCTTCTGGGCCGCCGCGCTCGGCTGGCCGGTGGACATGGACCATCCTGGAAGCCGGGACAAGTATCGGCAGCTCGCGACGCCGGTGGATCAACCGATGGTGCAGCTCCAGCGCGTGGAGCACGAAAGCCGCGTGCACCTGGACATCGAAACCGACGAGATCGAGGCGGAAATCGCGCGGCTGGAAAAACTCGGTGCGGTGGTGGACAAGCGATTCGAGCGCTGGGTGGTAATGCGTGCACCGACCGGACAGCGCTTCTGCGTGGTGCGCGTGCAGCGTCCGGGATTTGCGGAGAACGCGAATCGGTGGGATTGACCTGCTGATGACGGCGATCGTGACATCGAGGGTGGTCGCGGAGTTCTACCGCGGCATCGACTTTCCCCAAAACTGGGACACTGGCGATGCCCCGATCACCGTGGGGATGGCGCGAGAGCGCGTGATGTCGGTCATCGTTCTTCTCGATGCGCAGGCCAAGCCGCTCGCAGCTTGCTGGCAAGTCGAAGGAGAAGACGAGCGGTTTGTCCGTATCCGCTTCGAAGCCGGAGAAGAGGATGATCTGCTCGATGGCCTGAATGACGACTTGGGCGCGCAAAGCCTGAGGATTGGTGTCGAGGATCTGTTTGCGACGCTGTTGTGGGAGCCCAGGGAGCTTCGTCCCGACCAGGCCACCTACGTCCGCAAGGAAGTTTTGTTGCGCGGCAGATATTCTCGACTGGTCTGGAATCTTTCCACGCGTGAAATTCTCACGCACGCTTCCGACTTGCTGTTCGTCACGCGACAGACCTCCGACAAGTTGGCGCAGGGCGTGCCAGACAACGTCGAAGAAATGCACGTGGACGCAGACAAGAACGTCTCCGAAGATTTTATTGTTCTACCTGCCGATCCCGCGATGCCGAAAGCACGCGATCAGGAACTCGCCACCCAGAAGGTGCTCGCGTTGGCGCTTGCCATCTTGCTGGCGGCGCTAGTGATTGGTGCGCTCGCCATCGATTTGGTTGATGCAAAATCCTAGCGAGCCCAGTCCCTGGCTTTCAAATATCCCGCAAGTTTTGCTTCCGCACTCCCCACCTCAGGCACATAGCCGTATTCGTAACGCACGCGCGGCGGCAGCGACATCAGGATGGATTCGGCGCGGCCACCCGATTGCAGGCCGAACAGCGTGCCGCGGTCGTAGACCAGGTTGAATTCCACATAACGCCCGCGACGGTACAACTGGAATTCGCGCTCGCGCTCGCCGTACTCCATATCCCTGCGGCGCGCCACGATCGGCAGGTATGCGTTGAGGAACCCTTCGCCGACCGCGCGCTGGAATTCAAAACACTTCTCGAACCCCCACGCATTGAGGTCGTCGAAGAACAGCCCGCCGATGCCGCGCGCCTCATTGCGGTGTTTGATGAAGAAGTACTCGTCGCACCACTTCTTGTATTTCGCATGGACGTCCGAACCGAACGGCGCGCACAGGTCGCGCGCGACCGTGTGCCAGTGCACGCAGTCCTCGTCGAACGGATAGAAGGGCGTAAGGTCGAAGCCGCCGCCGAACCACCACACCGGTTCCGCATCGGGCTTGCGCGCCTCGAAGAAGCGCACGTTCATATGCGCGGTCGGCACGTACGGGTTGCGCGGATGCACCACCAGCGACACGCCGCCGGCGGTCCACGAGCGTCCGGCCAGTTCGGGCCGGTGCGCGCTGGCCGAGGGCGGTAGGGTGTTGCCGGAAACCTTCGAGTAACCGACGCCGGCCTGTTCGAACACCGCGCCGCCTTTCAGCACGCGGGTGCGGCCGCCACCTCCGGCCGGCCGCGTCCAGGCGTCTTCACCGAAACGCGCGCTTGTGTCAGCCGTTTCCAGCGCGGCGCACAGGCGATCCTGCAAACCGCGCAGGTAGTCGTCTACTTCCTGGAGGTGTTCGTGCATGGGCCAGGCGGGAGAGAAGCCGTCGCAAAGCGTCACGAGCGAAGGCAGGTCGGCCGCCGCCGGAGCGCAGGAATCGGAATGTACACCTCAGTACATGAGGATTCCGAGCACCGCCGGCGGCCGAGATGCCGAGCGCAGCAGCTCTGCGGCGATTTCCTACTGCGCCATCACCAGCCTGCTCTTGATATCGCTCACCAGGTTCTGGATCCAGCTTGCGTAATTGGTGTGGATCATGCGCACGCCATTCTTCACTTCGTATTTCAGGTTGTTGCTGGTGACATAGTTGATCTGGATCTGCTGCGGCGTGTAATGCACCGCGATGCTGACGCTGAAATCGCGCGGCGCATAGGTCGCGTCGAGTTCGCCCGGCATGCGATGGGTGATCGTCCAGGCGCGCTGCATCAGCGATTGCGCGATCACGTCGGTGATTTGCGCGTCGCTGAAACCGGCCGGTACCGCGATCGGCGGCGGATCGGTGAGCGGCACCTGGCGGAACGCCATCGTCAGCAGCAGCAACGGCAGCAACAGCACGAGATGAATGCGTTTCATGTCTTCTTCCCCTTGTTGTAGAACCAACCGTAAGGTGCAACTGCGCAAGCTTAATACGTAGCCCCGATGAAGCGAAGCGCAAGGGGCGTCGCGCATTGCCCCGGATTCGGCCGCTGCGCGGCATCCTGGCTTACGTCACGCGCGACAACATTCGCTTGTTGCCGATCAAGCGCGCCCACGCGGACCCGGTCTGCAACCACATCAGGTAACCCGCTTCCAGCGCGATGCGCCGCATGGTGCGGGCGCTGCAGTGCAGCCGCGCTTCCGCCGCGCACGCCTGCGCGGGAAATCCCAGCGCCCGCGCCAGGGCAAAACAACGCGCAAGGTGGTAACGGCTGCTGATCAGCGCGACATCAGGCAACGGCGCACCCAGCAGCGAACGCGCGTGGCGCAGATTTTCCAGCGAATCGGTGGAAGCCTGTTCCAGCGTGACCTCGACCGTCACCGGCAAGCCGTGCGCGTGCAGCCAGCGCAAGCCCGCCGCGGCTTCACTGATCTGCGCGCCGGACGCGCCGCCCAGCAACATCAGTTTCGATGCGGGCTGCTCGGCGAGCACCGCCAGGGCGCGTTGCAAACGCACGATGTACTCGCGTTCCGGCTTGCCGTTGCCACCGAGCCTGCGTCCGAACACCAGCAGCAGCGGCACGCCTTGCGGCGAACAGGATGCATGCGCGGCGATCCGCGCGACGCGAACCAGGTAGACCAGATACAGCACGCCCGCGCTCAGCACACAGGCCAGCGCAGTGACGATCAACGAATGCCAGACGTCGCCGTCGGCAAGGTAACGAAATGGGCCGCGGCGGAAGAGGAGTGGGACGTGCAGCATCGGTTTTGGTGCCCGTTGCGCCGGGATGCGAAAGATTAGCTTCCATTCGTTGTCTGCTCCACGCCCCCGTGTTCCGTATACTGCCCGACCGCCGTTCCCGCGAACATCGACAACCGTGCCGCAACGCATTCCGCCACTCGCCGTCACTGCCTGCAGTGCCACTTCCGCGCTGGGTCGCGGCGTGGCCGCGCACGCGCAGGCGCTGCGTGCCGGGCGCGGCGGTCTGCGCGTCAATGATTTTTCTTCCGCGACGCTTGCATGTTTCATCGGCCGTGCGGAAGGCGTCGAGAACGCACCGCTGCCGCAAGCCTTCGCGCATTGGGAATGCCGCAACAACCGGCTGGCGTGGCTGGGCCTGCAGCAGGACGGCCTGCTCGCGGCGGTCGAGCGCGTAATCGAACGCCACGGCGCGGATCGCGTCGGACTGATCCTTGGCACCTCCACCGCAAGCATCGGCGCCAGCGAAGAAGCTTACCGGCGTCTGGACGACGGCCACTTCCCCGAAGATCTCGCGCGCCCCGCGATCCACACCCCGCATTCCCTGGCGGCATTCGTCGCCGAAGCGACCGGCATCGGCGGCCCGGCGCTGACGATCTCTACCGCGTGTTCGTCTTCGGCCAAAGTGTTCGCCAGCGCCGAACGGATGATGCGGCTGGGATTGATCGACGCGGCATTGGTCGGCGGCGTGGACACCTTGTGCGACAGCGTGCTGTTCGGCTTCAACGCGCTGGAACTGGTGTCGTCGCAACCCTGCCGGCCGTTCGATGTGCGGCGCAACGGCATTTCTATCGGCGAAGCCGCCGCGTTCGCGGTACTGGAACGCATCGAGGCCGCGCCGCGGGCGCTGCGCCTGATCGGCTACGGTGAATCTTCCGACGCCCACCACATGTCCACGCCGCATCCGCAGGCGCGCGGCGCGCGTGCGGCGCTGGACCAAGCCTTGGCGCGCGCGGGCCTTGAACCCGATGCGGTGGATTACATCAATCTGCACGGCACCGCGACCATCAAGAACGACGAAATGGAAGCGCTGCTGCTGCCGGAGTTTCCGCGCGCCAGTCGCGCAAGTTCCACCAAGGGCTTCACCGGCCACACCCTCGGCGCGGCCGGCGCGCTGGAAGCGGTGTTCGCGTTGCTGGCGATCGAGCATGGATTCATTCCGCCCACCCTCCATTGCGAACAACCCTTCGAAGGGCCGCATCCGTGGCTGGCGCTGGAACCGCACGAACAGCGCGTGAATATCGCCCTGTCCAATTCGTTCGGTTTCGGCGGCAACAACGCATGCCTGGCATTCGCGCGCGCGGAAGCCTGACGATGCCGCCGATCGTTTTTGCCGATCACGCTCCACGCAACGTCGCGGCTTCACGATTGTCCGTGCGCATTGAAGGTATCGGCGCGTGGACGCGCGGCGCGCCGGATTGGCCGAGCATGCGCGCACTGCTGCGCGGCGAACAAGGCTTGCGCGAGGACGCGCCGGGCAAACCCGCGGCGGGCGCATTGCCTGCCGCCGAGCGCCGCCGAGCGCCCGAAGGCGTGCTGCTGGCAACTGAAATCGCGGCGCAGGCTTGCGCGATGGCGGCACGCGATGCGGCCGGCCTGCCGTGCGTGTTCGCTTCCACGCAAGGGGAACTCGCGATCACCGATTACATGTGCGAGACGCTGAGCGTGGCGCCGCGCGAACTGTCGCCGACCAAATTCCACAACTCGGTGCACAACGCGCCCGCCGGCTACTGGACGATCGCCACCGGCTGCACGGCCGGCTCGTCGGCCGTTTCGGGCTATCACGTCACTTTCGGCGCGGGCCTGCTGGAAGCCGCGGTGCTGGCGGCCGCCGAGGATACCCCGGTATTGTTCGCCGCCTACGATGTCGCCGCGACCGGCCCATTGCTCGAGATCGCGCGCATCTCGCGCGCGTTCGGCATGGCGCTGGTGCTGGCTCCTTGCGACGAAGCCGCGATACCGCGCATCACGCTGACGCTGCGCAACCGGCCCGCAGCGATCACCGCGGCGCCTGCTGCCGTCGCCGCATTGGCGCAGGATAATCCGCTGACCGCGCACGCGCTGGCGCTGCTGGCCGCGCTGGCTGGCAACACAAACTCGCGCTTGACCTTGCCCGCCGCATCGGGTTTGCTGCTCGACATGGAGATATGTACTTGAGTAGTACCTCGCCACGTTTTTGCGTGCTGATCCCGTGCCTCAACGAAGAGCGCGCGATTGGCCCATTGCTGCAAGCGGTGCTGGCGCACTGCGCGGATGTGATCGTGGTGGACGATGGTTCCGACGATCACACGCCGCAAATCGCCTCGGCGTTGCCGGTCATCCTGCTGCGGCATCAAACCCGGCGCGGCAAGGGCGAGGCGCTGCGCACCGGTTTTCGCGAGGCGCTGGTGCGTGGTTACGACGCGGTGCTGACCATGGACGGTGATGGCCAGCATGCGCCCGACGACATTCCGCGCATCGTGGATGCCGCGCTGCGCTTTCCGCATCACATGGTGATCGGCGCGCGCCTGTTGAATCGCGCGCAACAACCCGGCGGCCGTCATGCCGCCAACGATTTCGCCGATTGGGGCATCAGCTGGGGCTGCGGGCGAGCGGTCGCCGACACCCAAAGCGGACAAAGATGGTACCCACGCAAGGCCGTGGAACTGGTGGAATTGCGCGCGCAGGATTTCGTGTTCGAAGCGGCGATCCTGATCGCGGCTTCGCGCGAGCTCGACATGGGAATCGTCTCGGTGCCGATCGAATCGCGCTATCAAGGCGAGTTCCGGCTGTCGCATTTCCGTCCGGTGCGCGACGTGGCTCGCATCACCTGCTACACCATCGGCCGCGTGATCCACTACCGCGACATCGTGGCGAGTTATCGCCGCTCACATGGCCTGGCGCCGCTGATCCATGATCCGGAAGGGCTGTGCGGCGGCCCCGACGCGCGCACCGCGCGGTTCGGGCATACGTAATTCGCAAAACGGTTCCGCTCGCAAGCGGACGGGTTACTTTCTTTCTGGGAAAGTAACCAAAGCCATTGCGCTCGGCATGGCGGTTTCAGCGACGGCGCTGACGCACGCTCAAGACGGCCATCCTTGACCTCGGATTTTTGAATCCATGAAGACTGGCGGTAGCGATGCATGCAGCGGCGGTGGCAACCCGGCACAATCTCCGCATGAATGATCCCGCACAAAGCGCAAGCGGATCGGCGCAATCCGCTTCCCAGGATGATGTGCTGATCCTCGGCGGCGGCTTGGCGGGCTTGACGCTCGCGCTGGAATTGCGGCAGCGCTTTCCGGATATCTCGGTTCGCGTGCTGGAGCGGCGCACGCATCCGGTACCGCGCGCCGCACACAAGGTCGGCGAATCCACGGTCGAAATCGGCGCGCATTATTTCTGCAACGTGCTCGGCTTGCGCGAGCACCTGGAAACCGCGCAGGTGCGCAAGTTCGGCTTCCGGTTTTTCTTTTCCGAAGGCCGCAGCGATTTCCAGAACGTCACCGAGTTGGGTGTAAGCCGCGTGCTGCCCACGCCCAGCTGGCAGCTTGATCGCGGCACATTCGAGAATTACCTGGGTGAACGCGCGCGCGCGCATGGGGTTGTACTCGAGGATGGCTGCACCGTGCGCGCGATTGCTCTGGGCGCAGGTGATGCGCTGCACGAGGTGCGCTGCGAACGCGGTGGCGAAACGCGGGTCTTGCGCGCACGCTGGTTGATCGACGCCTCCGGTCGCGCCGGCTTGCTCAAGCGCCAGCTCGGCCTGGCTGAAGAGAACGATCACCCGATCGGCGCCGCATGGTTTCGACTGGATGCCAAATTGGAGTTGGACGGCTGGGGCGATGCGGAATGGCGCGCGCGCTGCGTGCCGCCCGAGCGCTGGCGCTCGACCAATCACCTGTGCGGACCGGGCTACTGGGTGTGGCTGATTCCGTTGGCCGGTGGCGCGCATTCGGTGGGCATCGTGGCTGATCCGCAGGCGCATCCGATCGAATCCTTCAACACTTTCGAACGCGCGCTGACGTGGCTGCGGGTGCATCAGCCCGCGCTGGCGCACACAGTGGAATCGCGTCGCGACAGCCTGCTGGATTTCGCTTATCTGAGGCGCGTGTCCTACGGCTGCAGGCAGGTATTCAGCGCCCAACGCTGGGCGCTGACCGGCGAGGCCGGAGTGTTCCTGGACCCGTTCTATTCGCCGGGTTCGGACTTCATCGCGATGGGCAACCACTACATCGTCGAGTTGATCGCGCGCGATCGCGGCAGGCAGCCGCTGGCCGCGCACGCGGAAATCTTCCAGGGCCTGTACTTCTCGTTCTATCGCAACATGCTGAGCCTGTATCAGGGCCAATACGCGCTGTTCGGCAATGCGCAGGTGATGCCGATCAAGGTGACCTGGGATTACACCTATTACTGGGGCGTCCTGTGCCCGCTCGGCATCGGCGGCCGGTTGACCGACTTGTCGCTGCTCTCGGAGCTGCGACCGCAGCTGGAAGCCGCGCAGGCCTTGAATCTGACGCTGCAGAAGTTCTTCCGCGACTGGCACGTGGTCGCTGCTGCCCACAATCCACCGGTATTCCTCGACCAACAGAAGCTGGACTGGTTTGCGCAACTCAACGCCGATCTGCACGGACGATTCGATGACGCGCAGGCGCGCGCGCGGCTGCGCGCGAACGTCGAATTGCTGCACGCGCTCGCCGGCACCATCGCGGATCTCGCCGCGGCGCAATGTCCGTCACTGGATGTCTCCGCGCTGCGCGCGGCGGCGGCAACGCGCGCGAGACCGGTGTTGTTCGCGCCCGCTGGCGAGCGCAGCGGCTTTGCACCGGCGCAATCAGCCCATGCCGCCGTTGACGCCGATCACCTGCCCATTGATGTATGAGGCGCCATCCGAACACAGGAACGCCACCGCGTGCGCGACTTCCTGTGACGTGCCCATGCGCGCGGCCGGGACCATCTGCTTGATCTGTTCCGGCGCGAACATTTCATGCGTCATGCCGCCCTCGATCACGCCGGGTGCGATCACATTGACGGTTACGCCGCGCGAAGCCATCTCGCGCGCCAGCGACTTGGCCGCGCCGTGCAGCGCGGATTTTGCCGCGGCGTAATTCACCTGGCCGCGATTGCCGAGCACCGCCGCCACCGACGACACGCACACGATGCGGCCGAAACGCGCGCGCGACATCGGCAACAGCAGCGGTTGGGCAACGTGGAAAAATCCGTTGAGCGAAACGTTAATTACGCGTGTCCATTGCTCTTCGCGCATGCCGGCCAGCGGCGCGTCGTCATGGATGCCGGCGTTGTGCACCAGTGCGGCGATGGGCCCGGCTTCCAGCAGTTTCTCCAGCGTTGCGCGGGTGGCCGCGCCATCGGTAAGGTCAAAGGCGAGACTGGAGGCGCTGCCGCCCGCCTGCACAATTTCCCCCGCCACCCATTGCGCGCGTTCAATGTTTTTATTCGCGTGCACGACCACGTGAAACCCGTCGCGCGCCAGCGCGCGACAGATCGCACCGCCGATATCGCCGCTGCCGCCGGTGACCAATGCGCGCTTCGCTGTTTTATTCATGAGACAACTCTCGATCCGTCATCCCGGCGAAAGCCGGAATCCACCTTGATCTTGCTCTTATCGCAAAAAATTCCCATGGCTGGGAATCCCGCTCAAGACAGCCGTTCGTCGCCTGCTTCCCATCAAGCTCGAACGCTCTGACACAACACTGCCGCCCGGCCTGCCGCCAGCACGCTCCCGCGGTGCTCCACGCGGAACGCATACTGCAGGCTCGAGCCCGCATCCAGCAATTGCTCGGCGTAGACGTCTAGATTGCCGGGCAGATGTTCGATGAATTCGACATGCAATTCGACATCGCGCAGCGACACCAGAAGCCCCGGTCGCGCCTGACCGCCGCGCTTGCGCGCCAGCAACGCGCCATGCACCGCCATCGCCTGCGCACCGTATTCGCACAACGCGACCGCGTGCAGCCGACCCTCGGCGCGCAGTGGATGGGCTGGATCAACATGCGTCGCACTGATCGCATGAATGTGCTTGGCGTCGTGCTCGACCACCGCATCCAGCAGGCACATCGCGCCCGCATGCGGAATCAGATCCCGCCAGTTGCTCTTCAGCAGCATGGTTTCACTGGTCATGACGTAAATGTGCGGCGGGCGCCATCATTACCGACAGGGTGAAATGGAATGCGACGCCCAGTGCCACGGTGAGCCCGATCGCGCGCAGCACCGGCACACTGGAAAGCGCGAGCACCCCGAATACCAGCAGCGCGGAAATCACGCACACCAGTGTGGCGTGCAGGGTGCGCCGTTCCTCGGCCGGATCATCGGTGCGTCGCTCGAAAAACAGCGCGTAATGCAAGCCAAGCCCAGCCGCCAGCGTCAACGAAACAAGATGGAACAGCGACAGCGGAATGCCAGCCGCGCGCAGCACCACCAGAACCATCAGCGTGGCCAAGGTCATCGGCGCCACCACGTGCAACGCGCGCCGCGGGCCACGCAACGCGATGGTGACGGTGGCGCATAACAGCAGCGCGGCAACGCCGAGCGCGATCAGGATTCTTTGTCGATAGGCGATCAACAGCGATTCGGATGACGTTTTCAGATCGAGCAGATGCACCGCGCCCGCCGTGGATTTCGACAGCGCCGTCAGCGCAGCCGGATCATTGACGCCGATCAAGGTACCCAACCCGATCCACTGATCATCGTGACGCACCAGCATCGCCTGCAGACGCGCACCCAGCGGTGAGCGCTCGAACATCGCGGGCGTCAACGGCGGCAGGGTGCGCGCGCGCTCCACATCCGTCACGAACGGCGCGAATAATCCCGCACGAAACGGCAGCCCCTGTTCGGCCTGTGCCAGCGCGGCTCGCAGCGCCGCCGAATCCGGCAGCTTCGCCTGACGCGCGCGCTGCGTCTGCACGCTGGGCAGGTATCGCGAAGGCAATTCCACCGCATCCACCGCGTGGTGCGCGACCAAGGCATCCACTTGCGGCGTGATTTTTTCCGACAGCGCCAGCACACCGTCAGCGCTGGAAGCGCGCAACACCAGCAAGTAACGCACATCCGGCGCGCCGAGTTCCGCGCCCAGCCGCGCCTGCGTCATCAGCAGGTTGCGCGGCACCGGAGCCAACGCGGAGAGATCGTTTTCCCAGAACGCGCCGGGCGCGAACGCGACCACCGCGACGCCGGCGATCAGCACCAGCCACGGCAGCCACCGCGGCCGCGGCAGCCGACTCAGGAAGCGCCAGGCCGCCGTTAGGCCCGGCGTCTGCGCGGCATCGCGAAAATCTTGCGGCAACACGCGCGGCAACAGATAGCGCGTGCAGGCGCCGGCGATGAGCAAGCCGGTGATGGTGAACACCGCAAGCTGCTGCAGGCCGGTGACGCCGGACGCGAAGAAGGCAAGATACGCAATGCAGGTGGAAATGATCGCGGTCGCGAGCAGCGGCCACAAGCCGCGCACGCTCTGCAGCGGGGTCATGCCTGCACGGCGATGGCTGAACACGCGGATGGGGTATTCCTGCGCGACGCCGAGCAAGGTGAACCCGAACGCGATGGTGATGCCGTGCGCCTGCCCGAAGATCCATGCCAGCGCGGCGAATCCGCAAGCCGCGCCCGACAGCAGCGGCAAGGCAGTGACCAGCAACGGCACTGCGCTCCGGTAGGCGAGCAACAGCAGGATCACAAAGCCGGTGGTGGTGATGAAGCCGAAACGGTCGGCTTCCGCCTTGGTGCGCGCGCTGACCTCGACCGAAAAATAACCCGGCCCGCTGATCGTCAGCGTCGCGGCTTGCGCGCCGGGCAACGCCGCGAAATCGCGTTGCAGCGCGTCGATCACTGCGCGCTGCGCACCGGGGTCGAAGCCGGGCGCGCGCGTTTCGGCCACCAGCAGCGCCTCGCCGCGCGAAGAAAACCACACGCCATCGCGCAACTGCGGTTGCTTCGACGGTGCCCAGCGTTGCGCGAGCTGCAAAATCTCCAGCGTGGGGTCACGCGGCAACAGCGGTTTCAGCAGCGTCGCCGCCGGCGAAGACAGGTCATCGAGCCTTTGCGTCAACTGATCGCGCAGGTAATCGGCATCCAACCGCTTTGTGTCCAGGGTCGGCGACAGCAGGTAGCGATAAGGCAGCAGATCGGAGGCCAACGCATTCACATCGGCATTGCCGTTGGCCACGCGCAGAAACTGCGGATCTTTCCGCAACACGGCTTGCAGAGCCTGCGAAAGCCGCGCGAGTTGCGCGGGTCGAACATGCAACGTTTGCGATCCGCCTTGAATGGCGGATCGCGTTGCAGGTGATGGCGAGGCATGGATGTCGTGCGGAGAGTGCGCCGGGGATGGTTGCTCGCCGTCCTTTGCCGAAATCGCCACCAGCAGCAGACGCGAACCGGGGCCTTCGCCGATTTCGTCCAGCAGCAATTTCTGATCGGCGGTTTGCGGCGGCGGCATGAAGCCGCGCAGATCGGAACTGATCTTCAACGTCCGCGCCACGCCGATGCCGAGCGCCACGATCGCGCCCAGCCAGACGACGAACAGCAGGATTTTGGCGCCGCGGGTCATAAGCAGCACAGCCCATGATCGTTGCTGCGGGAAAGCGGGCGATACGACGAATTCGCGCGAAACTCTCCTTCACCCGCCAAGCGTTTCGCGTTTGCTTGCGTTGCCAGGCTCACTCCACTGCTTTGCCAAGCAGCCCGGATCTCAACATCCTGTTTCGGGCATTCGCCCATGCAGTCGATGTCATTCAAGGCATCGGCTAAGCGCGTTGACTCCGTGGCAAGAGGGTTGGGCTGGGGGAGCTGCACACGGTTTGCACAAGAACGCCAGGCTCCCATTGCCCCATCGTTCAGGCGAATCATTCGTTGCGACAGCGCGCGGCCACCGCCGACTGCTGCGGCGTGGTGCTCTGCAAGCCCTGCTTGGCCATCGCGCCGAGCAGTGTAATGGTCGTGTCGCCGTCGTTTTCCCGCAGCGTCATGCAGCGCGGCGCATTGTCGCGGCCGTCGATCACGATTTCCTGCACGCGGTGTTTCAATTCCTCCGAGCGCGGCGTCAGCGTCAGCACCCAACGCGCCGGATTGCCCGTGGCGGAAACCTGAAAATCCTGCGCCAGTTGCGCCGCGTTGCCGCCGAGCAGCGCGCGGAAGCCCGACAGGATCGCGGCGATCTGCGGCGCGCGCGACAGCGGAATCGTCTGCACGGCGCCACTGCCGCGCTGCACGCTCATCTCGCCGTCGCCGATTTTCGCGATCGCCTGATAAGGCCTTTCGACATCGCGTTCGAGCTTGTCGCCGCCGAGCCATTTCATCTCGCCGGAGGTGATCAGCGGGCGGTCGAGCATGCCGCGATAGCTGACCTCGACGTAGTCCACCCGTGCCGAGCCGGGCTGCGCCATGCGGGCGAGGATCGTCTGGGCCAGGTCGGTCCCTGCGGCAAATGTCGCCGCCGACAACAACAATGCGGCGCACCCGCCCAGGCGACGCATCACCCGCACGCGTTTACTTGGCATCGGCGTGATGCAGCGGGACGGCGGCCGCGGGTTCGCGCACTGAGTTCGGTTGCGGGTGCCAGAAATCATAGAAGTTGAACCAGTTGTAGGGCGCTTCGCGCACATGGTGTTCCAGCCGCGCGGCATAAGTGCCAATGTAACCGTCCAGCGCGGCCTGGCGATTCTCGCGCGGCAACACCACGCGCTCGGCCAGGGGCTCGAACACCAGCTCATAACGGTTGCCTCCGCGGTACAGGCCGATGCACATCAGCACCGGCAAGTTCAGCGTCGAGGCGATCAGCCAGGGCGCCGCCGGAAACGGGGCGGGCTCGCCGAGAAACGGCACACTGCGCATCGCTTCGTGCGCGCGTCCGCGATCACCCAACATCGCCACCATCGCGCCGGTCTGCGCGGCTTCTGACAATGCCAGCACCACGTCGGTACCGCCGCGCGAGGCGTCGATGATGTTGTCGGCCAGATCCGGCGCCAGCGCTTCCAGCAGGTCGGTGAGCGCCGGCATCTTGGACTTGTCCATCACCAGCTTCAATTTGTATTGCGGCCGCTGGGTAGCCAGCACGCGTTGCACCTCGAAACTGCCGACATGCGCGCCCAGCAGCATCACGCTGGTGCCGCCGTCGAGCATCGCGTGCAGATGTTCCAGACCGTGCGTGGTGATGCGAAAACCTTTCAAGCCGCGCGCCAGCAGAAACACGCGATCCAGCGTCGTGCAGGCAAACGCATGGATCAGCCGCATCACCTGCCAGGCATTTGCCGGCCTGCCGAGCACACGGCGCAGGTAGTCGTAGGACGAGCGCCGCTCCGGGCCGCGCCGGAAAAAAAAATACAACGTGATCGGATACAGGAAGGCGCGCGAAAAATGTCGCCCAAAATGCAGGCCGATGAAGCGGATCAGCCAGAGCGCAAAACGGCCGCCGCCCTCCGGGCGCTGTTGCCAATGTTCGCTCATGGCGTGCATTCCAGCACACCACGCGCCAGCACGGTCACCTCGCGCGTGATCGCAAAGCGCACGCGCGCGCCGTCTTGGCGCAGCTCGATCGCGGCGGTTTGATCCGGCAACAGCGGCGCAAGAAATTTCACTTCGAAACGCGTCATCTTCTCGTCGCGCCAATCCTTCAACGCCACGGCCACACGTTGCAACAAGACCACACCGGGCACCACCGGATTTCCGGGAAAGTGGCCGGACAGGGCCGGATGCGCGGCATCGATGTACAGCGGCGCGCTGAAGGTGGCGCTATCCCTATTGCCGATCAAGAGGCCACCTCGTCGCGCAACAACTGCGGCCAGCAGCGCACCATCTGGGTCACGAAGCGCTTCAACGACGGATGTGGCAGTCGGCGCAAGGCCCAGCGGCGATACAGGTATTCCAGCGCGAAGGCGAGGATCAGCACCACCCAGCAGCCGGCTTCCGGATACCAGGCCAGCGTATTGCGTGGAATTGCGAATGGCACCGCGATGCCGAACGCCTCCAGCACGCCGCCCGGGCGCGCGCACAGCAACAGGATCATCAACACCATCGCCTGCGCGCCGAGCACGCAGGCCCAGTACAGCGTCACGTTGCGCGTGTAACGCGCCACCCCGGGCAGAGCCATGCGTTGCTCGCCCTCGATCACGCGCACGCAGCGCGCGATCAGCGGTTCGCGCCCGCGTTTGAGGGTACGCGCAAAAAAGCCCGCCATCGCGAGCAGGATGAGTATCGGCAGGCCAGCCAGCGCCAGTTGCACCCGGCCGACCAGCGCGGGAATCAGCAGCGCCGCCGCGACCAGCAGCCACAGCACGATGCCGCCCAGACTGCGTCGGCGCAGCAACGGCACGCCCAGCGCGACCAGCAACAGCGCCGCGGCGATCAGGCTGAGCACCGGGCGGTGCAACACGCCCCCGAGCAACGCCAGCAGCGCGTAGCCGATCAGCAACGGCAGCATCCAGCGCCCCGAATGTGGCGCGGCGGCGTGGTGATCGGGCATGGAAACGGACATCGATTTCTGCGAAGAAGGCGCGGTGAATGCGGCGCGCGAGTGTATATCATAGGGGTTCGCCGGGCGGGCGGCGTATAGAAATCTCACGTTCCGCGCGGCTCGGGATTGTCCTGTTCGGCAGCGCGACACAGCGGGGAAAAGCGATTCATGCAGCAAGCCGATACCTCAACCGATTTTGATTGCGACGTGCTGGTGATCGGCGGCGGCCCGGGCGGTTCCACCATTTCCGCCTTGCTGGCGCAGCGCGGCTGGCGGGTAATGATGCTGGAACGCGACCGCCACCCGCGTTTTCATATCGGCGAATCGTTGCTGCCGGCCAACCTGCCGATTTTCGAGGAGATTGGCGCGCTGGAGAAATTGCGGGCGATCGGGCGATTGAAACTCGGCGCGGATTTCCCGCGCGACGACGGCAGCTATTACACCTTCCGCTTCGACCGTGCGCTCGGCGGCACGCCGCACTATTCCTTCCACGTGCTGCGCGAGGAACTCGACCGGATGCTGTTCGAGCACGCGCGCGAACAGGGGGTGGATGCGCACGAGGGCGCCAAGGTCGAGCGCGTTGATTTCAACGACGACGGTCTGATCGCGCAGGTGAACGACAACGGCGCACAGCGCGACGTACGGGCACGCTACCTGGTGGATGCGTCAGGCCGCGACACTTTTCTCGGCAAGCAATTCAAGCTGGTGAAGCGCAGCAAACAGCACCAGAGCGCGGCGGTGTTCGCGCATTACCGCGGCGTCGCCTACAACCAAGGCGACGATCAGGGCAACATCATCAGCGTCTACCGCTTCCAGCACGGCTGGGCCTGGTTCATTCCGCTGCCAAGCGGCGAGATGAGCATCGGTTGCGTGTGCAAGCCGGAGTATCTCAAGACGCGCCGCGGTGCCGACAACTGCGCGTTCCTCGCCCAAACGCTGGCCATGATCCCCAACGCGCAGGCGCGATTGGCGCACGCGCAGCCGGTATCGGAGGTGCGCGTCACCGGCAATTATTCCTACGCCTGCGCGCGCATGTGCGGTAGACGCTGGATCATGATCGGCGATGCCTGGGCATTTCTCGATCCGATTTTTTCCTCCGGCGTATTCCTCGCCATGCACAGCGCCAAACACGCGCTCGAAGTGGTGGATGGCGCCTTGCGCGACCCCGCGCGCGAGCCGGCGCTGCAACGCGCATTCGCCAAGCGCCTGCGCGCGGGCTACACCCGTTTCGCATGGTTCATCTATCGCTTCAACTCGCCGGTGATGAAGGCCTTGTTCGCCAACCCGCGTAACGTCTGGCGGGTGGAGGAAGGCGTGGTATCGATGCTCGCGGGCGACGTGTTCGATGACAAGCGCGTGCTGTTGCGCCTGAAGATCTTCAAGTTCATCTACGCGGTATTTTCGTTGGCCAACCTGCGCCGCTGGGCAACCGACCTGCGCGAACGCCGACGGCAGAATCGCATGGCGTTTACACCGTAGCAGCCCCGCGCGCGCTGCCTGCGGAAGCGGCTCAGAACGGCAGCTGCAAGCTCGAGTCCACCGCCAGCAATTGCGCGCGGAATAAGCCCTGGATGCGATCCAGCGCGGCTTTGTCGTCGGCGTCGAAGCGCAGCACCAGCACCGGCGTGGTGTTGGAGGCGCGCACCAGGCCCCAGCCGTCCGGCCAGTCGGCGCGCAGGCCGTCAATGGTGGTGAGGCGCGCGCCTTCGAATTGCGCGCGCTCGCGGAAACGCTCGATGAAGGTGTAATGCTCGCCTTCGCGCATCGGCACCTTCAATTCCGGAGTGGACACGCCTTTCGGCAGTGTGGCGAAAATCTGCTCGGGCGTGCGCCCGGCCGGATCGTCGGCCAGGATTTCCAGTAGACGCGCGGCGGAATAGATGCCGTCGTCAAAGCCGTACCAACGCTCCCGGAAAAAGAAGTGGCCGCTCATCTCGCCGGCCAGTTGCGCGCCGGTTTCACGCATCTTGGCCTTGATCAGCGAATGCCCGGTTTTCCACATCAGCGGGCTGCCACCGGCTTTCAGGATCATCGGCTGCAAATGGCCAGTGCATTTCACGTCGTAGATGATGGTGGCGCCAGGATTGCGGATCAGCACATCCATCGCGAACAGCATCAGCAGGCGATCCGGATAGATGATCTCGCCGTCCTTGGTTACCACGCCGAGACGATCGCCGTCGCCGTCGAAGGCAAGCCCCAGATCCGCACCGGTCTTCTTCACCATCAGGATCAGGTCGGCGAGGTTCGCGGGCTCCGACGGATCGGGATGATGATTGGGGAAGTTGCCGTCCACCTCGCAGTACAGCGGCGTCACTTCGCAGCCAATCGCATGGATCACTTCCGGCGCGATCGCGCCCGGAATACCGTTGCCGCAATCCACCACCACTTTCAATGAACGGCCAGTCTGGATGTCGCCGGCGATGCGCTGCACGTAATCGGCCGACACATCCATCTGCCGCAGCGTGCCCTGGCCGGTTGCAAGGCGATTTTCGGCGATGCGGGCGTAGAGATCCTGGATCGCGTCCTCAGCCAGCGTTTCGCCGCCCACCACGATCTTGAACCCGTTGTAGTCGGGTGGATTGTGGCTGCCGGTGACTGCCACGCACGAACCGGTGTTGAGGTGGAAGCTGGCGAAATACACCAGCGGCGTCGCCGCCGGGCCGATGTCGATCACGTCGATGCCTGCCGCACGCAGGCCGTCGCTCAGCGCGCCGGACAACTGCGGCCCGGACAATCGGCCGTCGCGACCGATCACGATCTCGGAAAGATTCTTGTCACGCATCACGCTGCCGATCGCCTGGCCGATCAGGCGCGCGGTGTCCTGCGTCAACGTGCTGCCGACCACCCCGCGGATGTCATAGGCGCGGAAGATGCTGCGCTCGATCGCGGCCGGTCTTGCTACCGCTGTCGTGGCGGGTTTGGCCACCGCGGCCACTTCGGGGGGGTGTTCTTTGCCTTCCGCAGCCTCCTTCACCGGAGGAATTGCGGCGGCCCCGGCGGGTGCGGCCGTTGGAGTAGCCGCGGCGTCGGCATTGGTGCCGGCACCACGCGAGCGAACGCGCGAGCGCGCGACCAACAAGCCCAATCCGGCGACGAACGCGAGCACCGCCAGCAGCAGCGCGGAAGCCAGCGATTGCGTCACCGGCAGCCAGTAGGCGGGCGGCGCGGCAGCGATGCGCAAGCGGCTGTGTGGAATCGGCAAGCCGGCGTCATCTTGGGTGCTCAAGCCCTGGTCGCCGCGCGTGGCAAGCACCAGGTCGCCGCTGCCATCGCCTTGGCGCAAGTCCAGCCGGCCCGATTCCATTTCGATGGATTCAAATGCAGCCCGCGCCCGCGTGAACGGAAGCTCCACCGCTGCGTAGGCCAGCGCCGTGCCGCGCGCGTCATCCACCGGCTGCACGAACGAGAGCGTTTGCGGCGGCAGCGCGCGCACTTCCAGCGGGGTGGCGGCGCCGCTGCTCAAGGCACGCGTCAACTGCTCCGCACGCGCGTAGCCGAGCTTCTGCAGGCTCGCACCGAGGATGTCATCGGCGCTGTAGAACATCACCGCACGCGCCTGCGGCAGCGCTGTGCGCAGCAATTGCGCCGCCCGATCGCGGCCAGCCGCGTCGTTGGACGCGAGTGCCTGGTGCAGTGTCGGCGAAGCCAGCGCCTCGTCGACTTTGCGACGTTGCAGATCAAGCGCGGCGGCGACTTTTTGCACCGCTTGCACCTTGTCCTGCGTCAACGCTTGCGTTGCTTGCGACTGGCGCGCGATCAGCCACGCCTGCCAGGCCATGAACGCAACGGCGAGCAACAGCAGCACACTCAAGGCCAGCGCTAGATCCGCAGCGAGTTCCGCCATGCCGCGATGCAGATCGAAACGTGCGCGCAAAGCATCGCCGCGGGAAGGTTTGTCGGCTGAATTCATGGATACGACACCTGATTAGCCCACCCCGGTGGAACCGAATCCGCCGGCACCACGGGTGCTCGGCGCGAACACCTCGACTTGCCGGAAGCGCGCGCGCGCAACCGGCACGAACATCAATTGCGCGATGCGATCCCCTGGCCCGATGGTAAAAGCCGCGTGCCCGCGGTTCCAGCAGGAAATCATCAGCGGCCCCTGGTAATCGGCATCGATCAGCCCGGTGAGGTTGCCGAGCACCAGGCCGTGTTTGTGGCCCAACCCGGAGCGCGGCAGGATCAGTGCGCACCAGGCCCGATCATCAATGTGAATCGCAAGCCCGGTCGGGATCAATTCACTTGCGCCCGGCGCAAGCGTGATCGCGCTTTCCGGCGCGGCGCGCAAATCCATCGCCGCGGCGCCTTCGGTGGCGTAGGCAGGCAGCGGAATCGAATCGCCCAGACGCGCGTCGAGGATTTTCATTTCGACGTCCAGCGCGGGCGGCGTAGGCATATCCATCATTCTGCTCCGCGAAAACGCGCGGCGATGCGCTCGATCAGCGCGGCTGCCAACGCGGATTTGGACATGCGCGGCAGCGCTTCGTCGCCACCATTCCAATACAGGTGCAGCGCGTTGTCATCGGTTTCCATTCCGCGACCGGCGCCGACCTCGTTGGCCGCGACCATGTCCAGATGCTTGCGTGCGAGTTTGTCGCGGGCGTTGCGTTCGAGGTCTTCGGTTTCGGCGGCGAAGCCGACCACGAAAGGTCTCGGATCAAGCTTGGCGACTTCGGTCAGGATGTCGGGGTTCTCGATCAGCGGCAACGCAGGCGGCGCACCGTGCTTCTTGATTTTCTGCGTGCTGACTTCTGCGGGGCGCCAATCGGCGACCGCCGCGGTGGCGATGAAAACATCCGCATCGCGCACCGCCGCCAACACGGCCTCGCGCATCTGTCGCGCGCTGCGAACGTCCACGCGACGCGCGCCATCGGGAGTCGCGAGCGTCACCGGCCCGGCAATCAGCGTGACCTGCGCACCGGCCTGCAGCGCGGCTTGCGCGACGGCAAAGCCCATGCGCCCGGAACTGCGGTTGCCGAGAAACCGCACCGGGTCGATATCCTCGTAGGTCGGTCCGGCATTGAGCACCACGCGCACGCCGGCGAGCGCGCCATGCGTGCGCGCGGATGCATCCAGCCGCGCGAGTGCCGCAACAATCGCATGCGGTTCCAGCAGGCGACCCGGCCCGGATTCGCCTTCGGCCAATGGACCATCGGCGGGGCCGAGTATTTCCATGCCGCGCGCGCGCAACGTCGCAATATTCTGTTGCGTGGCCGGATGCAGCCACATGCGATGGTTCATCGCCGGCGCGACCGCTACCGGCGCGGTGGTGGCAAGGCACAACGTGCTGAGCAGTTCGTCCGCAAAGCCGTGCGCTAGCTTCGCGATCACATCGGCCGAGGCCGGCGCGATCAGCACGCATTCGGCCCAGCGCGCCAGTTCCAGATGGCCCATGCCCATTTCGGCGGCTTCGTCCCACAGGTCGGCACGCACCGCTTGGCCCGACAGCGCCTGGAAGGTGAGTGGCGTAACGAAACGCGCGGCATTTTGCGTCAGCACCACGCGCACCTGCGCACCGGCATCGCGCAGACGGCGTGTGAGCTCGCAGGCCTTGTAGGCCGCGATGCCGCCGGATACACCCAGCAGGATGCGGCGATTGTGGAGAGCCGGAACGCCCATGTCGTCCGATACCGACGAAGAGATGGGCTGCAAGCTTACCGGATTCACCCGCGCGCACCGCTAATGCCGGCAAGCAAGCCTCGGCATTCTCCGTGGCATGACCATCAAGCAATGGCCGGTCGACGAGCGACCGCGCGAAAAACTGCTGGCGCAAGGCCCGCCGGCGCTGTCCATCGCCGAACTGCTGGCCGTACTGCTGGGCAGCGGCACCCGCGGCTTTAGCGCGGTGGATCTCGGTCGCGCGCTGCTGGTCGACGCGGGTGGCCTGAATGCTTTGCTGGCCCGCGGTGCGGGGCGCGCACGCGGGTTGGGGCCGGCCAAACGCGCACGCCTGTCGGCGGCGCTTGAGCTGGCGCGGCGCTGCCTGGCTGAGGAACTGCAGCAGCAGCCCGGCCTGATCTCGCCGCGCGACAGTGCGGACTACCTCAAGGCGCGATTGGCGCATCTGCCTTACGAAGTGTTCGCCTGCCTGTATCTCGACAATCGCCACCGCGTACTCGCATTCGATGAGCTGTTCCGAGGCACCATCGATGGCGCCTCGGTGCATGTGCGCGAAGTGGTGCGCGCCTGCATCTCGCGCAATGCCGCGGCGGTAATCTTCGCCCACAACCACCCGAGCGGCGTGGCCGAACCATCCGCCGCCGATCGCGCCATTACCCGCGAACTGCGGGATGCGCTGGCGCTGGTGCATGTGCGGGTGCTGGATCATTTTGTGGTCGGCAGCGGCGAACCGACCTCGATGGCCGCGCGCGGATTGATCTGACGCGTGGATTGCCCTTGGAACCGGAAATTTGCCGGACACATCGCCTCGGCTTTCCCGAATCCCGCAAATCTCGAATCCGGGCCTCGCCGGACTTATTCACATCGCGTCCTGACGCGGATTTGCCCGGCACTCTTGCCTCACTCATGCGAAGCTACTTGCAAGCGTATGGCACAGAACGATTTTCTTTCGTGACTGACGAGTGAATGCGGGTTCCCACCGCGGTGCCCGCCTTTTGGCGGTTGCGCTGCCCACAAACTTATCCACACGGCAGCGCGGCCCTTTTGTCGCAAATGAACGGCAACGGGGGGCTTCGAGGATGTCGCCGGCCGCGGCGTGTTTCTCCGCGCATACCCCGTGGGTTACGATGTTCGATCGTTCTCATGGATGCATGGACGTGAAAGAGACCCTGCGCGATCTGTTGTTGCATGCCGTCGATGTGCTGGGCAAGCGCGGCGAGTTGGTGTTGAGCAGCCAACCCGAGTTCGTGATCGAACGCACCCGCAACCGCGCGCACGGCGATTTCGCCAGCAACATCGCGCTGCAGCTGGCCAAGATCCGGCAGCGCAAGCCGCGTGAACTGGCCGATTTGATCGTCGCCGCGCTGCCGGCCAGCGATGCGGTCGAGAAAATCGAGATCGCCGGGCCCGGCTTCATCAATTTTTTCCTGACCCGCAAGGCCTATCAAGCCGAGCTTGGGCATGTGTTCGCGCAAGGCGCCGATTACGGCCGCAGCCGCATCGGCGCGCACAAGATCGTAGGCGTGGAATTCGTCTCCGCCAATCCGACCGGCCCGCTGCATGTCGGCCATGGACGCGCCGCGGCGATCGGCGACACCATCTGCCGGCTGCTGGAAGCCACCGGTTGGGAAGTCACCCGCGAGTTCTACTACAACGACGCCGGCGCGCAGATCGCCAACCTCGCGCGTTCGGTGCAGGCACGCTGCCTCGGCATCGAGCCCGACGATCCGCGCTGGCCGGAGGATGGTTATCGCGGCGACTACATCCGCGACATCGCGCGCGCCTATGTGGCGCGCGAGCGTGCCGGCCGAGACGACAGCGCGTACGACACCTCGCTGGTTGCGAGCGGCGACGTCCAGGATCTGGAGGCAATCCGCCATTTCGCCGTGGCCTGGTTGCGTCATGAACAGGACGAGGATCTGCGCGCGTTCGGCGTGCATTTCGACGTGCACTTCCTGGAATCCTCGCTGTATGCCGACGGCAAGCTGGATCAAGCCGTCGCGCGCATCGTTGCACAAGGGCATGCATACGAAGCCGAGGGTGCGCTGTGGCTGAAGTCCACCGATTTCGGCGACGACAAGGATCGGGTGATGCGCAAATCCGACGGCACCTGGACTTATTTCGTGCCGGACGTCGCCTACCATTTCAGCAAATGGCAACGCGGTTACAAACGCGCGATCACCGAACTCGGCGCCGACCATCACGGTTCGCTGGCACGCGT
The DNA here is from genome assembly GCA_035606235.1 of Rhodanobacteraceae bacterium. GTDB lineage: Bacteria > Pseudomonadota > Gammaproteobacteria > Xanthomonadales > Rhodanobacteraceae > 66-474. The sequence goes on from DATNFU010000044.1 coordinate 42,084, forward strand.
GCGCGCGGGTCTGCAGGCCCTGGATCTGGGCATTCCACCCAACTGGCCCGAATACGTGCTGCATCAGATGGTCACCGTGATGCGCGGCGGCGAGGAAGTGAAGATATCCAAGCGCGCCGGCGGTTATGTCACCTTGCGCGATCTGATCGATGAAGCCGGCCGCGATGCCACCCGTTATTTCCTGATCGCGCGCAAGAGCGATTCGCAACTGGTATTCGACCTCGATCTGGCGCGCGCGCAGAGCATGGACAACCCGGTGTATTACATCCAGTACGCGCACGCGCGCATCTGCAGCGTCGAGCGGCAGATGCACGAACGCAGCATCATGTTCTCGCGCAAGCCGGCGCTGGCGAGTCTCGACCGGCTCGACAGCGCGCATGCTCAGGCGTTGCTGGTCGAGGTGTCGCGTTATCCGGAGGTGGTGGATGCCGCGGCGTGTTGCCTGGAGCCGCATCTGCTGACGCAATACCTGCGCGATCTCGCCCAGGCTTTCCACACCTGGTACAACGCCGAGCAATTTCTGGTCGACGACGAGGCGCTGCGCGACGCGCGACTGGCGCTGGCATTCGGCGCCCGGCAGGTGTTGGCCAACGGATTGGGCTTACTGGGACTTTCCGCGCCGGAAACGATGTAGCGAATGCTGCAGGTGCGAGCCTGCGAGCGAATGCCTTGTGAAATAAAGACTGCGCCTTGCGCCGGTCGCCGACAGTTCGGCTCTTGCGCCGGAACGGCGATGCTGTAGCCTTTCACGGCTATGTGTCACGTCTCTCGGAACTTTCATGGCAAGCAAACGCGGTAACGGCAGACAAGCGGTACGCAGCAACGGCGGCGTGCCGGGCTGGATTTTGTTTGGCGCCGGGCTGGTGGTCGGCGTCATCCTGTGCGCGATCGTGGTGTGGGGCGGCTATGCACCCAGCCTGCGCCGGCACGATCAACCACAACCCAATCCGCAGGCGACCGCACCGCCGGCCAGCGCGCCGGGTATCGCCGATCAGACGGCGAAAGACACCAGCAAGCCGACTTTCGACTTTTATTCGGTGTTGCCGGAAAAGGAAGTGGTGATCCCGGACGCACAGTTGTCGGCGCAGGCGAAAGCGGAGCAGCGATCGGCGGCGGCGGCGAACAATGCCAGCCCATCCACCGGCGCGCCTTCGCAGGGCGCTGCGGCAAGCAGCGGTTATCTGCTGCAGGTCGGCTCGTTCCCGAGCAGCGCGGATGCCGACAGCATGAAGGCCAAGCTCGCGCTGCAAGGCTTCACCGCCAGCGTGCAACCGGTCACCATCAATGGCCAGACTTGGCATCGCGTGCGGCTCGGCCCGTTTGCCTCCGCCACCGATCTGGAATCGGCCAAGCAGCGGCTGTCCACGGCTGGCATCCATGCGATTGCGTTGAAAGAGAAATAATCGCGACCGATGACCGATAAAACCGTCCTCGTCACCGGCGCATCCTCGGGGTTCGGCGCTGCCATTGCGGCATGGTTCGCGCGCAACGACTGGCGCGTGATCGCCTGCGCGCGCCGCGCAGATCGACTGCAAGCTCTGCTTGAGCGCTTCGGGGCCGATCGCGTGCACGTCGCGGTGTTCGACATCCGCGACGAAGTCGCGATGCGCGCGGCGCTCGATTCTTTGCCGAATGATTTTCGCGACATCGATCTGCTGGTCAACAACGCCGGCCTCGCGCTCGGCACCAAGCCCGCGCAAGAGTCCGATCTCGCGCAGTGGCGGCAGATGATCGACACCAACATTACCGCGCTGGTCACGCTCACGCGTCTGCTGTTGCCGGCGTTGATCGAGCGCCGCGGCGCTATCGTCAATATCAGTTCGATCTCGGCCACGTATCCGTATTTCGGCGGCAACGTCTACGGTGCGAGCAAGGCGTTCGTCACCCAGTTCTCGCTCGGTCTGCGCACCGACCTGCACGGCAGCGGCGTGCGCGTGACCAGCGTGGAACCGGGCATGGCCGAAACCGAATTCACGCTGGTGCGCACCGGCGGCGATCAAGCCGCATCAAGCAGGCTCTACAGCGGCGCGCATCCGATCACCGGCGAAGACATCGCGCAGACGGTATGGTGGATCGCCAACCTGCCGCCGCACTTGAACGTCAACCGCATCGAAGTAATGCCGGTCAGCCAGTCGGCGGCAGGACTGCAGGTGGCGCGGAGTCCGCGGGACTAGCCTGCGCCATCTTCTTCGAGCTGCAGTTCATGGCGGAGAGCCCCCGGCATCCGCGAAAGCTGATTTTGCCGCAACTCGCGATGGCGCATTGAGCCTTTCATAGGACAGAGCGGGGACACCGCCGACGGACGCGGAGGTAGAATCAGCCAATATCCGGTGCACGCGGGAATAGTGCTCGCGCGCATGCACACGCGTCGTTCTGGCACAGCGGAGCCGACGTGAACGAATTCTGGCAACGTCTGAGGCAACGCAAACTGGTGCAGTGGGCGATCGCCTACGTGGCGTTCGCGTTCGCGCTGCTGCAGGGGCTGGACGTCGTGGCGCAGCGGTTCGACTGGCCGGGCGCGCTCGAGCGCAATCTGATCCTGGCCCTGGCCGTCGGCTTCTTCGTTCTGCTGGTTCTTGCCTGGTATCACGGCGAGCGCGGCGCGCAGCGTATCGGCGGCAACGAGTTGCTGATCCTGGCGCTGCTGCTGGCGATCGGCGGCACCCTGATCTGGCGCCTGGGACCGGCGGCGGCGAGTGGACCACGCGCCACCCCGCTCGGGTCTGCAACGCTTGGCGCCGCACCGAACCCCGCGACACCGACCGCACGACATGCTTCCGCGGTGGCAACGCCAATCCTTGCCGCGCCGCCCATTCCGGCCAAATCCATCGCGGTGCTGCCGTTCGAGAATCTCTCCGGCGACAAGGACAACGACTACTTCGCCGCCGACATGCAGGACCTGATCCTGACCAAGCTGGCCGACATCGGCGACCTCAAGGTCATCGCGCGCACTTCGACCGCGAAATACGCCAGCCGTCCGGATGATTTGAAAACCATCGGCCAGCAACTGGGTGTCGCCAGCATCCTGGAAGGCAGCGTGCAGAAGCAGGGCAGGCAGGTGTTGATCAACGTGCAGCTGATCGACAGCCGTAGCGACAGCCACATCTGGGCGCAGGCTTACACGCGCACCCTGGACAATGTGTTCGGGGTGGAGGGCGAGGTGGCCGGGAAGATCGCTGATGCACTCAACGCGAAACTTTCCTCGGCGGAAACGGCGAAGCTCGCGGTGGTACCGACCCGGAACCAGGCGGCCTACGACCTGTTTCTGCGTGCGGAGTACCAGACCAACCAGGCTGAACTCCAGGGCGGAAATCCCCTGACGACGGCAGCCGCGATCCCGCTGTACCGGCAAGCGATTGAGAAGGATCCCGGTTTCGCGCTGGCCTATGCGCGGCTGTCTTACGCGGAAAGCTACCTCTCGTACGAAGGCGCCGGTGGGCAGGATGCGGCGCAACTCAGCGCACGCGCACGTGCCGACGCCGAGCAGGCGCTGAAACTGGCACCCGATCTCGCGGCGGCGCAGCTCGCGTTGGGTTACAACGATTATTGGGGGCGCCGTGACTTCGACGGTGCGCTGAAGGCCTTCGCGGCAGCGCTCGCGCTTCGCCCCAGCGATCCCGGCACGCTCGAGGGACAAGGATTGACCCAACGGCACCTGGGGCGTTTCGACGCGGCGCTCGCTTCGCTCGAACAGGCGTTCACACAGGATCCGCGCAGCTCCGTGCTCGCCGCGGACATCGGCAGTACCTACATGGCGATGGAGCGCTATCCGGATGCCGAACGCTGGTCGCTGCGTGCATTGACCCTTGAGCCCCACAACATCGTTGCCAAGGAGCAGTACGTTCAAAGCATCCTGTTCGGCAGCGGGGATATCGCGCGCGCCATGACGTCGGCCACGGGCGACTCGAACCGGATGAAAGTGGGGACGCGTGTGCCCTTGTTGATCTATCAGAGGCAGTACCGGCAAGCACTGGAACTGCTCGACAGTGCCCCGGTGAACATACCCGACCCGTTTCTTGCCTACGTGGTCATCGGCAAGCCGCAGACGCAAGCACGGCTATTGCGGTGGCTGGGCGAGCCGGGGCGCGCCAGGCCCCTGTATGAGCAGGTCCTGCCGATGCTGCGGACGCAACTCAGAATGCAGCGTGGGATCGATCAGGGCGTGGTCTGGAACCGCATCGCCGAGACCGAGCTGGGCTTGGGCCACACCGCGGAAGGTCTGGACGCGCTCGCGAAATCACAAGCCATCGCTTCCAGAAGCAACGATTACCTATCCGCGTCAAGATTGATGCAATTCAATGCTGCCCAATACGCCCAGGCTGGCCGCCCGGATCTCGGGGTGCCGCTGCTCGCCAAGGCACTGGCCATGCCCGGTGTAGGCCTGTACTACTCGCCCGTGATGCTGTGGCTGGATCCGTACTGGGACCCGATCCGCAAAGACGCGCGCTTCCAGGCATTGCTGAAGCAGTACGCGCGATACAAGCCGGCCGTCATTCCGGTGGCGGCAGCATCCGCACATTGACTGCGACATGCCGGTCGCGAAAGAAAAAGCGATGCTTCGCGCTCCTACCCGTCCCGCTCCGCGAGGTACGTGTAGCCCGTCAACCCCGCCTCCAGTGCGGCCTGCAGTCTTTGCGTTTGCCCGGATGACAACTGCGCCGAAGCGATCTTGTCGCGGTACGCCGCGCGCAAATCGTCGAGCTTGTAACCGACATAATCCAGCAGCATGTCGGAACTGTCGCCACGGCGCAGGCCGTCGAGCGTGAAATCGCCATCCTCGATGCGAACATTCACCGCATCGGTGTCACCGAACAGGTTGTGGATATCGCCCAGCGTTTCCTGATAGGCACCGACCAGGAAAATGCCGAGCCGGTACGACTCGCCCTCGCGCAATTCATGCAAGGGCAAACTGACGTCCAGCCCTTCCGAATCCACGTATTGATCCACGCGACCGTCGGAATCGCAGGTGAGGTCGGCCAGTGTGCCGCGTCGCGTCGGGCGCTCGCCCAGCCGGGTCAGCGGCATGATCGGAAACACCTGATCGATCGCCCACACATCCGGGATGGACTCGAATACCGAGAAGTTGCAGAACACCTTGTCCACGAGCTTGGCGTCCAGTTGATCCAGCACTTCGCGATGCGCGCGCTCTTCCGGCTTCAGCCGCGCGCGCACACCGTGCGCAAGCGCGTAATAGAAGTCGTCCAGTTTCGCGCGCGCCGCCAGATCGAGCGCGCCCTGCGCGTACTGCGCCTGGCCTTCGGCCAGCAGATGCTGTGCTTCGTGCCAGATCTCCAGCACCGGGCGCTGATCGAGCGCGGCGTGGGTCGCGCGCAAATCGTGCAGTACCTGCGGCTCATCTGAACCCGCCGGCACAATTTCGCAGACCGGCGCGATCTCGACTTCGCTGACATTCACCACCAGCACCGCGTGATGCGCGGTCGTGGCACGGCCGGATTCGGTCAGCACGTGCGGCGGCTCCAGGCCCATTTCCGCGCAGGCATGCGCGAGCGGTTCCACGATCGCATTCGCGTATTGATCGAGGTCGTAATTGATCGAGCACTCGCTGCGCGAGCGCGTGCCCTCGTAATCCACGCCCAGCCCGCCGCCGACATCCACGTGATCCAGCGGCAGGCCCAGCGCGCGCAACTCGGCGAAGTGTCGCACCGCTTCGCGCATTCCCAGCGTTATGTCGCGCAGGTTGGAAATCTGCGAGCCCATGTGGAAGTGCAGCAGCCGTAGCGTGTGCGCGAGATTCGCCGCCTTCAGCTTTTCCGCCAGCGCGAGCAACTGCTTCGGCGTCAGCCCGAACTTGCCCTTATCGCCGCCGGTGTTCTGCCACTTGCCCGCGCCGATCGATGCCAGCCGCACGCGCACGCCGAGCTTGGGTTCGATGTCCAGCGCACGCGACTGCTCGATCACGTGTTCGAGTTCGGACGGCTTCTCGATCACGATGATCACATCCAGCCCGAGCTTGCGGCCGATCAGGGCAAGCCGGATGTAGTCGGCATCCTTGTAGCCGTTGCACACCACCATCGATCCCGCTTGCGCCAGCCCCAGCACCGCCAGCAGTTCCGGTTTCGATCCGGCTTCCAGACCGAAACCTTCGCCGCCGGCCAGCGTGCCGGCGACCGCGCGCTGCTGGTTGACCTTGATCGGATACAGCGCGGTGTAGCCGCCGGAATAATTCTGCGCGCGCATCGCATTCTGGAATGCCGCGCGCAATCTGGCGCGGCGATCCAGCAGGATGTCGGGAAAACGCAGCAGCAGCGGCAGGCGCGCGCCGAGTTCCTTGGCACGCGCAACCGCTTCATCGAGCGCGATCGCCGGACCGTCCTCCCCGCGCGGGCGCATCGCGGCACGGCCGCGCGCGTCAATGCCGACGTAACCGTCGCTCCAGTGCGCGACCGAATACATGCGGCGGGCGTCGTCCAGGCTCCAATGGGCCATCGGGATTCCAGAGGCAAGCGAATGCCGAATTGTAGCGCCCACACGTTAGAATCACGGGTTCGCCAATCCGGACCTGGATCGTCATGCCGCAACTGAACTGGTTCACCGAAGCGCACGCCGCCTCCGGCTCCTCGATCGGGTTCCGCACCGAACGGCAGTTGCATGCCGAGAAGACGCAATTCCAGGCCATCGAGATCTACCAGACCACCGATTGGGGCAACCTGATGGTGATCGACGGCTGCATCATGCTCACCGGCCGCGACAACTTCCTTTATCACGAGATGATGTCGCACCCGGCGCTGTTCACCCATGCAAATCCGAAGCGCGTGGTGGTGATCGGCGGCGGCGACTGCGGCACGCTGCGCGAGGTGCTGCGTCACGTTGAAGTGGAATCGGCCGTGCAAGTGGAGATCGACGAGCGCGTGACGCGTTTGGCCGAGCAGTACTTCCCGGAGCTTTGCGAAGCCAACGATGATCCGCGCGCGCAACTGCTGTTCGACGACGGCATCAAGTACATGGCCGATTGCACGGCGGAATCCATTGACGTGGTGATCGTGGATTCGACCGACCCGGTCGGACCGGCCGAAGGCCTCTTCAACGCGAGGTTTTACGCGAGCTGCCGGCGCGCATTGCGCGCCGGCGGGATACTGGTGCAACAATCCGAATCGCCGATCGCGCATCTGGAATTGATCAAATCGGTGCACGCATCAATGCGTGAAGCCGGCTTCGGCGCGGTGCTTACCTTGCCGTTTCCGCAACCGTGCTATCCCACCGGATGGTGGAGCTGCACCATGGCGCGCAAGGGGGATGATTTGAATACCTTCCGTGCCACCAAGACCTTCCCGACCCGCTACTACAACGCCGAAATCCATCGCGCGGCACTCGCGCAGCCGGAGTTCATGCGGGCGCCGCTGGGGGGATAGCCGGTGCTCTCTGCAGCGACAGATGGCATTCATGCTACTCAACGTAGCTTCAGCTCACCCAGTTACGGAATCGCACCCATGCTTCGCCACGTCCCGACGGTTGCGCTTGCCGGTTTGCTGCTCGCCTTCGGCGCGCAAGCCGCGCCCGCGAAACACGCGCGCAAAAGTCGTCCGGCGCCACCCGCTGTGGCCGCTACCGCTGGTGCGATGCCCGCTGCCGCTTCCAGCGCAGCCCCGCAAACCAACATGCCTTCCCCGGCGGAACAGGCACGCATCAATGCGCTGATCCAATATCAGAAGGATCTGGTCAGCGTGCTGGCATTGCGTGGCGATGCCGTGCATCTGCTCGGCGCATCGCTGCTCGCGAGGCCGCTGCCCGATCAGCCGCAAGGCTTGAGCTTTCATGATTTGATCGAGCGCGCGGCCAAGGCGCCCAACGCCGGCCCCGGTATCACTTGGGCGCGGCTGGCGGACTGCGATGCAGGCACCAACGCATGCCCGAACGCGGATGTATACGCGCAATTGCAGAAGCAGGTGCCCGATAATGCCGCGGTGTGGACGCTGGCGATGGACCTGGCCACGGAAAAAAACGACGCCGCTGGCGTGCGTGCGGCGCTGGCCAAGGCCGCGGCGGCAAAAAGCTACGACGATTATTTCGGCGTTGAACTGCAAGGTGTCGCCGATGCTGTCGGCACGCTGCCGCCGCTGCCCGAGACCATGACCGGCGCTCAGCCGGGCGAGCCGACCAGCGCGTCGGGCGTGGAATTGCTGATCGCCTTCGGCGTCGCCAACCAGCAGCCGCGGCCGTCGCTGCAACCGCTGTTGCAGCTTTGCACGCTAAGTAACGCCGCCACCGATGACGCGTTGAAATCCGATTGCCTGAAGACCGCGCGCACGCTGGAATGGGGCAGCAGCCCGTTGGCACGCGCGGTCGGTCTGCAGATTCACAGCCAACTCGATCCTGCGGCCAAACCCGCCGTGGACGCGGACACCCGCAATCTCGCCTGGCAATTGCAGAACTACGGCGCGCTCGGCATCCAGGGATTGAACAACGATCAGTTGGCCCAGCAACTGCTCGAGGCTGCGCGCACCGGTGGCACCGAACTGAGCCTGGTGTTGTCGAGTTTGCGCGCCAACAATATTGCCACCGAGGCGCCGCAAGGCTGGCAGCCCGAACAACCGCAACCGGCCGCGCCAGCCAGTACCGGCCGGTAGTGCAGCGGCGAGTCCAGCAGAACAAAATATCGCTATCCGGCTTCCGATTCTCCACTCCCGGCCCCGCTCCCCATGCGCGAACTGATCCTGCTGCGGCACGCCGAAGCCATGCAACTCGCCTTGGGCGGCAGCGATCGTGCGCGCCCGTTGAGCCTGCACGGCGAACAGGAAGCGCGCGAAGCCGGCGCCTGGTTGCGTGCCCAGGGCGCATCGCCCGATACGGTATTGTGCTCGCCGGCGCGACGCGCGCTGATGACGGTGGAACGCGCGCTGGATGTGCTCACGAATGCCGCGGCATCGCCGGCGCCGCGGTTCCTGCCGGAAATCTACGAAGCGACACCGGGCACGTTGATTGCGCTGCTGGAACAGCACGCGGCCGATGCACGGCAAACACTGCTGGTCGGCCACAATCCCGGCTTGGAGCAGTTGCTGGCGCTGCTGATCAGCGGACGTTCCGGAGAAGCCCGCGGCGTTGCACCGGCCGGGATCGCCTGGGTCGAACTTGACGCTGCCGGTTTCGACCCGGGCAGCGCGCGACTGCGTGCATTCTGGTCGCCCTAGGAAGACCTGATTACCTGATTTGATGCTCGCCCTTGCCCACATCGCCGTACTTCCGCAACCCTCGAAGCCAGCACTTCGCAATGGCTCCTGTCCCGTTGATGCAAGAGGACTCGGCGGTGCGGCTCGTCGCAGATTGGCGTCGACGCTGCTGCTTGTCACCTTGACGGTGGTGTCCGCCGCCAGCTCGGCGACGCCGGGCGCGTGGTCGATCGACAGCACCCGCTCGTTCGCCCAATTCAGCGTGCGCACGCTGTGGTTCACCCACGAGCGTGGTCGGTTCGCGGGGGTGCACGGCGCGTTGCGCCGCGACGGCGCCGATCTGGACGTGGTGGACGCCTGGATCGATACCGCCAGCCTGATGATGGACAATACCCGCGCGTTGAACGAAGCGCGCGGCCCGGGCTTCTTCGACGCGACTCGCTACCCGCGCATCCACTTCGTTTCATCTCCGTTTGCGAATGCCGCGCTGCGCGAGGGCGGCACGCTGCAGGGCATCCTCGATCTGCACGGCCAGCAGCGGATGGTGCAATTCACCTTGTTGCCCTCGGCCTGTCCGGCACAACCGCTGGGCTGCACCATCCGCGTGCATGGCACGCTTTCACGCAGCACGTTCGCGATGCGCGCGCATCGCGGACTGTTGTCGGATCGCGTGGTGCTCGATCTCGACATCATGCTGGGCGAATCGGGTTAGGATCGTCGCACCGGGGAGCATTTAGTTGCGACGTTATTCACTACTGCTGTGCGCGTTGACGGTCCTGCTGGGCGGCTGCGTGCCGTTATCGCCCAAGCGCATCCATCACGCCGATGCGATCGTGGCCGCGAGCGTGGATCGCCGGCTGGATTGCCATGCCGCCGATGCCTGCGCGCAAGCCTCGCCATTTCTCGCCCAGGCCAATGCGGCATTCGCGCGTTCGGATGCCAACCACCCGCGCAACCAGGCGACGCTGCTGGAACTCGGCGAAGACGCGCTGGTGGCGCGCATCAATCTGATCCGGGCGGCGCGCAAATCCATTGATATCCAGACCTACATCTGGGCCAAGGACGATGCCGGCCTGCTGGCGCTGGATGAACTGGTGAACGCGGCGCGGCGCGGCGTGAAGGTGCGCATCCTGGCCGATCAACTGGGCTCGCTCAACGACCCGGCGCTGCTCTCGCGGCTGGCGCGTGCCAGCAGCAATCTGGAGATCCGGCTCTACAACCCGACCTTTGACAAGGCACAAAGCAATTTCGCCGAATACACCGCCAGTGTGTTGTGCTGCTTCGCCCGCTTCAACCAGCGCATGCACAACAAGCTGTTCCTGGTGGACGACGCGGTCGGCATCACCGGCGGGCGCAATTACGAAGATCGCTATTACGACTGGGATCCGCAGCTGGATTTTCTGGATCGCGATGCCCTGATCGCCGGCCCGGCCGCGCGCCAGATGGCGACAAGTTTCGAGATTTTCTGGAACCATCCGCGTTCGGTACCGCTGACACATCTGCGCGACGCCAACGCGAGCATTCTTGCGCATCCACATGACGTGCCGCCCTGGGTCACGCCGGTGTACGGTGACCCGCAGCGCGTCGCGAGGGTGCAAGCAGAGGCCGAAGACCCGCAATTCCTGCGCAGTCATTTCAGCGATGCCAGCATTCCCGTAGGGCGCGTGGATTATTTTTACGACCTGCCGTCCAAGACCAAGGCCGTGCACGGCCGCGACGCGAAGGAACTTACCCGCGACCTGATGCGGCTGCTCAGCGATGCGCAACATGAAGTGGTGTTGCAGACGCCGTACCTGGTGTTGACGACGCGCGCGGGCGACATCTTCCGCGCATTGCAGAAAAAGCGGCCGCCGGTGCACGTGCTGGTCTCGACCAACTCGCTGGCCTCGACCGACGCGCTGGGCGTCTACGCGCTCTCCTACAAACACCGCAAGCGCTTTCTGGTGGATTTCGGTTTCGATCTGCACGAACTCAAACCGCATCCACTGGACGCACCGGAGATTATCGCCAATTACTTGACGCTCACCGACGACAACGCGGCGGCGGCACTGGGCGGTGGGAGGCGCGGGCCGGCTCCGATCAAGCCCGAGGATTTCGGACCGCGCGTCAGTCTGCACGCCAAGTCGCTGGTGGTGGATGACGCGGTGGCGATGGTCGGCTCGCACAATTTCGATCCGCGCTCGGCCAACTACAACACCGAAGCCGGCGTGATCGTGTATGACCCGAAATTCGCGGCGGCGCTGCGGGCGGCGATCGTGCGCGCCACCCAACCCCAGAATTCGTGGCTGATCGCGCCGCGCGATCCGATTCCGGTACTGGGCGACGTCAGCAATGCGATCGGCGAGGTGTCGCGGCGGCTGCCGCTGTTTGACCTGTGGCCGTTCGACTATGCCACCAGCTACGAATTGAAGCCCGGCTGCGATCCGCTGCCGCCCACCGCTCCCGGCTTCTCGAAATGCTACGATTCGGTCGGCGATTTTCCCGAGGTCAACTTGTCGCTGACCGCGATCATCACCCGCTTCATCACCGCCTTCGGAGCGGGGGTGCAAGGGATCATGTGAGTACAACCGACTCTCAACAATCCGCCTTCGCCATCTCGCCGGTCGCCGAATCCACCTGCAGCGGCAGGTAAATGCAGAAGCGCGTTTCCACACCTGGCGCGGATTGCGCTTCGATGCGACCGCCGTGGTGTTCGACGATCTCTCGACATACGGTAAGCCCCAACCCGGCCGCGCCGTGCTTGTCGCCCACCTGCACGAAGGGATCGAAGATGCGCTGCAATTCGTGCGCGGGAATGCCTTCGCCGTTGTCGGTCACGCACAGTTTCAGTTCGTTGTTGCCCGCGCCTATGCCGAGCGCCAGCGATATGGTCCCGCCCGCCGGCGTGTGCCGCAGCGCGTTGTCGAGCAGGTTGTCGAGCACCCGCTCGCACTCGCTGCGGTCAAGGTGCAAATCCGGCAGGTCGGATGCGATCTGCGCACGCAATTCGATCCGCTGATCTTGCGCGCGCGCGGCGAACCGCCGCAATGCCGCGTGAGCGGCCTGGCCGGGCGTGCATGGTTGCGCGGGCCGCACGGCACCGGGAAGGCGCGACAGATCGAGCAGATCATGCAACAACGCAGTGAGCCGTGCGGCTTCCTCGCGCAAGGTTTGCATCAGATCGGCCTCGCGCGACTCCGGCGCAAACCTGGCGCGCTCGGCAAGCAGGTCCAGGGCCATGCGCAGACCCGTCAGCGGCGTGCGCAATTCATGCGAAGCGCGCAGCACGAACTCGTTGCGTTCCTGAGCGAAGCGGCGCTCGACGGTGACGTCGCGCACGACCAGCACCAAGCCCGGGCGCGTATCCACGAACGGCATGAAGCTGCAGCGCAGTTCGCGGCGCAGCATCCCTTCGCCCAGACTGAATTCCAGTGCCGCGGCGCGTCCGGTGGGATGCGCACGCCGCATGCACAGACGTGCATGCGCGTCGAGATCGTCGCGGCCCAGCACTTCGTCCAGGCTGCTGCCGATCACGCCATCTGGCCGCACGCCGAACTGCCTCGCAGCCACCGGATTGAGCCGCTCGATGCGGGCATTTTCGTCCATGATTACCAGGCCGTCGTCAATGCTGTTGAGCACGGTCTCATTGCGGCGTTGTTCCGACAGTAGCCGGTCGACATCGCTGGCGCGGAACGCGGCCAGCGCCTCGGCCATTTCATTGAACGTCGCGCCGAGCGTATTGCCCTCGCAATAGCCTGCGCCGCCGACCCGCACGTCGAAACGCCCGGCCGAGATCGCGCGCGTTGCCGCGGCGATCTGTTCCAGCGGCCGCGCGATGGTCGCGGCCAGGTTCAAGCTCAACCAGATGCCGGCCAGGATCAGCAGCATGCCGCCCACCCACAGCAGCAATTCCGCGAAAGTTCCGAGCCGCCCGAAGTGGGTCAACACTACGCAGAACGCCACGATGCCGGCGATTGCCAGCGCGAGGAAGGCGCCATGGCTGAGCAGAAGGGTATGTTTCAGGCGCATCGAAGTCCGTCCGCAAATGGTCCGCCGATAACCGTGCTGCCATGCGCATGGAAAGTGGGAGGAGAGAGGTGCTGGCAGCGACAATGCGGGCTCGGATTCCTGCTACATCACTCCTCTCTCCTCCCGCTTTCAAACTCCATATCGTTTGCGTTTGCGGTACAACGTGGACACGTCTATGCCCAGCGTGCGCGCGGCGTTCTCCAAGGTATCGCTGCGCGCCAGCACGCTCTGGATGTGCACGCGCTCAAGCTCATCCAGCGTCTGCGGCAAATAGGTCGGCGCCGCCGGTTCGGCGATGCCGTCGCCCAATGCGAGATGCTGCGCATCTATCTGCGGTTCGCCGCACAGGATCGAGGCACGTTCGATCACGTTGCGCAATTCGCGCACATTGCCCGGCCAGCGATAGCCGACCAGGGCGCGGCGCGCGGCATCGGTAAAGCCGCGCGGACGCCGGCCATGCTCGGTGACGAAACCGGCCAGAAAGCGCTCGGCCAGCGGCAGGATATCCTCGGGCCGTTCGCGCAAGCCGGGCAAGCGCAGCGCGATCACGTTGAGGCGATACAGCAGATCCTCGCGGAAGGCCCCTTCGGCCACGCGTTGGGTGAGATCGTGATTGGTGGCGGCGACCAGCCGCACATTGGCACGGCGGGTAACCGGGTCGCCGACGCGCTCGTATTCGCGATCCTGCATGAAGCGCAGCAGCTTGGGCTGCAAATCCATCGGCACATCGCCAACCTCATCCAGAAACAGCGTGCCGCCGTCGGCCTGGCTGACGCGTCCGGCGGCATTCTGCACAGCGCCGGTAAAAGCGCCGCGGCGGTGGCCGAACAATTCACTCTCGAACAAGGTCGGCGACAGCGACGGCGCATTCACCGTGACGAACGGTCCCTTGGCGCGCTTGCTCCACCGATGGATGGCGCGCGCCAGCATGCCCTTGCCGGTGCCACTTTCACCCAGCAGCAACACGGTGACGTCCGCCGATGCCGCGCTGTGCGCGGTGTCCACCACCTGGCGCATCAGCGGCGAGCGGCTGGCGAGCGCGTCGTCGGCCTCGTTGCTGCCGGCCGCGCGCTCCAGCTGCTCCAGCCGCAGCTCCATCCGCTGCGCATTCAACTGGCGCTCGGCCGCCGCGCGCAACTGTTCGCAGGAGCAGGGCTTGATCACATAGTCGGATGCACCCGCGCGCATCGCTGCCACCGCATTGTCGATCGACGAGTGCGCGGTCACCATCACCACGCGCATCCACGGCGCGGCGGTGCGCAGCATCGGCAGCAAGTCTATGCCCGACGCGTTGCCCAGTTTGAGATCCAGCAGGCACAGGTCGAACACCATGCGCTGCACCAGGTTCTCGGCCACCTCCGCACTGTCGGCGCAGGTGACGTCGCAACCTGCGTCCTCCAGGCAATAGCGGAAAGTCTTGCGGATGGCGGCCTCGTCATCCACCACCAGCACCCGCGCACGCGGGGTTTGATCGTGCGGCCGCTCCTGCTGCGGCAACTCCGTGCGCGCCTGACTGTGATCCATTGCAACTCCGTGGTGCGCGTCCTTGCTGCTTCAATGTGCGCCACCGATCGCGCGTGATCCGGGGCCGCCATCACACTCTGCGAACCGGCATGCCGCACGCGTGCGCAGATCGCTTCTGACCGCGTCGCCCTTGCCTGAATATGCGGTTCCCCTGCAGCGTTTCGGTTCGGAATCCGGATGCCGCGGGCATTTTGCAACGGACAATGTGAGGGTTATGCAAACTGCACGGGAGCTCTCGCGCAGCCATTCGCAAGCCCTTGTCTGACAACACCTCCACCCGGGCGCGGGCTTGGCACGGGTCTTGGAGTTGAACTGGGCGGTGGCGCGTCGCGGATCCTTACGCCAAGGCCGGCACAACATACCAAGGCAGGTTTCCACCGTTGCAATCCCCCTGTTGCGGTGGACCTCGAGGCAAGGACGCAAACTCGCATCGGATGCACCGAGGATCCGCGACCCCGCCATTTTTTTCGGTCCATACCTTTTGAAAGACCCATTCAGACCGTGCTCGACTCCCGCCGCATGACGCTTCTTGGTCAGGCTGCGATCAAACCTTTGCCCAGGAAAATTTGATCGAAAGCGGGGTTTGGCGAGGCGGTTAGATCGTGACCCGATGAAAATCGGGAAATTTTCCCTCCGGAGTTGTCTCTCATGACCAAGCAGTCCTCGCCGAAGCAATCCCCGTCGAAAACCCGTCGGCAGGGTTCACCGCGCAGTTCGCAAACATCGCGCACCCGTTCTGCGGCGAGCCCGCAGGATCGCGCGCAACCCGCGCACGCGCAGCAGGCCGGAAGGCGGCGGGCGGCGGCGGCCAACGAGGAAGAATGAACTTGCCCGCAGCGGCCCCGTCCATTGCGCCCGCGGCGAGCGTGAGCATGAGCCACGATCCGGATCCCGAATTTTTCCCGCCTCCGCCCAGGCAGCCGCTGCCACCCGGCAAGCAGCCGACCGGGCCGATGCCGGACCAGGATCCTGCGCCGCCGGCGCCGCACCATCTGCCGGATGATCCGGTCGCCGAACCGGATGAGGGTGAGCAACTGCACTGGACGCCGGCATTGGCGAATGCCGCGCTGCGCGCACGCATCGGCCCATGATCAACCGCGATCTGCTGCTCGGTCGCTGCACGCAATGCCGCGCGCGCATGCGGCAAGCCTGGGCGCGCTTGCGCGGTGATCGGCAACTTGGCACGCGCAGCATCCACGAATATCTGCACGGTGCGGCGCGGGCCCGTTATGGGCATAGTCGCGCGCTGGCTGAAAGCCGGTTGCGACGGCTGGAACGCGGGCTTTGATCTGCACCTGATGCTGCTCTGAAAGCGGAGGCGCCCCTAGCCAGCCGGCTTGGCGGCAGGTTCGATGCTCAGGGAACGCATGCGTTCGTGCGCCGCGCGTACGCTCGGCATGTGCCGACGCAGCACAGCACGCAGATCTTCCAGTGGCAGGTGCAGGGTGGCGCGCTCCATCGCATGCAGCAGCCGATCTTCGACGCGCTCGAATTCCGCAAGGTAGACCCGATCGCCTGTGCGCGACCAGCGCGCACGCAAATTCACGTACTGCATTCGCCACGTCCCGTTCCAAGTGCCGGCGGAGATCTCCTCGCCGCGCACGCCCAGTAATGCGGCAAATTCGCGACCCAGCGCGCCGCGAGTGCGTCTGGCTTCGGCGGCGGTTTCACGCAACTTCGGATCGCGGATTCGATTCGCGGCCTCGCGATAGAACCGCTCGCCATCACGACAGATTTGCACAAGGTTGCGCAGCGGGGCGAGAGCTTCGGCCATAGCGGACGACGTTAACCTTGGCCATGCCATGCGGACGAGCATCAATTGGGGAGAATTGAAAATCCTCCAGCCTGCCCGCCCGCCGGCTGGCCCCAGCCGCCCCGTATTTGACGGCCTTCCGGCCGCTGGTTACGCTGGCGCGCTCACCCGCTCGCGAGAACGATCATGGCGCTGGATATCCAACTCACCCTAAGTGATGACGACCTCGGCCATTTCACCCAGGCCATGCGCCAGGCGCAGGAATCGTCCAAGAGCCGCGAGGGCTCGGAAATCATTGCCGATGCGCGCCGCTTGCTCACGGAAATCCAGGGCACGTCGGTGCCGGCCTTCATCCGCGAACGGCTGGACACGGTTGAATCCATGATCGCGATGGCCAGCGACACCGGCTTTGGCCTGCCCGCCGAAGATTGCGCGCGCGTGCTGGCGGTACTGGCTTACCTCGCTGATCCGGTGGATTTCATCCCGGATACGGTGCCGGCACTGGGGTTTCTCGACGACGCGATCATGATCGAGCTGTGTCGCGAAGAGCTGCGCTACGAAATCGAAGCCTACGAGGATTTCAGCGCTTGGCGTGAGGAGGAAGCGCATCGTCATGGCGCGGATCCGGCCACGCTCAGCTTGCATCGCATGGATTGGGCAGAGGCGCGCCGCCAGGAAGCGATCGAACGTATGCATCGCCGCCGCCGCGAGTCGTATGTCAGCGGCGAATGGAAGCCGACGCTGTTTTCGGTGCGGTAAAGCCGGGAAGGATGACGTGGGGGAGGGTTCAACCCGCCCTCGGACTGGCCTCAAAACGGCGGGTCAAGACCCGCCCTGCCTTTCCATGATCGCCACCACGCCCATTCCGCCCGCGGTGCAGATCGAGATCAACCCACGGCCGGAGCCACGTTCCGCCAGCAGCTTCGCGAGCGTGGCCACGATGCGCGCACCGGTGGCGGCGAACGGATGACCGGTGGCCAGGCTGGATCCATGCACGTTGATCTTCGCCGGATCGATCGGACCCAGCGGCTGATCGCGACCCAGCCTTTCGCGGCAGTAATCGGCCGATTCCCACGCGCGCAGCTGGCACAGCACCTGCGCCGCGAAGGCTTCGTGGATTTCGTAGTAATCGAAATCGCCTAGCGTCAACCCGGCACGATCCAGCATGCGCGGTACGGCCACGGTCGGCGCCATCAGCAGGCCTTCGCCATGCACGTAATCGACGCCGGCGACTTCCGCAAAGGTGAGATATGCCAGCACCGGCAGATTCCTTTGCGCGGCCCATTGTTCGCTTGCCAACAACACTGCCGCCGCGCCATCCGACAGCGCGGATGAATTACCGGCGGTCAGCGTGCCGTTCCCGGAACTGCGATCGAATGCCGGCTTCAACTGCGACAGTTTTTCCAGGCTGGTGTCGGCGCGCAGCAGGTTGTCGCGCGTCTGCCCACGAAACGGCACCACCAGGTCATCGAAAAATCCCGTGTCGTACGCGGCGGCGAGCTTGCGATGGCTCTGCAAGGCCCACTGGTCCTGTTCGACACGACCGATATGCCACTGCTTGGCCATCAATTCGCAGTGCTCACCCATTGAAAGCCCGGTGCGCGGCTCGACCACGCCCGGCGCCGCCGGTTTCAATTCACGCAACGAGAATCCACGCGCGGCAGCCTTGAACTTCTCGCCGAACGTGCGTGCTCGATTCAGATCCAGCAGCCGCTGCTGCAGACGGTTGGAATAGGCGAGCGGCACCTGGCTGGTGGTATCGGAACCGCCGCCTATGCCGGCTTCGATCTGTCCGGTCGCGATTTTTTGCGCGATCAGAATTGCATTGTCGAGCGAGGTCCCGCAGGCGCGCGCGGTGGTGATGCCGGGCGTGGTCATCGCGAGGCCGGATGACTGCGCGGCTTCGCGCGCGAGATTCCAGTCGGCCGGGTGTTTCATCACCGAACCGAACGCGACCTCGCCCAATTCGACGCCCTGCAAGCCGAACTTTTCGACCAGCGCGCCCAGCACCTTCACCGACATGCCGAAATTGCCGAGATCGGCATAAGCGGTGTCGCGCTTGCAGAACGGAATGCGGGAGCCACCCAGCACGGCGACGCGGCGTTGTTGCGGGATCATGTTTGCTCCTGCTTCAGTGCCGTCATTCCGGCGAAGCCGGGATCCATCTTGATCTTTCCGGGACAAAATCAAAGTGGATTCCGGATCGCCGCCGCGCGGCTCCGAAATGACAAAAACTATTCGAGCGCAACAAACCCGCGCGCGAATATCCGATACGCTTCTTCATTCATGCCGAGCGACGCATACGTGCGCTGCGCGCGCGTATTGTCACGCTCCACGTACAAGCGCAAGCCAATCACCCCCGGCGCCGCGCGCGCGCGCGCTTCCACTTCCGCATACAACGCGCGAAATACACCGCCGCGCCGCGCCTGCGGCACCACGTACACGCTCTGGAACCACCACCAGTCACCATTGCGCCAATCACTCCATTCGAATGTGATCAGCAGGCACCCGACATTCTCGCCACCGCGTTCGGCGATCAAATAGAACCCGCGCAGCGGATCTTCAAACACCGCCGCGACGCCGCGCGCCAACACCCCGCGGTCGAGCGCCTTGTGCTCGGTTTCCAGCGCCATCGCCGCGTTGCACTCGACAAGAAATTCTATGTCGGCAGGCTTGGCGTCACGTAACCTGATTGCATCAGTCATGCTTGATCCTTGTCCCCCGCCGCAAGCGCCCCAGTTTACGCGTCAGCGTGTTGCGACCCAATCCCAGCGCCGCCGCGGCGCGTTGACGGTGGCCATCATGCGCGGCGAGCGCGGCGTCGAACAGCGTCCGCTCGAAGCGCTCGCGCGCTTGCGCGTGCAGGCCTGGGCGGCCTTGCGCCAGTTGACGTTCAACCCATCGCCGCAGGGCGCTCTCCCAGTTTTCCATGGCATGCGTTTCCGCTCCCGACGCAGCCGTGTGCACATCCAGATCTTCGCGACGGATACTCGATGAGGGCGCGATCACCGCCAGTTTCCGGCACAGGTTTTCCAGTTGCCGCACATTGCCGGGGAAGTCGCGTTTGACCAGCGCCTGCAAGGCCGCCTGCGTGAAATGCTTGGGGGCCATGTTGAACTCGCGCGCGGCGCTCTCCAGAAAATGTTGCGCGAGTGGCACGATGTCTTCGCGCCGTTCACGCAACGCGGGCAAATGGATGCGCACCACATCCAGCCGATGCTTGAGATCGGCGCGGAATTCCCCGCGCGCGACTTTCGCATCCAGATCCTGATGGGTAGCGGCGATCACACGCACGTCGGCGTGGATCAGTTCGCGGCCGCCGACGCGATAGAACTCGCCGCCGGCCAAGACGCGCAGCAAGCGCGTCTGCAACGCCAACGGCATGTCGCCGATTTCGTCCAGGAACAGCGTGCCACCCTGGGCCTGCTCGAATCGGCCGAGATGGCGCCGCTGCGCGCCGGTGAACGCACCGGCCTCGTGCCCGAACAATTCGCTTTCCAGCAATTCCGCAGGGATGGCCGCGGTGTTGAGCGCGACCAGCGGCTGGGCACGACGTGCGCTCTCTCGATGCAGGGCGCGCGCAGCCAGTTCCTTGCCCGTGCCGGTTTCGCCGGTGATCAATACGTTCAGATTGCTCGCCGCGACGCGCCCGATCAGACGAAATGTCTCGCGCATCGGCGCGCTGTTTCCCAACAGCGCCGGCGCTTCCGGGTTTGTCGAAGCCGCTGATGATGAGGGCGAAGTTTCCAGCGCGCGCTGCACGCTGGACACGGCTTGCTCCAGGTCGAATGGCTTGGGCAGATAATCGAACGCGCCGGCGCGGAACGCTGCAGCCGTGCTGCCGACGTCGGTCCATGCGCTCATCACGATCACCGGCAACCGCGGGTGCAACGCTTTCGCAGCGCTCAGCAGATGCAAACCATCGGCTTGCGGCAGACGAACATCGGTGACCAGCAGCGCGGGCGCCGTGCGCTGCAAGCCACGCTGCGCTTCTTCCGCGCTGTCGAATTCGGTAACCGTGTAGCCGGCGTTGCGCAAGGCGGTGCCGAGCACCAGTCGCACGCCGCGATCGTCATCCACCATCCAGATGTCAGCCATTGTGCTCATGACCGTCGTGCGTTGAGGGAAGCGCGCGTGACCGAAGCATCCGCGTTGCGAACAGGTTCGCTGCCCAACGCGCCGCGTCGCGGCAACACCAAGGTGAAGCAGGTGGCGCCGGGCTTGCGTTGATGCATCAAATCGCCCCCGTGTTCGCGCGCGATCTCGCGCGCCAGCGCCAACCCCAGCCCGCTGCCGTTGGCACGGCCAGACACCATCGGCTCGAACAGCGTCGCCTCGATCGCCGACGGCACGCCATCGCCATCGTCCGCGATTTCGATACGGATCGCAGGCACTGCCTGCCCGCTCGAATTGCGCAAGCCCGCTTCCGCGCGGCTGCGCAACACGATGCGTCGTGCGTTCGCCTCGACCGCATTGCGCACCAGATTGATCAAAGCCTGCAACAGGCGATCAGGGTCACCATGCAGTGCCGGCAGACTGGGGTCGTAATCGCGCACGAGCTGCACGTCCGCGCGCTCGGCTGCAAGCAGCTCGGCGACGCGCTCCAGCATCGCGTGCACGTTGACCGCGCGCGTTGCCATGCTGGCGCGCGTGCCCAGCAGACGCTCGGCCAATGTGGTCAGCCGCACGATTTCATCCCGGATCAGCGCGGTCAATTGCAACCGGTGCGGATCGTGCTCGCCCTGCTGCAGCAATTGCGCGGCGCCGGAAATGGCCGCCAGCGGATTCTTGATCTCGTGCGCGAAGCCGCGCAGTGATTCGGAAAGCCGCGATGCATTCGATGCCGGAATGGCGGCCCGTGCTTCCAGCAGCACGCACGCATTCCCGCTTGCGCTCGTCTGCCGTTGCGACGACCTGCCCGCAGGCCACCAGCTGCTCAGCATCACGTCAACGCTGCGTTCTTTTCCCGGCGACGCGCAGATGCCGACCGAACCCAGTTGCATGCTGCCGGATTCGCGCGACACACGGCCAGCCGCCGCCGCCAGTTGCGGTGATCCGGCGTGCAGGATCGCCAGTGTCTGCCCGAGCAGCCGTCGCTCGCCGAGCCCCACTATTTCGCAGAAGGCCGGATTGACGCTCGCAAAGCGCAGGCCCGCATCCAGCACGGCGACCCCGGTCGCCAGGTGCTCGATTGCAATAGTCTTCGCCGGCTCCAGGGGTATGGCATCACCAAACTGGTTCACTGCACCAGTTTAGTGCAATCGATGCCCGCCTCCAATGGCGCTCAGATGCTGTAATACATCTGATATTCCAGCGGATGGGTGCTGGCGCGGAAGCGCGTGACTTCCTGCATCTTCAGCGCGATGTAGCCGTCGATGAAGTCGTCGCTCATCACCCCACCGGCAGTGAGGAAGCCGCGATCGCGGTCGAGCGCTTCGAGCGCCTGGTCGAGCGACGAGCACACCTGCGGGATATTGCGCTCTTCTTCCGGCGGCAGATCGTAGAGGTCCTTGTCCATCGGCGCACCCGGATCGATCTTGTTCAGGATGCCGTCCAGTCCCGCCATCATCAACGCAGTGAAGGTGAGGTAACCCGAATTCATCGGGTCGGGGAAGCGGATTTCGATGCGACGTCCTTTCGGATTGCTGACGTGCGGGATGCGGCAACTCGCCGAACGGTTGCGCGCGGAGTAGGCGAGCATCACCGGTGCTTCGAAGCCTGGTACCAGACGCTTGTAGGAGTTGGTGGTCGAGTTGGCGAACGCGTTGATGGCGCGCGCATGCTTGAAGATGCCGCCGATGTACCACAACGCCGTCTGCGACAGGCCACCGTAGAGCTCACCGGCGAACAGGTTCTTGCCGTCCTTGCTCAACGATTGATGCACGTGCATGCCCGAACCGTTGTCGCCGACCAGCGGCTTGGGCATGAAGGTGACGGTCTTGCCGGCCGCGTGCGCCACGTTGCGCAACACGTATTTCATCGTCAGCAGTTCGTCGGCCTTGCGCAGCAGCGTGTTGAAGCGCGTGCCGATTTCACACTGCCCGGCAGTTGCCACTTCATGGTGATGCACTTCCACCTGGATGCCCAGCGACTCCAGCACCTGGCACATCTCCGCCCGCAGGTCGCCCAGCGAATCCACCGGCGACACCGGAAAGTAACCACCCTTCACGCCCGGACGGTGGCCGTGGTTGCCTTCCTCATAACGGCGATGCGAGGACCACGCGGCTTCCTCGGATTCGATCTCGTAGAACACATGGCCCATGTCGTTGCGATAGCGCACCGAATCGAAAATGAAGAACTCCGGCTCCGGCCCGAAGAATGCAGTGTCAGCCACACCCGTTGATTTCAGATATGCCTCGCCACGATGCGCGATCGAACGCGGATCGCGGCCATAGGCCTGCATGGTCGAAGGTTCCAGCACATCGCAGGTGATCACCATTTGCTTGTGCGCGGCGAACGGATCGATCAAGGCGCTTTCCGGATCAGGCATCAGCACCATGTCGGACTCCGCGATGCCCTTCCATCCTGCGATCGAGGAACCGTCGAACATCTTGCCGTCTTCGAAGGTTGCCTCGTCAATCGTGTGCGCGGGAAAGCTGACGTGGTGCTGCACGCCACGCATGTCGGCGAAGCGCAGATCCACGAAAGCCACGTTTTCGTCTTTCAGGGTCTTCAGGATTTTGTCGGCGGCGGCCATGGCGGAGGAACCTCGGAGGCGGGGAATGCTTCTGCTAGGCAAGGCTTGTGCCAAGCTTGTGGAAAGTAAAATCAGCAACTTGCATCAAGGTTTCGCGCGGAATGCACTATTTTGGTGCGCGAGATCGCACCATATGTGCGCAGGAGTGGCGATACGCTCAGCGCAACTGTTCCGCGTAGTCATCCCGCACGACCTGGCTGATGTAGGTGCTCAGACCCCGACCTGCTTTCGCCAGCCGCTGCATCTCGGCGATGTGATCTGCACCGGCGCTTGCATCAGTGTAGAGATAGGCCGATTTGTTGACGAACTGGACCACGATGGCGCCGCGGCGGACGGCGTACGCCACCACGCCGGAGTCGCCGCTGAGATTCTTGTAGTGCTCCATCGTTCGCCTTCCATGGCGGTCCGGTTTCCGAACTGCCGCGCAGACGTCCGGCCGCGTGCTGCGTAGCGGCATCATTGCCTCGATGCGCCGCAACAAGCATGCATCGTACACTTGCCGCGCTTTTGCGCGGTAATTTGACCGGAGTCCACAGCGATGCACGATTTCGCCAGTGTCATCCTCTTGGGTGTTCTCGAGGGCATCACGGAATTTCTGCCGGTATCAAGCACCGGGCATCTGTTGATCGCCGAACACTGGCTGGGCGCGCGTTCGGATCTGTTCAACGTCGGCATCCAGGCCGGCGCGATCCTGGCGATCACACTGGTCTACTGGCGCCGCATCTGGCAACTGCTGACGCAATGGCGCGATCCGGGAACGCGCGATTACCTGCTCAAGCTGATCGTGGCGTTCCTGATCACCGCGGTGCTCGGCTATATCGCCGAGAAGCGTGGTTTCACCTTGCCGAAAACGGTGACTCCGATCGCGTGGGGACTGATTGCCGGAAGTATCTGGATGCTGGGCGCGGAGTGGTACGCCGCGCGCCAGCCCGATCGCACCAAGGTGACCTGGGCGGTGGCGATCCTGGTGGGCATCGCGCAAATCATCGCAGGAATCTTTCCCGGAGTGTCGCGTTCGGGCGCGACCATCTTCGCGGCGATGGCGTTCGGCACCAGCAATCGCGCTGCGGCTACCGAGTTCGCATTTCTGGTCGGCATCCCGACCATGTGGGCTGCCACGGGGTACTTGCTGCTGAAAACCGTGCACGGCGGCGGCGCGGCGCATGTCGACTGGACCGCACTGGCGGTTGGCTTCGTCGTGTCGCTGATCGTGGGGTTCGCCGCGGTGAAGTGGCTGCTGCACTACATCCGCTCGCACCGCTATACGCCCTTTGCGGTTTACCGCATCGCGCTCGGCGTGGCGTTGCTGCTGTGGTTGCCGCTGGGGGCGTAGGAGCTTTGCAAATTCCGATCGCGCAGGCCGCGCTCCTACGACAGCCGCTTTGTAGAAGCGCGCCTGCGCGCGACTCCTAATCCTTCGGCGGCGGCGCGACTTCTGCGGCGCGGTTGAAGTCGCCGATGCCGCCGACCAGCACGGTGATCGCCTCGCGCTCGGCCTCGGTGAGATCCGGATGCCAACTGTCGAGAATCATCACGGCACGCACGCGGTCGCTGCGGTTCCAGGCTTCGTGCTCGAAAGTATCATCAAACGTCACGCAACAGCCTTCCTGCCAGACGTGCTCCACGCCACCGACACGGATCGCGCAATCGGGCGGCACGATCAGCGGCAGATGCGTTACCAGGCGCGTGTTGGTGACGCCGTAATGCGGCAGGATGTGCGAACCGGGCGTCAGCACCGAGAACAGCACTTCCGGCGCGTGCTCGCGAATGTGCACCAGTGGTAGCGAATCAAGAACGCCGGCCGTGCGCGGGCAGCGGCGCGCGTTCTGCTCGAATACTTCACCATGGCGATGGAAGAAGAACGCGTTCCATTGCGGCGCGCCGCGCTCGCCACGCAACGCCTTCTGCTCTTCCAGGATTTCCGCGTCATTGGTGCCGAGGAACGGCTCGATACCTTGGTTGTCGGCCAGCACGCCCAGCAATTCCTCGCGGATGGTTGCCGTGTGGCGCTCCAGATCGATGTGCCAGGGAAACAATTCGCGCTCGAAGTATGGCTGCGTCCGCAGGCCAGGTACGTAAAAGAACTTGGGTCGCTGCCGCGGGTCGGCATAATCGGCTGGCGCGGTGCCGAGATAAATCGCCAAGCCCTGCTCGACCCGACGCAACGCGGCACTCCCGTATTGCGCACGCAGTGGATCTAACAGATGGAGGAACAGCTGCGTGCGTTCCGCATGGACCATGCGCATCGCGTGCTTCACAGGCATCCGCAATCCTGACGCGGTGCTGGCGTCATTCAGCCACTGATCACGCTTCTGCGCCGCGACGATGGCGCCGAAATAACTG
>DATNFU010000045.1:0-3902 GCA_035606235.1 Rhodanobacteraceae bacterium
CGCCGCGGCCAGTTCGACCAAGCGCTGATCCAATTCCAGCGCGTCCTGACGCTAGCGCCGGGAGACCGACAGAACTGGGGGGAATATGGCATTACGTACGAGGTCTTGCGTCGTTATCCCGAAGCGGTTGAACAAAACAACCGGGCGCTTGCGATCGATCCGGATTACGAGGGCGCGCGTGATTTCCTGGTGCGCGCGTCGTTGTTCGGATTCGGCGACGTGGCGAAAGCTCGCGCGGCCTCTGCCGGGACAAACAATTGGCGCCTGGCCTACACCATTGCCGGGGATTCCTACAACCTCATCGGCCCGCGCGCGTACCCGGACTTCTTCGACCGGAAATTCGACGCCGCCTTGCGCGATTGGGACGCGGTGCCGACGACGACGGACGAGGAGCGCTTGATCAGCCGCGTGGCGCGCGTGGTCATCGGGATAGCCGCCGGCCGACAGGCCGCCATCCGGCCGGAATGCGAGAAGCTCAAACCGCTGCTGGATGCCGAACTGGCCAAGAATCCCGACGCGTTGGGGCCGTTGCAGCGATCGAGCTGGGTCGAGGTATGCCTTGGACAGAATGCAGAGTCGATCGCGACGGCACGCCACGCCAGCGAAGTGCTGCCGCTCGCGAAAGATGCCTATTTCGGTGCATTCCAATTGGAGGGGCTGGCCGAAATCGAGGCGCATGCTGGCCAGCCTGAGCAGGCGATCGACTTGCTGCAAAAGCTCCTGTCGATCCCCGCAGGCGAGACCGTGAGCATCAAGCGCCTCGAACTCGATCCGACCTGGGACCCGCTGCGCGGCGATCCGCGGTTTCAGGCGCTGCTGAAGAAATATTCCGGCGCGCAGCCGATGGCGGCAACGAGCGGAGCTTCGCCGTGACCGAATTCATCGCGCGCCTGAAGCAGCGCAAGCTGGTGCAGTGGGCGCTGGCGTATGTCGCGTTCGCGTTCGCGTTGATCCAGGGGCTCGACGTGGTGGCGCAGCGCTTCGCGTGGCCGGACCAGCTCGAACGCGTGCTGATCCTCGCGCTCGCGGTCGGTTTTCTGGTGGTATTGGTGTTGGCCTGGTATCACGGCGAGCGCGGCGCGCAGAAGGTCAGCAGCACCGAAATCGTGATCCTCGCGCTGCTGCTGGCGATCGGCGGCGGGTTGTTGTGGCGGTTCGAGCGGAGTTCGCCGTCAGCAGCGACCATTGCGAGCACAGCGTCGGCAGCGGCCCCGACGATGGAGATTCCCGCCAAATCCGTTGCCGTGCTGCCGCTGACCAATGAAAGCGGCGAAAAGGACCAGCAGTATTTCTCGGATGGATTGTCGGAAGACCTGATCAATGCCCTCTCGCAGTTTGCCGGGCTGAAGGTCATCAGCCGCAATTCCTCGTTCCAGTTCCGCGATTCGAAGCAACCCAGCGCTGCGATCGGTCGGGCCTTGGGCGTCGCGCACTTGCTCGAAGGCAGCGTGCAGAGGCTTGGCGATGAAGTGCGCATCAGCGCGGAACTGGTGAACGCTGCCGACGGCAGCACGCTCTGGTCACAGCACTACGACAGGCCATACAAGGATCTGTTCGCCCTGCAGGACGACATCACGAGCGCGGTGGCGGATGCCCTGAAAGCCAAATTGCTTGACGGCGGCGGCGCGGTGGCGCAAAGCGATCGCCCGCCGAGTGGCAACCTCGAAGCCTGGAACGCGTATTCGCGCGGCCGCTTCTACGACGCGATGATCGATCCCGACGATGAACGTCGGGCGATAGGGTTTTACCAGCAAGCCGTGGCGCTCGATCCGCGTTACGCGCGGGCCTATGCCAGTTTGTCGCTCACGTGGACGACTCTCGCCGGGACTTTCCTCGGCGGCGAAGCGCAGCGGCAGGCTTTCGCGGAGGCACGGACGGCGGCGGATCGGGCCCTGCAACTGGATCCGGATGTTGCGCTCGTGCACGATGCGCGCGGCCTGCTGCTGCAATGGGTGGATTTCGACTGGAGCGGTGCGGAAGCCGAGTATCGGCGCGCACTGGAACTGGCACCGGCCGACAGCACGCAGAGATTCGTGGGAAGAGCGTTCGACGCTCTCGGTCATCCGCAGCAGGCAATTCCAATGCTGCGACAGGCGCTCGCGACCGATCCACGCAATGGCGGCACATGGGGCTGGCTGGGCTGGAGTCTTGCCGCGGCGGGCCAGTTGGACGAAGCCCAGCAAGCCGCACGCAAGGCGCACGAATTCGTGCCGGGCAGTCCATTTGTTTCCACCGGCCTCGTGATCATCCAGATTCAGCGCGGCGAGAACAAAGCCGCGTTGACTTCCGCGCAACAGATACCCGGCGTATGGGGCGATATCGCGCTTGCTCTCGCATCGCAGGGAGGCGGTGATCGTGCTGCGGCCGATGCCGCGCTGAAGAACGTGATCGCAAGGCAGGCCGACGCCGCTGCGTACCAGATCGCCGAGGTGTATGGCTTGCGCCGCAATCCGGACAACATGTTCAAGTGGCTGGATCGGGCGTGGGATACCCGCGACGCAGGGTTAGGCCGGCTGCTCACCGATCCCTTCATCCTGCGCTACAAGGACGATCCGCGCTTCGCGGCGTTCTGCAGGAAGGTCGGCCTGCCGACCACCACCGATGCCAAGGCAATGCCGTGAGCGATATCGGCGCCAGCGGAATTCTCACCCGCCTGAGGCAACGCAAGCTGGTGCAGTGGTCACTCGCCTACGTGGCCGCGGCGTTCGCGCTGATCCAGGTGCTCGACGTGGTGGCGCAGCGCTTCGCGTGGCCGGACCAGCTCGAACGCGTGCTGATCCTCGCGCTCGCGGTCGGTTTTCTGGTGGTATTGGTGTTGGCCTGGTATCACGGCGAGCGCGGCGCGCAAAAGGTGAGCGGCACCGAAATCATGATCCTCGCGCTCTTGCTCGCGATCGGCGGCGGGTTGCTGTGGCGATTCGAGCGCGCGACGCCGGCAACGGGCAGCGTCCGCGCAGCCAGCAGCACGGATGCAGCGCAGCGAAATCCGGGCGCAACTCCGGCAGCGATCCCGATTGCAGCGATTCCCGCCAAATCCATCGCCGTGCTTCCGTTCGAGAATTTGAGCGAAGACAAAGGCAACGCCTACTTCGCCGATGGCATGCAGGATCTGATCCTCACCAAGCTCGCCGACATCGGTGACCTGAAAGTCATCTCGCGCACTTCGACCGCGAAGTACGAAAGTCATCCCGACAATCTGAAAGTCATCGCGCAACAGCTCGGCGTAGCCACCATCCTCGAAGGCAGCGTGCAGAAGGCCGGGGACCAGGTATTGATCAACGTGCAGCTGATTGACGCCCACACCGACAGCCACATCTGGGCCGACAGTTACACCCGCACGCTGGACAACATTTTCGGCGTGGAGGGCGAAGTCGCGCAGAAAATTGCCGATGCGCTGAAGGCCAGGCTCTCGCCCGTGGAATCCGCGCAACTGGCCGCGCTGCCGACCACCAATCAGGCTGCCTATGACCTGTTCCTGCGCGCCGAATATCAGGCTCACAAAGGCAATCTCAATTACGGCACCGCCGAGTTCCACGCGGCGATTCCGCTGTATCGGCAAGCCATCCAGAAAGACCCCAATTTCGCGCTGGCGTATGCCCAACTGTCATTGGCGGAAAGCGGCGTGGTCTGGTTCGGCAGCGGCGAGGACGACGTCAAACCACTTGTCGCGGACTCTCTCGCGCAAGCCGAAAAGGCGCTCGCGTTGCAGCCGAGGCTGGTCGCGGGTTATCTGGCGCTCGGCTACAACGCCTATTGGGGCCGGCAGGACTATCCGGCCGCGCTCAAGGCGTTTGCGGCGGCGCTGAAACTGCGCCCCAACGACGCCGACGCGCTTGCCGCGACGGGTTACGTGCTGCGCCGGCAGGGGCGCTTCGATGAAGCCATCGCGGCCATGCGGCGAG
>DATNFU010000046.1:0-29617 GCA_035606235.1 Rhodanobacteraceae bacterium
GTTACCAGGCGCGTGTTGGTGACGCCGTAATGCGGCAGGATGTGCGAACCGGGCGTCAGCACCGAGAACAGCACTTCCGGCGCGTGCTCGCGAATGTGCACCAGTGGTAGCGAATCAAGAACGCCGGTCGTGCGCGGGCAGCGGCGCGCGTTCTGCTCGAATACTTCACCATGGCGATGGAAGAAGAACGCGTTCCATTGCGGCGCGCCGCGCTCGCCACGCAACGCCTTCTGCTCTTCCAGGATTTTCGCGTCATCGGTGCCGAGGAACGGCTCGATACCTTGGTTGTCGGCCAGCACGCCCAGCAATTCCTCGCGGATGGTTGCCGTGTGGCGCTCCAGATCGATGTGCCAGGGAAACAATTCACGCTCGAAGTATGGCTGCGTCCGCAGGCCAGGTACGTAAAAGAACTTGGGTCGCTGCCGCGGATCTGGATAATTCGCTTGGCGCTCGCCCAGATAAATCGCGAGGGCGTGTTCGATACGGTGCAGCGCATCGCCTCCGTATAGCGCGCGCAGTGGATCTAACAGGCGGAGGAACAGCTGCGTGCGTTCCGCATGAACCACGCGCATCGCGTGCTTCACCGCCACCCGCAATCCCTGCGTAGTGCTGGCATCATCCAGCCACTGACCACGCGTCTGCGCCGCGACGATGGCGCCGAAATAACTGGCGACGGCCTCGTAGCGCCGACCTAGCCGTTCCAGTGCCGCGCCGCGATGCAGCCGCGCCACGAAATGCGCGGGGTCAAGTTGCAAGGCGCGATCGAAAGCATCCAGCGCTTGTTGTGCGCGATCCGCGGCCAGATGCACGACGCCCAGGCTCTTCCAGATTTCCGGCTGCGCGGGTTCCAGCTCCGCGGCGCGTTCCAGCTTGGCTTGCGCTTCGGCAACGCCGCCTCGCGCCAGCGCACACATCGCGACGAAGTTCAACGCTTCCGGCGTATCCGGTGCGTCGCCAAGGACCGCCCGATACGCGCTTTCGGCGTCAGCGATGCGGCCCTGTCGCGCGAACGCGCGCGCCTGCTCGATGCGTTGCGGATCAGCCGGGCCGGTGCGGATGCTGGTGTCGTCCATAGCCGGGCACGGTAACGCAGGATTGCTCTCATTGAAAAGTGCAGCGGTGGAACCTAGCGTTGCACCATCCGGGCAAACCACTCCATTCCCGGCACGCGCTCGGTGATGAGTTTGGCGCAAGTCAGCATCGGCACCGCCAGCAGTGCACCGGGGATCCCCCACATCCAGCCCCAGATGAGCAGCCAGATCAGGATCGCCAGCGGCGACAGGCGCAGGCGATGGCCCATGATCATCGGCGTGATCACGTTCCCTTCCAGCGCGGCGAGGCCGGCAAAGCACAGCGCCGGCAGCAGTGCGTGCGCGGGTTCATTGAAATGCAGCAGGCCGACCACGCACAGCAGCAGCGTGGAGGTGATCGCGCCGAGGTACGGCATGTAGTTCAACAGCGCGACCACGCATCCCCACAGCACCGGATCGGGCATCTGCCAGCCCCACAGGATCGCGGTAGTAAGCGCGCCGAGACAGCCATTGATCAAGGTGACCGTGAGCAGATAATGCGAGATCTCGTGCTGAATGCCGCGCACCAGGTTCAGTGCGATGCGTCGATAGGCAAAGCGCGGCGAGGCACTGGCCAGCCGCCGACGCATGTGGTCGCCATAGGTGAGAAAGAAGAACACCAGCAGCAGCACGGTCAGCGCTTCGGCCAGGATGGGCGGCGCCAATAGCAGCAGATCGCTGAGTCCGAAACTCGGCGAAGTATTGGCGGACGAGGCGCCGGACGTGCCGACCCCCATCCCGACCAGCGATTGCGAAGCGGCATGGCTGGCGGCGCTCAGCGGCCGGAGCATGTGGCGCAGCTTCGGCGCCAGTTGATGGATCGCCTGCGGCGCCTGGCGGGTCCACTCCACCGCCGGCGCCGTCAGCAGCACCGCAGCTTCGACCAGCCCTGCCATCAGTGCGGTCATGACCAGCAAGGCGCCGAGCACGCGCGGCACGTACACCCGGTTCAGCCCGGCGACGATCGGGTTCAAACCCATGCCGACGAACGCCGCCAGTACCAGCGGCACAAACAAGCTGCGCGCGACCACCAGCGTGGTCGCCACCGCCAGGAACATGAGCACCAGCAGCGGAATGCGTACCGCGCGCAACCGCCGCGCGCGACGACGCTCCAGCGCACCCGGACGACGCGGCCGCAATCGCAATGGGCGCAGCAGCACACTCGCCGTTGCAACCGGCGTATTGACGTCCGCGATGGTCGCTCCCATCGGCGGCGGTACCGCGGGTTCCCCTTGCATCAGCCGCTCCGCAACAAACGTTTCAGTCGATCTGATCGAAAAGCGCTCATGGACATCGCGCACCATTCCACGCTCCCCGAAAGCATTGCCGCGTCATGTTGGTTGGCAAGTTCGATCGTCCATGATCGCCAACCACCCCACCGCCGACTTCCGCCTTCCTGTGTACACGAGACATTGCATCGGGAGCACGCAACCAACCCTTTGCGCAAGGTCACTGAAGCACTTCCGTATGGCGCTGCCCAGAAAATTCTCTAAAAAGTGGAAATGAATTTTTTCAGCAATCCCGCAACCGGACCGCCGACCAGGCGCGAACCGGCCATCACCAAGCCGCGCCCGACTCGCCATTGCGCCAGCACCACGCCCACTATCACGCTGCCGGCCAGTACCGGCAGCGGATAAGCGCGATAGGCTCGGGACACATCACCCGCGGCCGTGTGAACCCGCTTGCGCGCCTGCAGGCAACGCTCGAATGCCTGTTCGCGTTCCGCGAGCGCACGGAAATAGCTCATGCCTGCTTGTCCCGATCCGACGATGGCGCCGCGCGCATTTGCGCGGTCAGCCCGTGGGTGAAGCGATCGAGATCTTCGCCGAACTGCATGCGCATCGCGCGCAGCTCCGCGCGCGCCTGCGGGAACGAAGCTTGATGCACGCCGCGCTGGAGCGCGAACCAGACACCCAGCACCATCGCTACGTGGCCAACGACCAAGAGCCCGAGCGCCAAACCAAGCGAATGCGTCGCCACCATCAATGCCCAGCCGATCAACGCGACCGTGCAGCCCCATAGCGACACCGCCAGCGCAATCAGCGCGACGAACCCGATGAACAGCAGCGGGATGCCGCTCCACAACACCCGCCCCTCGGCACGCAACAGATCCTTGAGGGTGACGAAGAAGCGCTGCAGCGCCGACACCAAACCCGCGCCGGCCGCGTACAGCGCATGCAGTTGCTCGCGGAGCGGCGGGCTGGTGCCTGCGCGCAAATCCTCCGCCGCCGCTTCACCGGCCTGATCGGCCCGCGCTTGTGCCTTGGGTTCGCGCGACGGCACTTCGGTGGAACTGTCGCTCATGGGCGGATCATCCGTCACCCTGATGCGCCTCAGTTCAACGGCGTCCGCCCAGCACCCGGCCCAGCACCCAACCGGCCGCCAATGCGATCACCAACGATTGCGCCGGGCGCTCGCGCACAAATTCGCGCACGGCATCGAGCGCGTCGGACGCGCGTTCGCGCGCGTCGTCAGCCAGTTCGCGGCTGCGCTCGCGCGCTTTGGCGGCCTTCTCGGCGGCGAGCACCGCGGCGCGCGCACTTGCATCGGTGGCACTATGCAGGCCTTCCTCCACGCGATCGGCGGCGGCATCGAATTTCTGCTTGGCAGCTTGCACGGCCTGGCTTGTGCCTTCCTTGAATCGACCGGCGCTGGCCTCGATGCGGGAACCGCCCAAGCCGTCGCGCGGCGTGTTGCCATTGGACTGGTCTGAAATAAGCTTGTCGGAAACTGGCTGATTCGCCATGACGTTTACCTCTCCTTGTCTGCGGATGAAAGTTCGTTTTCGAAACGCGCCACTTCGGCCTCGGCGCGATCCCTGGCCCAGCCGTAGCGCTCCTGCAGGCGACCGATCAGGTAATCCCGATGACCTTCGGCCAGCCCAACGTCGTCCTCGCTGAGTTTCGCCCATTGCGACTTCAAGCGGGCGCCCAGTTGTTTCCACCGGCCCTTGATGATGTCGACGTTCATCGTCACCTGCAGGCTTGAACGCGCATCGTGCGCGTTGGCGAATGCACAGTATCGGACAGCCGCGTGAACGGCGGGTTGCTGGCGTGTTAACGAGGGGCCGGAGAAGCAAAACCTCCCTGCAGGCGGCTATCGGTTCCCGGCTACCGGTTTCCCATACGTCACCCGATAAATCGCCCCATTGTCGTCATCGGAGACCAGCAGGCTGCCGTCCGCCAGCTGCTGCACGTCCACCGGGCGGCCCAGCGTTTTCTGTCCATCCAGGAAGCCGGTCAGGAACGGCTGCTGATCGCGCGCCTTGGTACCGTCCACGCGCACGACAACCACGCGATAGCCGGATTTGCTGGAACGGTTCCACGAGCCGTGCTCGGCGATGAAGATCGCGCCCTGGTATGCCTGGGGAAACATCGCGCCGTGGTAAAACCGCATGCCGAGCGGCGCCACGTGCGCACCAAGTTGCAACGCCGGCGGCGCGTAGTCGCTGCACGACTTGCCTTTGCCCAATTGCGGATCGAGCACATCGCCGCCGTGGCAAAATGGAAATCCGAAATTTTCGCCGAGCCGATCCACGCGATCCAATTCATCCGCGGGCACGTCGTCGCCGAGCAGATCGCGGCCATTGTCGGTGAACCACAGCTTCCGGGTGCCCGGCTGCCAGTCGAAACCCACCGTATTGCGGATGCCGGCAGCGACATCCTGCATGCCGCTGCCATCGGCGTTCATGCGGATCAGCTTGCCGAACTGCGGCTTGTCGCAAACATTGCACGGCGCCCCCAGCGACACGTACAACTTGCCATCCGGTCCGAATGCGATGAAGCGCCCGCCCGCATGCGTTACATCCGGCAACTTGTCGGTCACCACTTGCGGTGGCGGCGACGCGTCGAGATGAGACTCGACATCCGGGAAGCGCAGTATGCGATTCACGGCTGACACGTACAGATCGCCGCCACGCATGGCCACACCCGACGGCGAGCGCAAGCCCGAGGCGATCACGCGCACTTTTTCCGCGTGGCCGTCGTGGTCGACGTCGCTCAGTGCGTAAACCGTGCCGCGATTGCTGCCGACGAACACGGTGCCTTTCGGGCCAACCGTCATCTCGCGCGCATCCGGCACCGCATCGCTGAATACCGCGACATGAAATCCGGTCGGCACGCGCAGCATGTCCCGCGGCTGCGCCGCGCATGCACTTCCCGCGGCCAGCGACAGAACCAGCAGTGCGTATCGGAAATCCGGTGATCGCATCACGGCCCGCTCTCCTTTGTGGGAAGGGAACTGTCGAGGCTACACCCGCAACGCGTCAAGATTGGGCGAACGCGCCGCGCTTATTCCAGCGCGGCGAAAGGCTCAGCCAAAGCCTCATGGTAATGCCGCGCATGCCCCGGCGCGAACGCGACCGGCATGCCGCGACGATTCTTCTCCGCCGCTTTCGTCAGCGGCCCGGGGAGCAGGCGCTCAAGCCCGAGGAATGCGGCCAACTGCTTGCCTTGCGCGCCATCGAGCTGTGCCAGGATGGCATCCGCCTCAACGCTGCACGCCGGCAGCAATTCCGCAGCGATCGCCTGATGCGCCCGCGCAGCCTTCATCCAGCGCGCCGCTTCCAGCGGCTCGCGCATCACCAGCTTCGCATTGGCGCCGAATGCCAGCCAGTTCAGCAAGGCGTCGCGCGGATCCGATTGCACCAGCACGATGCGCACGCCGGGCAACGCGCGCTTCAACGCCGGCAGCACCCGCGCATCCAGATACGGCAACCAATCGATCACGCGTACACCTTCGCGTACGCCGCCGCGCTGCAACGGCCGCACGTAACGGCGCTGCAGGAATGCCAGATCGGTCTGGCTCAAGGGACGCAGCAGGCGCTCGTCGAAGGCTGTGGAAATGAAATCGGTGGCTGCGGTGAAACGATCGCGACGCACCGCAAGTTCCGGTTGGTCGCCGAGCAATGCCGCCAGTGCGCCGACGCCGCTGCCGGGCAAGCCGGTCAGCAGCACCGGTGCCGCGATCTGCGGTTCCCGCGCGACCGGCTCGCCTGCGCGCTCGCGCAGCAATGCGAGCAGCGCCTCATCGGGTTGCGGCAACTCGGGCAGGGATTGCGCCGCGGCAGGCAATGCGCGCTGGAACGCCTGCACGGCCTGGTTCCATTGTTCCAGGGAGTCATGCGTCAGCCCCAGCAATTTCTGGCGACGGCGCGCCAACTCGGGCAGTTCCTGCCATTGCGACTCGTCGAGCGAGCGCAAGGTGTCCAGTGCACGTTGGCCATCCCCCGCGCCCAACGCCACGCGTGCACGCACCAACACCAGCGCCGGCCGCGGCGGGCCGCCCACGTGCTCAGCCAGATCCGCCGCGGCTTCGTGTTCGCCGGCGCGATCCAGCGCCAGCGCGAGATTGGCCTTGGCTTGCAAATTGTCCGGCAGCAAGGCGACCGCTTCGCGCCAGAGGGGCACCGCCTCGGCATGTCGCCCTCGTTGCCCCAATAGCGATGCGAGCGCCACCTTCACATAAGGCGCCTGCGGAAACGCAAGCGCGCGTTCGCGCAGTTGCGCGATCGCCTGATCCACGCGGCCGCTGCGGGCCAACGAATCGGCGCGACGGATCGCGGCCGGATGCAGCTCCGGCTGTTGCTGCAGCGCCTGCTCATAATGACCGATCGCCTCCTCATGGCGCTGCTGCAGGCGCGCGATATCGCCCAGCCCCAGATGTGCCGGTGCAATTTGTTCGCCTTGCGCCAGCAGCGCCTCGAACGCCTCGCGCGCGCCGGCAGCGTCGGATTTCAGCAGCAGCGCATTGCCAAGCACCGCGCGCGCCATCGCGTAGTCGGGTTTCAACGCGAGCGCGTTGTTGGCCGCCCGCACCGCAAAATCCAGCATGTTCAGGGCCAGCATCACGCTGGCGAGACTGCCCTGGATCAAGGCATCGTTGGGGCTCAATTCCGCGGCACGGGTGAGGTGCGTGGACGCGCGTCGCAATTCCCCGCGCGAAAAATGGATATTGCCCAGACCGGCGAGCGACTGCGCATCGTCCCCGTCGGCGCGCAGTGCGATGCGGAAGTGGTGTTCGGCCGCTTCGAGATCACCGCGCAGAAACGCGATCTGGCCCAGTCCGCTATGCGCGCTGGTGAGATTGGGATTGAGTTCCTTGGCACGCAGATAGGCCGCTTGCGCCGCGTCCAGATTGCCCGCGCGCAGTTGCATTTCACCGAGCGTGTGCTGGAATACGTCGCGCTGGTCATCCAGCTCGATCGCACGCAGCACCAGTGCCAGGGCCTCCTCGTGATCGCCAGCCTGACCGCGCAGGATGCCGAGCAGGTGCACCACCTCCGCGTCTTCCGGCGAAGCGGCCAGCAAATCGCGGTAGCCCGCCTCGGCTTCGGGCAACTGGCCGGCGCGATGCAGTTGGATGATTTCGTCGAGCATCATGGCTGTTCCGATCTCCAGAAATCCGCTTGAGCCAAGCCGCAGCGCGACGCGCCGGAGTTCGGGTTGATGGGTGGCATGGGCGCTGTCGCTCGAGCGAAACGACGATTATGCCGCAGCGGCTCGCGCGTTACTTGAATGTGCCTGCGTCTCGCCGAGTCCCGCCAGCTTTTCGGCGATGTAATCCTCGGCGAAACTGGACAGCCTCAAGTCACTGATGAACCCGCAGTGGCCGCCGTGCGCGCTGATGTCCAGTTCGACATTTGGCGGCAGGTTCAATCGCTCGAAATCCGAGACCGGGATCACCGGGTCATCGCGCGACGTGAGTATCCAGCTCGGCACTTCAAGTTGCGACAATGCGTCGCCGCCGACCGAATAGCCGTCCAGATAATTTTCCAGCGTGCCGAAATCGGTGTGTCGCCTGACCAGCGCCTGGGTCAGCGCGCGCATGTCGGCGCGCAGTTCGTTTGGCGCGAACAGATGGTCTTGCGGAAATGCCCGCTGCTTGCGACGCAGCGACCGACGCCACTTGTACATGAAATAGGCGTGGTAGAACCACGGCGCGCGCTCCACCGAGAACAAACCTTGGTGCGGATCGATCACCGGACAGATCGCCACCGCGCCATCCAGCGCCAAGCCGGCTTGCGGTCCGCGCAACGCGACACGCAACGCGAAGTTGCCCCCCAGCGAAAAGCCGATCACCACGCGCGGCGTTGCGGTATGCATGCGCGTCAGTTCGCGTACCGCGCCGATCGCCTCGTCCAGCAGACAGGAATGGAACAGCCCTGGGTTGAGATGGTGGGTGTCGCCGTGATCCCGGAAGTTCAGCCGGAACACATCCCAGCCTTCGCGCAGCAACCGACCACCCGTCTGCAGCAGATAGGTCGAACGCACACTGCCTTCCCAACCGTGGAACAGCACGGCCAACCCGCGCGGCCTGGATCGCACTTTTTGCGTGGTGATAAAGCCTTGCAGGCGCACGCCGTCGCCTGCGTCGAGGATCATTTCCCGTGCACGGCTTTCCAGCTCGCGCGCGCGGCCGCGCAACAGCACGCGGCGTAGACCACTGGATGCCAGCGTGGATTGCACATGCGGGTTGCGCAGCAGCCACGGCGGATGAAAGACGATTTCGCGCGCACTGCTCATATTGCGTAACCCAGCGCTTGGGCGATGCGCGAGCGCGCGGTGTCGGCCATGCGGCGGCGGCCTTCTTCGGTGATCGTGACCGGTTCCAGAAAATGCACCTGCGCCTCGATGCGGCGCTCGCCCAGCACTCGCCACAGATTGCCAATGAAGCTTTCACCCGGCGCGAACGACACCTGCGCCCATGGCTTGCCATTGCGCAGGTAACGCAGCGCCACCGGTTGCACCGGCGCGTTCGCATCCAGTGCGGCCTGCAGGATGCGTGCATGAAACACTTTCAGCGTACCGGCCGGCGCGGTACCGCCCTCCGGAAATGCGGCCACGCTATAACCCGCGCGCAGGCGCTCGCTCATCATTGCCATCACTGCACCGAGCGAATGCGTGCTGCCACGCTGGTGGAAAATCGTGCCGCCGCGGCGCGCCATCCAGCTCACCAACGGCCAACCCGCAATCTCGGCTTTGGCGACGAAGCCGGCTTCGCGTTGCGTGTGCAGCACGCTGATGTCCATCCACGAACTGTGATTGGCGACAAACATCACCGGATCGACCAGCGGTTCGCCGATCCGTCGTACGTGCACGCCGAAAAGCGCAAGGAATGCGCGCGACCAGCCGCGGATCAGGCGCGCGCCGAACGAGCCCGGCCGCGGCGGCCCGGACGGCAGCGCGATGATGCCCAGCAGCGAGCCGCCCAGCACCAGCAGCAGGATCGCTGGCACCCGCCACAGATAGCGCAGCGGGCGCATGAGGTCGCGGCGTTCCATCGCGGGCGGGTCGGCGGCAGTTTCCATCCCGCCACTTTAACAAAGCGCGGCTTTCTGCACTTTTTCGCAACCGATCCGGATGCGCGGCGATAGACTAGGCGGCATGAACAGCGAACCGCGCCGCGTCGAACACCAGCAAACCGATCGGGGCAATATTCCGGTGTATGCCGCCGGCACGGTCGAGCAGCCGTGGGACCGTTACTCGCGCACCGATCACGAGGTGTGGGCGCAGCTATTCCGCCGTCAGCGCGAAATCCTGAAGCACCGCGCCACCCGCGAATTCCTGGACAACCAGGAACGCTTCGGCATGAGCGCCGATGCCATTCCGAAATTCGACGATTTGAATAACGTGTTGAGCCTGGGCACCGGCTGGGAGATCGTCGGCGTGGAAGGCCTGCTGCCGGACCAGGTGTTCTTCGACCATCTCGCCAATCGACGCTTTCCGGTGACCTGGTGGATCCGCAAACCCGAACAGCTCGATTACATTTCCGAGCCCGATCTCTTCCACGACCTGTTCGGCCACGTGCCGCTGCTGCTGAACCCCGTGTTCGCCGATTACATGCAGGCCTATGGGCGCGGCGGCGTCAAGGCGCACGGCATTGGCGCCGATGCGCTGATGAACCTGACGCGACTTTACTGGTACACGGTGGAGTTCGGCCTGATCAACACGAGTGAAGGCCTGCGCATCTACGGCTCCGGGATCGTCAGCTCGAAAGGCGAATCGGTGTACTGCCTGGAATCGAATGCACCGAACCGGCTCGGCTTCGACCTCGAGCGCATCATGCGCACGCGCTACAAGATTGACACCTTTCAGCAGACGTACTTCGTGATCGACAGCTTCGAGCAGTTGATGGAAGCCACGGAACCGGATTTCCGGCCGATCTACGAGCGCCTCGCCCCGCAACCCGCGTTCCCCGCCGGCGAAGTGCAAGCCAGCGACCGCGTGATCCACCGCGGCACCGGGGAAGGGTGGATCAAGAGCGGGGATGTGTGAACCGCATCGGTGGATGCGCTGCGCGCATGTTCGCTACGGAATTCGGGCCGCTACGGTCCACGCCGCACCGCGCTGACCTCCAGCACCTGCGCGATCTTCTCGCCATCCCAGCGGTAGATCAAATGCTTGCCCTGCACGCAGGGCGAGGCGAGATCGGGATAAAACAGTGCGGCGCATTCGCCGCCCGCATGGCGAACGCTTTGATAAGCGATCCCGTTTGAGCCCTGCTTGCGCAGGCGCGCGCCGAGTTTCTGCGAAGCGGCGTAGCTGTCGGGATCGTGCTCGGCCCGGTAACCCGAGCGGATGTCGTGCAGCGTGCCGTGCACGCCGCTCACGTAGCAGCGCATCGTGACGTCCGTCGGCGGCTCCTTGGTGGCGGCCAGGAACCGCTCGCGATGGAACACTGTCTCGGCGATTGCGGTGGCCACGGAGTGGGCGAGATACAGCACGCCATAGCTGCCATCGGAAAACCGCGTGCCTTCCGGATTGAGGTGCGTGAACGCCGCCATCAGCGGGGTGCTGCCCGGCCCGCCGACGCGCCGCTCGCGCGGCACTTGCTCCAGCTCACCGATCTGCTCGCGCAGGCGCGGATTGGTCAGCGCCTCGAGCGTGTATAGCGCATCCAGATCTTGCGGATCGGCGATCGCATCGAACACGCCGATCGGCGGAAACCGGCTCGGCACGATGCGGTACGCGCGCTGCCAGCGAATGCGCTTGAGGGGCGGCGGCATCACCCGCGTTGACTATCGAGATACTGCCTGACCACGAACAGGTCGGCGACGTTGCCCGAGAGCATGCGCTGCAGCGCGCTGTGGCCGCCGAATGTCGCGGCGGCATTCGGTTTGCGCAGCCAGGCATCGGCACGCGCCGGATCGGGGAACAATATCGCCAGCGCCTTGAAGATGCCGAGCAGATAGCTGATGCGCTCCAGCGTGTCGCGGCCGAGCGCGCCGTCGCGCTCGCGCTTCCATTTGTAGAAAGTGCTTTCCGGCGGATTGCCCAGCAACTTGCGCTGCTCGGATACGCGCAAGTTCCAGCGCTCCGCGAGCTTGAAGAATGCGCGCAGCGCCGGACCGGCAAGCTCGCCGGATGTGCGCAGAAATTCCGGGTTGGCGTTACCAAACCCGTGTGCCGCGGCTTTCATGGAGTTCTCCAAATAAAGCGCGCAGCCATACTACTTCATGGGTAAAGTAGCGGCAACCTGCCGAGCCGCAGCACTCAATCCGGATCGCTCAATGCCAGCACGCCGGGCACACCGCTGCGCGCACCCCAGTAATAGACCAGCACCGCCACGCCCGCGGCGAGCACGGAGTCCCACGGGGAGCCGACTATGCCCTTGCCGCCGAACGTGCCGAGCCAGGACACCCCGATCATCAGCCAGTAGAAGCCAACGAGCCATAACGAAGCGCGCACGTCCCGCGCAACCGTGCCGGCATCGGCGCTGCGCCACGCGCGCCAGGGAACGTACACCACGTACAACACGATCTGCAGTCCGAGCAGCCACGAAACTGTCTTCCATCCGGACCAGTAGACGATCAGGGCGGCGACCATGAACGACAGTGGGCCCAGCACGGCGAAACCGCGCACGCGGAATGGCCGCGGCAACTCCGGCGCGGTGCGGCGCAGCGCCGCGGTCGTGACCGGCGCCACGGCGTAGCTCAATACCAACGCGGCCGAGACCACGTTGATCATCGCCGACCACGAAGGGAACGGCAGCATCCAGAAGATCGCCAGCGCAAAGGTCAACCACAACGCGGCGCGCGGAATGCCGGATTTCGCGTCCACCCGCGTGAACACGCGAAAGAAGGTGCCGCCGCGTGCCCAGCCGTACACGACGCGCGGTGCGGCATTCATGTAAATGTTGCCGCAGCCGCTGGGCGAAATGATCGCGTCGCACACCACCAGGAACGACAACCAGCCGAGCCCCAGCGCGAGGGCGATATCGTGGAATGGCAGCGCGAACAGTTTGCCGACGCCGCGCCAGCCGTGGCTCACCATCCCGGTCGGCACACTGCCCAGAAACGCGATCTGCAGCAGCACGTAGATGATCGTGGAAAGC
This sequence comes from Rhodanobacteraceae bacterium, assembly GCA_035606235.1. Taxonomy (GTDB): domain Bacteria; phylum Pseudomonadota; class Gammaproteobacteria; order Xanthomonadales; family Rhodanobacteraceae; genus 66-474. The sequence continues at coordinate 12,405 of DATNFU010000046.1, forward strand.
GCGACCGACAGGATCAGCGCGATCGGGATCGTGCGCTGCGGATCGCGCACTTCGCCCGCCACCGACACGATCGGGGTCAAACCGAGATACGCGAAGATGATGCCGCCGGCGGAAACGGCGCCGGCAATGCCGGAGAACCCGAATGGCGCGAATCCGTGGGCGCTGAAATTGCCCGGCCGGAAGAAATACAGCAACGCAACGACCACTGTCAGCGGCACCACGAACTTGAAGACGCTGACCAGATTGTTGGCGCGCGCGAAGGTCTTCACGCTGTAGTAGTTCAGCAGGAAGAAGACGCACAGGATCGCGAGCTGCACCAACCAGCCGAGCAGCGTGGGAGCTTGCGAATCCGCGTGCGTCAGTTGTGGAAACCATGCCGAGGCATATTGCCGGCAGGCGACGACTTCGATCGCGATCAGGCTGGAAAACGCGATCAGCGTGATCAACCCCATGAGATAACCGAGCAGCGCGCCGTGCGAATACACCGGATAACGCACCACGCCGCCCGAGCGCGGCAGCGCCGCGCCGAGTTCGCAGTACACCAGCCCGAGCAGCAGCACCGCCGCACCGCCGATCAGCCAGGAAACGATACCCGCCGGCCCGGCCATGTCGGCCACGTAACTTGCCGAAAACAGCCAGCCCGAACCGAAGATCGCACCGAGTCCGATGAAAGTGAGGTCGGTGAGGCTCAATTGCCGCTTGAAGCGTCCCCCGACGCTTTCAGCTTCCGCAGCGGAAGGATTCTCCGTTGCCATTGCACGCTCGACGCTCATGGAATCTTCTCCCGCGCGCGACTTTGTCAGGGCGACTTCTTGTCCTGCTTGCAATCGCACGGCCACTGCGGTTCCGGGCCGCCTTCGGCGATGAAGCGGTCGATGCGCTGCTCCAGCGCCGGCAACGGTACCGAACCCAGCGACAGCACGGTGTCGTGGAAATGGCGGATGTCGAACTTCGTGCCCAGCGCATTCTCGGCTTTCGCGCGCAGCTCGCGGATTTTCAGGTAGCCGAGTTCATAACTGTCGGCCTGCCCCGGCCAGCTGATGTAGCGATCCACTTCCGTATCGATCTCGTGATCGGAAAGCGCGGTGTTGTCGTGCAGATATTGCACGGCCTGCTCACGCGTCCAGTTGAGATGATGGATGCCGGTGTCCACCACCAGCCGGCAGGCGCGCCACATCTGGTAAGTGAGATAGCCGAACTGCTGATAGGGCGTTTGGTAGATGCCCATCTCGTTGCCGAGGAATTCCGAATACAACCCCCAGCCCTCGCCGAATGCGGAGATGTAACCGTTGCTGCGGAACGCCGGTTGATCGGTCATTTCGCTGGCCAGCTCCAGTTGCAGCGAATGACCCGGATACGACTCGTGCAAGGTCAGTGCCGGCATGTTGAACAGCGCGCGCGATTTCAGATCGTAGGTGTTGACCAGGTACACATCCGGGCCACCGCGGCCGGAGGTGTAGAACGGGGCGATGTCGGCGGGTACCGGCTTGATGGTGAAGCGCTCGCGCGGCAGGTGATCGAAAAATTTCGACAGTTGCCCATCCACCTCCTTGGCCACCCACGCGCTTTTGTCCAGCAGTTCTTCCGGTGTTTGCGCATAGAACCGCGGGTCGCTGCGCAGGAATTGCAGGAACGCGGGGAAGTCGCCCTTGAAGCCGGTCTGCTTCATCACATCCAGCATCTGGGCGTGAATTTTCGCCACCTGGTCCAGCCCGATCTGGTGAATCTGATCGGGCGAAAGATCCAGCGTGGTGTACTCCTTGATCTGTTGCGCGTAATAGGCGTTGCCATCGGGCATGGCTTCGGCAGCCAGGGTGGCGCGCGCCTGCGGAATGTATTCGTCATCGATGAACTTCAGCAGTTTCGCGTAAGCCGCAATCACGTTTTCGCGGATCACTTGCCGGGCCTGCGCGCGCAACGCGGATTGATCGGCGGCCGGGATCGCCATCGGCATTTTCTCGAACGGCTTGTAGAAACCGCTTTGCGCGGGATCTTTCAAATTCGCGACCGAGGCGATCGATTTGTCGCGCCCGCCCAGCACCGCGCGCGGCACGCTGAAGCCGCGCTTCAGGCCGATCCGCATGTCGTCGGTCTGCTGATCGAAATAGCGTGGAATTTCGCCAAGACGCTTTAGGTAGTTGCGGTAGTCCTGCGCGGTCTCGAGCTTCTGCGAGCCCGGCAGGTAGGCAAGATCCGACCAGAACGCCGAATCGCTGTTGAACGGCATCTGCCATTGACCGAGTCGATCGTCCGCGGCGAGGTTCTGCACTTGCGCGCGATACACCGCGTAATTGATCTGATCGTCCGGCGACAGTGCGTTGGGATCGATCGCATCCAGCTGCTTCAGCACATCCTGCCAGTAGCCGAGGCGCTGTTGCCACGCCCGCGCGCTGACATCATCCATCCGATCATCGTATTGATGATTGCCCACGCTGGATGCGAGTGTCGGAAACTGTTGCAGGCGCCAGGCCCACTCGCGCTGATAAAGCGCGCGGAAGTTTGCGTCGGCGCTGCTCGCCAGCGCCGTTGCGCTGATCAGCAAAGCCAGCATCCCCAGACACACCCTGCGCAGTTTCATTGCACGCTCCCCAAGCCCTATCCGCATCAATGTAGCGCGATGTCGTGACCGGGGCGTATGCAATCAGTCATCCAGAGCCTCCGCGCGTGCGCCCATCGTGCGCAGGTAGGCGTCGAAGCCGCGCTCGGCGGTTTCGACGAACACCTCGCCGGCGGGCTCGAACGCGGTGATGCGGTCGGGGCGAAAATTGCGAAAGTCGCCGCGCAGCCGACACCACGCGCCCAGCGTCCAGACGCCGCCCCAGAAGGCCAGGCACAGCGGCTCGACTTCGCGCCGACTGTCGCGCCCGGCCTGGTCGCGATAACCGAGCATCAACACCTGATGTTGCGCGATCGCCTCATGCAGGCGATCGATCATCCCGGACTTCACCTCGTATTTGCGGCCCGGTGCGAAGATGCGCGAGCGCAGCGCTCGCTGGCGCAGCTCCACCGGCAATGCGGCCTTGATCTTCAGCAGCGCCGCCTCCGCGCCGGCAGTGAGCCTGGCGCCGCCGAACGCCCGCACGAACCGTGTGCCAACCACCAATGCTTCCATTTCCTCAGGCGTGAACATCAGCGGTGGTATATCCGCGCCCTTGCGCAGCAGGTAACCGACGCCGGCCTCGCCCTCGATCGGCACGCCGGACAATTGCAGATCCACGACATCGCGATACACCGTGCGCAGCGAAACCGCGAGGGTTTCGGCAAGCCGCCGCGCCGGCAGCGCGGTGCGGCGGCCCTGCAGGGCATGGATGATCAGGAACAGGCGATCGGCGCGGCGCATGCGCCGCTTCTATCACAAAACCATTGCGCCAAGCGCGACGCCTACTCTTCCCCGCCTGCTTGCGGAATGAGCCGGCGCGGCTAGCCGGTGCCTTGAATGGCATCGGCTGCGTCGGCGAACACCTGGACGGGCTCGGAGAGGACACCAGGAGTGGGGCACGCGCGCCGCCATGCCGGCCGGAATTCACGCCGCCTGCTTCTCCGCCAGTTCCGCATCCAGCGCCGCGGCACGCTGCATCGCCGGACGTGCCGCGACCCGCTCCACGTATTCGCGCAGCACGTTCGATTCGGGTACCAGTTTGAACGCCAGCGCCCAGTTCAATGCGCCGCCCCACAGCACGTCCGCCGCGGTGAAGCTCTCGCCCAGTAACCACGGGCCGTGCGCCAGTTGCGTGGTCAACGCGTTGATCACGCTGTCGTAGTCGCCGTAGCCGCAGGCCATCTGCGGCAGCGGCGCGCGCTCATAGGAACGGTCGATCAGCGCCGGTTCGAAACATGAGCCGTAAAACACCATCCAGCGCAGGTAGGCGCCGCGCAGCGGGTCGTTGATGGCCGGCGCAAGTCCTGCTTCCGGAAATGCATCCGCCAGATACAACATGATCGCCGGCTGTTCGGTGATCAGCACACCGTGATGGCGGATCGCCGGCACCTTGCCCATCGAATTGATGGCCAGGTAATCGGGCGTACGCTGCTCGCCACGCTTCAGATCCAGTACCACCAGATCGTAGCGGACATTCAGTTCTTCCAGCAGCGAACGGGTGATGCCGGCGCGACTGTTCGGCGAATGGAAAAAAGTGATTTCGGGGTGCGGTTTCATGCCTAGTTCTCCGTGACGGGGACAAGGGGTGCAATGGCGCCACGCAACAGCGAGCGCGCGGTAGGCGTCAGACGCAGCGCCTGCGGTGGCGCGATCAGCCGGTGGCGCAATCCGGGCGCAATGGAGTCGCGCCAGCGCGACGAATGCGTCAGCGCCGCAATGTGTCTTGCATACGCTGCGTGATCGGCGAATCCCGCGAACCAGGCGAACACGTGCTCGCCTTCACGCACCGGCAGCGCGGGAAAATTGTTCGGTTCGTAACAGGTGGCCAGGCGAACCAGCGGCGGCGCGCCCGAGGCGATCAACGCGGGCTCGACGACATCCGCGAAGAAAGCCAGGAATTCCCGATCCACCGGCGCATCGAAGGCGTAGAGCGTGGCAACGATCAATTCAGAGGACGCGTCGCCATGGCCGATGGGCGCGCGGCGTGCGGCGGATAGATCAAAACCCGAATCCGGCGCGACCGGACGCAACAGCAGCACATTGTCCGAATCGAGCATGGTCGCGTTCGCGGCTTCGCGATGCGCTTTCCAGACCGGGCCGCCATAGAAGGCAGCCAAGCTCCGCGCGCGCGACGGCATGTCGGGAAAATCACGCAACCAGACGAAGCGGTCCGCGTTGTCGAGGTCCCGAAACTGGCCGAGCACGCGCATGCCCAGCGCCTCCTGGCTCTCGACGAATTCGCGGTCGAACAAGTCGATCAGCGTTTCGCGCGCACCCGGATGCAATGTGTACTGGCGCAACTCGACGATCGGGCTGCAAGACTGAAGACTCATGTCGCCACCTCGCTGCTCAATCGCTCGAATCTCATCACCCAGTTGGTCTCCCAGGTCGCGCCACCGTCGGGAGAAAACGCCTGTTCCCAGCGCGGCCGCTCCGGATCAAGCGAGTTCCAGACAAACCGCACCCGCACCGGCGCGCCTTCGTGCTGATCCAGCCCTTCAAAAATGCCGGTGCCGTCCGCAAAGCCGCCGCTCACCGGCGGCTCCAGAATTCCGCGGCGGTTATCGGCCCACCAGATGCTCCACCGCCGCGCACCCGGATCGAATAGGCGCAACGACATGCCAATGAAATGCGTGTCGCCAAAATCATCGGTGGCGATTTCGTCGCGATTGCCCATGCCGCCGAGGATCGGATGGCAGGTCGCGCGTGCGTCGAAAAAATCCCATTCCGTGCAACCCGCCAGTCGCACGCGCAAGCGTTCGTTGCGCACGCGCCAGTGGCCGTGCAGGAAATCAAAATCGCGCGGAGCCGCATGCGGCGCGGGCTTGCTCATGCCGCGCTCCTCGCCAGGCGCGGCCCGTTGATCGCCGCCGCGGCCTTTCGCCCGGCTGGCATGCGCTTGCCACGTACTTGGCTGGCGCCCCAGCTGTGCGCGCGACCGTCCAGCAGTGTTCCCAGTTCCGCGAGTGCCCGCCAGGCGTCGATCCAGCGCACGTCCCGGTATTTGCTGTCCATCGTTTCTTCCTTGCGATCCATCATGGGAATGACAGTCTGGATACCGGCTGCTGACAGCGTGTTGTCAGCAGCGCAATCGCAACCCCGTTCCGGTCGGCGTTGCTCCTGGCTCGCACATTGCCGACACGCGACATGACGGCATCTCGCTAAAACCCGGCCTACCCGCGACAATGCGCGTTTCCTTTGCCGCAAGAACGCAGCCATGGCCATGCCCACACCGGTGTCGCTCACCCAGTTTCTGATCGAAGAGCAGCGCCAGCACGGCGCGGTGAATGCCGATCTGCGCCTGCTGATCGAGGTGGTCGCACGCGCCTGCAAGCGCATCGCGATCGCGGTGGGCAAGGGCGCTCTGGATGGCGTGCTCGGCAACGCGGGAACGCCAGATTCAATCAGCGTGAACGTGCAGGGCGAGGCACAAAAAAAACTGGATGTGATCTCCAACGAGATCCTGCTGGAAGCCAACGCCTGGGGCGGGCACCTGGCCGCCTGCGCGTCGGAGGAGATGGAAGATCCGCATCCGATTCCGGATGCCTATCCGAAAGGCAATTACCTGCTGCTGTTCGATCCGCTGGATGGGTCAAGCAACATTGACGTCAATATTTCGGTCGGCACGATCTTCTCGGTGCTGCGGGCGCCGGACGATGTGGCGCAACCGCAGGCGCGCGATTTTCTGCAGGCCGGCACGCAACAGGTCGCGGCGGGCTATTGCGTCTATGGGCCGAGCACGATGCTGGTGCTGACCACGGGGCACGGCGTGCATGCGTTCACGCTGGACCGGGAGTTGGGTAGCTTCATGCTGACCTCGCGCAATCTCTCCATTCCCGCCGATACCGGGGAATTCGCGATCAACCTGTCCAACCGGCGCTTCTGGGAAGCGCCGATGCAGCGCTACGTGGATGAATTGCTGGCCGGCAAGCAAGGCCCACGCGGCAAGGATTTCAACATGCGCTGGGTAGCGAGCATGGTGGCGGACGTGCATCGCATCCTCACCCGCGGCGGCATCTTCATCTATCCGCTCGACGCCAAAACCGCGCAACAAGGCGGCAAGCTGCGCTTGATGTACGAAGCCAACCCGATGGCGATGATCGTGGAGCAGGCCGGCGGCGCGGCCAGCACCGGACGCAAGCGCATCCTCGACGTGATGCCGGAAAAATTGCATCAGCGCGTACCGGTGTTTCTGGGTTCGAAAAACGAAGTCGAGTTGGTAGCGGGCTATCACCTGCAAGCCGACGCGGCGGCTTGAGCGCTCCATCGCCTTCATGTGCCGGGCTTCACTTGGCACGTTTCATCGCGAGCGGTACTGTCGGGAATTGCAAAGCAACTGGAAAGCCCGCCATGAATGCCCTTGCCTGTCGCGCGATCGGTCCGATGTTGGCGGTTGCGCTCGCGTTCGCGCCGACCGTGCGGGCCGCGGCGGATCCACACGTCGCGACTGAATCGCAGATCGAGCAGATCCTTGCACAGCGCGAGCAGGTGCAGGAAATCCCGGCCGTCGCGCTATCACACGACGGCCATTATCTCGCCTGGGTCGTGTCGCATCACGACGACACACGGCTGCAACTGGCGAATCCGGTCGGCCAAAGTGTACGCACCGTCGCGATCCCCGACCATTGCAAGGAGGAGGACCTGCGCTGGGCACCCGGTGCGGACACGCTGGCCGTGCTCACCCGCTGCAAGGTGGACCCGAGCAACACCAAGCCGATTCATGGCGCGATCTGGTTGCTGGATGCCGCATCCGGCCAGCCGCGCAAGCTCGCCGATCTCGAAGGCTTCGCACAAGGCATGCAGTGGAGCACAGACGGCAACCGAATTATGTTCCTGTACGTACCGGGCGCAACGCGCCTGGCGGAGGCCACCGCATCAGGCAATCCACGGGTGGGCGAGATCGGCGTCGAAAACGAGCAGGTGCAGCGCGTCGCGACGGTCGCGATTTCCGGGGGCGCGCCACAGGTGCTGACCCCGGATGGTTTGTTCGTATACGAATTCAGGTTGTCGCCAACCGGCGATCGGATTGCATTCACCGCCGCGCCTCCACCCGGCGATGACAACTGGTGGACGGCCACGCTTTACCTGCAGCAGGCAAACGCCGGCGCGCAACCCAAGGAGATCGTCGATCCCGCCGCCACAACAGGCCCATTGCGCGGATTGCAGATCGCGTTGCCGCGCTGGTCGCCGAGCGGGGCGCGGATCTTTTTCATCGGCGGTCTGATGAGCGATCGCGGCGCGACCGGCGGCGACATTTACAGCGTGTCGGCAAACGGCGGCACGCCGGTGGATATGACCGCCGGCGTCCACGTGACGCCTTCGTGGTTCACCTTCATGGACCCGGGTACTCTGCTGGTCAGCCAGATTGCCGGCGGCAGTGCGCAGCTTGCCGAATACGCGATCAATGGCAGCGCGTCGGCCGCGCAAACAAAAACCTGGTTCACGGTACCCGGCGTGATCGGCGATGGACGTGCCGCGCTCGCGATATCGGTCGCGCAAGATCGCGGGACGACCCGCATCGCCTACGCCCAGAATGCCTTCGACCAACCGCCGGAAGTGCATGCGGGATTACTTGTCGCGACCCCGCCGTCCGCGGTCACTTCGATCAACGCCGCGCTGAAATCGAGCTGGGGCCAGTCCCGTTCGGTGGAGTGGAACAACGGCGGTTTCCACGTGCAGGGCTGGCTGCTTTATCCGGCCAACTACGATCCCCATAAAAAATATCCGTTGATCGTCTACGTACACGGCGGCCCATCCTCCGCAACGCTGCCGAGCTGGAGCAACAACGCCACCGCGTACTCGACCTTCGGTTATTTCGTGCTGCTGCCCAATCCGCGCGGCAGCTTCGGTCAAGGCGAACCGTATGCGCAGGCGATCCGCAATGAAATGGGTTATGGCGATCTGCGCGACATCCTGGCCGGCGTTGATACGGTCGAAAAGCTCGCGCCGATCGACGATCATCACCTGGGATTGACCGGCTGGAGCTACGGCGGCTTCATGAGCATGTTCGCGCCAACCCAGACGAATCGTTTTCGCGCGGTGGTGGCCGGCGCGGGGATCTCTGATTGGCAGAGCTATTACGGTGAAAACCAGATCGACAAATGGATGATCCCGTTCTTCGGCGCATCGCTATACGATGATCCGGCGGCTTACGCGAAAAGTTCGGCGATCGATTACATCAAGCACGATCACACGCCGGCGCTGATCGTGGTCGGCGAGCGCGATGAGGAATGTCCCGCGCCGCAATCGTTCGAATACTGGCACGCGCTGAAAACGCTGGGCGTGCCGACTACCCTGGTGGTGTATGCCAATCAGGGCCATCACATCGCGGACCCTGCAGATCAGCGCGACATCCTGCGGCGCTCGCTGGCGTGGTTCGACCACTACTTGATAGCGAACCCTTGATGGAACGGCGTCGTGTGAACATTGAAAAGCGCGGACAGGAACTCTGTTTTAATTCACCCGATCGGGGTGATCGAATCAATTGGATGGGGGATCCTTCCGCCGTGTGCGCGACACGCCGGTGAGAATACCGATGCCCAGCAACACCACTACACCGACCACGATCCATTGCGTCGGCAGGTGCGCAAGCCAGGCGCCGTAAGCCAGCCCGCAGATCACCACGATCGAACCCAGCAGATAAAGCGCGAACGACATACGATGTCTCCCGCAAATGGATGCGAGCCGATGGTAACCCAGCTTGCCTTCAAAAAAGCTGGCCTTGAGGCGATGGCCGGTGCGGTGGCGCAAAGCGTGTGCAATCCAGCTCCAGGCCACCGCGCCGTGCGTAGCCGAATTTAGTGCAGGCAACCTCGAAGCGTCGCGCGATCAGTTGCGCGAACGCGCCTTGCCCATGCATGCGTGTGCGGAAGTCCGCATCGTAATCGCGGCCGCCGTTCATCTGCTGCACCAGGCTCATCACGTGCTCGGCGCGTTGCGGCACGTGCGCGGCCAACCATTCACGAAACAGTTGCTTCAACTCATGCGGTAACCGCAAGGTGGTGTAACCGGCGACTTTGGCGCCGGCTTCCGCCGCGGCCTGGAGCACGTGTTCCAGCTCGCGGTCGTTCAACGCCGGAATGATTGGCGCCACCAGGACGCCGCAGGGCACGCCAGCTTCACTCAAGTTCTTGATCGCCTGGATGCGCCGGTGCGGCGCCGAGGCGCGCGGCTCCAATTTGGCAGCCAGGCGGTTATCCAGATGCGCGCAGGAAATGAAGACATGCACCAGCTGCTGTTGCGCCATCGGCACCAGCAGGTCGAGATCGCGCTCGACCAGCGCGTTCTTGCTGACGATCGTGCACGGATGGCGTGCTTCCAGCAGCACCTCCAGAATCGACCGCGTGATCTGGTACTCGCGCTCCGCGGGTTGATAGGGGTCGGTATTGGCGCCGATGTTGATCGGCGCACACGCGTAGCCGGATCGCGTCAGCTCCTTTCGCAGCTGTTCGGCGGCATTGATCTTGGCGAACAGCCTTGTTTCAAAATCCAGCCCCGGCGACAAATTGAGATACGCGTGCGACGGCCGTGCAAAGCAATACGTGCAGCCATGTTCGCACCCCCGATAAGGATTGATGGATTGCTCGAACGGCACATCCGGCGAATCGTTGCGGCTGATGATCGAACGTGCGCGCTCGTCAGTCACCGCGGTGACGGGCTTGGGCTTCATGCCCGGTTCCTGGTCGCCCACCCAGCCATCGTCCTCGCCTCGCCGCACCGTCTTCTCGAAGCGACCTTCGGGGTTGCTCAGCGAGCCGCGACCCTTGAGCGGTTTGGACAACGGGGCAGTGAGGACGGGAATATTGGATGCGGTCATGGTTGCACTGTGCGCGGCGCCCGTCTCGGCAAACGCGACGAGCCGCACATGAATGCGCTTGCGACGCTCGCCGCTCAGGCTATCATTTGCGTGACACGGCGCGCGTGGGATGCGGGTGGCATTCACCGCACTACCCGGGCCGGTTTCGGCGGAGAGAGTTATGCGTTGGATCTTGACCGCGCTCACGTTGCTGGGGTTCCTGATTGCGTTTGCCGCGCACTCGACGGGGGCGGTCGCCTTCGGTGTGACGCTCACCTTCATCTGCGGCATCGGCGCCGCGTTGGCCTTTGTCGACGTGCAGATCCAGTCCAGCGCGCGCTCGGAATACATGACGCCGGGTGAACTGGAAGCGCTCAAGACCACATTGAAGCCGCAGGCCTCCGATACCCCACGCCTGCCCTCGCAGCAGCACTAATCGGAGCGCGCCGACGGCAGCTTTGCTACGCTCAGCGTGGTTCATCCACGCCAGGGAGGCCGTCATGAGCGCGATCCACTCCGTTCCGCCCGCGTTCGCAGGCAAAGCGCGCATCACGCGCGATGAGTACGCGCGGCTGTACGCCGAATCCGTACGCGATCCGGAAAGCTTTTGGAGGAACGTTGCACAGCGGCTGGACTGGATCAAGCCGCCGACGAAGATCAAGGATGTTTCCTTCGACGCGAAGGACCTGCACATCCGCTGGTATGAAGACGGCGTACTGAATGTCACCGTCAATTGTCTGGATCGGCATCTGGCCGGGCGTGGCGACAAGACCGCGATCCTTTTCGAGGGCGACGACCCGACCGAATCGCGCGCAATCAGCTTTCGCGAATTGCACGCGCAGGTGTGCCGGTTCGGCAACGCCTTGCGCAACCTCGGCGTGGGCAAGGGCGATCGGGTGGCGATCTACATGCCGATGATCCCGGAGGCGGCGGCCGCGATGCTGGCTTGCGCGCGGATCGGCGCGGTGCACTCGGTGGTGTTCGGCGGCTTCTCGCCCGACTCGCTGGCCGGGCGCATTGGCGACTCGCAATGCAAGCTGGTGATCACCGCCGACGAAGGCGTGCGCGCGGGGAAGGTGATCCCGCTGAAGCTCAACGTGGATGAAGCGTTGACGCGATCGGGAACCAGCAGCGTGGAAACCGTGGTAGTGGTGCGCCGCACCGGCGGCGCGGTGCCGATGCAATCGCCGCGCGACCGCTGGTGGCACACGCTGGTGGAAGGCCAGCCCGACGAATGCGGGCCGGAGCCGATGAGCGCGGAAGATCCGTTGTTCATCCTTTATACCTCCGGGTCCACGGGCAAGCCGAAAGGCGTGTTGCACACCTGTGGCGGATATCTGGTGTACGCAAGCTACACGCACGAACTGGTGTTCGATTTACGCGAGGACGACATCTACTGGTGCACGGCCGATGTCGGCTGGGTAACCGGGCATAGTTACGTGGTGTACGGGCCGCTGGCGAATGGCGCGACCACGCTGATGTTCGAAGGCGTGCCGAACTGGCCGGATGCTTCGCGCATCTGGCAGGTCTGCGACAAGCACCAGGTCACGCTGCTCTACACCGCACCGACCGCGATCCGCGCGCTGATGCGCGAAGGTGACGCGCCGGTGCAGCGCACATCGCGCGCGTCGCTGCGTTTGCTCGGCACGGTCGGCGAGCCGATCAATCCGGAAGCGTGGGAATGGTATTTCAACGTGGTCGGCGATGCGCGCTGCCCGATCGTGGATACCTGGTGGCAAACCGAAACCGGCGGGATTTTGATCACGCCGCTGCCAGGTGCGACCGGCATGAAGCCAGGTTCCGCGATGCAGCCGTTCTTCGGCATCCAGCCCGCGCTGGTGGATGCCGACGGCAAGCGCGTGGAAGGCGAAGGTTCGGGCAACCTGGTGCTGACCGATTCCTGGCCGGGGCAGATGCGCACCGTGTACGGAGATCATCAGCGTTTTGTCGAAACGTATTTCAAGCTGTACCCAGGCATGTATTGCACCGGCGACGGCGCGCGCCGCGATTCGCAAGGCGACTGGTGGATTACCGGCCGCGTGGATGACGTCATCAATGTATCGGGCCACCGCATCGGCACCGCGGAAGTGGAGAGCGCGCTGGTCGCCCACCACGCAGTCGCGGAAGCCGCGGTGGTGGGTTGCCCGCACGCGGTCAAGGGGCAGGGCATCTATGCCTTCGTCACCCTGGTCGCGAGCGCGCAGCCTTCGGACGCGTTGAAGAAGGAATTGTGCGACGAGGTGCGCAAGCAGATCGGCGCGCTCGCCTTGCCCGATTACATCCAGTGGGCCGGTGCGCTGCCGAAAACACGCTCGGGCAAGATCATGCGCCGCATCCTGCGCAAGATCGCGGAGAATCAACCCGATCAATTGGGCGACATCTCCACACTCGCCGATCCGGGCGTGGTTGCGGTGCTGGTCGAGCAGCGCTTGATCCGCTGACGCGCCTGACATGATTGCGCAGGATGGCTTTGTCGCCGCGACCCCCGCGCAAGTGGCGCCGCGACTTGCCGGTGCAATCCATGTTTGGCGGGTCCCCTATCAGCGCAGCGAGCGACGCGCGCCGCTGATCGCCATTTTGGCGGATTACGTCGATGCCGATCCGGCGGAGCTCGCGCTCATGAATGATGCGCACGGCAAGCCGCATTTGCTGCTGCAAGGAACCGAGCACCGCGACCTGCATTTCAACTGGAGCCATAGCGGCGACTACGCGCTGATCGCGTTGGCGCAGGACGCAATGCCGGGGATCGATATCGAGCAGCAGCGCGAGCAAGTGCGGGTCATCGAGATCGCGCAACGCTTTTTCACTCCGGACGAAGCACGTGAATTGACGGCGTGCACGGCGGACGAGCGCGAGGTGATGTTTTTCCGCCTGTGGTGCGCGAAAGAAGCCGTGTTGAAGGCGATGGGGCGCGGGCTCGCGTTCGGCCTGGAGCGCGTCGCTTTCCAGCGGCGCGGCGCCTTGTGGCAACCGGGCATTTTTGATCCGCAAGCCGGCGATCCCGATACGTGGCAGGTACTTTCCATCACGGCAGCGGCGGGCTACGCCGGCGCGCTGGCCTGGCAAGGCGCAGCCCGGCAGGTTCAGGCATGGCGGTTGTCGGGATCATGAGCGAAGCCGGGGAACTTCCGCGCGCCCGGCCGGTCGGAAAGAGTGGACAGTCTCCCCGTGGATTTTTCGCCCGCTGGAGCGGACGGATCATCACACCCTCCCGGCGCGCCATTTGGTTCGCCGGTTTTTTTTTGCAATCGCCCCCGATTGCGGCATCATGAGTAGCGCCGGTACTGGTGCAGATACCAGAAGCGGTCGTCCACGGCCGCACTCTTCACAAGAGCCGCTTCGGCAAGCGATTTTTGATGACTCTCCTCAGCGTCAACCTCAACAAGATTGCGGTGCTGCGCAACGCGCGCGGCGAAGCGGAGCCGGATATAGCCACTGCCGCGCGCACCTGCATTGAGGCCGGTTGCGGCGGCATCACTGTGCACCCGCGCCCCGATCGCCGGCATACCACGCCCGAAGACGTGCTGTTATTGGCCGGGCTGACGCGCGGCCGCGTGGAATACAATCTCGAAGGCAATCCTTTCGCCGGCGCACGCGCGGGCTATCCGGGTTTTATTGAGCTGGTGCGTCAGGCGCGCCCGACGCAGGCAACGCTGGTGCCCGACGCGGAAGGACAGATCACCTCCGATCACGGCTTCGATCTGGCGCGCGATGTCGAGCGGCTGGCGCCGATCGTGCGCGAATTGAATGCGCTCGGCTGCCGGGTGTCGCTGTTCATGGATGCCGGTGCAGCGCATCTGGAAGAGGCTGCGAAGCTCGGCGTGGCACGGATCGAACTGTATACGGGACCTTACGCGAAAGCCTTCGCTCAAGGCAATGCGGAGGCGGAGCTGGCGCGCTGCATGGAGACCGCGCAACGGGCGCATACGGCGGGCTTGTCGGTGAACGCGGGACATGACCTCAACCAGCACAATCTAGGCGCGCTGGTACACGCTATTCCGCAATTGGCCGAAGTATCGATCGGCCACGCGCTGATTGGTGAAGCGCTTTACGACGGCCTCGCCGCCACCGTGCGCAATTATCTGGCAATCCTGACTGCGCAGCCTTGAACCGAGAGTATTGTTGAGCCGTGCGGCCAAGCAGGGCCGCTTAGAAGCGATCTTGATTTTGGCGCTCGAGACTACCGCACGAAAAAGCCGCGCGATGCGCGGCTTTTGCGTTTCATGAACATGCAAGCGTCAGCCGACGCCAGGCTTGCCCATCTTGCCGGTCGTCACGAAGCCCAGATGCACCATGCCTTCGGCCTGCGCGTCCGACATCACCATCTTGATGAATTTGTAGGGCGTGTCCTTGTCGGCGCGGATGTTCAACGCCGGTTGCGGATACTGCTGCGCGGTCACCGCCAAGCGCGCCTTGAACTCCGATTCATCCACTTTGGAGTCGTTCCAGTAAATGGTGCCATCCGATTCCACCGCCAGATCAATCGGCGGCACCTTGATTTCCGTGGCCTTTTGATTCGGATCGGCCTTGGGCAGGGTGACCTTGATCTTGTGCGACATCAAGGGCGCGGTGATCATGAAAATGATCAGCAGCACCAACATCACGTCCACCAGAGGCGTGACGTTGATTTCCGACATCGGACCGCCGCTGCTGGTATTGCTGCTGAACGCCATCGCTCAAAACCTCAGTTCATGTCTTGAAGCCGCTTCGGCACATCGCGCCGTTGTAGAGCTGCCACCCAGGGCCGGCATCCGTCCCTATTTCTCGAAGCCGATCTTCTGCACGTTGTTGCGCTTGGCCTCGGCCAGCACCCGCGCGATGTAGTCGTACTGGGTGACATCGGTGGCGCTGATGTGCACTTCCGGTTGCGCGTCCTCGGCCTTGGCGCCGATTACCGCAAGCTGGGCCTGCAACTCCAGATCGGTGATCGGTTGATCGTTCCAGTACATCGAGCCGTCTTCCTTGATCGACAGATTGATCGGCGTCGGTGGGTTTGCCTTAGGTGGGTTCTGTGAAGGCTGCGGCAGATCAATGGTGATGTTGTGCTGCAGCAGCGGCGCCGTGATCATGAAGATGATCAGCAGCACCAACATCACGTCCACCAAGGGCGTGACGTTGATCTCCGACATGGGACCGCCGCGCGAGCCGCTGCTGAAAGCCATGACGCGAACTCCTACTTCTTGGCAACCGGCGGCGGCGGCACGCTGCTGCCGGCGACATTGGCTGCGCGGGTGCCGGCAACGGCTGCGGCTGGCGTGGTCTCCACACGCGAACCCGTCGAGAAGAAGTCGTGCAGATCGTGCGCGAATTCGTCGAACTTGGCATAGGTCACGCGGTTGGCGCGCACATAGAAGTTGTACGCCAGCACCGCCGGAATGGCGGTGAACAAGCCGAGCGCGGTCATGATCAATGCCTCACCGACCGGACCGGCGACGGCCTCGATCGAGGACTGACCCGAAGCGCCCAGGTTGATCAGCGCGTGGTAAATGCCCATCACGGTACCGAGCAGACCGACGAACGGCGCGGACGAGCCGACCGTGGCGAGCAGGGTCAAGCCGCCTTCCAGGCGCAGGCTTTCGCGCGAAACCGCCTGACGCAAAGCACGATCCACGAACTCGGAGCGGTTTAACGCCTCGACCATGCGGCTGCCTTCGTGGCGCTGATGGTGCGCGGCGGCGGAAGCGGCATCCAGCGCGATCTTGGAGAACGGCTCGGAGCGCGACTGCTTTTCCATCAAGCGGATCGAGTCCTGCGCGGACGGTGTGTCCCAGAACGAGGCGATCACGCGATCCGCGCGGGCGCGGATCATCGCGTTGCGCAAGAAATTCGCAATGATGAAGTACCACGAACACAACGACATCAGGAACAAGGTGACCAGCACCAGCCAGCCGACCCAGTCGAGGCCGTGAATCAGGTGGTCGAAGCCCATTTGTTGCAGGGCTTGCGCATTGCTGTTGCCGGCCATGGCCGGAGTGGTGGATGGTGTCTGCTGCATGGCGCTACCCTTCCTTAAAGCGTGATAGGGGACTGTAACGGATTACGTTTTGGCGAAAGTGAAAAATTTAGCCGGCACCGCTCAGATTGAAATTGACCGGGATCCGAACCACCCCGCCCACGGCGTGACCATTCTTCATGCCGGGATTGAACCTCCAACCGCGCGCAGCGTCTTCGGCTGAGCGGTCCAGCTCACGAAACCCGCTGGATTTCTCAACCTTCACGTCGAGCACGTTGCCATTGGCGTCAATCGTGACGTCGAGCGTCACGGTGCCTTGATGCATCTGGCGCAGCGCCTCCGGTGGATACTTCGGCGGATTGCGATCCTTGTAGCTGATGTCCGCCGAGGGCGCGATATCTGCAGGCGGTGCGGGCGGTGCGGGCGGCGCCGGCGGCGGCGCCGGCTCCGGCATGCTCGACACTTCCTGCACCTGCGGCGGCGGCGTCGGCGGCGGCGGCGTCGGCGGCGGCTTGACCAATTCCTTGATCTTCGGCGGCGGCGTCTTCGGCGGCTCCGGCGGCGGCGGCGGCGGCGGCGGCGGCGGCGGCGGCGGCGGAATGAAGGTCACGCTGGTCACGTTCTCCTTCTTCTGCTGCTGGGCTTCCGGCGGCGCGGCTGGCGTCAACAGCACCAGGATGACAACGGCATGCACCGCGATCGCCGCCGCGATTGCAATCGTGCGCCACCAGTTGAAGCGATCATGTTTGGTCGCGGGGGTCGGGGCCATCGTGTAAACCAGTCGCTATCCTGTCGAGTCTCGCGGTGATCGCCGCACGAGCAGCGGCACCGCTGAGGGCGGCTGAAAAGAGGAGCAAATTACACCA
>DATNFU010000047.1:0-36886 GCA_035606235.1 Rhodanobacteraceae bacterium
GAAACGGTTTGCGCATCGTGAAGCTCCCGATGAGGAATTCGCTCAAGCTAGGGAACACGCAGCCTTGCCGCAAGCCGGAATGGGGTGAATGGCGCAATGCGGTGACGAGCGGCGCCGTCGCGGCGATCAATCAATTGAACAACTGCGGCAAACGGCTGCGATAGCGGCGGCTGAAGTTCACATGGCTGCCGTCCGTGAGCACGATGCGGTAATCGCCGCTGTCCCACGGCTGGATCTCGCGGACGCGATCCAGATTGACGATATGCCCGCGGTGCACGCGCGCGAAACGCCTCGAATCCAGCTTGCGTTCGAGCGCTGCCAGCGACTCGCGCAGAGGCCATGTCGCGCCCTGCGCATGGATGGTGACGTAATTGCCGTCGGCCTCGATGCGGTCTATGTCGGCCGTGTTGAGGATGAACTCGCGGTTGAGCTTTTTCACCACCAGACGTTCCACCGGCGGGGGTTCCGCTGCGACCGGCTCATTGGCCGCGGCTGTCGCTTCCACCGATGCGGAAGGTGCGATCTGACTTTGCAGCCACAACCTGTAAGTGCGGAACGCCTGCAGGCCGGCCAGGATCAACCCGTAAGTGACGAGATCCTTGCGGTATTCGTAAATCGAGTCGCTGAGCCACGGCCCGAACCGGTAATGGCCACCGAGCATTGCATAGCCGAGTTTGCGCAACAGCACCATGCCGCCGACGTGGATGACCGAAAACACCGGCGTGACGGCCAGATGCAGCGGGGCCGCCCAGCGCCATGTGTGTGCCGTGATCGGCGCGCGCCGGTGCAGCCAGGCAATCGCTGGAATCAGCGTCCAGATCAGCACTGCGCTTGAGTATTCCCACAGCACCGGCTCCCACCACTGCAACCGTTCGCCCAGGCGCGCGTGGTCGGTCAACGCGGTGAACACGTTCATGGTGCAGATCGCGGCGGTGATGCCGCCGAAAATGGCGATCTGCCACAACGTCACGCGCCGGCGGATGCCGGCCGGTGTGAGCTGCTGGGTTGCGGATGTCGCCATCGCCGCAATCAGATGTCGCGCGCCAGCCCAGCGGCGAGGCCGGTATAAGTGGCGGGCGTCAGTTCGAGAAGGTGCTGCTTCGCGTCGGCAGGAAGTGCCAGCGAGCCGATGAACTCGCGCAGCGATTCGCGCGTGATGCCCTTGCCGCGCGTCAGTGCCTTCAGTTGCTCGTACGGCTCCGGCAGGCCATGGCGGCGCATCACCGTCTGGATCGCTTCGGCCAGCACTTCCCAGCTTGCGTCGAGATCGGCGGCGATGCGTGCTTCGTGCACCTGCAACTTGTTCAATCCCCGCGACAGCGCATCGAAGGCGACCAGCGTGTGGCCGAACGCGGTGCCGAGGGCGCGCAGCACGGTGGAATCGGTGAGGTCGCGCTGCCAGCGGCTGATCGGCAGCTTCTCGCTGAAGTGGCCGAACAGCGCGTTGGCGACGCCGAAATTGCCCTCGGCGTTTTCGAAATCAATCGGATTGACCTTGTGCGGCATGGTCGAGGAACCGACTTCGCCGGCCTTCAACTGCTGGCGGAAGTAACCGAGCGAGATGTAGCCCCAGACGTCGCGCGCGAGATCGATCAGGATGGTATTGATGCGGCGCGCGCAGTCGCACAGTTCGGCGATGCCGTCGTGCGGTTCGATCTGCGTCGTGTATTCGTTCCATTGCAGGCCGAGCGACTCGACGAACTGCTTCGACAGCGCGCGCCAGTCCACCTCGGGATAGGCGATCACATGTGCGTTGAAATTGCCGACCGCGCCGTTGATCTTGCCGAGAATCGTGGTCGCAGCGAGTTGCGCGCGCTGCCGTTGCAGGCGCGCCACCACGTTCGCCAGTTCCTTGCCCAGCGTGGTCGGCGAGGCGGTCTGGCCATGCGTGCGTGAGAGCATCGGCAGCGCGGCGTTCGCGTGTGCGAGTTCGCGCAGCCTGGTGATGAGCGCATCGAGCGCGGGCAACAGCACCGCGTCCCGCCCATCGCGCAGCATCAGCGCGGAGGAAAGATTGTTGACGTCCTCGCTGGTGCAGGCGAAGTGCACGAACTCCTTTGCTTGCGGAAGCCACGAGATCTCGCCTATGCGTTCCTTGACGAAGTATTCGACCGCCTTGACGTCGTGGTTGGTGGTCGCCTCGATCTGCTTGATGCGCGCGGCATCCTGCAATGAAAACTCGTCGGCGATTTGCTTCAGCGCGATCTGCGCAGATGGGATCCACGGCGGCAATTCGGTGATGCCCGGATGCGCGGCCAGGGCCAGCAGCCATTCGATTTCCACCCGCACGCGGCACCTGATCAGCCCGTACTCGCTGAAGATCGGCCGCAGCGGGTCGACCTTGGCGGCGTAGCGGCCGTCGAGCGGAGAAAGGGCGGTGAGGGGATCGAGTGGCATGTCGGTTCCGGGTTTCGATCAACGCGCATTGTAGCGGCGCCGACACCTGAGTGAGGGCTGCAGGCAAGTGCGCGCTATACTTTCCGGCTGTCATTCCCTCGGAGACGCCAGCAATGCCGAACTTCCGCACCGAGCGCGACAGTATGGGCGACCTGCAAGTCCCCGCCGACGCGCTGTGGGGCGCGCAGACCCAGCGCGCGGTCGAGAACTTCCCGATTTCAGGCTTGACCCTGCCGCGCGAATTCATCGGGGCGCTCGGCTTGATCAAGGCTTGCGCCGCCGCGGCCAATCTCAAGCTCGGCCATCTGAAACCGAAACAGGCGCAGGCGATCGGCAAGGCTGCGCAGCGCGTGATCGAAGGCTCGCTGGATGCGCAGTTCCCGATCGATATTTTCCAGACCGGCTCAGGCACTTCGTCCAACATGAATGCCAACGAGGTGATTGCGCACGTTGCCAGCGCCGCCTCGAAGGTGAAAATCCATCCCAACGATCACGTCAACTACGGACAGAGTTCCAACGACGTGATCCCGACCGCGATCAACGTGAGCGCCGCACTCGCCGCGCATGAGCAGTTGCTGCCGGCGTTGAAGCATCTGCGCAAGACGCTGGACAAGCGCGCGCGCGAATTGCGCAACGTCGCCAAGACCGGCCGCACGCATTTGATGGATGCGATGCCGGTGACCTTCGGCCAGGAACTTTCAGGCTGGTCGGCGCAGATCGCATCGGCGATCGAGCGCATCGAGGATGCATTGAAACGCGTTCGCCGTTTGCCGCAAGGCGGCACGGCGGTCGGCACCGGCATCAATGCCGATCCGAAATTCGCGGCGGCGATCTGTTCGGAGTTGTCGAAGGCCACCGGCGTGAAGTTCGCGCCGCTGGACAATTTCTTCGAAGGCATGTCGGCGCAGGATGCGGCGGTGGAGTTGTCGGGCCAGTTGAAAACGCTGGCCTGCGCGCTGATGAAGATCAGCAACGACCTGCGCTGGATGAATTCCGGCCCGCTCGCGGGCTTGGGCGAAATCGAATTGCCGGCGCTGCAGCCGGGCTCCTCGATCATGCCCGGCAAGGTCAACCCGGTGATTCCGGAAGCGATGACGATGGTGTGCGCGCAGGTGATCGGCAACGACGCCACGATCACCCTCGCCGGCGCCAGCGGCAATTTCCAGTTGAACGTGATGCTGCCGGTGATCGCCTACAACCTGCTGCAGTCCATTTCGATCCTGGCGAATGCTTCGCGCCTGCTGGCCGACAAGGCGATTGCCGGATTCAAGGTCAACAGCGCGCGCGTCAAGCAGGCGCTGGCGCTGAATCCGATCCTGGTCACCGCGCTGAATCCGGTGATCGGTTACGAGAAGGGCGCGGCCACGGCCAAGCAGGCCTACAAGCAGAAGCGGCCGATCCTGGATGTCGCGCTGGAGACGACCGGGCTGTCGAAGCAGCAACTGCAAAAGCTGCTGGATCCGCTTGCGCTGACGCGCGGCGGCATCCATGGAGGATCCGGCGGGTGAGTCGGAATCTGCGCAAAATGCGTCGAATGGCATCTCGCGTCGACGCCACGGCGCGCAGGAATGCGCCCGAAGGCGCGGATAATGCACGCGCAGGAAGTGCGGGCGGGGAAACGCATCAGGGATGATTGCTTGCGAAAAGATCGAGCAGCGCAATCGTTGTTGTGGCAGGACGAAAATTTTCATGGACGAGTGACTTGCGGCACTGCCGCGCATTTATTCGCGCGCGATGCTGCGCAACAAGCATTCTCGTTGGGGTAAGCAGTCATGAAACGCACATTCTTGAAGCATGCATTGTGGACGGCACTGTTCGTTGCCGGTGGCGCGCTGGCGCAGGATGCCGCGATCAGCGGCGCGGATTTCACGCACGGCAAGGCCGACGCGCAACTGGCTGCGATCGGCAACAAGGCCGCGGCCCAGGGCAAGGTGGTGGTCGTCACCGCGCCGTCGTACTGGCAGGCCAAGGTAGCTGCCAGGATTCGCGCGGGCGGACACGGCAAGCCGGTCGCGATCCGTTTCTCCAA
Organism: Rhodanobacteraceae bacterium; assembly: GCA_035606235.1. Taxonomy (GTDB): domain Bacteria; phylum Pseudomonadota; class Gammaproteobacteria; order Xanthomonadales; family Rhodanobacteraceae; genus 66-474. The sequence goes on from DATNFU010000047.1 coordinate 4,427, forward strand.
TGGCTTTTATGAAAACGTACTGGTGCGCACCGAAGCCGCCGCGCCCGTGGAAGCCGCGGCCAAACCGGAAACCAGGGTGGCCGTGCAGCCTGAGGCAAAAGCAAAGGCGCAACCCAAACCCGCGCCGAAGGTGGTCAAAGCCGAACCCAAGCCGACCATCCAGCCTGCGCCGAAGCTTGCGGTTGCACCGCCGGTGCAGGCGAAGCCGCAAGCCGTAGCGCCTGCGATGCAACCGGTGGTGCAGAGGCCGGTCGCGAGCATCCAGACGCCGGCCGCCGCCGCGCCACGGCCTGCCACCGACATCGTCGTGATGCCGCAGGTATCGCATCAGCCCGCGGTGGTGCCGATCCCGACCGCGGCAATCAATGCGGCTGGCGTCCAACCGATGTCGTCAGGCTCACCGGGCAGCACCGGTGTATCGGTGCGTCAGCGCATGCTGGCCACGTTGAATAACGGCCGACCGGCGATGGGCTCGCTCACCGAAGCGCAACTGCAGCCGGGCGATCAGGTCTACAGCGATGGCGGCACGCTCGCGATGGTGCGAATGGAAGGCCTGCATCGCGATCTGTATTGGCTGCAAGGCTCGGTCGATCTGCAACGGGTGCAATTCATGCCACAGGGCGATGGTCGTTATGCGGTGACCGGCACGATCGATCCGAAGGCGCCGGCTGCGCATCGCGCCAACTCGGCCGGGGCGCATCACGTGATCGTCGCGCGTGTTCCGGCATCCGGGGCTACGGGGCGCACTCGGCTGGAGCAGCAATACAACAACGGGCAGCCGATCAGCGCCAGCTTGAACCTCGGCCAATTGCAGCCGGAGGATCGGCTGGTGGTGGAGGGCGAAAACATCCTGGTGGCGCGCCGCGAGGGCAACAGCATGGTGCGCTACTGGCTGGAGGGCTCGATCGATCTTGGCCAGAGCGGCTTGCAGAAAGTGGACGCGAATATTTACCGGGTGACTGGCAATAGCCTGCATTGAGAGCGGGGCGGGAATAGCCGCGAAGCGGCGCATCCCGCCTTCTCATCGGCCTAGGATTATTGAGCAGTGGACGTGGATGGTGCAGGCGTTCCCACCGACGATGAGCTGACGGTATCTCGCACGGCGGCCCGCACGCTATCGCGGATTTCGTCCCTGATCCGGTCGCGGTCCACATCGGCCCGGCGATCCGAATGCCTGTCGCAACGAATCTCTCCACGGAAGACCGCGTAAGGTTCGAATGCGGGTAGCTGGGTGGCGAGTTGGCTTTGAGTGATCTTCAGGTGCTGGAGATCGCCGCACAGATGCAGCGCGGCGGTTTCCACAGTCTTGCCGCGCGCATCCATGTCGCGATCGATCTTGTCCGAGTTGCCGGAGAACAGGCCGTCCAGCACGCTGCCGATCGCGTGCACGCCAAGCGCCGCGCCTGCTTTGCCGGTGGCGATGCCGTCGTCGCGCACGCTCATCGCTTCCCCGTAGAAGTGCTGCAGCAGATCGCGCTGTGGCGGCGTCAAGGCGATCGCGTTGTCGCCAATGCGGAAGTCGCCGTTCTGGGCGATATGCGCGTCCGGATGGCCAGGCGCAGTCACTACCAGCGCACCGTTGTCGAAGCTCAAATGCAGGTTCCCGTTGATGTGCGCGTCGAATGAGTCCGTGCCGGAACTGGAGCATGCTGCCAGCGTGGGAGCAAGCAGCAGCGGCAGCAGGAAGAGTTTCGTGTTCATGATGTTTTTCCCTGAGCAGAGTTGTCTGCATCAAGCCGCTTCAGCGGCGGATTCACTTTGAAAAGAGACGTGCCTTTTCTGCGCCTCATTGTGTGCCGCTGGCCGAGTGCGATGGCGGCGGCGGTGCTTTCGGCGGCTGCGACGGAACCGGAGGCACGGGTGGTGCCGGGAGTGGACGATCCGCGTCGCCGCACTCCATGTCGCCCCCGAAATAATTTATTCCTCCGCCAAACACCGCGTACGGGCGAAAGGCGGGCAGTTGTGCCGCAATCTCGTCTTGGGTTGCCTTCACTTGCCCCAGATCACTGCACAGTCGTTGCGCGGTGGCTTCGACGGTCTTGCTTCGCGCATCGATGTCCTGGTCGATCTTGTCAGGTGTGCCGGCGACCAGATTGCCAAAAGCGGTGCCGATCGCGTGTACGCCCAGCGCCGCGCCCTGGTTGCCGGTGGCGATGCCGTCGTCGCGTATCGCGAGCACCTCGCTGTAGTAGCGCTTCAGCAGCGCGCGTTGCGTCGGATTGACCGCGACCGCGCTGTCGCCGATGCGCAGATCGCCTTCCGTGCTGATCTGTGCATCGGGCCTGGCCGGCGTCTTCACCACCAGCGCGTTGCCGGCGAACGAAACGTATTGACCCGAGGGGGAGTGGCCGTGGTTGGAACAGCCGGCCAGCGCGGGCGCGAGCAACAGCGGCAGCAGCAGGAATTTCGATTGCATGGTGCTCCCCCGGGTCTCAGGCTTCGTCGCGCCAGCGGCGGAACCAGATGGCCGCGACAATCAGGGCGACGCCCACCGCGGCGCCGATCCACATGTTCGGCGTGGTCAGTGCCCGGCCCATGGCTTCGTAGCTCAGCAGGCCCTGCGTCACTATTTCGCCGTGATGGACGGGGAACCCGGCGCCGCCGACTTGCGGCGCTACCCAACTGCCGGGAATCACGCTGAACAACGCGCGGCCGAACAGGTCCCGCCAGTAGAACGTTTCGCCAATGTGCGGCAGATCGAGCAGGCCAACCCACAGATTCAGCACGCCGACGATCAGCGGGACAATGATGGCCCACAGGAACGGCTTGCTGCGCACGGCGGAGGACCACAGCAGCAACCAGCCGACGGTCGGCAGCGCCCAGATCGCGCTGACCGGGATCGAGACCAGCATCCGGAACCACAGCGCAAACGGATCGGTGTGCAGCCACAGCAGCGGAATCGGGTTGGCGCCATGGCCGAGCAGCCACAGGCTGATCAGCACCTGCAGGGCAAGGTAGCCGGCGAGCACCACCACGGCTGCGATCAGCGGCGCGATGATGATCGCGGAGAACGCCTTCGACAGCACCGTGCCGGTGTCCGACAGCGGCAGCGATTTCCAGAACAGGATGCTGCGATCCTTGCGGTCGTCGTACAGCGCGCCCAGCATATAGAAGAAGATCACGAAGCTGAGCACGATGCCGACGATCAGAGCGAAGGCGGACATCGTTGCGTCAAGCCCTTGCACCAGGTTCACCGAGTCGTGCGACGCGGCGCTTTGCAGGATGCGATCCAGCGAAATGCCCATCTGCACGTGATCCCCGCTCATCCGCGAGCTCAGGACTTCACCCGCGATCATGCCGAGGATGGTCAGGATCAGGATCGCCGCCGCGGCCCAGAACGGCGCCCATAGGAAACCGCGTCGTGATTCCCAGTACTCGCGCTTCACCTGCCAGCCGAATGTCGTCATGGCGCTCATGCGTAGGTCCCTTTCATGGTGGCGACGAACAGGTCGGCGACCGAAGGCCGCCGCACTTCGCCGAGTTCGGCGAGCTTCGCGTGATCGATGCCGTCGAACAGGAAGATGCTTTTGCCGAATACCTGGCGTTCATCCATCGGATGCAGCGCGCGGGCTGCTTCCGCGCGGTCGGCATTGACCAGCACTTCGGCGAAGCGCTCGCCGAGCGCATCCATCGGCGTGTCCAGCACGATCTTGCCGTCGCGGATGAACATGAGGTCGGTCAGGATGTTCTCGATCTCCTCGACCTGATGGGTGGTAACCAGGATGGTTTTGTTCTCATCGAAATAATCTTCGAGCAGCCTCTGATAGAACTGTTTGCGATAGAGGATGTCCAGGCCGAGCGTGGGTTCGTCCAGCACCAGCAGGCGCGCGTCGATCGCCATCACCAGCGCCAGGTGCAATTGCACGATCATGCCCTTGGACATCTGTCGCACGCGTTGTTCGGGGCGCAACTTGGTGCGGGCCAGGAAGCGCTCGCATTTGGCGCGATCGAAGCGCGGATGCACGCCGGCGACGAAATCCATGGCCTCGTCCACGCGGATCCAGCGGGGCAGGGTGGCTACGTCGGCGATGAAGCAGACCTGCTGCATCAGCGCCGGTCGCTCGCGGCGCGGGTCCATGCCGAGCACGGTCAACTCGCCTTCGAAATCGGTAAGTCCGAGGATCGCCTTCAGTGCCGTGGTCTTGCCCGCACCGTTGGGCCCGATCAGGCCGACGATGCGGCCGGCATGCACGTCGAAACGGGTGTGGTCCAGCGCAACGGTCTTGCCGTAGCGCTTGCTCAGACCGGCTGCGTGGATCACCACGGCGCTTGAAGCCTGGAGATCGGCGTCGTGCTCGGTCGCGGCATTGCTGGTCGCGCTCATCAGGATTTCCTCAATGTTTGATTCGCAAACCCGGATATCCTGCCGCGGTTCGCTTGCAGATGACCGCGGCAAAGCCGCGCCATGGTTGCCGTCTTCGACGGCGCTATATCCTTGTACTGCGCTCTCATCGCTGCTTCTTCTCTGTTTGCGCCATCAACTTTTCGAGATCCAGCCCCATGCGCTTGATGCGCGCATGCAGCGGCGGCCATTCCTCGCGCAGAAAGCGTTCGCGTTCGGATTTCAACAGCACGTCGCGTGCGCCGGTGGTGACAAACATCCCGAGACCCCGGCGTTTCTCGACCAGTTGCTCGTCCACCAGTTCCTGGTAAGCCTTGGAAACGGTCAGCGGGTTGATCTGGTATTCCGCCGCGACCTGGCGTACCGAGGGCAGCGGATCGCCCTCGTTGAGCGCGCCGTCCAGGATCATCGCCACCACGCGTTCGCGCAGTTGGCGATAGATCGGCACATTGTCGTTCCAGGTAATCGTCATGAAGTCTGTCCTCGCCGGGGCGGGATTGGTTGCGCGCGCCGCGTTCATCCGGGAACGCGGCGTGCGCTTAGCGGCTGCCCACGGCGGGCTTGGCGGCAAACGAATAGTAGGGCATGTCTATGTCCGTACCTTGCAGAGTGGCTGCGTCGAATCCCTTGGATGTGCCAGCCCTGGCGGAACCGCCGAAGGCGCGCTCATAGTCGGCGCGAGTCGGGCGTACCACAATGGTTGGCAGGGTGTGGATCGGTTGGGCCGCGGCGCCGACGGCGGCGGGCAGCACGCGCTGGGCCGAGGCATTCGCGTAGGCGCGGATGCCAACGACTCCAGCACTGGCGATCAACAACGAAGCGGCGAAGGTCAACGGCTTGCTGGCGTTCATGGCGGTCTCCATCCGTGATCACGTGAGTGATCGTGTCAAGTAGTGTTGTAGTTAACTATAACACCAAAAGCGCAACTGTCAAGCGCCGCCTTGCGCACCGTGTCTTCAGTCATGCATGGGACAGGCGAGGCTTGGGGGTACAACGGCGACATCGATGAAACCAAGCGCAAGCTGTACGGTCGAACAATCCGGTTTCCAACTGCGTTGCCAAGTTTCCGCGCCGCCCGCACAATGGACAGCTCGGCCGACCGCACGCACCGCTCGCGGCGCGCCGGTCTCCCCCAACCTGAGGATTTACCGATGAAGCAAGTATTGCGTCCCACGCTGGTTGCGGCCGCCCTGATCGCCGCGCTGGGCGTTGCTGGCGCGGGTGCCGCGCAAGCGCAAACGGTGGACAAGAACAAGGCCAGTTACGTGGTCGGCATGGATCTGGCGAACAATGTTCCGCAGATCGTCAAGGACGAGGTTGATCCCAAGATCGTTGCGCAGGCGTTCACCACCACCATCGAAGGCGGCAAGCCGACGATGTCTGATGCGGAAGCCAAGACGGTGCGCGAAGCGTTCGTCACCCAGCTGCGCGCCAAAGCGGAGCAGGAGTACAACAAGGTTGCCGCGCAGAACAAGCAGGAAGGGACCGCCTATCTTGCCAAGAACAAGACGGCGCCGGGTGTGAAGACCACCTCCGATGGCCTGCAGTATCAGGTGATCTCGCAAGGCAGTGGCCCCAAGCCGACCGCGAGCGACACCGTGCAGATCAACTACACCGGCAGCTTCGTCAACGGTCAGGCATTCGATGCGTCCGCCAGCCACGGCAGCGGCCCGGCCAGCATTCCCCTGACCAGCGTGTTCCCGGGCTTCCGCGAAGGCCTGATGATGATGCCGGTCGGCAGCCACTACAAGTTCGTGATCCCATCGGATCTGGCTTATGGTGCGCAGCCGAAGAACGGCTTCCCGCCGAACGCGACGCTGATTTTCGACGTGACGCTGGTGAAGATCGGGAAATGATTGCAGGAGGCACTCATCCCGTGCAGCACATGGATGTGCGCTGACACGGGATCCAGTGCCTCGCTCTGGAACGTGAAAACGCGGCCTTAGGGCCGCGTTTTTTTTGAATCCTTCACCCGCTTGCGGAAGTAAGGTGCCGAAGGCGGATGGGGCGTGGCGCACGCAGTGCCGCTTTCGATGATTGAGCACGACACCCCGATACGGCCAGCCCTGGCCTGCCTTGACGCGAGACTTCACTCCGGCGGTCCTTGCGTGCGGGAGCATGGGCACATCGTTACAATGTGCGACTCGCTTTGATTCTGGGCTGTGCATGAAAGTCACCATCTTCGGCACCGGGTACGTCGGGCTGGTCACCGGAACCTGCCTCGCCGAAATGGGTAACCATGTGCTTTGCATCGACGTGGATGTGGCCAAGGTCGCGCGACTGGAAGCCGGCGAGATTCCGATTTTCGAACCGGGCCTGGAACCGCTGGTGCGACGCAACCACGCCGCCGGCCGCCTCCAGTTCACCACCGACGCAGCAGCCGGCATCGCGCATGGCGAGGTGTTGTTCATTGCGGTCGGCACCCCGCCCGATGAGGATGGCAGCGCCGACCTTTCCTACGTGCTGGCGGTGGCGCGCAGCATCGGCGAGCACATCGAGTCGTTCAAGGTCGTGGTCAACAAATCCACGGTTCCGGTCGGCACCGCCGATCGCGTGCGCGGCGCGATCGCCGACGTGCTCACCCTGCGCGGTGCGCGCCTGGATTTCGACGTGGTCTCCAATCCGGAATTCCTGAAGGAGGGTGATGCGGTCAACGATTGCATGCGCCCCGACCGCATCATCATCGGTGCCTCCAGCGCGCGCGCGGTGGAAGTTCTGAGCAAGCTGTACGCGCCGTTCAACCGCAACCATTCGCGCATCGTGCTGATGGACGAGCGCTCGGCGGAACTTACCAAGTATGCGGCCAACGCGATGCTCGCTACCAAAATCAGTTTCATGAATGAGGTCGCCAACATCGCCGAGCGCGTCGGCGCGGACGTGGAATTGGTGCGCCAGGGCATTGGTGCCGATCCACGCATCGGTTATCACTTCATCTATCCAGGGGTCGGTTACGGCGGCTCTTGTTTTCCCAAGGACGTGCAGGCGCTGGAACGCACCGCGCACGCGCACGGTTATCCCGCGCGGCTGCTGGATGCGGTGGAGCAGGTCAATCGTGCGCAGAAACAAAAGCTGTTCGAATTGATCGCGCGGCATTTCGAGGGCAATCTGCGCGGCAAGACGGTCGCGCTATGGGGTCTGGCATTCAAACCCAATACCGACGACATGCGCGAAGCGCCGAGCCGCGCATTGATGGAAGCCTTGTGGGCGGCGGGTGCCACCGTGCGTGCGTTCGATCCGGAGGCGCGCGCGGAAACGCGGCGCATCTATGACGATCGCGATGATCTCGTCCTGTGCGGCGAGGCTTACGAAGCACTGCAAGCCGCGGATGCGCTGGCCGTCGTCACCGAGTGGAAGGCCTTCCGCAGCCCGGAATTCGAGCGCGTGCGTGCCGCATTGAATACGCCGGTGCTGTTCGACGGGCGCAATTTGTACGATCCGGAAACGGTGGAAGCCGCAGGCATTGCCTACTACGGCATTGGGCGTGGTCGGAGCCTGGCCGGCAACGCCAACGGAATGCGGATATGAGCGGATCGGCCGATCACCGCCTGGATGAACTGGAAGTGCGGTTGGCGTTTCTGGATGATGCGCTGGCTGGGCTCGGCGCGGCTGAAGCCGAGCGTTCGCGCCGCATGCTGGCGATCGAGCGCACCCTGTCGGAATTGCGTCTGGAGCTTGCATCGTTGCGCACGGGTTTGGGCGATGATGTGCATGATGAGCCGCCGCCACCGCATTATTGATTCAAGGTAGGAGCGCGCCTGCGCGCGGCCGAAGACTCCAACCCTTTGTCGCGCGCAGGCGCGCTCTTGCGAAGAGCCCATGAGCGATTCACTCCGCGATCAACTCTTGAAAGCCGGTCTGGTGTCGAAGCGCGTGGACAAGCCACGCAAACCGGATACGCACAAACCGGTGAAGCACGCCCAATCCGGCGCTGCGCATCCGCAGAAGAAGAAATCCGAAAGCGATTTCGATCTGGCGCGTGCCTATGCGATTCGCGCGCAAGCCGAAAAGGCCGAACGCGTGCAGGCCGAGCGCGAGGCGCAACGACAGGCGCAGGAGCGCCGCGAGCGCAAACGCCGGCTGCACGAGTTGTTGAGCGGCACCGCGCTGACCATTCCGGACGATGCCGAGCACGTGCGCCATTTCGAACACATGGGAAAAATCCGTCGCATCCATGTGGACGCGGAACAGCTCGCAGGCTTGAACAAGGGCGACTTGGGCGTGGTGGTGCAGGGCGGCCGGTTCGTTCTGGTCACCCGCGAGACCGCGCTGAAGGCCGGCGGGATATCGCCGGACGCGATCGCGCTGCTGGTGGATCCCAACGCAGCGCCCGAAGCAGCCGACGACGGCGTACCGGATGATCTGATGTGGTAAAGCAGGGCACCTTGCCCGCCAAGGACGCGAAGAGAAATATTTCCCCTCCCTTCGCGCTTTTTGCGTTTTGCGGATTAATGGTTTTTGATCTAGCTCTTCAATGCCGCCGAATCCCACCCGGCTTTCGGCTTGAACCGCTCGCCGTGGCGTGCCGCCAGGGCATCAAGCTTCATGTGCAGCGCATGGATGCCGGTTGAGCGGATGTACTGGATCGGGCCGCCGCGGAAAGGCGCAAAGCCGGTGCCGAAGATCACACCCGCATCCAGCAGGTCGGCGTCCTCCACCACGCCTTCGGCGAGACATGCGACCGCTTCGTTGAGCATCGGCAGAATCATCCGGTCCTCGATGTCATCCGGTGCGTGATAGTCGCGCGGCACATCCGGCTTCTGCGGTCTGCCGTCCTGCCACACATAGAAACCTTCGCCGTCCTTCTTGCCGCGCTTGCCCAGCGCCACCTTGCCTTCGATGCCATCGGGCAATCGCAGGCCGAGGAACGGCGCAAGCTCCTTGCCGACCGACAGCGCCACGTCCAGCCCGACGGTGTCGGCCAGTTCGATCGGGCCCATCGGCATGCCGAAATTTTTCGCCGCGCGATCCAGCACCGGGCCGGGCACGCCTTCCGCATGCATCCGCACCGACTCCAGCAGATAAGGCATCAGGATGCGGTTGACCAGAAAACCCGGCGTACCCTTGACCGGTACCGGCAATTTGCCGATGGCCTTGACGAACGCCAGCGCGCGCTTCTCGATCAGCGGATCGAGTGCGTCGTGTCGCACCACTTCAACCAGTGGCATCGCGGCGACCGGGTTGAAGAAATGCAGGCCGAGAAAGCGTTGCGGATGCTGCAACGCGTGGCGAAGTTCATCCAGCGGAATACTGGACGTATTGGTCGCAAGCAATGCCGTGTCGGGCAATGCGGTTTCGAGCCGCGCATACAGTTCTTCCTTCGCCGCCGCATTTTCGAAGATCGCCTCGATCGCAAGCTGCGCGTTTTTTACCTGCTCGCCTTCCACATCCGCATGCACTCGCGCCAGCGCCGCCGCGATGCGCTCGGACGTCTTGGCTTTTTTCTCGAGCAGCTTCCGCGCCCGATCAAGCGCCGGCTGCACAAAACGCATCTCGCGATCCTGCAATGAGACCTCGAATCCGCGAAGCGCGCACCAGGCAGCGATGTCGCCGCCCATCACGCCTGCGCCGGTCACATGCACATGGCCGATCCCGTGCGCGACCCCGCCGGCCAGCCCGCGCAGCCGTTCGCGCAGGAAGAAGATGCGGATCAGATTGTGCGCGGTGGGTGTTGCGGCCAGCTTGGCCACCGATCGCGCTTCAAGTTTCAATCGCTGGCGAATGTCGCTGCCGCCGCGCCGCCACACTTCGATCAGCGCAAACGGCGCGGGGTAATGCGCGGGTCTGACCTTGGCCGCGGTCTGCTTGCGCACCATCGGCGCGAGCACCTGCCGCACTGGCCAAGTGTTGGTCAGCCAAGCCAATGCATGTTGATCGGCCTGCCACGCCAATGGCTTGCGTACACAGGCGCGTGCGGTTTCGAGCAGTGCATCCGGGCTGGCGAGCTGATCCACCAGGCCGTTTGCAAGCGCTTCGCGCGGCGAAGCGGGGCGCCCGGTCAGCATCATCGCCAGCGCCTTCGGGGCGCCGATCAGGCGCGGCAATCGCGCGCTGCCGCCCCAACCCGGATGGATGCCGAGCTGTACCTCGGGCAGGCCAATTCTGGTTTCCGGCGCATCGGCGGCGACCCGCATGCGGCAGGCCAGCGCCAGTTCAGTGCCGCCGCCCATGCACGGGCCGTGCAGCGCGGCGACGGTCGGCATCCTCAGCCGCGCCAACCGCTCGAATATGCGCTGGCCGTTTTCGATCGCCGCAAGTACCGAGCCTTCGCGTTCATAGCGCGCGAACTCATGCAGGTCGGCGCCGACCGCGAAGCCAGCGGCCTTGGCGGAATGGATCACCACCCCACGCGGCCGCTCGATGGCGACCCGTTCCAGGATGGCATCGAATTCGTCCAGCAATGCGCGCGACAGGGCATTCACCTTGCTGTCCGCGCGATCCATGCCGAGCACCACCAGACCATCGGCTTCGGCGCTCACCCGCCAGTGGACGAATCGCAAGCCTTCGAACACATCGCACCTCCGGGTTCAGGACGGATTTGAGAAGCACGGCCGCTTTTGCGTGCTCCAGTTGCCCACCATCCCGGCACATTGTGATTTTGATCGGGAAACCATGGTAATCCGTCCCGCTATCATCCGGGTGCCGCGGCGCGCGGGTCAATTGATGTTCATGGCTAGGATGGCGATGTCCCGACCGGATCCAGCGATCACCAGCGCCTTGCTCGACCGCATCATCGGCGCCGGGCATAGCCTCATCGTGCTGCGTTGCGAAGACGGCGAGCTGCTGCGCGAACAGTTGCGGCTGCATTCGATCCGCACCGGTCAGTCGCTGTACGCATGGCACGAAGGCGCCGGCCTGCGCAGCCTGCGCGATGGCGAACTGCCGGTGCCGGGTAGCCGCCGTTTCACCGACGCGTTGCGCTATGTCACCCAGAGCGCGCACTTCGGCATTTATTTCTTCAGCGGGTACCCGCAGCCGTTCGATGCCGCGATGGTGCTGCTGTTGCGGCAAGTCGCCAAGCTGGCCGGCGAGCGCGTTCGCCGCGTGGTGCTGCTGGATCCTGCCACCCAATTGCCGCCGATCATCGAATCCTGTGAGGTAACCTGGCAGGCCGGTGCGCGCGCGCGTCCGCGCCTGCGCGACGGCCGCTGGGTGCGAGCATGAGCACCAACGCCCAAGGCGTGTTGATCGTCGCCGCGCGGCGCGCCGATCGGCGCGTGTTGTTCGATGCGCTCGACGGGCAAGGCTACGGCACCATCCTGAGTGCGCGCGATGCCGGGCACGCGCGCAACCTGCTGGCGCAAGCGCAGCGGCCCAGCTTCGCGGTGCTGGATTTCTGCACCAGCGCGGCGGAGTCCGCTGCACTGAGCGCGGAACTGTCAGGCGTACCCGTGATCGGCTTGATCGGCGCCGGTCGCGGCGACGATCGCGAGGCGGATGGCTGGAGCTTCCGGCAGCGGCCGCCGGGCGTGGTCGAATGGCTGCGCTCGCCGGTGGATCCGGTCGAGGCGCGCGCGCGTGCGCAGGCGGTGTTCGATGCCCACGCAAGCCTGCCCGTCGTTGCGTCGAACGATCATGATGATTTTCGCTTCGTGTTCGACGGCAGCGCGGATGAAATCGTGCTTTCCGATCCGCGCAGCGGCGAAATCCTGGACGTGAACCCCGCCTTCGAACATGCCACCGGCTTCAGCGTCGCGCAGGTGCGCGGCAGCGGCTTCGAGCGGCTGTTCGTGATGGGTGGCAACCATCGCGAAACCTGGCGACAGCAACTTGAGCACGGCGGGCAGGCGCGGCTGCAATGCGACAAGCTGCGCGCGGACGGCAGCCGCTATCCGGTGGAAATGCTCACGCGTCTGGTGGTACGCGGCGAAAGCCTGGTGCACTTCAGCACCATCCGCGATGCCGGCGCGGCGCAAGGCGGCCGAGCCTTGCTGGCGGCGTTGACGCGTATCGGCGTGTCCGATCAGGGCGACGGCGCACTGGCGCGTCGCGTTCAGCAATTTGCCGATGCGCTGCATCTGGATTTCGCCGGCGTGGCGGTGCGCCGGGGCGGCGAGCAGGCCGGGCTGCTGGAACTGCTCGCGCGCAGCGATCGTCTGCCGCTGCCAAGCGACGCGCCCGATCCGTTGTCGCAGCCGGCGGTGCAACTGGCTTTGGGCGGCGAGGCGGTGGTGTCGCTGGGCGAGGCACAGAAACTGGTCGAGAACGATGCGTATCTGCGTGCGCTGGGGTTCGCCTGCTATGCCGCGCTGCCGCTGCGCGACGGCCACGGCAATGTGCTCGGGGTGCTGCTGTGCGCGGCGCGCAAGCCGCCGCCGTTCGATCCGGAGCTGGCGCGACACGCGCTGGAAATCGCCGCCGCGCATTTTGCCGCCACCCTGGAATTGCGCGAGGCACAGGTGCAGGGCAGAGCGACCGGCCTGCTGGATGGGCTGACCGGTTTGCCGAACCGGCTGCTGTTCAACGACCGTCTGGAAACCGTGTTGCTGGAAGCGCACCGTACCGGCGAGATGTTCGCGCTGTTGTTCGTGGATCTGGATCGCTTCAAGAACATCAACGATTCGCTCGGCCACGGCGTCGGCGATCAGGTGCTCATCGCGGTGGCACGCCGGCTGCGAGCGGCGGTGCGCGGTTCCGACACCGTGGCGCGCTACGCCGGTGATGAATTCACCCTGATCCTGCGCCACATCGTGCTGCGCGAGGACGTGCTGCGAATCGCCGAAAAACTGGTGCGCGCGATGGAGGCGCCGCTCACCCTGGACGACGGCTCCGAGTTGCACATCACAGCGTCGGTCGGGATCAGTTTCTACCCCGATGACGCCGCCGAGGCCGAGCAACTGGTCAAGCACGCGGACGTGGCCATGTACAACGCCAAGGGCATGGGCCGCAATAATTACCAGGCCTATGTCGCGGTGCCCGAAGAGCAGCACAAGCAACGCATCGAGCTGGAAGCGAAATTGCGCGTGGCCGAGCGCAACGACGAGCTGCGCTTGTATTACCAGCCGCAGCTTGCCGCGGACAGCGAGGACATCATCGGCATGGAAGCGCTGGTGCGCTGGGAACATCCGGAACTGGGCATGATAAGCCCGGCGTTTTTCATTCCGATCGCCGAGGAAACGGGCTTGATCATCCCGATCGGCGAATGGGTGCTGCGTCGCGCGTGTCTTGACTGCGTACGCTGGCAGCGGCAATACCGCCTGCCGCTGCGCGTCGGGGTCAATTTGTCCGCGTTGCAATTGATGCAGCCAAACCTTGTCGACCTGGTGCGCGCGGCCTGCGCCGAGAGCGGCCTGAATCCGCGCCTGCTTGATCTGGAAGTCACCGAGAGCATCAGCATGAAATCGGTGCCGAACCTGCTGGAGACCTTGTCCGCGCTGCGGGCCTTTGGTTGCGGCATCTCGATCGACGATTTCGGCACCGGGCAGTCCTCGCTGGATTACATCAAGCGGTTTCCTGCCGACCGCATCAAGATCGATCAGAGCTTCGTGCGCAACATCGGCATGGACCCCGGTGACGAGGCGATCGTGCGCGCGACACTGGACATGGCGCACCAGCTTGGCCGCAAGGTAGTCGCCGAAGGCGTGGAAACCGAGCAGCACCACGCCTTCCTGCGCGAGCACGGTTGCGACGAATTGCAGGGTTATCTGTTTTGCCGGCCGCTTTCGCCGGTATCGTTCGACAACATGCTGGGCGAGCGCGAGCGGGCATTTGCCGCCACGGCCGAGGTTTCCGGGATGCTGGCGGAGCTCGAAGCGTTGTCGTAAGGTCGCCTTGATCGCCGCGCCCCTGCCCCCAACTTGTGAACTTTGCGCGAATAGCGCGGTCACAGGCGTCGCGCACGTTGCGTTCGGCGCCGGAGGAGTGCGGCCCGGATGGGCGAAGTCGAGACGGATCGTGCGCTCGTTGAGCGCGTGCGCAAGGGTGATGTTCGGGCGTTCGACCTGCTGGTGCGCAAGTACCGGCACAAGATCCTCGGGTTGATCTCGCGTTACGTGCACGACTGGAGCGAGTGCGAGGATGTGGCCCAGGAAGCGTTCGTGCGCGCGTGGCGCGCGCTGCCGGCCTTCCGGGGCGAAAGTGCGTTCTACACCTGGATGTACAATATAGCCGTGAACACCGCCAAGAACCATTTGGTCGCCCAGGGCCGCCGCCCGCCGGCCGACGACATGGATGCCGATACCGCCGTGCAGATCGAGGCGGGCGCGCGCCTGCGCGACGAGGCCACTCCCGAGCGCGAACTGGCCCGCCAGCAAATTGAACAAACGGTCGCCAACACGGTCGAAGCCTTGCCGGAGGAACTGCGCGTGGCGATCACGTTGCGCGAAGTGGACGGTCTCTCCTACGAGGAGATCGCCGAACGGATGGGTTGCCCGATCGGCACGGTGCGTTCGCGGATTTTCCGCGCCCGCGAAGCGATAGACATCAAGTTGCGCCCGCTGCTGCCCGACAGCGAAGATTGATTCCAAGGAATGACAATGAATCCGAACAGCCGCGAACACCTTTCCGCCCTGATGGATGGCGAACTCGAAGGCGAACCCGCGCGTTTCCTGCTGCGCCGGATGGAGCATGAGCCCGAATTGGCGCGCGCCTGGTCACGCTGGCATCTGATCCGCGCCTGCCTCGCCGGCAGCCAGGGCAATGCCGCGCACACGGATGCCGCTGGCATCGTGGCCGCAGCCTTGAAAGATGATGAAGCATTCGCCGCGCGCGTGATGCAAGCGGTAGTGCAGGCGCGGCCGCAAGCACGCCGCCACTGGGCGCGCTATATCGGCGGCGGCGCGATCGCCGCGAGTGTCGCGGCCGCGGCACTGATCCTTGCCGTCCCGCAAATGCCTTCCGGCACCGATGCCGGCATCGTTGTTGCGCCGAATCGCGTGACAACCATTCCGCCGGCCAATGTGATTGCCGCGGCGCCCGTGTCGGTCAAGGCGAATGTTGCGTCGTTGCCGTGGCTCAACAACAATCGACAACCCATGTTTCTGGCCGCGCGCCAGAACGCGGCCAACGCCGCATTGGGTGGTGGGCTGCTGCAGTCGGGCTATCTCCAGCAGGCCGCCTATGCGCCCGATGCCGTGCCGCTGTCCGCGCCGCTGCTGTTGCGCGGTACCAACCAGACCGGCAACGCGCCGTACATGATCCTGCTGGTGCCGGACAACGGCACCGCGTCGCACTCGCCGCGGCATTGACTGCTGGCTGATGCGCGGCCGACGAGCGCTGTCCACAGCGCACTGACGACGCGCGCCGCATGCTGCGCGATTGGTCAAGGTTTTGATCCAACTTGAGGAGTTCCCGCCATGCTGAAACGAGCGAGGCAGTCCGCTGCCGTTTTCGTCCTGCTGCTGTTCTCCACGGCCACGCTGGCCGCCACTTCCCAGCTTCCCGATTTCACCGGCATCGTGCAGCGCTACGGTCCGGCGGTGGTGAATGTGCAGGCGCATTACAACCATGCCAGTGAATTGAGCGACGACAATGGGCCCGGCGATACCGGCGCGCCGGACAGCAACGGCCCGAACGATCAGCAGATTCCGGAAATCTTCCGCCGGTTCTTCGGCATGCCCATGCCACCGCAGGACAATGGCCCCGACAACGGCGCGGAATCCATCGGCTCGGGGTTCATCATTTCCGCCGACGGCTACATCCTCACCAACAACCATGTGGTGGATCACGCCGACACCGTGATGGTGCGGCTCTCCGACCGCCGCGAGTTGACCGCGAAAGTGATTGGCACCGACCCCCAGTACGACATCGCGCTGCTGAAGGTCAATGCGAAAGACCTGCCGGTGGTGAATATCGGTGATTCGCACTCGCTGAAACCCGGGCAGTGGGTGGTCGCGATCGGGTCGCCGTTCGGCTTCGATCATTCCGTGACGCAAGGCATCGTCAGTGCGATCGGGCGCAGCTTCGGCGCCGCCGACCAGCAGTACGTACCGTTCATCCAGACCGACGTGCCGATCAACCGCGGCAATTCCGGCGGCCCGCTGTTCAATCTGGATGGGCAAGTGGTCGGGATCAATTCGCAGATTTTCTCCAACACCGGCGGTTACATGGGCGTGTCGTTCTCGATTCCGATCGACATCGCGATGAATGCCGTGCAACAGATCAAGACCAAGGGCTATGTGACGCGCGGCATGATCGGCGTGCAGGTCCAGGACGTCACCGCCGACATCGCCAAGGCGCAGAACCTGAAACTGTCGAGTACGCGCGGCGCGCTGGTTGCGGACGTCACGCCGGGCAGCGGCGCGGAAAAAGCCGGGATCAAGGTGGGCGACGTGATCCTTGCCTTTGACGGCCACCCGGTGGATACCGCTTCCGACCTGCCGCCGCTGGTGGGTGCGACCACACCGAATTCGGAAGCCACGCTGCAGATTTCACGCGACGGCAAGCTGATGAACGTCAAGGTCAAGGTCGGTGAGCTGCCGCGCGAACAGGCCGGCAGGACCGCTTCCACCGCCGCACCGGAACGTGCTGGTGGCGCGCTGGGCCTGGCGGTGCAGGCGATTACGCCCGCCATGCGCCAGCAACTGGGCTTGAAGGACACCGGCGGCGTGGTGGTCAGCGACGTCAAGGGCGCGGCGGAGCAGGCCGGCCTGCAACCGGGCGACGTGATCCTGCGCGTCGGCAATCAGGCCGTGAACAGCGTCTCGGCATTCAAGTCGGCAACCGCGAACGTGAAACCGGGCGACACGGTGCTGCTGCTGATTTCGCGCGATGGCGCAAGCCGGTTCGTGGCGATCACGGTACCGAAGAAGTAAGTTATAGCCTGCAAGCAGGCTCCTACAAACCGGCTGTAGTAGGAGCCTGCTTGCGGGCGACCATCGCCGGTGAGCGGAACCGCTCTTCCGTGCGATAATTGCGCGTTTGCATCCCCCGATGCACTTCCCAACGCGCCATGCAGCTGATCCGCAACTTCTCCATCATCGCCCACGTCGACCACGGCAAGTCCACGCTTGCCGATCGCATCATCCAGTTGTGCGGCGGGCTGACCGAACGCGAGATGGAAGCGCAGGTGCTGGACACCAATCCAATCGAACGCGAACGCGGCATCACGATCAAGGCGCAGTCGGTTTCGTTGCCCTACACCGCGCGCGACGGAAAAATTTATCAGCTGAATTTCATCGATACGCCGGGTCACGTCGATTTCTCCTACGAGGTCTCGCGCTCGCTGGCCGCGTGCGAAGGCGCGCTGCTGGTGGTGGATGCCGCGCAAGGCGTGGAAGCACAGTCGGTCGCCAACTGCTATACCGCGGTCGAGATGGGGCTTGAAGTGGTGCCGGTGTTGAACAAGATCGACCTGCCCACAGCCGACATTCCCAAAGTCAAGGAAGAAATCGAGGCGGTGATCGGTATCCACGCAGATGATGCGATCGCGATCAGCGCCAAGACCGGAGAGAACGTGGTCGATGTGCTGGAGGCGATCGTCGCCCGCATCCCGCCGCCACGCCCGCGCGATACGGACAGATTGCAGGCGCTGATCATCGATTCTTGGTTCGACAACTATCTTGGGGTGGTGTCGCTGGTGCGCGTGATGCAGGGCGAGATACGGCCACGCGACAAGCTGCTGGTGATGTCGACCGGCCGCGCGCATGAGGTGCTGGAAGTGGGCGTCTTTACGCCCAAACGCAAGAAGCTGGACAAGCTCGGCGCGGGCGAAGTCGGGTTCGTCTGCGCCTCGATCAAGGACGTGCACGGCGCGCCGGTCGGCGACACGCTGACGCAAGCCAGCCGGCCGGCATCGAAGCCGCTGCCCGGTTTCCAGCAGATGCAGCCGCGGGTGTTCGCCGGCTTGTTTCCGATCGACGCGGAGGATTACCCGGCCTTGCGCGAGGCGCTCGACAAATTGCGCTTGAACGATGCCGCGATGTTTTTCGAGCCGGAATCCTCCGAGGCGATGGGCTTTGGCTTCCGCTGCGGGTTTCTGGGGATGCTGCACATGGAAATCGTGCAGGAGCGGCTGGAGCGCGAATACGACCTCAATCTGATTTCCACCGCGCCGACGGTGGTGTACGAGGTGCTGAAGAGTGATGGCGACACGATGCTGCTGGATAACCCGGCCAAACTGCCGGCGTCCCCGCTGGTCGCGGAAATCCGCGAACCGATCATTGTCGCCGACATCCTGACGCCGCCGGAGTTTGTCGGCAATGTGATCACGCTGTGCGAGGAGAAGCGCGGCGTACAGCGCTCGATCCACTATCTGGCCAGCCAGGTGCGGATCAGTTACGAGCTGCCGCTGGCCGAGGTGGTGCTGGATTTCTTCGACAGGCTGAAGTCGGTGTCGCGCGGCTATGCCTCGATGGATTACCACTTCCAGCGCTTCGAGGCAGGGCAGTTCGTGCGCGTGGATGTGCTGATCAACGGCGACAGGGTGGACGCGCTCAGCCTGATCGTGCACCGTTCGCAAGCCGATCGGCGTGGTCGCGAGATGGTCGAACGCATGCGTGAAGTGATTCCGCGGCAGATGTTCGATGTCGCGATCCAGGCCGCGATCGGGGCGCAGGTGATCGCACGCTCGACGGTGAAGGCGCTGCGCAAGAACGTGCTGGCCAAGTGCTACGGCGGCGATGTTTCGCGCAAGAAGAAGTTGCTGGAGAAACAAAAGGAAGGCAAGAAACGCTTGAAGCAGGTCGGTCGCGTCGAGATCCCGCAGGAAGCGTTCATGGCGGTGCTCAGGACGGACAAGTGAAGCGGGAATTAGGGATTGAGGATTGGTCGGAGGCGCGATCAACTTGTCGTCGTTCCGGGGCCGTTTCCCCGCATCGGGAAACGGAACCCGGAATCCAGCGTCTTTGCTGCATTGCTGTCGTGCGGCGACAAGGTCACTGGATTTCCGCTTGCGCGGGAATGACGGCTAGCACTGGATCCCGGCTTTCGCCGGGATGACGGGAAGAAAGAATTCGGTATGTGTCGCAAATGGTGAGTGGCAAGTGGTCCGAATGCAGGAACGACAAAAAAGGAAACTCGATGAATCGTGATTCTTGGGGAATGATCCTGCTGGTGGCGATCGTCGGCGTGTGCCTGTACATCTGGTACACCACTTCCGATTTCGCGCTTGCGCTGGTGCTGATGACCGCCGCGTTCGGCATCGTCTGGGCGCTGGACCGTTTGCTGTTCCAGCGCCGCCGCGTCGAGCGCGCGGTCGCCGAAGGCAACCGGCCGCAGGAGCCGATGCTGGTGGATTACGCGCGGTCCTTCTTTCCGGTGATCCTGGCGGTACTGCTGTTTCGCACCTTCCTGATCGAGCCGTTCCGGATTCCCTCGGGTTCGATGATGCCCACGCTGCTGGTCGGCGATTTCGTGCTGGTCAACAAATTCGCCTATGGTCTGCGCCTGCCGGTGACCGATACCAAGATCGTCGATATCGGCGAGCCCAAGCGCGGCGACATCGTGGTGTTCAAGTACCCGCCCAACCCGAAAGAGGATTACATCAAGCGCATCATCGGGCTGCCGGGCGACACCATCAGCGTGCATGACGAGCAGGTGTTCGTGAACGGCCAGCCCGCGCCGCAGACCTTTATCGGGCCGGACAAGGACACCGACCCGGAGAGCGTCAAGACCGCGCAGGCCGACGGCAAGGTATACAACGAGAAACTTGGCAAGGTCAGCCATCACATCATCGTGCTGCCGCCCTACATGCGGGCGCCGCAGACCGAAGGCAGCTGGACGGTGCCGCAGGGCTATTACTTTGCGATGGGCGACAATCGCGACAACAGTTCCGATAGCCGGTTCTGGGGGCCCGTGCCGGAGTCCGACCTGCGCGGCAAGGCCTTCCTGATCTGGTTCAGCCTGGCGGATTTGAAGCGCGTGGGAACGATCCTGCATTGAGCAGCCGTTGCGCGCGAAAAGTGCGGTGAGGGGATCCCCGCACGAATGCGCACTCTCCCGCATTCCGGCTGCAAAACTTGCTGCTAGACTCGCGGCGTCTGTCACGTTGCGGGGGAATGCCCATGAAAAAGCAGCAAGGTCTCACTCTGATCGGGTTCCTGTTCATCCTGGCCATCGTCGGCTTTTTCGCCTACGCCGGGATGAAGCTGGTGCCCGCGTATACCGAGTACATGGGGGTGGTCAAGGCGATGAAGGCGGTGGCATCGGAACCCGACCTTGCCACCAAGTCGCCGGAGGAAATCAACCGCGACCTTTCCTTCAAGGGCAGCTTCCAGTACGTCGACGACAAGACCTTGTCGCCGGACAACGTGCGCATCAAGAACGGACCCGCCGGCGGCACCCTGGAGGTGAAGTACGACAAGGACATCCCGTTCATCTACAACATCGATCTGCTGTTGCATTTCGACAAGACCGTGCCGCTCAACGGTGCTGTCGCTGCCGCTGGCGCGTGAAACTCGGTTATTCCTTCGGCGATGAACAACTGCTGCGGTTGGCGCTGACCCACCGCAGCGCGGGACGGCCCAACAACGAGCGACTGGAGTTTCTTGGCGACGCGCTGGTCAATCTGATCGTCGCCGAATTGCTGTTTGAGATGCACCCGCGCGCCGACGAGGGCGAGTTGTCGCGCCTGCGCGCGCAACTGGTCAGCGGCACGGCGCTCGCGGAGCGCGCGCGCGCGATCGGGCTGGGTGATGATCTGCTGCTCGGCCCCGGCGAATTGAAGAGCGGCGGTTTCCGGCGCGATTCGATTCTGGCCGATGCATTCGAGGCGCTGGTCGCCGCGGTTTATCTGGATGGCGGTTTTGATGCCTGCCGCGCGCTGCTGCGCGGGATGTTCGCTGATGGCGCGAATGCGGACGGGCCCGCGCCAAAGGATGCCAAGACTCGCCTGCAGGAATGGTTGCAGGCGCAAGGCTACCCGTTGCCGAACTACGAATTGCTGGCCACCCACGGCGAGGAACATGCGCGCACTTTCGAAGTTGCCTGTGTGCTGAGCACACCAGCACCGGCGCGCTTCGAAGGCAGCGGCAGCAGCCGCCGGGCTGCCGAACAGGTCGCCGCGGAATCGGCGCTGGATGCCCTGATCGGCTCCGGCGGGGCTTAGTTCAAGGAGCCGTTCGCCCTGAGAGTTAGGTCTTGTCCTGGATAACGGCGAGGCCGAAGTCCAAGAGCGCGGCGCCTGGACTCCGCTCCGTGTCGCTCGCCAGGCTCGGCGAGAACGGAATATTGTCGTCCCCACTTGCGGAGCCATCTATCCATGTCTGCCGAGAACCCTTCACGCTGCGGTCTGGTCGCCATCGTCGGCCGACCGAATGTCGGTAAATCCACGCTGCTGAACGCGCTGGTCGGCGAGCACCTCTCGATCGTGACGGCGCGTCCGCACACCACCCGCCATCGCATCCTGGGCGTAGTCACCAAACCGGAAGGGCAGATCCTCTATCTGGATACCCCTGGCATGCATCGGCAGGCCCGACGTGCAATGAACCGCAGCTTGAACCGGGCGGTGCACGCCGCGGTGGCGGAAGCCGACCTCGCCGTGCAATTGATCGAAGCCGGCCGTTGGGACGACGAAGACGAAAGCGTGTATGCCGCGCTCGCCCAAGGCGAGACACCACGCCTGCTGGCGCTCAACAAACTCGATCGCGTGCGCGACAAGGCCGCCTTGCTGCCGTTCGTGGAGAAGCTCTGTGCCGAGCATGCGTTCAGTGAGGTGCTCTGGTTGAGCGCGCAGCGCATGGAAGGCATCACCGAGCTGGAAAGCGCGATCCTGGCGCGGCTGCCGCAGCGCGAGCCCGCGTTCGACGCGGATACCTATACCGACCGCAGCGAGCGGTTCCTGTGCGCGGAGCTGATCCGCGAGCAACTGATGCGTCAGCTCGGCGAGGAATTGCCCTACGCAACCACGGTCGAGATCGAGGATTTCAAGGATCGCGAAGATGGTCTGGCCGAAATCGCGGCGGTAGTGTGGGTGGAGCGCAACGGCCAGAAGGCGATCGTGATCGGCGCCGGCGGCGAACAACTGAAAAAGATCGGCACCAGTGCGCGTCGCGGCATCGAGAAACTGCTCGGCAGACGCGTGTTTCTGCGTTTGTGGGTGAAAGTGCGCGAAGGTTGGTCGGATGATGAGGCGACCTTGAAGCGGTTTGGATATGAATAAAAGGTACATGGAACCAGGAACCGGGGAGCGGCTTCCGAATTACCGCTCCGTCATGGCCCGGCTTGTGCGCTCCAAAACGGGCGGGAGCGAAGGTTCGGCTGTGAACGGTTATCCGGTTCCGGGTCTCCGAGTCCCGGCACCGCTGTCGTAAATGCGCGTCGAGAACCAACCGGCCTACATCCTGCACGCGCGCGCGTGGCGCGAGACCAGCATGTTGCTGGAGGTGTTCAGCCGGGATCATGGCCGCATCGGGTTGCTCGCCCGCGGCGTACGCGGGGCGCGTGCGCGCGTTACCCGCGCGATGCTGGAGCCCTTCCAAATGTTGAGCGCGGACTGGGCCGGTATGGGCGAGTTGCCCAACCTGCGCGCGGCAGAACCGATGGGCCCCTCGCGCCGCCTGGTCGACGACACACTGCTGTCGGGCCTGTACGTCAATGAATTGCTGGTACGTTTGACCGCGCGCGCCGATCCGCATCCGGCCTTGTTCGCACGTTATGCAGCATTGCTGGAGGAACTCGCGGGCACGGAGTCGCTGGCATGGACGCTGCGGCGATTCGAGCGCGATCTGCTGGTGGCGCTCGGTTACGGCCTGCAACTGGAGCACGAGGCGGACAGCGGTGAACCTGTGCGCGCCGAGGTGGAGTACATCTATGTACCCGAGCACGGGCCGGTGTCGGCGCAGACGCGACAGCAGGGTGCCGCTGTTCGAGGTTCGGCGCTGCTGGCCTTGCATGCCGACAGCATGCCCGTTGCCGGCGACCTCGCCGCGCTGCGCCGCATGTTGCGTGCGGCGATCGGCGCGCATGTCGGCGAGCAGGGCTTGCGCGCGTGGCGGGTCTTGGGCAGCGCGATGCGCGATCCCAAATAGTTTTGCTGTAAACCAGCTTGCAAGTTGATCGCGCCGTTTTGTCTTCGCAGCGAAGAACGCGGTCCTATTGAACCGATGCGGCGTTCAACGCCGCGCGCGTTTCTGCGAGGCATTCGCGAAACACGTTCGTGCGCGCGGTGATTAGCTGGTAATCGTCATTGCGCAGTGCCTCCGCGAGCAACGCCGCCGCATCCCGCAACGTCGGCGCGCCGCAGAACCCACAGGAAGCGCGCAGCCGGTGCAGGCGTTCGGCGAGTGCTGTGCCGTCGTCGCGCAGCGCATCAAGTTCACCGGCGAGCGCGCCCAGCTCTTTCGCGAACAATCCGCGCAAGGCGACCAGTGCCTGGACGCCGCCACTGGCCGCCAGCCCGGCGTCGTCGTCCAGCGACTGGCACGCCGGTGCGAAGCCGAGTGCGATGAAAGCTTCGCGCAGGTGCGTGGCATCCAGCGGCTTCAGCAGCACCCGCGCGAACCCTGCACCGCGCAAGTGCGCGTGGATCGCCGGATCGGGATCGGCCGTGGTGGCGGCCGCGAGCACATCGCGAGAAGCCGCATGCGGATCCCCGCGCAACGCGTGCAGCACCGCGTCGCCGTCGCCGCCAGGCAGGTGGTGATCAAGCATCAGCAGGTCGAAATCGTGTTCGCGCGCGGTGCGCAGCGCTTCGTCGCCATGGGTGACCGCGCGTACCTCGCAGCCCAGGCCGTGCAGGGTCTCGCGCAGGAAAGCCAGGCTGATCGGATCATCCTCGGCCAGCAGAATGCGTATGACTGTCGCGCGGGCCATCGGGGCTCCGTTAACCGGCATTCAATCCGGGTCGGCACAATCGCTGATCATGGGGTCGCAGGCAAGCCATCGCATTTTCCTTTCAACGCTGATCGCGATGCTGGCGGTCTGCGCGCCTGTTCACGCCGGTATCCGGCTGCAGGCCGCATCCTTGAGCTTGCCCGGTGCGACTTTGCGGGACGTGCAGGCCAGTCTCGCGCCCGGTGCGGATGGACGCCCGCAACTGCAGTTGCGCGCCGAACACGTGAGCTTGCCGGCGCTGGGCTGGAAAGATGTCGCATTGAGCTTGAACGGGGTGCCGGTACGCGCCGGCGCGCATGCCTGGCAGCTGGACGGACAGCTGGCGCTTGCGCGCGCGCCTGGCAATGCGCTCGCCGCGGCGAACGTCAGCGTGGCGATCGATATCGATGCGGGTTCGCTGGACATCCACTTCGACCAGCGCGATACCGCTTTGCGCGTGCTGATGCCGCTGGATCAGCCGACGCATTTGTCGGTGACCCTGAAGGGTCTGCCGCTGGCATGGTTGCAAGGCGTGCTGGCGAATGCCTGGGCGGGTGGACACGTCACCGCCGGCACACTGCAGGGCGAACTGGCGCTCGACATGCCCGCGCGCGGCGCGCAGATTTCCGGCAAGGTTGGGGTCGCCAATGGCGGCGTCGATTCCAGGGCCGGCACCCTTGCCGCGCAGCAAGTCGGCTTGCGTGGCACCTTCAGTCTGGACACCAGCGCGCCGGAGCCGCATTTTGATTTCGATGGCGTGCTGGACGGCGGGCAGATACTGCTCGGTCCGTTGTACGCGCAACTGCCGGCGCACGCCGCGCAATTGCAGTTGTCAGCCAAGCTCGGTGCGCAGGGTATCGCGATAGACAACCTGCATTTCGACGACGGGGATGCGCTCAGCGTTGGCGGCAAACTCCGCTTCGATGCGAAGGAGAACCTCGTTGCGCTGGATTTCGACCGCTTCCAGGCGAGCTTGCCGGATGCGTATACGCGCTACGGCAGCGCGTGGCTGGCGACGCTCGGCTGGAAGGACATGGCGACCAGTGGGAACCTTAGCGGCTCGATTGCGTTGAGCAACGGCGTGGCGCAGCAGTTTGACGTGCGCGCCAATGACGTGGGGATCAGCGATGGCGACGGACGCATCGCGCTGTCCGGTTTGAAAGGTGAGCTTGATTGGGACGCGCAGGGGGCGCGGCCGGCCAGCACTTTGGCGTGGCAGTCGCTCGCGATTTACAAATTGCCGTTTGGTGCGACAGCGCTGCATTTCAAGAGCGATGCCGGGGCGCTGGCCTTGGCGGAGCCGGTGCAATTGCCCTTGCTGGGCGGAACGTTCTCGTTGCAGGCATTGCAGTGGCGCCCGGCCGCCGACAAGCAGGATCGGCTCAATGCCGCGTTCGCGGTTGCCGATATCGATGTGCCGTCGTTGTGCAAGCTGTTCGGCTGGCCGGCGTTCCCCGGCACACTCGGTGGCGCGGTGCCGGATCTGCGCTACAGCGGAGACCAGATAATGCTGGACGGCGGCTTGTCGCTGCACGTGTTCGACGGCTTTGTGGACGTCACGAGGCTGGCGCTGGAACAGCCGTTCGGCGTGGCGCCGGTGCTGGCCGCGGACATCGCCATGAAGCAGCTCGATCTGGCGCAGCTCACCAGCGTGTTCGACTTCGGCTCGATTACCGGCAGGCTGGACGGCACGATCAATGGTGTGCGGCTGGTGGATTGGCAGCCGGTCGCGTTCGATGCCGCACTGCATGCGGACAGCGGCGGGCGCATCAGCCAGCGCGCGTTGAAGAGCCTGACCGAAGTGGGCGGCGGCGGCATTGCCGCGGGTCTGCAAGGCCTGGCGTTGAACCTGTTCAAGACCTTCGGCTATTCGCGCATCGGCTTGAGTTGCGTTCTGCGCGCGCAGGTGTGCACGATGGGCGGCATCGAATCGGGTTCACAGGGCGCTGGCTACACTATCGTTGAAGGCAGCGGCTTGCCGCATATTTCGGTGATCGGTCATCAGCGCGAAGTCGACTGGCCGACGCTGGTCGAGCGCCTGAAGGAGGCCACCGAAAATGGCGGCCCGGTGGTCAAGTGAATACAGGATGCACTCATCCCGTGCGGCACATGGATGTGCGATGACACGGGATCAAGATCAAAATGCACGTATCCCGGCCTGCGCATGGGCGCGCACTGAACAGGAGTACGGGCTCCCATCCGGTTGCAAGGCGACTCAAGGAGATTCGAAATGCGCAAACTAGCCTGCACACTTGCCGCGGCCACCGTGCTGCTGGTCGGCTGCGTCACCATCAACGTTTATTTCCCGGCCGCAGCGGCGCAAAAAGCCGCCGACAAGATCATCAGCAACGTGATCGGCCCGGATACCCAGCCGCAGCAACCGACGCAGCAGCAGCAGAATCCGCCGGCGCAGCCGCCCGCGAGCGGTGGGTCATCTGGCGATGGCGGCGGCATGGGGCTTGCCGCGCGCGTGCTGGATGCGCTGATTCCCGCCGCGTCCGCGGCCGAGCCCAATGGCAACATCGACATCCAGACGCCGCAGATCGAGGCGACCCAGGCGCGCATGCGAGGGCGTTACGACAGCACGCTGAAGCCATTGCTCGATTCCGGAGCCATCGGGTTCACCCACGACGGCATGATTGCGGTGCACGACGCGAGCAAGGCGCCGCTGGCGCAGCGGGCGCAGATGAATTCCGCCGTGGCCGACGAGAACCGCGATCGCTCCACGCTGTACCGGCAGATCGCGGAAGCCAACGGGCACCCGGAATGGGCCAGCAAATTCCAGGCGAGCTTCGCGCAGCGCTGGATCGAACGCGCGCATCAGGGTTGGTATTATCAAGATGCGAGCGGGGCCTGGAAGCAGAAATGACGATGGCGTCGTCATCCGGCCAGCACATGGATGGGCGCTGGGCCGCGATGGTTTGAGCGCGGGAGTGAGCTGGGCTTTCGCGAGATGCCGAGGCACCCCGCGCCGACGAACGCGCGCACAGGAAAGCGCGAGCCGGAAAGGAATCCATGGATGGCTGCTTGCCTCAACCTCGGGAAGACGTTCGTTCGATCACCGTGTCGCGCAGCGAGCGGAGCCAGCGCAATCTGGTTAAAGATCAACATGAATCCCGGCCTTCGCCGGGATGACGAAATGGCGCTCGCGCAATCTGATGGTACAGACCGAATTCGAAACCGATATCTCCGACCTCGGCCATGACGGCCGCGGCGTTGCGCACGTGGACGGCAAGGCGGTGTTCGTTGCCGACGCGCTGCCGGGCGAGCGCGTGCGCGCGCGCCTCTTGCGCAAGCACCGGCATTTCAACGAAGCCCAGGCCGAAGAGATCCTGCGTGCCTCGCCCGATCGTGTGGCGCCGCGCTGCGCGCATTACGGCGTGTGCGGCGGCTGCGCCCTGCAGCATCTGGAGCCTTCGGCGCAGATTGCCGCCAAGCAGCGTGTGCTCGCGGAAAATTTCGCGCGCATCGGCAAGGTCGAGCCGCGGCGCTGGTTGTCGCCGCTGACGGCCGAACCGTGGGGTTATCGCCGCCGCGGACGGTTGTCGGTGAAGCATGTACCGAAAAAGGGCAAGACGTTGCTAGGTTTTCGCGAGCGCGATTCGCGTTTCGTGGCGGATATCTCGCGCTGCGAAGTCCTGCATCCGGCGCTCGGCTTGAAGCTGGATGCGTTGGGCGCACTGCTGAATGCGCTGGAAGGCGCGGCCGCGATTCCGCAGATCGAGTTTGCCGCGGGCGATGATCTGATGGCCTTGGTATTCCGCCATCTCGCGCCCTTGTCGCAGGGCGACCACGACAGGCTGGTCGCGTTCGGCCGCGAGCATGGCTTTGCGATCCTGTTGCAACCCGGCGGCAACGACAGCGTGCACGCGCTGTTTCCGCAGCACGCACAACTCCATTACCGATTGCACGATCACGATCTTGATCTGCATTTCGAGCCGCTGGATTTCGTGCAGGTCAATCCCGCGCTCAACCGGAGCATGATCGCGCTGACGTTGCAGTTGCTCGATCCGCAACCGGCGGACCGGGTGATCGATTTGTTCTGCGGCCTGGGCAATTTCAGCTTGCCGATCGCGCGTCATGCCGGTTTCGTCTGCGGCGTGGAAGGCGATGCCGGTTTGATCGAACGCGCGCGCGCCAACGCGGCGCGCAACGGCGTGGCCAATGTCGAATTCGTGGTGGGCGATCTTTCGCTCGACCCGCGCGGCGCTGCGTGGGCGCGCGAAAGCTGGGACAAATGGCTGCTCGATCCGCCGCGTACCGGCGCGGCCGCACTGCTGGAACATCTGCCCAAAAAATCCGTGCGTCGCGTGGTGTACGTTTCCTGCCATCCAGGTTCGCTGGCGCGCGACGCCGGCACCCTGGTGCAACGGCACGGCTTCACCCTTGCCGCCGCCGGCGCAATGGACATGTTTCCGCACACGGCGCATGTGGAATCCATCGCGCTGTTTGAAAGGTAGCGAGTGCGCGGAGCCGGTGACTGCGGCATCATGCGCGCTTATTTCGCCGGAATCGCATCATGCTGGTCATCGGTCTCGAAGGTCTGGAACTTTCCGCGCAGGATCGTGCACGTCTGTGCGCCAGCCAAGTCAGCGGCGCGATCCTGTTCTCGCGCAACTTCGCTTCCCGTGAACAATTGGCGGCGCTGATTGCGACCATCCGGGAACTGCGCGACGAGCCGTTCCCGATCTGCGTGGATCAGGAAGGCGGCCCGGTGCAACGCTTCCGCGGCGACGGCTTTACTCGCTTGCCGCCGCTGGCGCGCATCGGTGCGCTGTACCAGCGCGATCGCCAGGCGGCCATACGCATGGCGGAAATGCATGCCTGGGTAATGGCGAGCGAATTGCGGGCCTGCGACGTGGATGTGTCGTACGCGCCGGTTCTGGACCTCGCGCGCGGCAACCGCGTCATCGGCGAACGAGCATTCCACGCCGATCCCGCCGTGACCGCCGAACTCGGCGCGGCGTACTTGCGCGGCATGCATCTGGCCGGCATGGCGGCCACGCTGAAACATTTCCCCGGGCACGGTTCGATCGCGGAGGATACCCACGTCGAAGCCGCTGTCGACCCGCGTCCGCTGGACGAGTTGCGCCGTGCCGACCTGATCCCGTTCGCGGAAGGTTTCGCCGCGGGCGCCGAAGCGGTGATGTTGGCGCACGTCACCTATCCGGCCGTCGATGCATTGCCGGCCGGCTATTCGAAAGTATGGATATGCGACGTGCTGCGCGACGAGCTGGGTTTCCACGGCCTGGTATTCAGTGATGACATCGGCATGGCTGCGGCGGAGTCGGTCGGCGGTGTCGCGGCCCGCGTCAACGCTCATCTGGATGCCGGTTGCGATCTGCTGCTGGTCTGCGGACCGGCGCTTGTCGACGAGGCGATCGCGGCGGTCGCGCATCATGCGCCTTGCGCGCCGGCGCGAGTCAGTACCCTGTGCGGCGCGATTGCGGGCACCTGGCAGTCTCTGCAGGATAACCCGCAGTACGCGACATTCGTTTCCGCGCTGCGCACGCTGGATGCATCGCCGGCGGAGCGCGCGGCATGAATGTCGGGCAACCCAGTCTGGCCGCTGCCCTGCAATCGGCGGAATTGATCCATGATCGTGCGGCCATCGACGCCGCCATCGCGCGCATGGGCGCGCAGATCACGCACGCGCTCGCCGGCGAGCGCGCGTTGTTCCTGACCGTCCTGCACGGCGGCCTGATTTTTGCCGGCCCGCTGGCGCTGGCCATCGACTGCGACCTGGAATTCGATTACGTGCACGCGACACGCTATCGCGGCAATACGCAAGGCGCGGAACTGCACTGGCTGCGCAAGCCGCAGGCCCAGATGCGCGATCGCACCGTGCTCCTGGCCGACGACATCCTGGATGAAGGCCACACGCTGGCGGCATTGCGCGACGCCTGTCTCGCGGCAGGCGCCCGGCGCGTGCTGATCGCCGCGCTGTGCGAGAAGCGGCACGATCGTCGCGCGCCCGGCATCGTCGCGGATTTCGTCGGGGTGAGCGTGCCGGATCGCTACGTGTTCGGTTACGGCATGGATTATCACGAGCAGGGCAGGAATCTGCCGGGTATCTATGCATTGAGCGTCGAAGAGGAGAATCGTGTGGCATGAAATTGTCCCGGCGCGCCTTCGCTCCACACCTCCGCCCTCTTGCCGGAGCGAGTCACGCGCGCGGTGCCTGTCGGGTAAAAGGGGCGTTCCCCATGGAGTGGGCTGCGGAGCGATCAAATCATGAATGCCGAGATTGACCTTGCCATCATCGGCGGCACCGGGCTGTATGCGTTTCCGGGGTTGACCGAAGTCGAGCGGCACGATGTCACCACGCGCTGGGGCACGCCATCTGCACCGATCGTCACGGGCACGCTCGCGGGCAAGCGCGTTGCGTTTCTGGCGCGCCACGGCGAGGCGCATAGCCTGGCGCCACATCGCATCAATTACCGCGCCAACATTGCCGCCCTGCATGAACTGGCCGCGCGGCGCCTGGTCGGCGTGAATGCGGTGGGTGGCATTCGGGCCGACCTCGGGCCGCGTGCGCTGGTGGTGCCGGATCAATTGATCGATTATACCTGCGGCCGACCTTCCAGTTTCTGTGATTTCGAAGGCGAGGCGGTGCTGCATACCGATTTCAGCGAACCTTACAGCGCCGCATTGCGCCGCGCCCTGCTGGCCGCCGCGCGGCGCGCGGATGTCATCGTGATCGATGGCGGCTGCTATGCCGCCACGCAAGGTCCGCGTCTGGAAACCAACGCCGAGATCGCGCGACTGCGTCGCGACGGTTGCGATCTGGTTGGCATGACCGGTATGCCGGAAGCCGCATTGGCGCGCGAACTAGGCATCGAGTACGCGTGTCTTGCGCTGGTCGCCAACTGGGCGGCGGGTTGCGACCCGGACGCGACCACCATCAGCCTCGACGAAATCCATGCGCATCTGGCGGCCGCTACCGCGCAGGTGCCGGCCATCATCGCGTCGCTCTTGCTGGATTGATGCGTGAGACCGGTGTCCCGGAAAGACAATTGCAGCAGTCGTCCACGAAACTCTTTCCGGCCCCCACATCTCGGCGGCGGCACAAGGCACGATTCAACGCATTTCGCGAAAGCCCGGCTTACCCCTTGCATCGCGCGTGCGGCTCTGGCGATACTCGGGCCGCGCCGGGGTAGCGCGCGGGGAATGGGGTTCGCAATGTCTTTCGGTACCGTCAAATGGTTCAACGACGCCAAGGGCTTCGGTTTCATCGCGCCCGAGCAAGGCGGCGAGGATGTGTTCGTGCATTATTCGGCGATTCATGCACAAGGCTTCCGCAGCCTGCAACAGGGGCAACGGGTCAGCTTTGAAATCGTGCAGGGGCCCAAGGGAGCGCAGGCAGCGGCAGTGACTCCGGCGCCCGAGACGGCGCCCTCGATCTAGCTCTTGCGAAGGTGCCCCCGGTGCTCCGTCACCAGTTGATGCAACAGGGCGGCGAACTCGGTCGCTTGCGCTGATGCGTCGCAGAGGCGAGCGCGGGCGGCTTCCCGCAACGCCGCACGCTGGCTGCGCACGGCATCCACTTCGCCGGCCAGCGCGACCGCGCGCCTGATGTAATCGGCGGCGTCGCTCGCCACCCACTGCGGGCGTTCCAGACGCCAGAGCAGACTGGCGGTCTGCCGGCTCACCATGCTCCAGCCGGGCAGCGTGATCACCGGCACGCCCATCCACAACGCGTCGCAACTGGTGGTGCAACCCGAGAACGGAAATGGATCCAGTGCGATATCAGCTTGCCGGTACGCCGACAGCAGGCTCGCGTAGTCGCGCCGGCCGTGGATTTCCAGCCGCTCCGCTTCGATCCCGCGCGCGCGGAAGCGTTCGAGCAGAAACGCGCGGGCTTGCGGGTCGTCGAGACTGCCCGCCCCGATCAGCAGCTTTGCCCGCGGCACCGCATCGAGGATTCGCGCCCACGCATCCATTACTCCATCGTTGAGTTTGGCGGTGCGGTTGAACGATACGAAATTCGCCGGGCCATCGCTGCCAAGATAGGAAGGCTCCGGCGCGCAATCGGGTGGCGTGTAGCAGAACCGCCCGCTGCGCAAGTACAGCAGGCGCTCGCTGAAGCGCTGCGGCGAATCGGGCGGGTTCAACCATGGGTCGCTGATCCACGCATCCATATTTGGCAGGCCAGTGGTATCGAACCAATCCAGCCAGGAGATCTGGATGGGCGCCACGCGCTGCGCCAGTACCCGCGGACGGCTGAAGGGCGCATGGCCGGCAAGGTCGACCAGCACATCCAGATTCAGTGCGCGCAAGCGCGTCAGCAAAGTTTCATCGTCGAGCGCATCCAAACCGACGGCCTCATCCGCCAGCGCTTCCAGCGCTTCGGTGGAGCCGTCACGCAATGCGTGCAGCGCGATCAAAAGATGTTCATGCCGGCTGCGGTCGAAAGCGCGCAGTAGTCCGGT
>DATNFU010000048.1:0-73388 GCA_035606235.1 Rhodanobacteraceae bacterium
CAGAACAGCGTGATCGGCTGCGACGTGCTGGAGGGCAGCGTGCGCGAGGACCTGGATGCCCACGCGCCACGCCGGATGGCGGTGCTCGATCCATTGAAGGTGACGATCACCAATCTGCCGGAAGATCACGCCGAAGCCCTGGCATTCTCCAGTCATCCCAAGGACGAATCCTTCGGTACGCGCGCAGTGCCGTTCTCGCCCGAGTTGTGGATCGAGCGCGAGGATTTCATGGAAACGCCGGTGAAGGGATTCCATCGCCTTGTTCCCAATGGCGAGGTGCGCCTGCGCGGCGTCGGCATCGTGCGTTGCGAGGAAATCACCAAGGACTCGGGCGGCGCGATCACCGAGTTGCGCTGCACGCTCGATCCGACTTCGCGGCAAGGCATGGAAGGCGCCAACCGCAAGGTCAAGGGCACGATCCACTGGGTCAGCGCCAGGCATGCGGTTGCAGCCGAAGTGCGCCTGTACGATCGCCTGTTCGACGTGGCCGACCCGGATGACGACACGGATGGCAAGACCTACCGCGATCACCTGAACCCGAACTCGCGCCGGATCACGCGCGGATTTCTGGAACCTTCGCTCGCCGATGCCGCTCCGGAAACGCACTTCCAGTTCGAACGGCTGGGCTACTTCGTTGCCGACCGCCACGATCACTCGCGCGAGCACCCGGTGTTCAACCGCGCGGTGACGCTGCGGGATGGCTGGGCGCAGAAGGCGGGTTGAGTTTCAGACCTCCACCCCGAAGCGCGCGCGCAATTCGCGCTTGCCGGCGGGCGTGACACCCAGCGCGCGGCTGTCCAGGTCGCGCGTGATCCACTTGCGTTTCAGTGCAACGCTCAGCAATTCGGCGCCGATCGCGCCGGCCAGGTGCGGGCGGCGCTCGCTCCAGTCCAGGCACGCGCAGGCGAAGCGGCGGCGTGCGATGCGTGCTGCTCCCACGTCGATGCCGAGCGCGGACAGCGCAGCGGAACCGGTCGCCGTCAGGTCATAACCCGCATCCTCGGCACGCTCGCGTTTCAGCCAGCACAATGCGAACAGCCGGTCGTGCAACGCCACCGCCAGCGCGCCGGCCATATGGTCGTAACAAGTGCGCGCCGCCCGCAGGCGATGCGGAGTGTTCGGTTCGAAGCGTTTGCCCGGCTTGCCCGCGAGCACGCTCAGCGCCTCGAGCGCCGCAGCGACCTGCGCGTCGGCGAGGCTGTAGTACCGATGCTTGCCCTGGGCAAGAACTTCCACCAGGTGCTGATCGCGAAGCTTCGCCAAATGCACGCTCGCGGTGGATGGGCTGACCTCCGCAACGATCGCCAGCTCCGTGCTGGTGCGCGCGCGACCGTCCAGGAGCGCGTAGAGCATTCGCGTACGTGCAGGCTCCGCAATCGCTGCGGCGATTTCGGAAACCGGAACTTCGGCGTGTTCGACATTCATGTTTTGATGCTAAACGAAGTGTGATGGCTGCTCAAGCGCGAGCATGCCGGCACTCTTTCCATCGGAGCAGGCGATGAGCGAGTACAAGGCTTGGGTCGAGTGGAGCCGCGGCGATTCGCCCTTTGCCGGAAGCCGCTACAGCCGCGGCCATCGCTGGCTGTTCGACGGCGGCATCGAGGTGCCGGCCTCGTCGTCGCCGCAGGTCGTTCCAGTGCCGCATTCCATTGAAGCCGCGGTGGACCCCGAGGAAGCGTTCGTGGCGAGCCTGTCGAGTTGCCACATGCTGTGGTTCCTCTCGATTGCCGATCATCGGGGCTTCACTGTGGACAGCTATCGAGATGAAGCCAGCGGAACGATGGCGAGAGATGCCTCCGGAAAGCTCGCGATCACCCGGGTGACGCTCCGTCCCGAAGCGATGTTCGATGCCGGCAATCCACCGACACCGGATGAAGTGCTGGGGATGCACGAACAGGCCCACGAGCAATGCTTCATCGCGCGATCGGTGAAGGCGCAGGTGCGCTGCGAACCCGTGCAGGCCAGATCGCGAAGCCCGGAATGCCCGGAAGCGGCGCCATGAGGGACCTGTGCGTGGCGCTGGAGAACCGCCCCGGTGCTCTCGCCGACATGGCGGAAGCTTTGGGCCATGCAGGCGTGAGCATCGAAGGTGGCGGTGCGTGGACCCTGGGTGACGCGGGCATCGCGCATTTTCTGTTCGCGGACGGAGCCGCCGCGCGGCAGGCGCTCGAAGACGCGGGGATCCTGATCATCGCGGATCGTGAAGTGCTGGTGCAGCGATTGCAGCAGGACCTGCCGGGGCAACTCGGTCTGATCACGCGCAGGATGGCAGGGGCCGGCGTCAATATTGAAGCGATGTACAGCGATCACGATCACCGGTTGATCCTGGTCGTGGACGACCTACCCAAAGGCCGGCAGGTGTCGGAGGCCTGGACTCGAACCCATCCGGCTTGAATGCCGCGACGCAATCGTCATCGTGAATATGGAAACAGACAATCTCGACGAGCCGGAACAGCACCCATCCGGGGGCTGCATGAGCCGGCGCACGTTTCTGCAGGGCACCGCACTGTCCATGGCCGTACCGCTGGGCTTGGCGCCCGCGCCGTCCGGATTGCCGCTCGTCCCACCATCGCCCGGAACTCACCGGAATCCGCACATGAAAATCGTCTGCATCATCCGCTACCAAATAGACCCGTTTCAGCGCGACGCCTTCAAGCAATACGCGCAGAATTGGGGCCGGATCATTCCGCGCTGCGGCGGGCGGCTGGTCGGCTATTTCCTGCCGTGGCAAGGTACCAACGACATCGGCTGGGGCCTGATCGGGTTCGACGATCTCGCCGCTTACGAAACTTATCAGGCCAGGCTGCGCGCCGATCCCGAAGGGCGCAAGAACTTCGAGTTCGCGCATTCCAGACGCTTCATCCTGCGCGAAGAAAGAAACTTCGTCGAAGTGGTGGATGGCGCATTCGACATCGCGCCGGCGGCGTCATGAGTGCACGCGCGCTCGCACTGTGGTGCTGCCTTGTACTGGCCTCACCGGCTGCAATCGCTGCTTCAGCGAGCGCCCCCGCGGGCCTGCAACGCAATGTGGTGTTCGCCGCCTACTCACCGCTTGCGGGCAGCGCCGAATTGATGCGCCGACTGATGAGTCCGCTGGAAGCGATGCGCCTCCAGCGGCAATTGGTGCAGCAACACCAGGCTTTGCGCGAACAGTCGATCGATCTGAGGCGTGAGCGATTTGTCATCTACGTGCCCACGCGCGCGCCGCCGGCGAATGGCTTTGCGCTGCTGGTGTTCGTGCCGCCGTGGAAGCAAGCCGTGGTGCCACAGGACTGGATTCCGGCGCTGGATGGCAGCGGCACGATCTTCGTCAGCGCGAACGACTCCGGCAACGATGCCGACGTCCTCGACCGTCGCGAACCGCTGGCGCTGCTTGCGGCGTACAACATCATGCGGCGTTACCGGATCGATCCGCAGCGGGTGTATGTCGGCGGATTCTCGGGTGGCTCGAAAGTCGCGCTGCGCCTGGCGCTGGCCTATCCGGATCTGTTCCGCGGCGCACTGCTGGAAGCCGGCAGCGAGCCGATCGGCAGCACGGAGATTCCGTTGCCGCCGGCGGACTTGTTCCATGCATTCCAGCAGTCGGCGCGGCTGGTGTTCCTGACCGGCGAACGCGACGACTACCACCGGCGCGAGGACGCGCACAGCCGCGACTCACTGAAGCAATGGTGCATGTTCAATATCGATACCGTGACGATGCCGCGCATTGGCCACGAACTGGCCGACCGCTCCGGCTTCATCCAGGCCTTGCACAAACTGGCCGAGCCCGCGTCACCGGACGGGGATAAACTCACGCCATGCCGTGCCGCGATCGCGCAGGCCAAGGATGCGCAACTGCGACAAGCGCAATCGCTACTCGCTGTCGGCAAGCCCGATCAGGCGCGCAAACTGCTGGAGCAGATCGATGCGCGCTATGGCGGACTGGCGACGCCAGGCAGCATCCAGTTGATGGAACAAATCGACGCGCAGCGATAAATGCATCACCGCACGATTCGACTGTTATCAGCCCTGATTTCCAATCTCGTACTCAAATTGGTATGAGTGCTTGCCATCGGCGATGACGATTTTCATCGTGCCGCTCAGGTCCGCAAGGTCGCCGGTGCCCGAGCCTGGCACGACAATGATGTTCAGCGCGAACCCACCGCGGTGCATGGTGGCGTTGTGCTGCAAGGCAAAGCTGCCACGGCGGCCGTGCAGTGTGCCGGTGACGCGCTCAATGGCCACGTAACCGGCCGAACCGCTCTGCGGTGAACCGCAGCTCAGCATCTCGCCGCGGCTTGCCGCTTCCAGATCGCCATGGAAGGTCTTGTCGATCGACATGCGCGCGAGCTGCGCGTCGTCATCCCGATTGTACGGTTCCAGTGGCGCCACGTTCACATCAAAACCGCCTTCTGCATGCATGGGTATTCCTTACACTGCGTTTGTACGCCGATTGGCGCGGCATCCACGCCGGCCGGCTTGCGCTCACCCTGTCCGTTCTTGCAGCCATGCCTGTGTGGCCTCGCCATCCATGGGCACCGCGATATGAAAGCCCTGCGCCTGCTCGCACTCGAGCTCGGCGAGCGCGCGCAGTTGCGCTTCGCTCTCCACGCCTTCAGCGACGGTCATAAGGTGCAGCGCCTTGCCGAGGCCGATGGTGGTCGCGACGATCTTGCTGGATTCCTCGGACGAGAGCATCGAGGCGACGAAGGATCGATCGATCTTGATTTCCGAGAACGGCAACTGCGCCAATTGCACCAGCGAGGAGTAACCGGTGCCGAAGTCGTCGATGCTGAGCTGGAAGCCTTTCAACCGCACGCGGGTGAGGATATCCATGGCATCGGCAGTGCGCTGGGTGGCGCTGCTCTCGGTGAGTTCCAGGATGATGCGCGCCGGATCGATGCGCAGTTGCGCGCATTGTTCATTCAGCACGTCGGTGAAGATCACGTCGGTCAGGCTGCTGCCGGAAATATTGATCGCAAGTGTCAGCGTCGTGTCGTGTGCGGCCTTCGCGAACCAGGCGAGCCCGGTTTCGATCACCCGGTAGGTGAGCAGATCCATGTTGGCGGACTGCTCGACCAGCGGCAGGAAACGATCCGGCAGCAACAAACCCAACGTCGGATGCTGCCAGCGCACCAGCGCTTCCACGCCGGACGGCTTGCCGCTGGCGAGACAGACCTTGGGTTGATAATGCAGCACGAATTGATCGGTGCGCAGCGCGGCTTCCAAATCGCCGAGCGACACCTCGCGATCGGCTTCCATCTGCGCGGCACGCGATGGCGCGTCCGTTTCGCTATCCAGCAGCGCGCGCAGTTCCGCACCTTTGAACGGCTTGGGCAGGATGCCGCTGATGCGCAGGCCACGTTCGAGACCGGCGCGCTGCGCCGATTCCAGCACCTTGGTGCCCATCCCGCTCATCATGATGATGTTGGCGTGGCAGCCCATCGCGGCCAGGTTGCGCAGCACCTCCACGCCATCCATGCCGGGCATCAGCAGATCGATGATGACGTGACTTGGCGCGAAGCGAGCGACCTCGTCGAAAAAATCCCGACTCGAACGCGCGAGCCGCACCGTGAAGCCGTGTTTCTCGGCCGCGAACGCCACCGTCTGGGCGACCGTGGGCTCGTCATCCAGGATCAGCAATCGCTTTTCCATCAGTTGCCGCCCTTGAAATGTTCCTCGCTCAGCGCCTGGCGAATCTTGGCGGCCAGCACCGGCTTGCGATACGGCTTGTGCAACAGATTGACGCCGGGGTCCACGCGGCCGTGGTGAACGATCGCGTTTTCGGTGTAACCCGAGGTGTACAGCACGCGCAACTTGGGACGCAGAGCGCGCGCGGCTTCCGCGAGCTTCGGGCCGGTCATGCCGCCGGGCATGATGACGTCGGTGAACAACAGATCGCACGGCGTGCCCTTGCGCAGCAGTTCCAGCGCTTCCGGCCCGTTGCGTGCCGCGGTCACGCGATAGCCAAGGTCGTCCAGCAGGCGCAGTGCATGCGCGCGCACCAGATCGTCATCTTCCACCAGCAGGATGCTTTCACCGCTGCTGCCGGCGATATCGACCTCGTCGGGCGCGATCCGTTGCGCAGCTCCACCCGCTTTTTGCAGATACAACTTCACCACCGTGCCGTGGCCGAGTTCGGAATAGATCGCCACGTGCCCGCCGGATTGCTTGGTGAATCCGTACACCATACTCAAGCCCAGGCCCGTCCCCATCCCGCGCGGCTTGGTGGTGAAGAACGGATCGAACGCGCGCGCGGCATCCTCCGGCCTCATGCCGGTGCCAGTGTCGGAAACCGAGATCTGCACGTACGCGCCCGGCGTGACGTCCACGCGCTGGTCGGCGTAATTCTGGTCGAGCACCACCTCCGCCGTCTCGATCATCAGCCGTCCACCTGCGGGCATCGCATCGCGGGCGTTGATGCACAGGTTCAGCAACGCCGACTCGAACTGCGCCGGATCCACCGACACCGTCGAGATATCGCTGCCGTGCCCGATCTCAAGCTCGATGTTTTCACCGAGCGTGCGCCGCAGCAGTGTGCGCATGCCGTCGATCAAATGGTCCGGATGCACGGTCTTGGGCTCGAGCGCCTGCCGGCGCGCGAATGCGAGCAGATGATTGGTGAGCTCCGCGCCGCGCTCGCCGGCGCTGCGGATCATGTCAACCAGCGACGCGAGTTGTGGCCGCTCGGTCAATTCCTCCATCAGAGTATCCGCACTGCCGATGATCACCGTCAGCAGATTGTTGAAATCGTGGGCGATGCCGCCGGTAAGTTGTCCGACGGCCTCGAGCTTTTGCGACTGCGCGAGTCGGCCCTCGAGCTCCATCCGCTCGGTGACATCGGTGTGGATCTTGAAAACTCCGCTCGGCCGGCCCTTGTCGTCGCTGAGCAGCGTCCAGTGGCCGTCCACGACGATGGCCCGGCCGTCCGCGCTGGTTTGCCGCAATCGGCCGGACCATTCGCCGGATTCGAATACCTGCGCGTCGGCGGCCTGGAAAACCGCGGGCTCCATGGGCAACACGATTTCCTCGACAAAACGCCCCAGCGCCTGTTCACGCGGAATGCCGTACAGCCGCTCTGCGGCGTTGTTCCAATAGCGGATGCGATGATCCATGCCACGCACGAGAATCGCGTCGCTGGCCTTGTCCAGCAACGCCGCCTGTTCGCGCAGCGTGTCTTCGCGACGCTTGCGCTCGGAAAGATCAGTGATCGCACCGACCGCACGCACGGCGCGGCCGCGCGCATCCCGGATCACGAAACCGCGGTCCATCACGAAGGCATAGGTTCCATCGCCACGCAGGAAACGATATTCGGAAGTCCACTGTTTCGCATCGCTCTTGATGGCCGCGGCCATGCTGTTGGCGACCTGGTCGCGGTCATCGGGATGCATCCGCGAGCGAGCCCATTCGATGGTGTCCCGCACGTCCGCCTCAGCCAGCCCGAACAGAGTCCGCAGGCTGCTGTTCCACCATATTTTCTTTTCGACGAGATCCCAATCCCAGACCGCATCCTCGGTGGCCTTGGTGACGTAGTCGAAACGCTCCTGGCTGCGACGCAGCGCGGCCTCTGCCCGGGTCCGCTCGGTCACGTCATTGGCGAGCACCAGCCGCGCGGGTTGACCGTCGAAAACGATATCGTCGGAGGTGACCTCGACGTCGATCAGCGTGCCATCCTTCTTGCAGTGCTTCCACACGCCGAACGCGCGATGGCCGGAAGGCGCCTTGCTGCGAATCTGGGTGAGCTGCGCGTTGGCATCTTGCGGACGGATGTCGGCGATCGTCATCGCGAGGAATTCCTCCTCGCTGTAGCCGTAATGCGTGCAGGCCTGCCCATTGACGGCCAGGAACCGACCATCCTCCAGCGCAAACACCCACATCGGCATCGGATTGGCGGCGAACAGCAATTCGTAATGCTTGTCGCTGCGCAGTCGCCTCTGCTGCTTTTTAACGGCCATGTCGTCCTCCCCCCGAGTGACGCGGCTTGCGACGCCCGTGTCTTCCATGAGTACGGTTGCGTACTGTATACCCCAAGCAGGCGCACGACGCCAATGGCAATCGTGGGTCCGCAAGTCGAGCGCAGTCTGGGCGGTTGTCCGCGCGTCCCGCGCCACACTTTTTTGCAAATTCCCGCATGAACCGGAGCACGTCCGCATGAACAACCAGCTCGAAAAAGCCGAACGCTTCCGCGCGCTGCACGCGCGCCGGGACGCCTTCATCCTTCCCAACCCGTGGGATCGCGGCAGCGCCCGTCTGCTGGCGCAGGCGGGCTTCGAGGCGCTCGCCACCACCAGCGCCGGGTACGCGTTTTCGCTGGGCCTGCGCGACAACGCCGTCGGGCGAGAGCGCATGCTCGCGCACGTCGCCGAACTCGCTTCGGCTACCGAACTGCCGCTCAGCGTGGATCTGGAGAACGGCTTCGGCCACGATCCGGAAACCGTGGCGGAAACCATCCGGCTCACCGCCAGTGCCGGCGCGGTCGGCGGTTCGATCGAGGACGCGACCGGCGATCCGGCGCATCCGCTTTATGACCTCGATCGGGCGGTGATGCGCATTCGCGCGGCGGCGGAAGCCGCGCGCGCATTGCCGTTTCCATTCACGCTCACTGCGCGGGCGGAAAATTTCCTGGTCGGCAAACCCGATCTGGATGACGTGATCGCTCGACTGCGCGCGTACCAGGAAGCCGGCGCCGACGTGCTGTATGCCCCGGGTTTGCAGAGCCATGAGCAGATCGACGCGGTGCTGCGGGCGCTGGATCGCCCACTCAACGTGCTCGCCAGCGCCGCTTTCGACCGCGCCACGCTGGCGCACATGGGCGTGCGCCGCATCAGCGTCGGTGGCGCGCTCACCCGCGCGGCATACGGCGCGTTGCTGCGCGCAGCGCGCGAGATGCGTGAACGCGGAACTTTCGAATTCGCCAAGGATGCGGTGAGCCATCGCGATATCGAGGCGATGCTGGGGTAATCGAAGCGCCCTGC
This sequence comes from Rhodanobacteraceae bacterium, assembly GCA_035606235.1. Lineage (GTDB taxonomy): Bacteria > Pseudomonadota > Gammaproteobacteria > Xanthomonadales > Rhodanobacteraceae > 66-474. The sequence goes on from DATNFU010000048.1 coordinate 8,955, forward strand.
TGCATGGGCGGCGGCGGTGGGCGCGAGGCAGTGACCGCCAGCACTTCCCATTGCGCGGCAACGTGGGTAAGAGTGCACGAGCATCCATTTGGGAGAGTGCCATGCGTCGTCGCCGAAGCGGTCCTTGCGCCGTTGTGCTCACGTGCGCGCTGGTTGGTCTGGCGGTCGCGCCGCTCGCTTTGGCCGCGCCAGCTTCATCCGCACCGGCTGGCGCGAACTTCACGCTGCAACAGGTACTGGATTATCCATTCGCCAGCGGGCTCGCCACGAGCGAACACGGCGACCGAATCGCCTGGGTAATCAATCTGCGCGGCGTGCGCAATGTCTGGATCGCGCAGGCACCGGCATTCAGTCCGCGCCAGATTACGCATTTCACGCAGGACGATGGGCAGGAGATCACGCAGCTCACGTTCTCGCCCTCGGGTGACGCGCTGGTGTTCGTGCGGGGCGGCGATCACGACGCCAACTGGCCGGACAAGCTGGCGCCCGATCCGGATTCAAACACGGCCGAACCGAAGGTGACGTTGTGGGCAGCGCGTTTGCCCGATGGCGCCGTGCATGAAATCACCGAAGGCGACGCGCCTGCGATTTCCACGCGAGGCAAGCTCGCCTACCTCAAGGACGATCAGGTGTGGACGGCGTCGCTCGATCATCATGACGGCGACAAGGCCGAACATTCGAAGAAAAAAGATGCCGGCGCGCCGAAGCGGCTGTTCTTCGACCGCGGCAAGGATGGCGAGCTGCAATGGTCGCCGGATGGCAAGCAGCTCGCGTTCGTCTCCAATCGCGACGACCACGCTTTCATCGGCGTATACAGCGACGACAAATCACCGCTCATGTATCTGGCGCCTTCTACCGGTCGCGACGGTTCGCCGCGCTGGTCGCCTGATGGCACGCGGATCGCGTTCACCCGCCTGCCTGGCCGCGGCGGCGCGCCGGAACCATTGTTGCAGCAGGTACCGCATCCGTGGTCCATCTGGACGGCGAGCGTTTCGACCGGCAATGGCCAGCGGATATGGCAGAGCCCCGACACGCTGCTGGGTTCCTATCCGGAAACCGCCGGCGAAGCCAATCTCAACTGGGCCGCAGGCGACCGGCTGGTCTTCCTCTCCGACCTGGATAACTGGCCGCATCTGTATTCGATTTCGGCAAGCGGCGGCGAGCCGCTGCTGCTCACGCCCGGCCAGTTCATGGTCGAGGATGTCGCGTTGAGCCGCGACAAGCATTCATTGATTTACAGCGCAAACACGGGCTCGACGAAGGATGACGACGACCGCCGCCATCTGTTCGCAGTGCCTGTGGATGCAGCACAGCCACGCACGCTTACTTCCGGCGACGGTCTGCAATGGACACCGGTGACGGTAAGCGATCACGCGATCGCGTTCGTTGATGCCGGCGCGCAACAGCCGCCGCTGGTCGCGACGATGCGCGACGACGGCAGCGATCGCCTCCTGTTGCAGCCGAGCCTGGTGCCGAAGGATTTTCCGGTCGCGCAATTGATCACGCCACAATCGGTGAACTTCACCGCCGCCGACGGCACGCTCGTGCACGGTCAGTTGTTCCGCAGCAATGCCGCAGGCGGGAACCAGCCCGGCGTGATCTTCGTGCACGGCGGCCCGCCGCGGCAGATGCTGCTCGGCTGGCATTACATGGACTACTACAGCAACAGCTACGCGGTGAACCAGTATCTGGCGGCGCACGGCTTCACCGTGCTGTCGGTGAACTACCGGCTCGGCATCGGCTACGGCCATGCCTTCCACAACCCGGCGCACTGGGGTCCGACCGGCGCCTCCGAATATCAGGATGTGCTGGCGGGCGCGAATTTTCTGCAGCGAATGAACGGCGTGGATGCGCAGCGTATCGGCATCTGGGGCGGCTCCTACGGCGGTTATCTCACCGCGCTCGCGCTGGCGCGCAATTCCGACATCTTCAAGGCCGGCGTGGACATGCACGGGGTGCACGACTGGTCACGCTTCATCGACCTGTGGTTCGGCAAGCCGGAGGCGCGCTACGAGCAGGGCGACCGCAAGGAGGCAGTGAAGATCGCCTGGCAATCCTCGCCGGATGCCGACATTGCGACGTGGCAGTCACCGGTACTGCTGATCCAGGGCGACGACGATCGCAACGTGCATTTCCTGCAGACGATCGATCTTGCGCGACGCCTGGACAAACAGAATGTGCCGTACCAGGAACTGGTGCTGCCCAACGAGATCCACGGCTTCCTGCGTCATGTTTCGTGGTTGAAGGCGGATCGGGCGACCATATATTTCCTGACCGCGAAACTCGGCCCCTGATTCTTAACCGTTACACGGAGTAACCCCTTGCGCGCACCTATATTCCAGGTTGATGCCTTCACGACCCGCCGATTTGGCGGGAACCCCGCGGCGGTGGTGTTGATAGACAGCTTTCCGCAAGACCCGGTCATGCAGGCCATCGCGGCGGAAAACAATCTGGCTGAAACCGCGTTCCTGTGCCCCGAAGGCAGCGACTACCGATTGCGATGGTTCACGCCGCGCATCGAAGTGCCGCTGTGCGGACATGCCACGCTGGCGAGTGCGGCGGTCGTGATGGAGCGACTGGAGCCCGAGCGGACGCACGTGGTTTTTCAATCCGCGAGCGGGCCGTTGACGGTGACCCGGACGGCACACGGGTACCTGATGAATTTCCCGGCACGGCTATCCGAACCGGTGCCCGCGCCACCGGGGTTTGCGGAAGCGCTCGGCGCCACGCCGGTCGAAGTGTGCGTGAACGAGTTCAACTATCTGGCGCGGATGGAAAGCGCGCGCATGGTTCGCGAGCTTGCGCCCGATATGGCGGCGATCGCGCGGATGGATCGCAGTGGGGTGATCGTGACGGCGCCAGGAGATGAGCACTACGATTTTGTCAGCCGCTACTTCGCGCCTGCGAAGGGCATTCCCGAAGATCCCGTCACCGGCGGCGCCCACTGCATGCTCGCGCCTTATTGGGCCGGCCAATTGGGGAAGACCGAATTCCGCGCGTACCAGGCTTCGCAACGGGGCGGCGAAATGCTGTGCCGGCTCGCCGACCATCGCGTGGAGATGGAAGGCGCCTGCGTGTTCTACCTGGAGGGCGCGGTGGAGTTTTGACCTAGAACGGAATGTCGTCGTCCTCGAAATCGCCCACGCCCGAAGCCGGTTGCGGCGCCGGCCGGCCGCCGGAAGGTGCCGGAGCGCCGCCGCGCGATTGCGATTGCGGGCGCTCGCGATAACCGCCACCTTCGCCCCCGCTGCGCGAGCCACCTTCACCGGTGCCACCGAGCATCTGCATCTCGTTGGCGATGATGTCGGTGCTATAACGCTCGACGCCCTCCTTGTCGGTGTACTTGTCGGTGCGGATCGAACCCTCGACGTACACCTGCCGACCTTTCTTCAGGTATTCACCGGCGATCTCGGCCAGGCGCCCAAAGAATTTCACGCGATGCCACTCGGTGCGCTCCTTGGCCTCGCCGGTCTGCTTGTCCTTCCAGGATTCCGACGTGGCCAGGCTCACCGTGGTGATCGCCGCACCGGAAGCGGTGTAGCGCGTTTCCGGATCCGCGCCGAGATTGCCGATCAGGATGACCTTGTTGACGCCGCGTGCCATGGGAGTGTCCTCGAAGAATTGCAGGCGGACAGGATGCCAGCACGCGCGCTTGGCCGCCAGCGGAATCCGCCAGCCGGCAGTGTAGGCCGGGGCCGTATCAAGGTGTCGGCGCGTGTCGGTAACACACGTCTATAATCACCGTTCCATCGCTGCCCGAGCGCGCATGAACCAGGCCATCGTCTCGCGACCCGATGTCACCGGCGATTTCGCTTCGGTGCGCGCACTGGCCACCTCCGACATGGCCGCGGTGGACGCGCTCATCCGCAAGCGGCTGGCTTCCGACGTGGCGCTGGTGCATGCGGTCGGCGAACACATCGTCGGCGGCGGCGGCAAGCGGCTGCGACCGATGCTGCATGTACTGGCCGCGCGCGCGGCGGGCTATGCGGGCGACGCGCACGTGCAGCTCGCGGCGATCGTGGAGTTCATCCACACCGCCACGCTCCTGCACGACGACGTGGTGGACGGCTCCGACCTGCGGCGCGGGCGCAAGACCGCGAACGCCCTGTGGGGCAATGCCGCCAGCGTGCTGGTCGGCGACTTCCTGTATTCGCGCGCGTTCCAGCTGATGGTGGAACTGGACCGCATGCGGGTGATGGGCATCCTCGCCGACACCACCAATGCGATCGCCGAAGGCGAAGTGTTGCAATTGCTGAACCTCGGCAATGCCGATATTGATGAGGCCGCGTACCTGCGCGTCATCGAGCGCAAAACCGCAGTGCTGTTCGCCGCCGCCACGCAACTGGGCGCGGTGCTGGCCGGCTTGCCGGAGAAACAGGAGCGCGCGCTGCGCGAATACGGCATGCAGCTCGGCTTTGCCTTCCAGATCGCCGACGACCTGCTGGATTACGTCTCCGACGCGCAGACGCTGGGCAAGAACATCGGCGATGACCTCGCCGAAGGCAAGCCGACATTGCCGTTGATCTATGCAATCGAGCGTGCGACACCCGCGCAGGCCGAGACGCTGCGCCACGCGCTCAGTTCGGAACGGCTGGCATCACTGGATGCGATCATCAACGCGATCCGCGAATCCGGTGCAATCGCGCGCGTGCGCCTGCGCGCGCAAGGCCACGCCGATGCCGCGCGCGACGCGCTTGCCGCGCTGCCCGCATCACGCTACCGCGATGCGCTGGATGCGCTGGCGGTGTATGCAGTGGAAAGGGATCATTGATCGCCTGCAAGCAGGCTCCTACAAAGCGGCTTTCGTAGGAGCCTGCTTGCAGGCGACATTGCAGCACCGTCCATAGCCAAGAGCTCCATGGTCGCGCGCAGGCGCGCTCCTACAAAGCCGCTGTCGTAGGAGCGCGCCTGCGCACAACCGGCATCTCATCAATGTCCCGCGGCAAACGCCTCGTCCAGCCAGTCGTGCATCAGCTTGAATGCACGCTTGGCGGCCTTCGCGTTGTACACGCAACCCGGCGGCGAATGCGCGCTCGGTTCGGCGAAGCAATGCACCGTGTGGCCGAACACCACGAACTGCCATTCGGCCGGGCTCATCCGCATTTCGTCCATGAACTTGTCGGCATCCGGCATGGTGCCCTTGTCATCGGCCCCGTTCATCGCCAGCACGCGGGCCTTGATGTGTTTCGCAAGCATCGGGTCATCGGTGGACAAGCCGCCGTGGAAACTCACCACCGCGGCGAGATCCTCGCCGCTGCGTGCCAGGTCCAGCACCGATGAACCGCCGAAGCAGAAGCCGATCGCGGCCAGTCTTGACGCATCAATCGGCGCGGTGTGCGACTGCGCCAGTTTCTTCAGCTCGTCAAATGCCGCCGCTGCGCGCGCACGCATCTCGGCGCGATCGCCGTACAGCGGCTTCACCGCGGCCTGCGCTTCGGCGTCGCTCATGGGCCGCAAATCCTTGCCGTACATGTCGCCCATGAAGATCACGTAATCGCGCCCGGCAATGGTTTTCGCGAATGCGATATTGGTGGCATTGATGCCGCGCCAGTCGGGAACCATCAGCAGCCCCGCGCGCGGGGTCTTCACCGCGTCATCCCAGATCAGCATGCCGCGCATGGCCTTGCCGTGCACGGTGTAATCGATTGTTTTCGTCTGTACCGCCGCGTGGGCGAGCGATGAAAGGCCGAACAGCAATGCGGCGGTCAACACCAGTCGAATGCGCATGGTCATCTCCTCGATGTGCTCGGGTATTGGACTCGGAATTCAGGGCTCGGGACTCGGGGCTGGTAAATAATATTGTCGTCGCGAACTAACGCATCTTTTTCCTCCGCAGCACTTTCAACCGCGCCCCGCTGCGTGCTCCACCAATTTTCGCTTCAATGGCGTTAGCGCATCCACCGCGCGCATGCCGAACCCGCGCAATACGACCAGCGGCGATGCGCGCCACGCAAACGCACGCGCCAATGCATCGAATGACCAAGCATCGAGTGTGTCGGCAGAACGGCGCCGGCGCGCATAACGTTGCAGCACATGCCGTGCGGCGAAGTCGCGGCCGCCATCGCGCGCCTCGCTCAACACGGCTACCAGTTCGGTCACATCGCGCAAGCCGAGATTCGCACCCTGCCCGGCCAGCGGATGTACCGCGTGCGCGGCGTCCCCGAGCAACACGCAACGCTCGCTCGTGTAGGTGTGCGCCAATTGCAAACGCAACGGGAACGATGTGCGCGGGGTGGTTTCGGTGATGCGGCCCAGGCGGTAATCGGTCGCGAATCCAACCGCTCCGCAAAATGCAGCATCATCCAGCGCCAGCATGCGCTGCGCTTCAGGCTCCGGCATGCTCCAGACGATCGAACTGCGGCCATCACGCAAGGGCAACAGCGCGATCGGGCCACCCGGCAGGAACCGCTGCCACGCGGCGGCTTCGTGCGGCTTTTCGGTCGCGACATGCGCGACGACCGCGCGCTGCGCGTAATCGCGTCCGCGCGTTTGAATGCCGGCTTTGTCGCGCAGCGTGGATTTCGCGCCATCGGCGATCACCAGCATGCGCGCGGACAGCGGCTCGCCTTCGCTCAATTCCAGCGAGACGCGATCGGTGCGCACCTCGAAATCGCGCACCTCGCCGGGGCACACGCGGCGCACGCCGGTTTGATCCAGCGCCTGCCACAGCGTCCACTGCAGCAACTTGTTTTCGACGATCCAGCCCAGTTCCGCGCGACCTTCAGATACCGCATCGAAATGCAACTCGCCAGCGCTCTCGGCATCCCACACATGCATGCGTGCGTAAGGCGCGACGCGCCTGGCGCTTACCGGCTTCCAGACGCCGAGCTGGTCCAGCACCTTCGCCGAGGAGGGCGCCAGCGCGATCACGCGCAGGTCTTCGGGATCCTCCGCGCGCCATTGCGCAGGCTCGCGCGCCTCGACCAGCACGACTTTGAAACCGTTGCGCGCCAGTGCCAGCGCGCAGGCCGCGCCGATCATGCCGCCCCCAGCGATGGCGATGTCCGGCATCGCGCGACGGGCATTCACGCTGCGCGCTCCTGCTTCCATGAAATAGGCGCTTGCCTTCCTTTGTCACTCTCTCTTTTGAAGAGAGTGATGGGTGAGGGGAACACGGCCATCATGGCCCTCGCTCCAGTGTCAGATTCGGCGGAGCCACGCCACGCCAACCCATGCCGCGTTTGGCGAGTAATCGCTTCAGCGGCGGCACGCTGTCGAAGGCGATCAACGCCAGCGAACGCAGCGGCCCGAACGCGGGTTGGGACAAGCACGCCAGGGAAATCAATCCATGGCTGAAGGCAAGCACCCCGTTGCGATCCGGCACGCGGCGTGCGGCATACTCGCGCAGCAATTCGCTCGCGCCGGGATCATCCGCATCGGCGACCAATTCCGCCAAGGTCAGCGCATCACGCAAGCCGAGATTGAAACCCTGCGCGCCGATCGGATGCACGGTCTGCGCGGCGTTGCCGATCAGCGCCGCGCGCGGCGCGATCAACGATTGTGCCAATACGCGGCGCGCGTGGTGCGCCTGACGCTTGCCCGCACGCGTCAGCCGGCCGAGCTTCCAGCCGAAGCGCCGCTGTGCCAGCGCGGCGAAATCAGCGTCGCTCAACGCCAGCACGGCGTCGGTTTGATCGTGCGGGACGGCAAGCACCAGCCCGCAGCGCCGACCCGACAGCGGCAGCAGCGCGACGGGGCCATCATCGGAGAAGCGCTCGAAGGCGCGGCCATCGGGATCACGCTCGGGCGTAATCGTGGTGACGATCAGGCTTTGCGCATAATCGTGTTCGTCGGCGGCGATGCCCGCCTGCGCGCGCACGAACGAAGCAGTGCCGTCTGCGCCGACCAGCAACTTCGTTTCGAGTTCACGGGTTTCACCATTGATGCACAGCGTGGCGCGCCAGCCATCCTTCTTGGCGTCATCCCGGCGCAAGCCGGAACCCGGCGACCCTGTTTGGACGTGCTTCAAAAATTCAAGCCGTTCCAACTTCGCCGGCGTCAGGCGCGTAACGCACCGGCACTCCTGCAAGCGCAGCTCCAGAGCCTGACCCAGCTCGCGCGCCGGCAAAGTTGCGCCGAGCGATTCCACGCCCGCTTCGTGCGCGGACACTCGCGCCGCGCCGAACTCACCGGCACGACTGACGTGCAGGTGCGTGATCGGCGTGGCTCCTTGCGTGTGCTTCCAGACGCCGAGATTCGCAAGTGCGTTGATCGTCGCGCGCGCCAGCGCCAGATTGCGTTCGTCGTAACTCGGCAGCATGGGTGCGCGCGGCGCGGCGGCCTCGACCAGCGTCGCGCCGCGACCCGCAGCATCCAGCGCAATCGCCAGGCTGGCGCCGACCAGGCCGCCACCGACGATCAGGATGTCTGCGTGTTCGCGCATCGATGGATGATAGCGCGATGTTCCTCGCGCGATCCGTCCCGCGCGCTTTGCGGTAAGCTATCCAGATCGCCGATCGAGGAACGATCCCCATGCCGCGCACCCAAGAATCCTCCCTGCTCGCGCCCCGCAATCTGGTCTTGTGCGCAATGGTCGCGTTGGCGGTCGGTTATCGGCTGCTGGTGCACTTCGCGGCCGGCGCACTGCCATTGAGCTTGTGGAACTTCATGCCGTTCGAGGCAATCGCGCTGTTTGGCGGCGCCTATTTCGCGAGCCGGAAATTGGCGGTTGCGGTGCCGCTGGCAGCAATGGCCTTGGCGGATGCGGTGATCGCGTTCTCGTTGCCTACCTCGCAAGTGTCCGATTGGCTCGACATCGCGCCCGTGATCTACACCTGCTACACGTTGACCGCGTTCGCGGGATTCGCGCTGCGTGGACGGGTACGCGTGCTGAACACCGCGGTCGCCGCGCTCGCCAGCGCGACCGGCTTTTATCTGATCACCAATTTCTTCGTGTGGCTGGCCGGCACGATGTATCCGCACAACTTCGCTGGATTGATGACGTGTTATGTCGCCGGCTGGCCGTTCTATGAACACGGCACGCTGCCCGGCACCCTGTTCTGGAGCACGCTGCTGTTCGGCAGTTTCGCGCTGCTCCGTCAGCGTTATCCCGTCCTGCGCACCGCTACGGCGTGAACCGTCGCCCATCATGGGCAACCGTCTCTCGAAAATTTATACCCGCACCGGTGATGATGGAACCACCGGCCTCGGCGATGGCACGCGCACCCGCAAGGATTCCGCGCGCGTCACGGCCTACGGAACGGTAGACGAGCTCAACAGCACGCTGGGCGTGCTGCTGGCGGCTCCCGATCTGCCCGCACCGGTGATCGAAAGCCTGATGCAGATCCAGCACGATCTGTTCGATCTCGGCGGCGAGCTGTGCATTCCCGGCATGGCGATGGTCGACGATGCCGACATCGCGCGGCTGGAGTCCACCCTCGATCGCTTCAACGCCGACCTGCCGCCGCTGAAGGAATTCATCCTGCCCGGCGGCGGCATGGCTGCGGCGCAGTGCCATGTCGCGCGCACCGTGTGCCGGCGCGCCGAGCGCTGCGTGGTGACGCTGGCGTGCGAGGAAACGGTGCGCCCGCAGACGTTGCACTATCTCAATCGTCTTTCCGATCTGCTGTTCGTGCTGGCGCGTGTGCTGGCCCGCGCAAGCGGACACGGCGAAGTACTGTGGCAACACCAACGCCGCTCCAGAAAAAAAGCCTGAGTCGCAACTCATCCGTTCGTGGTGAACTGTCAAGCCATGAACGGCATCCTGGGCCAGCTTGTTCGCCTTGGGCATGCCAGGGCAAACGGTTCCTTGACCGATGATTCCAACGCTTCGCGTCTACACCCATCCCGCCTGCCTGCGCCACGATCCCGGTATCGCTCATGCGGAATCGCCAGCCCGGCTGCGCGCAGTGTTGCAGGCGCTGGAAGATCCGCGTTTCGCGCAGCTGCAACGGATCGAAGCGCCGCGCGCCACCCGTGCACAACTGCTGCGCGTGCATGACGCTGCGTATGTCGAAAGCATCTTCATGAGCGCGCCGGAAACCGGTTCGCTGCGGCTCGATGCCGACACCGTGATGTCGCCGGGTTCTCTGGAAGCCGCGGAGCGCGCGGCCGGCGCGGCGTGCGCGGCGGTGGATGCCGTGATGAAAGCTGAAACGAGCCGCGCGTTTTGCGCGGTGCGCCCGCCCGGGCATCATGCCACGCACGATACCGCGATGGGCTTTTGCATCTTCAACGGCATCGCGATGGCGGCGGCGCACGCGCTGGAAGCGCACGGGCTCCAGCGTGTCGCGATCGTGGATTTCGATGTGCATCACGGCAACGGCACGCAGGATATTTTTGCGCGGGATGCGCGCGTGCTGTACCTGTCCAGCCACCAGATGCCGTTGTATCCGGGCACCGGCGCGGCAAGCGAAAAGGGTGTCGGCAACATCGTCAATGCACCGCTGCCGCCCGATGCCGGTTCGCGCGAATTTCGCGCGGCCTGGGATGACATCCTTTTGCCCGCACTCGACGCATTCCATCCGCAACTGCTGCTGGTTTCCGCCGGTTTCGATGCGCACCGACTCGATCCGCTGGCGCAGTTGCAAGTCGAAACGGCAGATTACGCATGGATCACCCGGCGACTGCGCGCGCGGGCCGATGCGCACGCGCAGGGCCGCCTGATATCGGTGCTGGAAGGCGGCTACAACCTGGACGCATTGCGCGAATCGGTGATCGCGCATGCCGCGGCGATGCTGTGAAAAAAAAGCGGCGCTTCGCGCAATTTGAAGACACGTCAACACGGCTTGGAAGGTAGCCTGCCCGCATCGGCCTTTGCCGGCTGCCGGGGTGGCCCCGCAGCACGGGCCGCCCGCCCGTCGACGGAAGTAAAGCAGCGGCATTTCGAACCCCGCTGTGGCGCCCGGGTTCCTCGTCACGCCCGCTTTCTGCTAGTTTAACGTTACTCCGGGACGAGGAAGTACCGTGCTGCGCCGATCAACCACGCTGACGCCGCGCACGCTCGCGTTCGCCATCGCCATGGCCGTGCTGCCCGCCACCGCCGCCGTCGCGCAGTCCGAGAAGATCGTCTGCCCGCTGGGTGCGTTCACCTGCCCGCGCGACAAGAACGACTTTTCGCTGTGCAAGAAGAACGACCTGCTGGATTTCTACGTGTCCGGCCTGCCGACCACCGGCGATGCCTCGCAAGCGGTTTCGGATGTGCGCGCCGATCGGCTGGAGAGCCCGGACAGCAACGTGTTCCACCTGTACGGCGATGTGCGTCTGCAACGGCTGGATCAATTGCTGCGCGCCGAACACGTCGATTACACCGAGGATTCGACCGCTTACCTGGCGCAAGGCAACGTGCGTTACCAGGATCGCAACGAGTTGTTTTCGGCGACGCGCATGCGCGGCACCACCGATCCGGAATACGGCGTCGCCGATGACGTGCGCTATCAATTGCTGAGTTCGCGCGGCAACGGCAGCGCCACGCAAGCGACCATCCTCGACGCACAGCACAGTGCTTACAAGCAGGTCAGCTATTCGACTTGCGACCCGAGCGACCGCGTGTGGGAATTGCGTTCCAACACGATGGCGATCGACCAGGATTCGGGCGTAGGCCGCGCGCATGACGTGACCTTGCGCCTCAAGGGCGTGCCATTCCTGTGGCTGCCGTATATGCGCTTTCCGGTCGACAAGCGCCGCCAATCAGGCTTCCTGTATCCGAGCTTCGGCAGCAGCAGCCACTCCGGCTTGTATTTCGCGCTGCCGTATTACTTCAATCTGGCGCCGAACTACGACGCCACGCTTACACCGCGGATTTATTCCGATCGCGGCGTGATGCTCGGCGGCGAGTTTCGCTATCTGATGGGCGGCAGCAGCGGGATTCTGCAGTTCAATTACATGCCGCAGGATCGCGTCGCCAACCGTGATCGCGGCTTCCTGCATTTTCAGGATTCGACCTATCTGATGCCGGGTTGGGTGTTCAATGCCAGCGTCAATCGCGTCACCGACAAGAGCTATTTCCAGGATTTCGGCAACAACCTCACCGCCGCGGTGACCTCGCTGATCGGCTCCTCCGCGTATCTCAGTGGCAGCGGCGATTGGTGGGACGCGGGGCTGGGTGTGGACACCTGGCAGATTACCGACCCGACCATTCCGGATTCGGCCGAACCGTTCAGGCGCCTGCCGCGCCTGTACTTCAATGCCGACCGCCCGTTCGGACCGCTGGGCGGTCCCGAATGGGGCATCAACGCCGAAGCGGTGCGTTTCCAAAGCTCGTTTCGGCCAGGCGGCGAGCGCGCGGATATCTATCCGTACCTCGCGTGGCCATTGCAGGGCGCGGCGTGGTTCGTGCGCCCGGAACTTGGCTATCGCTACACCGCGTACAACCTGGAGCGCCCCGCGATCAGCGGCGGCTCGACCGACCCCAGCCGTAGCGTGCCGATCTTCGATGTGGATGCGGGGCTGATCTTCGAGCGCGACACCAACCTGTTCGGCAACAGTTACACGCAAACGCTGGAGCCGCGCCTGTATTACCTGCGCGTGCCGTATCGCAATCAGGACGACCTGCCGTTGTTTGATACCCAGCCGTTGACCTTCGATTTCTGGCAGTTGTTCACCACCAACAGTTTTTCCGGCGCCGACCGTCAGGAGAATGCCAACAATCTTTCGCTGGCGCTGACCACACGGCTGCTGGACGACAACGGCGTGGAGAAACTCTCGGCCAGCATTGGCCAGATCCGTTATTTTGATCCGCAGCGCGTGACCTTGCGCCCAGGCCAGAAGATCTCCGATTTCAGCGGTTCCAACTATGTCGGCAATCTGGAACTGGCCCTGTCGGACAACTGGCGCCTCACCGCTTCGCAACAGTGGAACCCGAATACCGACGAGACCGACGTCTCCACCGTCGGCATCGAGCGCCGGATCCGCCAGGATGGCGTGCTGAACCTCGCATACCGCTATCGGCGGGGGCTGATCGAGCAGGTGGACGCATCCAGCGAGCTGCCCATCAGCGATCACTGGAAATTGGTCGGACGCTACGACTACTCCTTGCGCGACAAGAAAGTGGTGGATGCCTTTGCCGGCGTCGAATGGGACGGCTGCTGCACCGCGGCGCGCGTGTTGGTGCGCCGCTACGTGCGCGACTTCAAGGGCGACGTGAACAACGCGATCTTCTTCGAAGTCGAGTTCAAGGGCCTGGGCGAGTACGGGCAGAAAACCGAGAGCTTCCTGCAGCACTCCATTCTGGGTTATCAATGACCGGCTGGGGAACGACTGACCGCGTCTCCGAGTCAAAAAAGACCAGCCCTGCCCGTTTTTAACAGGGCATTAAAGCGCCACTCCGGTACACTTCGCATTCCGTCCCGCTGCGCCGCAGCCACTTTCCATGAAAAAAATCTCCGTTTTAAGCGTCGCCTTCCTGCTCGCCGCCGGCGTCGCCACCCATGCTTCCGCACAATTGCTGAGCGCCGACGCCCCGCCCGCGCCGCAGCAGGATGCCACGCTCGACCGTATCGTTGCGGTCGTCAATGACGGCGTGATCCTGCAAAGTGAATTGGACGAGGCGATCGCGACCGTGCAGCACCAGTACGCCGATCACCCGGAGCAACTGCCGCCGCCCGGCGTGCTGCAGAAGCAGGTGCTGGATCGTCTGATCATGAACAAGCTGCAAGTGCAACGCGCCAACGACAACGGCCTGCGCATCTCCGATGACGAGCTGGACGCCGCGGTCGCTTCGGTGGCCCAGCAGAACAAGATGACGGTGCCGCAACTGCAGGCGGCCATGCAGCAGGACAATGTGGACTACGCCGGTTTCCGCGAGAACCTGCGCGACCAGCTGCTGATCCAGCGGCTGCGCCAGCAGGTGATGCAGAGTTCCGCGCAGGTCTCCGACGCCGAGATCGACAACATGCTGGCCAATCCGGCGTTCAAGTCCGGCGAAGTGCATCTGGCCCATATCGATGTGACGTTGCCGGACGGCGCGGACGCCAAGGCAATCGCCGCCGCGCAAGCCAAAGCCGACAAGATCGAATCGGATTTGAAGGGCGGCAAGGAATTCTCCGCCGAAGCGATCAGTTCTTCAGGCGCATCCGACGCCCTGGAAGGCGGCGATCTGGGCTGGCATCGCGTGGATGAACTGCCGGCCGCATTCGCTGCACAGGTCGAGCAGATGCAGCCGGGCGCGGTATCCCAGCCGCTGCGCACGCCGGGTGGGTTCACCATCATCAAGCTGGTGGACCGCCGCGGTGCCGACGCCAAGCAGATCGTCACCGAGTACCACGCGCGTCACATCATGATCAAACCCAACGCGCTGGTGTCCGAGCAGGAAGCGCAGGACAAGATCAACGCGATATACCACCAGATCGTGGATGATCACCAGGATTTCAGCGCATTGGCTAAAAAGGATTCCGACGACAACACCAGCGCCAACGCCGGCGGCGACATGGGCTGGTTCATGCACGACGACTGGGGTGGCGACATCGGCAATCTGGTTGCAACCATGCAGCCGGGGCAGGTATCGCAACCGTTCAAGAGCCAGGATGGTTCCTGGCACCTGATCCAGTTGCTCGGCACGCGCCAGGCCGACAAGACCCAGGATATCCAGCGCGAGCAGGCGCGCCAGGCAATCGCCGCGCGCAAGGGTGCGGATGCTTACGAACAGTTCCTGCGCGATATCCGTTCGGATGCCTACATAGATATCCGTCTGCCGGGCGCACAAGCGGACCAGACCGCCAGCGCAGATACGGGTAGCGCCGGCACCCCGTGAACGCCGCGGCCTTGCCGCGGCTCGCCCTCACCGCCGGCGAGCCGGCAGGTGTGGGGCCGGAACTGATCGCCAGGCTTGCGGCCTCCTCTTTTCCCGCCGACCTGATTGCGATCGGCGATGCCGGATTGCTGCGGCGCGCAGCCACCGCGTGCGGCCTCGACCTGCAAATCGAACCGTTCGATGGTGCGTCGCGCGCGCTGCGCGCACCCGGTGCGTTGCGTCTCGTCGAGGTTGCGCTGCGCGCTCCGGAAATGCCGGGCCTGCCCGATCCCCGCAACGCATTCCATGTCCTGAATGCGTTGGCACGCGCCGCGGATGGCTGCGCCAGCGGCGAGTTCGACGCGCTGGTCACCGCGCCTGTGCAGAAGTCCGTCATCAACGACGCTGGCGAGACCTTCAGTGGCCACACCGAATTCTTTGCGCGCCGGGCCAACTGCGATGTGGTCATGATGCTGGCTTCACCCGAGTTGCGGGTCGCGCTCGCCACCACGCACCTGCCGCTGTCGAAAGTGCCGGCGGCGATTGCGCGCGACTCGCTCACTCGCACATTGCGCATCATGCATGCCGAGCTGGTCGCGAAGTTCGGGATCGCGCAGCCGCGAATCGCCGTGCTGGGCTTGAATCCGCACGCCGGTGAAGCCGGGCATCTCGGCAGCGAGGAAATCGACACGATCACTCCGGCCATGGACGCACTGCGCGCGGAGGGCTTCGCGCTGCTCGGGCCGCTGCCGGCCGATACCGCCTTCGTGCCGGCGCAGCGCACGCATTACGATGCGGTGCTGGCGATGTATCACGACCAGGCATTGCCGGTGTTGAAGTCCGAAGCGTTCGAGCGCACGGTCAACATCACCCTCGGTTTGCCCTATATCCGCACCTCGGTGGATCACGGTACCGCGCTGGATCTGGCGGGAAGCGGCCGCGCCGATCCGCGCAGCCTGTTTGCGGCAGCGGAGCTCGCGCTACAACTCGCGGATCGCAAAGCTTCGCGCCCCGCTCACCCGCCAGGCGCTTTGCGCTTGTCTTCCTCTGCCCACCGGGGAGAGGATCGGGGTGATGGGGAGCTCGGCTGATCCGCCATGGCGCGCCCCAAAAAACACTACGGCCAGCATTTTCTGCATGAGCGCGGGATCATCGAGCGGATCATCGCCGCGCTCGCACCCCGGGAAGGCGACCGCATCGTCGAGATTGGCCCGGGCGAAGGCGCGCTGACGCTGCCTTTGCTCGATGCCGCGCATACGCTCACCGCAATCGAACTGGATGCAGAACTGCTCGCGCCATTGCGCGCGGCGGCGCAAGCGCGCGGCGAGCTCACCATCATCCACGCCGACGTGCTGCAAGTGGACCTCACCGCGCTTGCGGGCGGCGGCAAGTTGCGGCTGGTCGGCAACCTGCCCTATTACGTGTCCAGCCCGATCCTGTTCCACTGCCTGCAACACGCACGCGTCATCGGCGACATGCTGTTCATGCTGCAAAAGGAAGTGGTGGATCGCATGGCCGCACCACCCGGCAGCAAGACCTACGGACGGCTTTCGGTGATGCTGCAACTGGCATGCAAGATCGAACCGCTGCTGCGCGTGCCGCCGGGCGCGTTTCGCCCGCCGCCGCAGGTGGATTCGGCGGTGGTACGCTTGATCCCGCATGGGTCGCCGCTGGATGCGCAGGTGGAGCACGCGCGCGTCGAGGCGATCGTGCGCGCGGCATTCGGCAAACGCCGCAAGACGCTCGCCAACGCGCTCTCGGGCCTGCTGGATGCGGAAGCTATCCGTGCCGCCGGCATTGATCCGCGCGCGCGCGCCGAAACCCTGTCGCCGCAGGATTATGTGAACCTCGCTCGCAGCGCGGACTTGCCGAGTCCCGCCGTCATCGCGGACAATCCAGAGCATGGCTGACCGCGACAACCACGAGCCCTATGCGATCCAGATCTCCGTGGATACGCGCTTCGTCGTCGAGCAATCGCAGCCCGACGCCGATCGTTACGTGTTCGCCTACACGATCACGTTGCGCAACGTCGGGGGGATTCCTGCGCGCCTGCTGGCGCGACACTGGATCATCACCGACGCCAACGGCAAGGTGGAGGAAGTGCGCGGCGATGGTGTGGTCGGCGAACAGCCGCGCCTGAATCCCGGCGAGGGTTACAGCTACACTTCCGGCGCGGTGCTGCAAACCAGCGTCGGCACCATGCGGGGCGCCTACTTCCTGCATGCCGATGACGGCACCGATTTCGAAACGCCGATTCCGGAATTCGTGCTGTCGGTGCCGCGCACCCTTCACTGAGGAGCATTGCGCATGGCCGTCTATGCGATCGGCGATGTGCAAGGCTGTTATCCGGAACTGCGGCGCCTGCTGGATCGCCTGAACTTCGACCCGGCAGCCGACGCGCTCTGGTTCTGCGGCGATCTGGTTAACCGCGGCGGAGAGTCGCTGGAAGTTCTGCGGCTGGTTCACGGCATCCGCGAACACTGCGTCGTCGCCCTCGGTAATCACGATCTGAGCCTGCTCGCGGTCGCGCAACGCGACCCGCAAGCACGGAGCCATGTGAACCCTGATCTGCGTCGCGTAATGGAAGCCGAAGACAGCACCATGCTGCTGCAATGGTTACGCACGCAGAAACTGATCCATTGCGACGAAGCGCTGCGCTTCACGATCGTGCATGCCGGGCTGGCGCCTTCGTGGACGCTCAAGCAGGCGCTGCGCATCGGCCGCGAAGTCGAACGCGCACTGTCCGGCCCTTCGCATCGTGCGCTGCTCGCTCGCATGTTCGGCAACAAACCGGCGGGCTGGTCGGTCAAGCTGCACGGCCATGACCGGCTGCGCGCGGCGATCAACATCATGACCCGCATGCGCTACTGCGATATGCGCGGGCGCATCGATTTTGACGCCAAGGGTGCCCCAGGCTCGCAGCGCGCCGGCTTGTATCCGTGGTATGAGGTGCCCGGCGTCAAGCCTCGCGACAGCCGTATCGTCTGCGGTCACTGGTCTGCCCTCGGCCGCTTTGCGGGCTTGGGTATTTACGCCATCGACACCGGCTGCGTGTGGGGCGGCCAGCTCACCGCATTGCGACTGGATGAAGAAGAACCGCGATTCATTGCGGTGAATGCGGAGCCGAATCGCCGCAGACCCGTTTGAAATCCGCAACTCGAGAACGGCAAGCAGGCATGCAACGGCGGACATTTGCAAGAACGCGCCTGCTCGCAACCACGGTCGCCCATCATCTTGGGTTGTGCATGCCCGCGAGAATTCCGGTGTGCAGCACCGGTGTTGCCGCGGCCAGTACGCTGGTCGTCTCCAACGACAGTTCCGCGCCTTGCAGATCGGAGAACACGCCGCCGGCTTCGCGCACGATCACCGCCAGCGCGGCGATGTCGAGTATGTTGACGTCGGATTCGATCACGATGTCCAGCCCGCCGCGCGCCAGCAGGTGGTAGTGGCAGAAGTCGCCGTAGCCGCGTACCCGATTGACTTCGCGGATCAGCGCGCCGGCTGCGCTCCAGCGTGGCGCGTCTTTCGTCAGTGTCTTGATGTTGCCGAACGAGAGCGAGGCATCTTTCAACATGCGCGTACCGGCAACCTGCACGCGTTTGCCGTCGAGGAACGCGCCGCCGTCGCGCCGCGCCCACATGGTTTCGCCATACAGCGGCGCGTGCGACACGCCCAGTACCAGCTTGTCTTCATGCATCAATGCGATCTGCGTCGAAAAAAATGGCGTGCCGCGCACGAAACTTTTGGTGCCGTCCAGCGGATCCACCAGCCACAGGAATTCGCTTGTCCCCGTCCTGCCGCGTTCCTCGCCGTAAATGGCGTGATCGGGAAATGCGCGGTCGAGCAGATGGCGGATCGTGTCCTCGGCTTCGCGGTCGGCGACCGTGACCGGGCTGGCGTCGGGCTTGAGTTCCACCTCCACGCCACGCTCGAAATGTCGTGCGATCAGCTCGCCGGCATTGCGCGCGGCTTGCAGCGCGATGTCGAGAGCGCGGTCGAGGAATTCACTGGAAATCATGTTTTGAACCCGGGGTGGCAATCAGAGCCGTTCGTGCCGAGCGTAGCTTGCGCAGCAAGCGAAGTCGAAGCACATTGCGCTGTGCCCTTCGACTCCCGGCCTCATCTTTTTCAAAGACGAGGCCCATCCTCAGGGCTAACGGAGAACATGTTCATGGCCGCATGGAGTACTTCTGAAATTCCGTCTGGCAACGCCGAACTCACCGCGCGCGACCTCAGGGTGAACTGGCATCCGTGCACGCAAATGCGCGAGCACGATGCGCGCCTGCCGATGATCCCGATCGTGCGCGGCGAGGGCGCGTGGCTGATCGACGCCAGTGGCAAGCGCTATCTGGACTGCATCAGCTCTTGGTGGAGCAGCCTGTTCGGTCATGCCAACCCGCGCATCGCCTCGGCCATCGCCGAGCAGGCGGCGAAGTTGAACCACGTGATGTTCGCAGGCTTCACCCACGAGCCGGCGATCCAACTGGCCGAGGAATTGGTGCGGATCGCGCCGCGTGGGCTAGAACGCGTTTTCTTCGCCGGCGACGGCGCCAGCGCGGTGGAGATCGCGCTGAAGATGAGTTTCCATTACTGGCACAACACCGGCCGCCGCGAGCGCACGCGCTTCGTCTCGCTGGCGAATGCCTATCACGGGGAAACGCTGGGCGCGCTGTCGGTCAGCGACCTGCCGCTCTATCGCGCGGTGTATTCGCCGCTGCTGCTGGAGCCGATCGTCGCGCCTTCGCCGGACTGGCTGGACAGCGATCCGGACGAAACGCCTGAAGCTGTCGCGACCCGACGGTTGTCGGATATGCGTGCGATTCTCGAGCGCCACGCGCACGAAACCTGTGCGGTGATCGTGGAACCGCTGGTGCAATGCTCGGGCGGCATGCGCATGCATTCGCCGTCATATCTCACCGGCTTGCGCAAACTGTGCGACGAGTTTGACGTGCACCTGATCGCCGACGAGATCGCGGTCGGGTTCGGCCGCACCGGCACGCTGTTCGCCTGCGAGCAGGCAGGCATCACCCCGGATTTCTTGTGCCTGTCGAAAGGCCTGACCGGCGGCGCAATGGCGATGTCGGCGGTGCTGACGACGAAACCTGTGTACGAGGCGTTCCTCGGCGACTACGCGGCCAACAACGCCTTCCTGCATTCACACACTTTCAGCGGCAACCCGATCGCGTGCGCGGCGGCGCTGGCGACGCTGGCCATCTTCCGCGACCAACCCGTACTGGAAAACAATCGAATACTCGCGGAGCGGCTGGCCCAGCGGATCGCGCCGCTGCGCGATCATCCGCACGTGTCGGGTGTGCGCCAGACCGGGATGATCGCAGCGTTGGATCTGGTGGCTGAAAGGCGCTCACGCACGCCGTATCCAGGCGCCGAGCGGCGTGGGCTGCGCTTTTACCTGCACGGACTGGAACACGGGATGCTGCTGCGACCATTGGGCGATACCGTCTACTTCATGCCGCCCTATTGCATCACCGAGCCGGACATCGACCTGATGGTGTGCACCGCCGCGGATGCCATCGCCGCAGCGGTGCGCTGATTGGCGCAAAGCCGCTCGGCAACCGCCTTAGCGGTGATGGTGACCGTGACTGATTTGCACGGCGGGATCGAGCTGTTGCAGCGCCTCACCGATGTTCGGATTACCGGTGCGCCGCAAATCCTCGCGGGTGTAACTGTTGCCGTTCAATGGCAGGCAGGCCTGATCCCGCCGCTTGATATGGCTGCCGGTGTCCTGGATGCAATCGCGCGCACCCGGCGCGGGCACTTGCCGCGTGCCGAGCGCCACATCGGTGGCATCAGCGCGGGCTTGGGCGGTTGCGGCGGCGCCTGCCGGCGCAGTGTTTGTTGTCTGGGCTGCGGCGCTGGTGGCAAAACCACCCAGACCGCAGGCGGCGATCAACGCGCTGGTGAGGATCAATCTGTTCATGGCTGGCTCCGGAATCCGATTCTTCCCGTCCCCTGATGGCGATTGTCCTCCATCCCTGCAAGCCCGGCATGAGGGGGAAGCAGTTACGACAGTTTTCGTTCATGTTGTGGCCATGCGCATCCCGCGGACACCGGCCGGCCGGTAGACTCGCGCTGAACAAAGCTGCCCGACTGCAACCATGCGCACGATCCGCATCCATGTTGACCAAATGCTGTCAGTCGGCGCCGAACTTGCGCTGCCGCAGCAGGCTGCCGCGCATCTTGCCCGCGTGCTGCGTCTGCGCGGCGGCGATGGCGTGACGCTGTTCAACGGCGACGGTCAGGATTATCTGGCCGAATTGATCGCGGTCAGCCCGCGCGAGGTACGCGTGCGCGTGCTCGATGCGCGATTCAATGTCAGCGAATCGCCGCTGCGGATCACGTTGGCGCAGGCGCTCGCGCGCAGCGAAAAGATGGATTGGGTCGTGCAGAAGGCGACCGAACTCGGGGTCGCGGAAATCGTCCCGCTCGTCACCGAGCGCAGCGAAGTGCGCCTGGACGATGCGCGTGCGCGCAAACGTCAAGAGCACTGGCAGGCCGTGGCAATCAGCGCTTGCGAGCAAAGCGGTCGCGCGCGCGTGCCCATGATCGCCGCTGTGCAGCCGCTGCGCGCGTGGCTGGATTCTGCGGGCGAAAGAACATCGGCCATGCGCCTGGCGCTGTTGCCGGGCGGCGAGCTCGCGGCGCGAGCGCTGGGCGATCTCGGCAACCACGCGGTATTGGCGGTGGGCCCGGAAGGCGGCTTCGGCGAAATGGACGATGCAGCTCTGCGCGATGCCGGTTTCCGCGGTCTGCGGTTGGGGCCACGCGTGTTGCGCACGGAGACCGCGGGGATCGCAGCGGTCGCCGCGTTGCAAAGCAGGTATGGGGATTGGTGACACAGGCATGCAAAGTCGCGAGCACGTCGTGCCTGCGGAGGCGCCGCCGCAAGAACCCGCTTCGCGCCGACCCGCTTACGCAGCAGCGCGTTGCAACGCTTCCTGCACCATGTCCTCGACATCCGCAAGATCGGGGATGAAAGCCAGATCGTCACGCACCATCACCTGCTCGCGCACGCCGGCAGGAACGGGCTGATCGTCACCGCTGGGGATGAGAATGTCCGGCGAGATCGTGGTGAGGCGCGGAAAGCCCTGGGTCAGCAAGCCGAGAAACGGCATCTTGGGATGGCCTTCCAGCGCTTTCAGAATCGCCACGCGCGCATTGTCGGTGCCTTCCCGATCACTTAGCCCGGCCAATACCGAGAACG
This sequence comes from Rhodanobacteraceae bacterium, assembly GCA_035606235.1. Classification (GTDB taxonomy): domain Bacteria; phylum Pseudomonadota; class Gammaproteobacteria; order Xanthomonadales; family Rhodanobacteraceae; genus 66-474. The sequence goes on from DATNFU010000048.1 coordinate 30,845, forward strand.
AGAACAGCGGCACCCGCCAGCCCCGCCAGGACTGTCGGCCCAGCAACCAGCCTGGCGCGCCGGCAATCGGCTCGGGATTGGAATAGGTGATGACCTCGGCGACCGTCGCATTGGGCAGCAACACGCGCCCATGCGTGACCGGAATCATGACACCGCGAACTTCGCGCGGCAGATCGTGGATGGAGCTCATTTGCCGCTCTCCCCTTTCGGCGGCTTGCCGTCGAATCGCATTTCGCCGGGTCCGCTGTCACGCAGCGGCGTCGGCGCGACCACCGGCTCCAGCGGTTCCAGTTCGAGTGCAAGGCCGCTGGCGAAATTCGCGGTCGGTGCGGCGGCTTTGGCCTCGCGCGGCGCGCTCGCAACCGGAATGAAGTCGTCCACCAGTTGCCACTGATCGGCACTGGCCGCAACCGCCGGCTTTGCGGCCGCCGCGACAGGTGCTTCGGCCTTGGCCGAGGCGGGTTGCTCGCTGTCATCGGCGAACCCGACTACCTCCCACGGAGCGGGTTCGTGCGGTGTGTGCTCCGCCACATTGGCGAGCAGCGCGTCAACCTGCGCGGAAAGCGCCTGCGTGTCCGCGCCGGCGATAGCCGCATCGGAAGGGAAATCCGCCAGCAGTGAATCGATCTCGCCCTGGCTCAGCGGGCGCGCTGCCGAAACCGGTTCGGCCACTGGCGATGGTTGATCGGAGGACGCCGCGATCGGCACCGATGCCTCGACCACCGGTTCGGAGGGTGCTTCGGCGACCGCGCCTTCGGCAGACTGCGCGACCGCGCCCGTTGTCGGGCGTGGCGGATCGACATCATTCTTGCCGCACAGCTTGGCGCACAGGTGCCGCGCCCAGCGTGCGCGCGCCCAGCCTTCCAGGCCTTTCGAAATGTCCGCATCGTTGAACACGATCGGCACGCCGGCGGTGTCCAGCATCGCCGTCAACGTATCCAGCCTTTCGCCGCAGCGATCATCCAGATTGATCAGGGCGATTTCGGAATTCGCCGCAGCGAGCGCGGTAGCTTCGGCCTGCTCGATCGCGGCGCGATACACCACCGGCACGCGCATCGCCGCCAGCGTCTGCTCGACATGCGCGAGCAATGCATCGTCGGCATACAGCAGGGCAATGCGCGGCAGCGCGGCGCTGGACGGCGCGCCGGCATAGCTCGCGGGCGCGTCGCCGGCGAGGGTATTGTCGAGGCGCTCAGACATTGACTGTGGTCTCCAGCATTTCCTGTACGTTGCGCAGCAATTCGGCTTCGTTGTAGGGCTTTCCGAGATAACGCTCGACGCCGATCTCGAACGCGCGCTGGCGATGCTTCTCGCCGGTGCGCGAGGTGATCATGATGATCGGCACGCCGGCCAGGCGTGGATCGTTCTTCATGTGCGTGGCCAGCTCGTAGCCGTCCATGCGCGGCATCTCGATATCCAGCAGCATCAGGTCCGGCACGCGATCGATCAGTTTCTCGACCGCGTCCAGGCCATCCTTGGCGGTGATGACCTCGTAATCGTTGCGCTCCAGCACGCGGCTGGTGACCTTGCGCATGGTGATCGAATCGTCCACCACCATGATCATCGGCTGCGGGCGATCTTCCTGCGCTGCGATCGAAACGACCGGTTGCTGCGGTATGCCCTGGGCGCTTTCCGCCGCCGCGATCTCCTGGCGCGCTATCACGCGGCGCACCAGCGGTGCGACGTCGAGGATCAGCATCACCGAGCCGTCACCCATGATGGTCGCGCCGAAAATGCCGGGCACGGAACTGATCTGCGGGCCGACCGACTTCACCACGATTTCGCGCGAGCCGACCACCGCGTCGATGCGCACCGCGGCACGCAAATCGCCGGTGCGGATCATCAGCAGCGGCAACTGGCCCTCTTCGACCGCGTGCACCACCGGTTGACCGAGCAGTTGCGCAAGATCATGGATCGCGTATTCCTCACCGGCGTAGGTGAACACCGGATTGCCCGCATTGACGCGCTTCTCGAGCTCGGCGCGCTGGATGCGCGCGACGCCCTGGATCGAAGTCATCGGCACCGCGAACACGGTTTCGCCGGTACGCACCAGGATCGCCTGCGCCACCGCCAGCGTGAACGGCAGACGGATGTTGAAGCTGCTGCCGCGACCGCGCTCGGAATCGATCGAGAGCGTGCCGCCCAGCAACTTGATCTCGTTGGCGACCACGTCCATGCCGACGCCGCGACCGGCAATCTGCGTTACCGACTCGGCGGTGGAGAAACCTGTTTCCAGCACGAAGGCGTACAGGTCGCGATCCGACAGTTGCACGTCGGGATTGAGCAGCCCGCGCGAAATCGCCTTGGCGCGGATCGCGTCGCGATCGAAGCCGCCGCCGTCGTCGCTGACCTTGATCAATACTTCGGTCGCTTCGCGGCTGACATTGATGGCAACCGTGCCTTCCTCCGGCTTGCCGCGCTCGATGCGCGCATCCGGATCCTCGATGCCATGTGCCAGCGCGTTGCGCAACATGTGCTCGAACGGCGCCTTCATGCGCTCCAGCAGGTTGCGATCCATTTCGCCCTGCGCGCCCTCGACCCGCAATTGCGCGCGCTTGCCCAGATCCATCGCGGCCTGGCGCAGGGTACGGCGCAGGCTGGGCACCATCGATTCGAACGGCACCATGCGCGTGCGCATCAGGCCTTCCTGCAAATCGGATGACACCCGCGACTGTTGCAGCAACAAGGTTTCCGACTGGCGCGACTGGTCGTCCAGAATGTTCTGGATGGAAACCAGGTCCGATACCGACTCGGCCAGCGCGCGCGAGTACTGTTGTAATTGCGAGAAGCGGTCGAGCTCCAGCGGATCGAACGCGGCGTCGTGCGCGCCTTCGTGTTCACGCTGATAGCGCGACAGGATCTGCGCTTCGGTTTCGATTTCCAGCGAACGCAGCTGGGTGCGCAGGCGCGCCACCGTCTGATCCAGTTCGACCAGGTTGAAACGGAAATTGGAAATCTGCTGCTCAAGACGCGAGCGGTAGATCGACACTTCGCCGGCGTAATTCACCAGCGAATCGAGCAGATCCGAACGCACACGGATCATTTCCTGCGGAGCGCGCGCTTCCTCCTCGAAGGTCGGCGCCGCACGCGGCGCGAGTTTTTCCCGTCTCGGCTCTTCGGTCGCGTGCTCGGCAGCCGGTTCAATCGCTGCGGAAGCACCGGCATGTTCCGCCAGCGCGGGCTCTGCGGCCTCGGGTGCTCGGCCGCTGGCAAGTTGCTCGAAGCGCGCAATCGCATTGACCGGCATCGCGATCGCCTGTCCGTGCACCACGCGTTGCAGCAATTCGTGCAGCCGATCGAAGCCACGCTCCAGCGATTCGATGATCAGCGGGTCCACCTCGCGGCGACCTTCGGCGATCGCTTCCAGCAGGGTTTCCATCACGTGACCAAGGTCGCCGATCTCGGCGATGCCGGCCACGCGCGCGCCACCTTTCAGAGTGTGCAGGTCGCGTTGCAGGCCGACCACCGGTTCGCGTTCTTCCGGCGCATCGCGCAAGATCACCAGCAGGCCATCGGAATGGTCGAGCAATTCCTCGCCTTCCTGGGTGAAGATTTCAAGCAGGTCGGGGTCGATATCGGGCAAGTCGAGCTTGCCTTCCGGCTGCGGGTCATCCGGGAACGGCGGCATCGCAGCCAGCGCCATCGCGCGCGCGACCGCGCGCTGGCGACGCTCCTCGGCAATGCGCTCGGCATCCAGACGCTCGGCTTCGGATTGCTCCGCAGCGATGCGCTCCCGTTCCAGGCGCTCGGCTTCCAGTTCGGCAGCGAGGCGCTCGGCTTCCGCGCGCTCCACTGCAACACGTTCTTGTTCCAGACGTTCGGCTTCGGCGCGTTCCGCGGCGATACGCTCCTGTTCCAGACGCTCGGCTTGCGCCTGTTCGGCGGCGATGCGCTGCTGTTCGAGAACACGCTCGGCTTCGGCGCGTTCCATTGCCGCGTGTTCGGCAGCCACGCGCTCGGCTTCCGCCTGCTCGGCGGCAATGCGCTCGGCTTCCGCACGCGCTTCGTCGGCACGACGCTCGACTTCCGCAAGCGTTGCATGATCCGGCTCGGCTTCGGCGCGTTCCATTGCCGCCAGTTCGGCAGCCAAGCGCTCTGTTTCCGCCTGTTCGGCAGCAATGCGCTCGGCTTCCGCACGCGCTTCGTCGGCACGACGCTCGACTTCCGCATGCGTTGCATGATCCGGCTCGGCTTCGGCCGCGACACTTTCCAGGAAGCTGGCGATGCCGATGCCATCATCCGACTCGGCTTCGGCGGCGAACACCGAGGTCGGTTCCGATTCCACTTCTGTCTGGATCCCGGCCGGCGGCGTTTCGACCGACTCCGCTTCGACGGGTGTCTGCACCTCGTCCGCGAAAGCGGGCTCCGGGGCAACCTGCGTGGATGCTTCCTGATCGGCGAACGCATCCGCGCCCATGTGCAGCAGATCCGCGAGCGCCGCTTCCGGCAACGCGTCGCGCAAATGCGCGATGCGCTCCGCCAGCGCGGTGGAATCCGGCACGTCGGGTTCCGGCACATCGAATTGCGCGATCACATGATCGGTGAGCGCCAAGCTGTCGCGCAACGCGGCAATGCCTTCCGCATCCGGCGCAAGCCGCGCCACGCGCATGCGCTTGAACCAGGTTTCCAGCGGTGTGAGTACCGCCGCCAGCACCGGGATATCCACCATCGCCACCGCGCCGTGCAGTGTGTGCGCGGCGCGCACCATCGCATCGTCGATCGGCGGCGGCTGCGGCGCGCTGCGCGCGAGGTAATCGCGCATGGTGCCGAGGTGCTGGGCGACTTCACTGCGCAGGATTTCGAGCAACATCGGATCGACCGGCGGCAGCGCCGGCCAGGCGAACATCGGCGGCTGCGTTTCCATCACCGCGATGCTCGGCACAACATCCGTGAGGGTTGCCTGCGGCACCTGTTCCATTTCCGCCGCACGCGGCACCCAGCGGCGCACCATCCGGCGCACCTTGCGCGTCTGCATGAAATCTTCCACGCGCGCGGGTTCACCGGCAGCCAGCTTGTCGGCGGTCTGCATGATCGCGGCCAGCGGCGCATTGGGTGCGGCTTCGCCCTGCAAAGCCGCGTGCAATTGCGGCAATGCGGCCAGCGCATGTTCGACCAGAGCCTGTGCGTTGGCATCCGGAGCAATCGTGCGATCGAGCACGCGGTTCAACATGTTCTCGACTTTCCAGCTGAACTCGCCGAGCGCGAGCGCGCCGACCAGTCGACCGGAACCCTTGAGCGTGTGGAACGAACGCCGCACGCTCTTCAGGGTATCCAGGTTTTCCGGATCAGCCTTCCACGCCGGCAGGTGTTCGCGGATGCTCGCGATCTCCTCGCCGACTTCCTCGACGAACACTTCGCGGATGTCTTCGTCGATACCGGCGGCGTCCTGGAAACTTGCCGCGCCGGCATCGCCGAGCAGCGCTTCCTCGACTTCCTCCTCGACCTCGACCCATTCGCCGTCGCCTTGACCTTCCTGCGAAGCGGCGGCGGTTTCGGTCTCGACCAGATTCAGGCCAGCCAGATCCTGCGCGACGGACACGGGTGCCTGCGCCGAGCCGACGATCAGATCGGAAACATCCGAACCCGCGGCAATGCTGACCGCTTCCGAAAGATCAGGCGCAGCGAAAGTGACCGCCACCGGCGCGGGCCGCTCGGCGGCTTCCCGCTTGGCCGGCACCGGCCAGTAGCCGAGCGCCTCCAGGCTGCGCTGGGTGCCTTCAAGAATCCTTTCGCCGCCGCCACGCGAATCGCGCGCCGCCTCGAGGTAATACTCGACGCCGGCCATCGCATCGGCCAGCGTGTCCATCTGTTCGGCGGTCGGAATGCGTCGGTCGGCGATCAGTTCATTGTCAACGAAGCGGCCGATACCGCTCAGCAATTCGGCCGGTCGGTGCAGATCCAGCATCACCAGCGCGCCACCGACTTCGTCCAGCAGCGCGGGCACGCCCAGCACGCGATCGTGCGCCCACGGAGATTCGATGAAGGCGACGATGTCTTCCTTAACGCGCGACAGATTGGTCGCGGCTTCGCGCATAAGCGCGTCCACGATCTTGCGCGCTTCCGCCTGCGGCAACGCTTCGGGTTCGGACTGCTCCCCTGCAGGCGCGCCGATGCGCTCGATATGATCATCCAGCGAGGCGTCCACGAACAACAACGCGCCCGCGACATCCATCAGGGTTTCTTCTTCTACCTTGCGTTGGCCGGCGACCACCGCTTCGAGGATCTCGCGCTGTTCCGCCACCACGCGGCGCGGCACACCCAGCCCCAACATGCCGAGCGTGTCGCCGACCCGGCGCAGCGTCTCCACTTGTGGCGAGAGTTCCGCGGCATCGCCGGCTTCGCGACGCAGAAAAATATCCAGCGCTTCCTTGACCCGCAACAGGTCTTCCTTCAACGCCTGCGACACGGTGTCCAGCAGCGCGCGATTGCGGCCGCTCATCGAGCCGCGTGCCTGCTCCAGTTCTTCCGCGCTGGGCAGCAGTGCATCCAGCGCGTAAGTCCTGCGAATGACTTCGCAGCGCTCCATGCCGGGCTTGGCTTGCGCCAACAAATACAGCAGCGACTGGTTGAGATCGCGGCGATCCTCATCGGCCAGCACCAGTTCGCCGTCATCCTGCAGCGACTTGATCGCGCGATCCACGCGGCTGAACTGCTGCCTGGCAGCCTCGCTGGAGCGCTCGTCGAACGCGCTCTGCTGCAAGGCCTCCAGCACGCCCCCGGCAATCCACCACAGGCGCCGCGCCGGCAAGGTATGGCTGATCGCGCCGAGCTGATCGAGCACCTGGCGCATGCCGGCGAAATCGGCATTGGCCGGCGCGCGCAGCCAGGTCGCCAGCAGTGCCTGGAATTTGGCGCGAAGCACCGTCGCGCGCTGGCGCAAATCGCCCGACGGCAACGCCGCGCGTGCACCGGCGACATCCGCGGGCAGCGCGTGTTCCAGATTGGGCGCAAACAGCGCGCTTTCAGCCAGCGCCGCTTCGCCACGGCACTGGCGCAATTCGTTCAACAACGGCAACAGGACGACCGGAATATCCTTGTTGCCGGCCTGCACGCGTTCCAGGTAATCGGGCAACTGCACCAAGCCGCGCATCAGCACGGTGTAGGCTTCGTCGCGGTCGGGCGCCTTGTTGTCAAGCAGCGCCTGCGCGAGCGCTTCCATTTCCTCGGTCAGCATGGCCGCGCCGTACAGTTCCACCATGCGCAACGTGCCCTGCACCTGGTGCAGATAGGTCGCGCAGAACCGCATCAGGCTGGCGTCGGCCGGATCCTCGACGTAAGCCTCGAGCGCCTGGCGCGCCTGCAGCAAGGTCTCGTCGATTTGCGGCTTGACCCAGCCCAGCGTGGTGAAGTCGATGTCGTCTTCAAGTTGCATCTTGGAATCTCATTGTGCGCATCACTGCGCGTGAAAGCGGACGTCCATGTCCGCACTCTTCAACAAAACGCCCTGTTGAAGCGACCGTCCGTGGCCCGCGATTCAATGCGACAGCTGTCGTATCCCGTGCCGGTCACGCAGGCAGCTTGAAGTCGGCCACCGAACGACGCAGGTCTTGCGCGAGCTGGGCCAAGTTGCCGATCGACTCGGCCGTCTGGCTTGCGCCCACCGACGTCTGCGCGGTGATTTCCTGAATCACGTGCATGGTCGAGGTGATGTTGGTCGCCGCCGCGGACTGCTGCTTGGCCGCGCTGGAGATGCCTTGAATCAATCCTGCGAGATTGCCCGACACTTGCTCGATTTCACCCAGCGCGGTACCTGCATCCTCGGCCAGGCGTGCGCCGTTCACCACCTCGGTGGTGGTCTGTTCCATCGAACTGACCGCTTCGTTGGTATCGGACTGAATCGTCTGCACCAGTGTTTCAATTCGTTTCGTCGCGCCGGAAGCGCGTTCGGCCAATCGCTGCACTTCGTCGGCGACCACCGCGAAACCACGGCCCGCTTCGCCGGCGGAGGCCGCCTGAATGGCCGCGTTCAACGCCAGGATGTTGGTCTGCTCGGCGATGTCGTTGATCAGTTCCACGATCGAGCCGATTTCCTGTGAGGATTCGCCCAGCCGCTTGATGCGCTTGGAGGTCTCCTGGATCTGCTCGCGGATCGAATCCATGCCGCTGATCGTCTGTCGCACGATCGCCGCGCCGTTGGAGGCAATCTGCACCGAACGCTGCGCGACCTCGGCGCTGTCGGCGGAATTCTTCGACACCTGGTCGATGGACACCGCCATTTCGTTGATCTTTGCCGACGCAGACGTGATCTGCTGCGCCTGATGCTGCGCGGCTTCGGCCAGATGCATGGCTGTCGCCTGGGTTTCCTGCGCGGCGGCCGAGACCTGCACCGCCGTCTCGTTGATGGTGGTCACCAGGGATCGCAACGCCTCAACCGCGAAGTTCACCGAATCCGCAATCGCGCCGGTGATGTCTTCGGTGACGGTCGCTTTCACCGTGAGGTCGCCTTCGGCGAGCGAACCCATTTCGTCCAGCAAGCGCATGATGGCCTGCTGGTTGCGCTCATTGAGGCTGCGGCTCTCGACCGAACGACGACGTTCGCTGTAGACGAAATTGACCGCCAGCAACACCGCCAGGATCACCGCGAGAATCGCGCACAGTGCGCCGATCGCGACGTTCGGGAAGGCCCAGAAATAAACCGGCGCGGTGCGCAGTTTGCCAAGCGTGTCGGCCACGTTCTTGGCTTTCGAAAGCACGTCACCGGAATCGAGTGAAGCCTGGGTGGCGGCATCCTTCACCGTCACCAGCGTTGGCGCCGCGGCGATCAGTTTGTGCACCGGCGCGTCAAGCTGCGACCAGGTCTTCTGCACATCGCCGAGAATCTGTTTGCCCTCCGGCGGCGCGCCGGCGGAAAGTTGCGTGAGCACGCTGCCGTAGGTCGCCGAATCGCGCGCCAGGCCATCTGCCGCGGCGGCGGAGTTCTCGCCGCCCTGCAGCACGTCGGTAACGCGGCGGATCAAACGGTCGCCGAGCACCATCTGCTGCGAGGCGTCGTAGATCTGCGTGGCCGAGCCGCGCTGTTGGAGGATGTTGACGACCTCATTGATGCGCGAATTCAGCAGCGGCATTTTTTGGCTGAAGGCGTCGGCTTGGCCTGCGGAATCCAGCACCGCGTCCTTGTTGGCGGCGATCTTGCCGAGATCGCCGTTCAAGCGTGCCCAGGCCTTGTTGAGATCGGTCATCGGACCGGACAGACCCAGCGCAGTGCCGTAGGCCGGCATGCCGGTAGCCGGATCGCCGCTGTTCAAATGCTTGACCGCCGCGTCGATCTCACCTCGCGTGCTGTCGAGTTCCTTGAACGAATCGATGTTGCCGCCCGCCGATTCGATCGCGAACTTCGCCACCAACTGCGAATCCACCTGGATCTGCGTGGTCAATGCCGCCGCCTTGCGGTCGTCGCCGTTGCGGATGTTCAGCAAGGCGAAATCCAGACCCGCGACGACGATCGCCGCCACCAGCAGGACGATCAGCCAGGTCTGTGCACCCGACTTGCGCCCCTGTACCGCACCCGAAGTCGCGCTCATGTCGTAACCCTCACCTCAAAAGAATTCTGTTAACCCGTGTTGCCTTGTTTGCATCAAATCGCGGTCTGCTGAAAATCCGCTGCGCGGGTCAGTTCGACCATGCTGAACATCGCCCATTTGGTCGAGCCCAACGCCACGTTCTCCGTGACGAAGCGCGCCAGCCGCGGGTCGGATTCCCCTTCCGCATCCACGCGCTGTTCATCGGTGAGGTTGCGCTGGCCAAGCACCTCGTCCACCAGCAGGCCTACGCCACCACCCGCCTGTTTCACCCACAGCACGCGCGAACGTTCCGATACATGCGTGCGCTGGTCGAACAGGAACTGTTTCAGGTCAACCACCGCGATCAGATTGCCGCGCACGTTGCCCACACCGAGCAGCCAGTGGCGCGTCGCCGGCACCGGCGTCAGGGCACTTGGCATGCTGAGGATTTCGTTCACTTCCGAAATGCTGCTGACGAAATAACGCTCGCCGATGCGGAAACCGATGCCGCGCCAGAGACCCACCGCCTCGATCTGCTCCGGCACACCGGCGACATGCGCCAGACTGCGCCGTTCGTAATCCACCAACGCCTCGAAGCTGGTCAGCAGCGGACGCTGTTCGCGCTGACGCGGCGGCGAAGCTGGCTGAAACTCTTCCGCCTGCTCGCCGGGCGCATCGATCACCGCCGTATCCTCGTCGGCCAGCGCGATGCCGAGATCCTGGGCATCGATCCGCTCCGCGTGGTTGACGGCGTCGATACTTTCCCGAGCATCGCCGTGGACGCGGTGAGCGGGTGCTTTGCGGGAGCGTTTCTTGCCCATTTCTTTTCCGACGGCGCGTCAGGCCGCGCTTGGCAGGTGTTTGCTGATGTGCGCCAGCAGATCCTTGTCGCTGACCGGCTTGGTCAGAAAATCGCGGGCACCCTGGCGCAGGCCCCACATGCGATCGGTTTCCATCGTCTTGGTGGTGACAATCACCACCGGGATGGAACTGGTTTCAGGATCCTTGGACAAGGTGCGGGTGGCCTGGAAGCCATTCATGCCCGGCATGATGACGTCCATCAGGACAAGATCGGGACGATCACGCTTGGCCGCGACGATGCCCGCTTCGGCGTCGGCCACGGAAGTGACCTTGTGGCCCGCCTTTTCCAACGCGCCGGTGAGCAGCTTCACGTCGGTGGGCGAGTCATCGATGATCAGGATGTGAGCCATGCATTCCTCTAGCCCGCGCCGCGCGCGGTATCGTTTTGAAATCAGGTGGTCGCGACATGCCGCCGGATCGCGCCCAGCAACTCCTCGCGCGTGAACGGCTTGGTAAGGTATTGCTCGGAACCGACGATGCGGCCGCGCGCCTTGTCGAACAAACCGTCCTTGGAGGACAGCATGATCACCGGGGTGGCGCGGAAGCTGTGGTTGTTCTTGATCAGCGCGCAGGTCTGATAGCCATCCAGCCGCGGCATCATGATGTCCACGAAAATGATGTCGGGGCGCAGATCGGAAATCTTCGACAGGGCCTCGAAACCGTCCACCGCGGTCAGCACTTCGGCGCCTTCCTTCTTCAACAAGGTTTCGGCCGTGCGGCGGATGGTCTTCGAATCATCGATGACCATTACCTTCAGGCCTACCAGGCTGCCATGGTTCGCAATGTCATTCACTTGAGGTCCCCGCCGCAAAAACCGGCGATTGGTCTATGCAATAGGCGTGCCGGAAGTCACACAATCTGAAGTGCCGTGACCGCCGCCAAGCCGCTCCGCCGCGCACGCCGGATTACGCGAGGGATGTGATGGGTTAAAGCAGCCTGGGCCCGCCCTGTCAAGCACCGCGAAGCGTTTTCGTCCCTTCTCGCGTGCGGGCGCGAACGGAAATGCGTGCCGGAGAGTCGGTTGGGTGGCCGATCCTCGCCCGAACGGGAACGGGCACACCCTTGCGGCCGACCACGATATGCGAAGATTCGTGCCCTCCCCACGCCGCCCGCACACCATGTCGCTGAAGATCGCCGTGCTGATGGACCCCATCGGCACGATCAAGCCCAAAAAGGACACCACGTTGGCACTGCTGCTGGAAGCGCAGCGGCGCGGGCATGCGCTGTTCTATATGGAACAGGGCGATCTGGCGGTGCGCGATGGCGGGCCTTTTGCGCGGATGGCGTCGCTCAAGGTCGCCGATCACCCGACCGCATGGTTCGAGCTCGGGGCTGCGCAGTGGCAGCCGCTGGCCGGCATGGATGTGGTGCTGGCGCGCAAGGACCCGCCCTTCGATGCGCAATTCCTGTACGACACGCTGGTGTTGAGTCTGGTCCAGCGCGCAGGCGTGCGGGTGATCAACGATCCTCAGGGCTTGCGTGATTACAACGAGAAGCTGGCCGCGCAGTTGTTCCCGCAGTGCTGCGCGCCGGCGCTGGTGGCGCGCGACCGCGCCGAACTGCGCCGCTTCGCGCGCGAGCATGGCGAGATCGTACTCAAGCCGCTGGACGGCATGGGCGGGCGCGGCATCTTCCGCTCGCGCCACGATGATCCCAATCTCAATTCGATGCTGGAAACCCTGGTCGGCGAAGACGAGCGGTTGGCGATGGCGCAGAAGTTCATCCCTGAAATAAGCGCCGGCGACAAGCGCATCCTGTTGATCAATGGCGAGCCCGTGCCCTACGCTCTGGCGCGCGTTCCGCAGGGCAGCGACTTCCGCGGGAATCTCGCGGTGGGCGGGCGTGGCGAGGGTGTAGCACTATCGGAACGCGACCGCTGGATCGCCGCCCAAGTCGGGCCGGAACTGACGCGCCACGGCATGCTGTTCGTCGGCCTGGATGTCATCGGCGATTACCTGACCGAGGTCAACGTCACCTCGCCTACCTGCGTGCGCGAACTGGATGCGCTGTTCGGGTTGAACATCGCCGGCGAGTTGTTCGATGCGATCGAATCGCTTGGGACTCGGAACCCGGGGCGTTGATACATGAACGCAGCAGTCGCCGCCGCCCCTCATCAAAGCGACACCGATCGGCTCGGTGTCACCTTGCTGTTTTCGCTGATCGTGCACGCGGTACTGATCCTGGGGCTCGGCTTCGAGTTGGCGAAGCCCAAACCCAGCCTGCCTGCGCTGGATGTCACTCTGCTCACCAGCGCCAACGCGCAGTCACCCGACAAGGCGGATTTCCTGGCCCAGGCCAACAACAGCGGCGGCGGCGATACCGACAAGGCAAAGCGGCCGAGCACGCTGTTCTCCGGGCCGTTGCCGACCGACGAGCAAGGCATCGCACCAATGCCGCTGCAGCCGGCGGCGCCCGCGCCCACTGTGGCGAGTGCGCCGCGCTACGTGAGTGCAAGCGCGCAGGCCGACCAAAAGGTGACACGGCAACCCGAACGCCGGGAACACACGCAGATCGCGCCGCGGCAATCGGCGGTGCAGATCGATCGGCAACTGGAAATGGCGACGCTGACGCAGGAGGTTCGCGCGGAGGAACAGGCCTACGCCAAGCGTCCGCGCAAGCGGCACATCTCCGCCAACACGCGCGAATACGCGTACGCGGCCTACATGAAGGCCTGGGTCAATCGCATCGAGCGCATCGGCAATCTCAATTACCCGGATGAGGCGCGCCGCCGGCAACTGCATGGACAGCTGATGCTGACCGTGGGCCTGGGCCGTGATGGCCGGGTCAAGAGCGTGGATATCATCCAGAGTTCCGGCCACAAGGTGCTGGATGACGCCGCGATCCGCATCGTGCACCTGGCCGCGCCATTCCCGCCGGTCCCGCAGGACAAGGACGACCGCGGCCGCAAGGGCGTGGACGAGCTGTACATCACGCGCACCTGGCAGTTCCTGCGCGGCAATGAGCTGCAGACACGGTGAAGCGTCGGAAGCCGGCAACAGCTAACCGTAGCCCAAGAACGTGAATGCGGGATATCTTTGTTTTCCGGCTACCGATCACCGGCTACCGATCACCGGCTCCCGACACCCGCCGTCGTACAATGGAGCCATGTCCAACACCTCCTCCCTCACCGGTCATTTCCTGATTGCGATGCCCAGCCTGGGCGATCCCAATTTCGCCCGTGGCGTCACCTTCGTGTGCCAGCACGGCGAGGAAGGCACGATGGGGCTGGTGGTCAATCGCGCGTCCGAATACAAGCTCGGCGACGTGATGGCGCAAATGCAGATGACCTGCGAGCGCGAGGAGATCGCGGCCACGCAGGTGCTGATCGGTGGCCCGGTACGGGCCGAGCGCGGCTTCGTGCTGCATGCGCCGGACGAGCGCAAGTGGGATTCCACTTTCCTGATCAGCGATGCGCTGGCCGTGACCACGTCGCGCGACATTCTCGCCGCGATGGCGGAAGGCAATGGACCAGCGCGCGCGCTGGTCGCACTGGGTTACGCGGGCTGGGGTGCGGGACAACTTGAACAGGAATTGCGCGACAATGCGTGGCTCACCGTCGAAGCCAGCGATCGCATACTGTTCGACACCGCGCTGGATCAGCGCTGGCATGCCGCGGTTGCCCTGGTCGGCGTGGACCCGAATCAGTTGAGCGATTACGCCGGTCACGCATGAAAGATTCTTGCGCCGGTGCGTGCAAGCAGCCATGCGCGCCGCCCTTGGCCAACAGCTCCGCGGCTGCACTTTTGGAACATCGCCGCCCTTGCGATCAGAAATCATGTCCTTGATCGGCTTTGATTACGGCACACGCAGGATCGGCATCGCCGCGGGGAATCGCATCAGCGCCAGCGCGCAATCGCTGCAAGCCCTGCAAGCCAAGGGTGGCGAGCCGGACTGGCAGCGCGTGGACGCGCTACTCGCGGAGTGGCAGCCGGAGGCGCTGGTAGTCGGACTGCCGCTGACTCTGGACGGCGGCGAACAAGCCGTCACCCTTGGCGCGCGCGCGTTCGCGCGTACGCTGCAAGAGCGCTATCGCTTGCCCGTGCATCTGATCGACGAGCGGCACACCTCGCAGGAAGCCGCGCGTCGCTTCGCCGCGCAACGCGCCGCAGGATTGCAGCGTCGCCGCAATGCGACAAACATTGACTCACTCGCCGCTGTGGTGATTCTGGAATCGTGGCTGAGTGAAAACGCGCGTGAGCCGTAAGCCTGAAAGCAGGCGCACTGTCACTCCGGGGCGCGGCCCCGGAATGACGCCCCGCTTTGGGTATCATTCACGCCCATGCGCCATCTACTGACCCTCGAAACCCTGCCCGGCGCGAAGATCGCCCATCTGCTCGAGCGCGCGGAAGATTTTCGCACGCGCGGCAGGCAACGCGATCTGCTGGTCGATCGCACTGTGCTCAACCTGTTCTTCGAGCCTTCCACGCGCACGCGCACGTCGTTCGAGATCGCCGCACGCCGGCTTGGCGCAGACGTTGTCAACTTTGATCTCTCGCGTTCCTCGACGACCAAGGGCGAGAGCCTGCTGGATACCTTGCACACGCTCGAAGCAATGCGGCTGGATGCACTGGTGGTGCGCCACAACGAAAACCGCATGCCGGATTGGCTGGCCGAGCATGCCAATACCGATGTCGCGATCATCAATGCCGGCGACGGTTCACGCGCGCATCCGACCCAGGGCTTGCTGGATGCGCTGACCATCCGTCAGCACCGCAGAAATCTCGAAAACTTGGCGATCGTGATCTGCGGCGATATACGCCATTCGCGGGTCGCGCGCTCTGATGTGCATGCGTTCACCGCGCTGGGCGCGCGCGACATCCGCCTGTGCGCGCCGCGTGCGTTGCTGCCGGAAGATACCAGCGAGTTTGCCGGTTGCGTGGTGAGCGAGGATTTCGACGCTGCGCTGGACAACGCGGATGTCGTGATCATGTTGCGCATCCAGAAGGAGCGCATGGCCGCGGCGCTGCTGCCGGCCGACAGCGACTACTTCGCACAATACGGACTGGACGCGCGGCGACTGGCGCTGGCCGCGCCCGATTGCATGGTGTTGCACCCGGGCCCGATCAATCGCGGCGTGGAGATTGCCGGTGAAGTTGCCGACGGCGCGCAATCGCGCATCCTGGATCAGGTGAGCAACGGCGTGTTCGTGCGCATGGCGGTGCTGGCGGAATTGCTGGCTCCTCGCGCATAATCCGCGCGATCGCAGGGGAGAGCGCCATGTACCGTTCAATGCGCCGTTTCGCGCTGCCGTCGGGCTGCGTTGCGCTGCTGTTGCTCGCCGGCTGCGGCAAGAAGGTCGAGAACACCGCGCCGCTTTCGTTCGCGCCCGCCGACACCGCGTTCCTGTACGCCAATTTCAAACCGCTGCCCGACGACGTGCAGCAGGCGATGAACAAGCGCACCTTCGCGGTGATGCAGTACTCCTCGGCAAGTTACAGACGCATGGCGCAGTTGCTGGCCGTGAACAATCCGGATCTCGCGCGGGTCCTCGACGAGATTGGCACCGAGCTGGGCAACATCAAGACGCCCCAGCAATTGCAGCAGGCGACCGGCTTGTCGCAGCAGGCGCATTACGCGGTCTACGGCATCGGCGTCGCGCCGGTTGCGCGCATCGAACTGGCGGATCCCGACGCGTTCCGCGCGCTGCTCGCGCGCATCGAGAAGAGCAATGGCCATCCGTTCGCGACCGCTAAACTGGATGCGCAGGATTACTGGATGATCGGCGGCGCCGCCGACAAGCTGCATCTGCTGCTGGCAATCGAGCACAACAAGCAACTGGTGGCGACGCTTGCACCCGCCGATGCCGATCCCGGGCTGCTGCGGCAATTGCTTGGCCTGACCAAACCCGCCCGCAGCGCCGCCGAGCGCCTTGCAGGCATCGACAGTGATCGCGGCTATACCGACTACGGTTCGGGTTACCTCGATTTGCCCAAACTGCTGGCGCGGTTGTCGGATCCCAAAGATGCGGTCACGCTGGCCTACGCCGCGGCACTGGGCGCACCGGCGCCGAGCAGCGATCCGGCGTGTCCGACGGAATTCGCCTCCATGGGAGCGCAGATGCCGTTGACGAGCATCGGCTATCAACAGTTCGAGGCTGACCACGTTCGCGGCAGCCTGGATATTTCCCTGTCGACGCCCCTGCGCGGATTGCTCGCGGCATTGAAGCAGCCGGTGCCGGGCATGGCCGCGAAGCCGGATGAGTCACTGTTCGATCTGACCCTGGCGTTGCCGCTGCAAAAAATCCAGGCGTTCTGGCAATCGCGCGCCCAAGCGGTCGCCGCGCAACCGTACAAGTGCCCGACGTTGGCCTCGCTCAACCAAAGTTTCAAGTCCATGGCGACTTCGCTGCAACAGCAGATGCCGCCGCAAGCCGCATCACTGCTCGGTTTGCGCGTGGTGCTCGATCAACTGGTGCTGAGCGGCGGCCCCGCCTCCTCGCCGCAACTGGCCGGGCGTTTGCAGATCGCCAGCAATGATCCGGATGCACTGTTGCAGCAGGCGCAGAAGACATTGCCGCAACTCGCGCTCACCGCGGTCAAGGCCGACGGCAAGCCGATCGCGATCGCACTGCCGCCGCAATTGCAGTCGGTATCCGGTGGTGCGTCGCAAGGCTGGATCGCCGCCGATCAACACTCGCTCGGCATCGCGGTCGGCGCCGGCGAAGACGCCAAACTCGCCGCCATGCTGAAAGCCGATGCGGGCGACGGCAGCGGGCTGATGCGCCTGCATTTTGACGGGCGTGTGTACGGCATCATGGCCGACTTCAGCGATTCGCTCGCAAGCAAGATGCCGGCGGCATCACAGCCCGAACTGCAACGCCAGAGCGCGATGATGCGCCTGTACGCACAGTGGTTGCGCAGTGTCGACGCCGAGGTGACGCTCGATGACCAAGGCTTGCACGTGCAAGGCGAAGCGAAGCTGGCGCAGTAGGCGCGCGCACCGGTAAACCCGCCGGCGTCGCCGCTACCTCTTGGCAGGGAACGGGCGCTCCGGTTGGCTGATCGTATTCTGGAATTCGGCGATCAGCCACTTGCCGGCGTGACGTGTGACGACCAGCGTCTGGATACCGGTGCCGGGCGGCGGCATGCCAGGCGGCATCTGCTCGCCGGTCATGCGCCAGCGTGCATGCGCAACCGCGATCGCCGGCGTCAGGAATTTCACCTGCACATCGGTAAAAGTCAGCGTGCTGTGCGCAAATACGGTGGCGAACGCGCGCGCGAGTTTCTGCTGCATCTCGGCACGGCTTTTCCACCACCAGCCGGCCACGTTGATCACGTCGCAGTCGGACGTGAACAGCGCGGAATAGGCGGCCGCGTCGTGCCGATTCCAGGCATCCGCTTGCTGCATGGCGACGCTGCGCACCGCAGCCTCATCGGCGCTTGGCGCCGCTGCGGCCAAAGGAGCGCACAACGTCATCAACATCACCGGTGCAACGGACCAACGGGTCGCTCGGTTCATGGCGCTGTCTCCAGAACAAGGCGGAAGCGCCGCCGCACTTTGCCGTTTCCCGCTACTCGCCTACTTTTCCGTCATCTCCACGTCGCCCAAGCCTTGCGACAGCGTGTGTGCGTCGCCGCCCTGCGCCAGCTTGATCTTCAGCCGCACCTCGTTGGAGGAGTCGGCATGGCGCAATGCGTCCTCGTAGGAAATCTCGCCGGCCTGGTACAGATCGAACAGGCTCTGGTCGAAGGTTTTCATGCCGAGGTTGGTGGATTCCTTCATCACGTCCTTGATCTTGTGGATCTCGCCCTTGCGGATGTAATCCTGCACCAGCGGCGTGCCGAGCAGAACCTCCATCGCCACCCGCCGCGCCTTGCCGTCGGGGGTCGGGATCAACTGCTGCGCGACGATGCCTTTGAGGTTCATGGAAAGATCCATGTACAACTGGCTGCGCACGTCGTCGGGGAAGAAATGGATGATGCGCTCAAGCGCCTGGTTGGCGTTGTTGGCGTGCAGCGTGCACAAGACAAGGTGACCGGTTTCGGAAAAGTGGATCGCATATTCCATCGTTTCGCGGGTGCGCACCTCGCCGATCAGGATGACATCCGGCGCCTGCCGCAACGTGTTCTTCAGCGCGTTCTCCCACGAGTCGGTATCGATGCCCAACTCGCGCTGGGTGATGATGCAGCCTTCGTGCTTGTGCACGTATTCGATCGGATCCTCGATGGTGATGATGTGGCCGGTCGAGTTCTGGTTGCGATAACCGATGATCGACGCGAGCGATGTGGTCTTGCCCGCGCCGGTGGCGCCGACGAATACCACGATGCCGCGCTTGGTCATCGCGAGCTGCTTGACGATCGGCAGCAGGTTCAATTCCTCGACGGTCGGGATCTTGCCCTCGATCCGGCGCAGCACCATGCCCACGCAGTTGCGTTGATAAAAACACGAGACGCGAAAACGGCCGACGCCGGACACGCCGATGGCGAACTGGCATTCGTGGGTTTTCTCGAATTCCTCGCGTTGGCTGGGCGCCATCACGTTCAGCACCATGTCCCGCGATTCCTGCGGCGACAGCGGCGTCTGCGTGATCGGCACGATCCGGCCGTTGACCTTGATCGATGGCGCCACCCCGGCCGTGATGAACAGGTCCGATGCCTTCTTGTGCACCATCAATTTGAGGAAGGAACTGAAATCTACGCTGCTCATGGCACGCTCCGCAGCCGCTTTGGCTCGTCATTCCGGCGAAAGCCGGAACCCAGTGTCTTGCCGATTCGAAAATGATCCCGTCCCCATCGCACACCATGTGCCCGGTAAGGGTGCATCTGTAATGCTGGATCCCGTGTCATAACGCGTCGGCGTGTTGCACGGGATGAGCGCATTCTGCACTCACTTGAAAATATCCTTGCTCTTGGCGCGCCCGATCGCTGCCTGACGGGTAATCAGGCCGCGCCGCACCAGGTCCTGCAGACACTGGTCGAGGGTCTGCATGCCGTACTGCTGGCCCGTCTGGATCGAGGAATACATCTGCGCGACCTTGTCCTCGCGGATCAGGTTGCGGATCGCCGGGATGCCGACCATGATCTCGTGCGCGGCGATGCGGCCCCCGCCGACCTTCTTCATCAGCGTCTGCGAAATCACCGCGCGCAACGATTCGGAAAGCATCGACCGCACCATCGGCTTTTCGCCGGCCGGGAACACGTCGATGATGCGATCAATGGTCTTGGCCGCGGAAGACGTATGCAGCGTGGCGAACACCAGGTGTCCGGTTTCGGCGGCGGTAAGCGCGAGGCGAATGGTCTCGATGTCGCGCATCTCGCCGACCAGGATGAAATCCGGATCTTCGCGCAGCGCCGAGCGCAGCGCCTCGTTGAAACCGTGGGTGTCGCGATGCACTTCGCGCTGGTTCAACAGGCATTTCTGCGCGGTGTGCACGAATTCGATCGGGTCCTCGATGGTGAGGATGTGGCCGTATTCGTTCTTGTTGACGTGATCCACCATCGCCGCGAGCGTGGTGGATTTGCCGGAACCCGTGGGACCGGTGACCAGGATCAAACCTTGCGGCTGGTCGATCAGCTCCTTGAAGATTTTCGGCGCGCCGAGATCCTCAAGCGTCATCACTTCGGCCGGAATGGTACGGAACACCGCCGCCGCGCCGCGGTTCTGGTTGAAGGCGTTGACGCGGAAGCGCGCCAGGCCCGGGATCTCGAATGAGAAATCGACTTCCAGGAATTCCTCGTAATCACGGCGCTGTTTGTCCGACATGATGTCGTACACCAGCGTGTGCACCTGCTTGTGGTCGAGCGCCGGGATGTTGATGCGGCGCACGTCGCCATCCACGCGGATCATCGGCGGCAGGCCGGCGGACAGGTGCAGGTCGGAGGCCTTATTCTTGACCGAAAAGGCCAGCAGTTCGGCGATGTCCATCTTGTTTTCCCCTGAAGAACCGTGCGCCGCCCCCGGCGCGACCCGGCCCGAGTATACGCTGGTGAAGGTCTTGCGAAATGGGCGCGGCGCATGAATCGGGAACCCGTTCTCGGAGCGATCCTCGCGCGTATCGGAGCGGCCTCCGGCGACCGCCCCGTGAGCTTGGTCGCGGCATCCAAATCGCAGCCGGCTTCCGCATTGCAGGCACTGGCCGCGGCCGGCCAGAGAGCATTCGGCGAAAACTATGTGCAGGAGGCGCTGGGCAAGCAGCTCGAGCTGGCGAAGCTCGCCCTCGAGTGGCACATGATCGGCCCGCTGCAGTCCAACAAGTGCGCGGAGGTGGCGCGCCACTTCGACTGGTTGCAAAGTCTGGATCGCGAAAAGCTGATCGCGCCGCTGGATCGCGCGCGACCGGAAGGCATGCCGCCTTTGAACGTGCTGATCGAAGTGAATCTGGATGACGAGGCGAGCAAATCCGGCTGCGCGCCGGGCGCGGTGTTCGCGCTGGCCGCAAAGATCGCGCGAGCGCCACGCCTTCGCCTCCGCGGAATGATGGCGATCCCGGCGCCCTCGCCCGATCACGAACAACGCCGCGCCGCTTTCGCGCGCTTGCGCGAATTGTTCGAAGCGCTGCGCCGCGAGTACACGCAAGTTGACACGCTCTCGATGGGCATGTCCGACGATTTCGAACTTGCCATCACCGAAGGCGCGACGATGGTGCGGGTGGGGACGGCGTTGTTCGGGCCACGCGGGCGGAAGCAGGCTGCGGGAAATGGAGAATAGGCAAAAGCGATGAAGTATCCTGCGCGTTGAACATCGCGGGATAGCCCATGCCCACTTCCCACTCCCCTCTTCCCACACCCGGTTCCATCGTCTTCATCGGCGGCGGCAACATGGCGCGCAGCCTGATCGGCGCGCTGATCGGGCATGGTGCTGACGCGGCGACGATCGCGGTGGCCGAACCGCGCGCGGACGCGCGCGACGAACTGGCGCGTGCCTATGGTGTGCGCACGTTCGCCGACAATGCCGATGCCGTGGCCGGCGCGGGCTGCGTGGTACTGGCCGTGAAGCCGCAGATGATGCGCAAGGTCTGCGAGCACCTGGCCGAGCCGCTGCGCCTCTCGCGGCCATTGTTGATTTCGATTGCCGCGGGTGTGCGCATCGAACAACTGGAACGCTGGCTCGGTGCGCATCTGGCGATCGTGCGCTGCATGCCCAACACGCCCGCGCTGCTGGGTGCCGGCGCTTCAGGTTTGTGCGCCAATCCGCGTGTCGGCGCCGCGCAGCGCGCGCTGGCCGAGCGCATCCTCAACGCCGCCGGCATCACGCGCTGGATCGAGCGCGAAGCGCAAATGGATATCGTCACCGCGCTGTCAGGTTCGGGTCCGGCTTATTTCTTTCTGCTGGTGGAAACCATGGAAGATGCCGCCGTGGAGCTTGGATTGCCGCGCGACACCGCGCGGGCGCTGGCGGTGCAGACCTGTCTCGGCGCAGGCCGCATGCTGGCCGAAGGCAGCGAGAGTGCGGCGACACTGCGCGCACGTGTCACTTCGCCGCAGGGCACCACCCACGCGGCGCTGGAGGTTTTCGTCCAAGGCGACCTGCGCGCGCTGGTGCAACGCGCCATGGCGGCGGCCACGCGCCGCGGCGGCGAGTTGTCCGCGGCGCTTGATTGACGGGTTGCCAGTCGTCGGTTGCTGGTTGCCGGTAACCGGCAGCCGGAAAGAACGTAACGACATCCCGTCATTCCAGGGCCGTTCGCGACAGCTCGGGAACGGAACCAGGAATCCATTTTGATCTTCACTGCAATTGACCAGATGGATTGCAAAGTCCATCCATGGACTTTGCCCTTCGCGCCGACCTTCGGTCGTTCAAATTGGTTCCGACGAATTTGTCCGGCTTTCGCCGGAATGACGATTGATAGGTGTTTGCTTCGTATTTGCGCGGCAATGGCATCGCATTGTTATGCTTCGCACCGTCGACTTTCCCACTCCCCACTTCCGTTCTGACGCATGTCCTATTTCGCCAATGCCGCCGCCCTGCTGATCGAGATCGTGTTCGGCGTGATCGTCGCGCTGTTCGTGCTGCGCGCGCTGGCCGAAGCGGTGCGCGCGGATTTCTACAATCCACTTAGCCAGTTCCTGTATCGCACCACCAACCCGGTGCTGATACCGCTGAAACGCGTCATCCCGAACTTCCGCCGCATCAACCTCGCCGCGCTGGTACTGGCATGGCTGGCGGAATTCATCAAGAACGTGCTGCTGTATGCGTTGATCGGTTTTCGCGGCGCCATCCCGGGCTTGCTGCTGCTGGGTTTCGCCGATCTGCTGGATTTCTTCGCGGTGCTTTATCTGGCGATGATCTTCATCTGGGCACTGCTCAGTTTCGTCAGCCTGGATGCGCGGCATCCGCTGATTCCATTGCTGGGCCGCCTGGTCGAGCCGGTGCTGCGTCCGTTGCGGCGGCTGTTGCCGGCGCCCGGCGGGCTGGATCTCTCGCCGGCGCTGGCAATCCTGATCGTGCTGCTGTTGCGACTGCTGATCGTCGCGCCGTTGCTCGATCTGGGACATCGCCTGAGCTTGTAGGGGCCGGCGTACCGGTCGAAGCCATTGCGGTTACGCCATGCCGGGTCGCCGCGTGCAATGGCGGGGATGAGACACGGAGACCGACCGGAAAGCGCACCGGGGCTGCTTGCGCGGGAGTGCAGGTTCCTGCATCAATCCCGTGGGCGCCGCGCCCATCTCGCGATAACCGCGTGCAGCGCATCCAGCCCATCGAACAATGCGGCAGGGCCGGGCTGCAGGATGATCGGCGATTTGATTTCGTGCAGTTGTTGATCACGTACGGCCGGAATCGCATTCCAGCCCGGCCGCGCGGCCAGCTTTTCCGGTCGGAATTTCTTGCCGCACCATGAAGCGAGAATGATATCCGGCGCGCGGCGGATCACCTCCGCGCCATTGGCGATGATGCGGAACTTGGCCAGCGATTCTTCCGCCAATTCCGGAAATGCATCGTCGCCGCCGGCGATGCGGATCAACTCCGCTACCCAGCGGATACCGGAGATCATCGGCTCATCCCATTCCTCGAAGTACACGCGCGGCCGCCGCGGCAGTTGCGCGGCGCGCGCGCGGATTTCGTCAATATGCCCCTCGGCGCCGCGCGCGTAGTCTTCGGCTTTTTGCGCGGCCCCCACCAGCGCGCCCAGCCTGCGGATGTATTCCAGAATGTCCGCAACACTGCGGTGATTGCTGATCCACACCTCGATCCCATGGGCGATCAGTTCGCGCGCGATGTCGGCCTGGATATCGGAAAAGCCGATCGCGAAATCCGGTTTGAGTTTCAGGATCTCGCCGATCCTGGCGCTGGTGAACGCGGAGACTTTCGGCTTCTCCTTGCGCGCGCGCGGCGGGCGCACGGTAAACCCGCTGATCCCGACGATGCGATCCTGCTCGCCGAGCGCGTACAGCAGTTCGGTCGGCTCTTCGGTAAGGCAGACGATGCGGCGCGGGCCGTGCATCATCAATATCCAACCACGGTGACGCTGACGTTGCGCGTATGCGGCACGGTACGGTGCTCCCACAGGTACACGCCCTGCCAGGTGCCGAGCGCCAACTGACCATTGCGCACCGGCAACCCGAGGCTCACGCCGGTGAGGATCGAGCGCACGTGCGCGGGCATGTCGTCCGGGCCTTCGGCATCATGACGGAACAGCGGATCGCCATCGCGGACCAGCCGCGCGAAGTAGCGCTCCAGATCGTCGCGCACCACCGGGTCGGCGTTCTCGCAGATCAACAGCGAGCAACTGGTGTGCTGGGTGAATACCTGCGCCAGCCCTTCGCGCACACCGCTTTCTGCGACTGCCATGCGCAGCTTGTCGTCCAATCCGGTAAAGCCGCGCCCGCGCGTGCGCACTTCGAAGTTTGAAGTGGCAACGTGCGTGAGGGATCGGGATCCGCTCATGGGTACAGCAAGCGTTGCTTCCACTCGCCCTCGACCAATTCCCAACGCACGCGCTCGTTCAAGCGATGTTCGTGCGCATACCAGAACTCGACCATCTGCGGCACCACACGATACCCGCCCCAGTGCGGCGGACGCGGCACCGGGCGATCGGCAAACTCGCGCTCGCGCATCGCGACACGTTGTTCAAGCAACTCGCGCCCCGGCAGCGTGGCCGACTGTTCGGAAGCCCATGCACCCAGTTGACTGAGCCGCACGCGCGAGGAGAAATACGCATCGGATTCGCCCGCATCGAGCTTCTCTGCTCGACCTTCAATGCGCACTTGCGCGGCAGGCTTGAGGTGCTTCCAATACAGGGTCAATGCGATCTGCGGATGCGCCTCGATCGCCTGCGCCTTCTCGCTGCGGTAGTCGGTGAAAAAGGTTACGCCGCGCTCGTCGATGTGCTTCAGCAGCACCATGCGCGCGGATACGTGGCCTTGGGCATCGACGGTGGCGACATTCACCGCGCCGGGTTCGGGATCGCCGCTGCGCCGCGCCTCTTCGATCAGATTGCGCAGGGTGGCGAGGATTTCGAGATTCAACATCCGTATCAAAACCTGTGCGGAGCGGGTCCTGGCCCGCCATGAGTTCGTACCGCGCCAATGGCGGAGCGAAACCCGCCTTCGGCGGGTCAAGCCCACCCTATGCGGGTTCCAAGCGATATCCGTGCTGATAAATGGCGGTCAATCGCCAGCCGTGTTCGCCCGACAATTGCAGCTTCTTGCGCAAGCGGCTGACATGCGTATCCACCGTGCGCGTGCTGACGCTGGGCCCGAGATTCCAGATATTCTCCAGCAGCGCATCGCGACTGACAATGCGGCCCTGGCGGCGGATCAGGTAGCAGGCCAGCTCGTATTCGCGCTGGGTCAGATCGATTTCGGTGCCGGCCACGCTGATGCGACGGCGCTGGTTATCCACCGCGTACGGCGGCAATGACAACGACGCCTGCACCTCGGCTTCGCCGCCGCCGCGGCGTCGCAGCACCGCGCGCACCCGTGCCAGCAGTTCCGCCTGCTTGGGGGGTTTGACCACGTAGTCATCGGCGCCGGCCTGCAAGGCTTCGACGATGTCGCTCTCCTCGCCGCGCGCGGTCAGAAACAGCACCGGCAGATCGGCGTTTGGCGAATGCCGGATCCAGTCCAGCACCTCCACCCCGGTGGCATCCGGCAGATTCCAATCCAGCAGCAGCAAATCCACGGCTTCGCTCCCGAGCCGTTTGCGGAACTCCCCGGCGCTGGCGAAAACCGCGCAGCGATAACCCGCCGATTCCAGCCACAGTCGCAACAATGCGACTTGCTCGGGGTCATCCTCAAGACAACCGATGGTCCATTCGCGTTCGCTCATCAGCGCTTCCCCCTCACGAAGCTTTTGAACAATGATGTTAAGCCGGGCAGCCGTTCGTAGCTGCGCAAGTGCCATTCCATTCGTCGCGGTACGCCGGGCATCCTAGCAAAGTCGGTGTGGACAAGGGGTCTGCAAGCGCCACCGCGTGTGAAAGCGGGCCGGGTTTGGCATCATGGGGCATCTTCCACGCATGGCGATGTTTGCTTGAATCCCTCGTGCAACCTGTTCCTGATCGGCCCGATGGGCGCAGGCAAGACCACCGTGGGCCGGCGGCTGGCCGCGCATTACGGTTTGCCATTCGTGGACCTGGATGCGGAAATCGAAACGCACACCGGCGCCGGCGTGCCGTTGATCTTCGACGTCGAGGGCGAGCCGGGCTTCCGTCGACGCGAGGCCGCGCTGCTGGCCGAATGCAGCGCGCGCGACGGCGTGGTGCTCGCCACCGGCGGCGGTGCGGTGCTGGATGCGCGCAATCGCGAATTGCTGCAAACGCGCGGCTTCGTGGTCTGGCTGCAGACCAGCGTCGAACAACAATTGCAGCGACTGGAACGCGATCGGCAACGGCCGCTGTTGCAGGCGGAAGATCGGCGTGAACGCCTGCACGTGATGGCGCACGCGCGCGACCCGCTGTACGCCGGAATCGCCGATTTGAGCGTGCCTTCGCACGCGCACACGCCCGCGCACGCGGCCGAACACCTCGTGAAATTGCTGGATGAGCACTGGCAGCACCCCTCGAAGGCGCGTATCGCATGAGCGCCGCGCTTGATATCGAAGTCGGGTTTGGTGCGCGCGGCTATCCGATCCGTATCGGTGCCGGCTTGCTTGATGATGCAAGGTTCTGGGGCGACGCCATGCGTGGCCGGCGCACCTTGATCGTCAGCGACACGAACGTAGCGCCGCTGTATGCCGATCGCGTGCGCGCGGCGATGCAAGGTCGCGGCCTGGATCCGGCAGTGCTGGCCTTGGCTGCCGGCGAAGCGCACAAGAATCTCGACTCTGCGTCGCGCATCTTCGATGCGCTGGCGCAACTCGGCGCAACCCGAGATTCTTTCGTGGTCGCGCTGGGCGGCGGCGTGGTCGGCGACATCGCGGGTTTTGCCGCGGCGTGCTGGATGCGCGGCATCGATTTCATCCAGATGCCGACCACGCTGCTGGCAATGGTGGATTCCTCGGTCGGCGGCAAGACCGGCGTGGATCATGCGGCGGGAAAGAATCTGGTCGGTGCGTTTCACCAGCCGCGGGCGGTGATCGCCGATCTCGACACACTCGCCACCCTGCCCGGGCGCGAACTGCGCGCCGGCTTTGCAGAAGTGATCAAGACCGCGTGCATCGGCGATGCGGAATTTTTCGAATGGCTGGAAACCCATGTCGATGCGCTGCTCGCGCGCGATGCGGATGCGCTGGCGCATGCCATCGCGATTTGTTGCCGATTCAAGGCCGGCGTGGTGGAGCGCGACGAACGCGAAGCCGGCGAACGCGCGCTGCTGAATTTCGGCCACAGCTTCGGACACGCGATCGAAACCGAAACCGGCTACGGCACGCTGCTGCACGGCGAGGCCGTCGCGATCGGGATGGTGCTGGCCGCGCGATTATCCGCGCGATTGCGGATGTCCACCGAAACCGACACCCAACGCGTGCGCGTTCTGTTGGGACGCTTCGGCCTGCCGACCGAATTGCCACCGCACCTGCAACCTGAAGCGCTGCTCGCGCGCATGCGGCTGGACAAGAAGAACCGCGCGAACGCGCTGCGCCTGATCCTGTGGCGCGGGATCGGCAAGGCGGAGATCGTCGAGGGGGTGGATGAGGCGGCGGTGCGAAGCATCCTGTCGTAGGAGCCTGCCTGCAGGCGACCAAAGCGCGATGGGGCCACAAAATCGCAGCGCCCCGGTGAATGGAGGGTTCGCCGCTCGCGAAGGGCAAGCCTCGTAATGCCGAAAGTCGGGCTATGCGCTTCATCGTTGCGCGCCCATGATCCATCCGCCGCCCCCGCTTCACTTACAATGCGCCCTCCGTTGCAGCATCTTTTCGCATGCACCTGTACCTGCAAACCCCGCCGGCTGCCGATAGCGCGCCGCGCTACTGCCGCCTTGCGCTGGAGCAGGATCTGCTCGGCGGCTGGACGCTGTACCGCGAATCCGGCACCGAAGGTGGGCGTGCAACGTTGAAACGCGAGGTGTATCTGCAACGCGAGGACGCGTTGCTCGCGCTGGAGCACGCGCGCGATGCGCAACTGAAGCGCGGTTTCAAAGTGATGATCACGCAAGGTTTCGACAATCCTCATGCATGACCTGTCCAATCGCGGCAATCGCTTCCTGCGCGCGCTGCGTCGCCAGCCGGTGGATGTCACGCCAGTGTGGATCATGCGCCAGGCCGGACGCTATCTCCCCGAGTACCGCGCCACCCGCGAGCGCGCCGGCAGTTTCCTGACGCTCGCCAAGACGCCGGAGCTGGCCTGCGAAGTCACACTGCAACCGATCGAGCGTTTCGAGCTGGATGCGGCGATCCTGTTCTCCGACATCCTCACCATCCCCGACGCGATGGGGCTGGGCCTGCACTTCGTCGAAGGCGAAGGCCCGAAGTTCCATCGTCCGCTGCGCGCGGCCGCCGATATCGCAAAGCTCGGCGTGCCCGATCCGGAACATGCGTTGCGCTACGTGATGGACGCGGTACGACTGATCCGCCGCGAATTGAACAATCGCGTGCCGCTGATCGGCTTTGCCGGCAGCCCGTGGACGCTGGCCTGTTACATGATCGAGGGCGAAGGCTCGCGCGACTTCGCGCGGGTGAAAGCCTTCGCGCTGGACAGTTCCGCGACGATGCACCGTTTGTTGGACATCAATGCGCGCGCGGTGGCGGCATATTTATCCGCGCAAGCGGCGGCCGGCGCACAGGCGCTGATGGTGTTCGATACCTGGGGCGGCCTGCTCTCGCCAGCCATGTTCGACGAATTCTCGGCGCGCTATCTCGCGCAAATCGCCGCTCTGCTGCGCGAGGACGCGCACGCGCGCGAGGTACCGCTGATCCTGTTCTCCAAGGGCGCCAACGCGCATCTGGAAATGCTGGCGATGAGCGGCTGCGCAGCACTCGGAGTGGACTGGACGATCACACTGAGCGAGGCGCGACGGCGCGTGGGAAACCGCGTCGCGCTGCAGGGCAACCTCGACCCCGCAACGCTGCTCGCCTCACCCGACCTGATCCGCCGCGAAGTCCGCCGTGTGCTCGACGACTTCGGCCCGCACCTCGGCCACGTGTTCAACCTCGGCCACGGCATCACGCCGGAGGTGGATCCTGAGAACGTGCGCGTGCTGGTGGAGGCAGTGCATCAGCCCGCCCGACGATAGCCTTGGGTGAGAATCGCCGCGCCAGCCGGAGCTGGGCGAAACCGCCAGACTCTCAGTAAGTTTGTCGGCGCGAAACGCGCGTGCCCGCAGTCGCGCCGCTTGGGCGGCCGCCCTCGCCCCCGTACAATCGCCCGTTCACCTTGATTTCGAATGCGTGCCGTCACGCGGCACGCCAGGCGCCCCGCATGGACAAGAGTTTCGACCCCAAGCAGATCGAATCGAAGTGGTACGCACGCTGGGAGCTGGCGGGCTGCTTCAAGCCGAGTGGACACGGCGATCCGTATTGCATCCTGCTGCCGCCGCCGAACGTCACCGGCACCTTGCACATGGGCCACGCGTTCCAGCAGACGATCATGGACGCGCTGATCCGCTGGCACCACATGCGCGGCGACAACACGCTGTGGCAGGTCGGCACCGACCACGCCGGCATCGCCACGCAGAAGATCGTCGAGAACCAGCTCGCGGTGGAAAACAAAACGCGGCATGACCTGGGGCGCGAAGCATTCGTCGAGCGCGTGTGGCAGTGGAAGCAGGAATCCGGTTCGACGATCACGAACCAAATGCGCCGCATCGGCGCGGCAGCGGACTGGTCGCGCGAGCGCTTCACCATGGACGAAGGTTTGAGCGCCGCGGTGCGCAAGGTGTTCGTGGAGTGGTATCGCGCCGGCCTGATCTATCGCGGCAACCGGCTGGTGAACTGGGACCCGGTGCTGATGACCGCGGTGTCGGACCTTGAGGTCAACAATGTCGAGCGCGACGGGCACCTGTGGTCCATCCTGTATCCGTTTACCGATAATTCCTTGCGCGGCCCGAACGGCGAGCGCGGCCTGATCGTCGCCACCACGCGCCCGGAAACCATGCTGGGCGACGTGGCCGTCGCGGTGCATCCCGAAGACGAACGCTATCAGCAATTCATCGGCAAGACGCTCACGCTGCCGCTCAGCCATCGCGAGATCCCGATCATCGCGGATGATTACGTGGATCGCGAGTTCGGCACCGGCTGCGTCAAGATCACGCCAGCGCATGACTTCAACGACTATGCCATCGGGCAGCGGCACAAGCTGCCGCAGATCACGGTGCTGACTCTGGACGCGAAGATCAACGACAACGCGCCGGAAATCTATCGCGGCCTCGACCGTTTCGACGCGCGCAAGCGAATCGTTGCCGATCTCGAAGCACAGGACTTCCTCGTCGAGATCAAGCCGCACAAATTGCAGGTTCCGGTCAGCCAGCGCTCCGACGCGGTGATCGAGCCGATGCTGACGGATCAATGGTTCGTGGATTTGACGACCGACGAACTGCCGGAAGGCCGCGCAATGCCTGGAGGCTCGATCGGCGGACGCAAGGCAATCACGCAACCGGCGCTGGATGCCGTGCGCAACGGCGACATCAAGTTCGTGCCCGAGAACTGGACGAGTACTTATACGCAGTGGCTGGACAACATCCAGGACTGGTGTATCAGCCGGCAATTGTGGTGGGGCCACCGCATTCCGGCGTGGTATGACGCCGACGGAACGATATTCGTGGGCGAGAGCGAAGAGGATGCTATCGCGTGGGCCAAAGCGAATGACAAGCCGGCGCCAAATGGTCACCTGCGCCAGGACGAGGACGTGCTCGATACCTGGTTCTCCTCCGCGCTGTGGCCGTTCTCCACGCTTGGCTGGCCTTCCGGCGAACCGGTGAAAAACGAGCGCGGCGAGATCGTCGCGAACTGGCCGCAGGATCAGATCTTTCTGCCAAGTTCGGTACTGGTCACCGGCTTCGACATCATCTTCTTCTGGGTCGCGCGCATGGTGATGGCCGCGAAGTACTTCACCGGCCGCGTGCCGTTCCGCGAGGTCTACATCAACGCGATCGTGCGCGATGCGGAAGGCCAGAAGATGTCCAAGTCCAAGGGCAACACGCTCGATCCGCTGGACTTGATTGACGGCATCGCGCTCGAAGACCTGGTAAAAAAATCCACCGCCTCGCTGCTGATTCCGCAAGTGCGCGAGAAAGTGGAGAAGCGCATCCGCAAGGAATATCCGGAAGGCATCAACGCGATCGGCGCAGACGCGCTGCGTTTCACCTTCGCCGCACTTGCGAGCTACAGCCGCACCATCAATTTCGACATCAAGCGCGCCGAGGGCTACAAGGCGTTCTGCAACAAGCTGTGGAATGCGGCGCGTTACGTCGAGAGTGCGGTTGGCAGTGTTCCAACTCTCGAAGAAGCCGAGGCACGAGGAGATTTAATTGCGCCAAGCATCATCGCGGGTCGGCCTGCAGATTGGCCGAGGACGGAAGCCGAACGCTGGATTCTCACCCGCCTGCATCGCACGCTGGCGGAAGTCGAGCAGCACTTCGCGAGCTATCGCTTCGACCTTTTGGCACAGGCGCTTTACGAGTTCGTCTGGAACGAATATTGCGACTGGTTCATCGAATTTTCCAAGCCGCATCTCAACGCAAAAGTTGCTGTCGACCTTGCTGGCGAAAATGAACTGACTTCAAACATCGAAGAAATCACGTCCTTTCGCTTTACATTGCTTTTTGTACTGGAAACCGTGCTGCGCGCGCTGCATCCGGTCATCCCGTTCATCACCGAAGAAGTCTGGCAATCGCTCGCCCCGCAACTCGGGTTGAAAGGCGAGAGCATCATGCGGCGGCCGTATCCGCGCGCGGAGGAATTCGCGATGGATGAAACGGCCAGCGCGGAGATCGAATGGTTCAAAGCGGTGTTGACCGGTGTGCGTCGCATCCGGTCGGAGATGAACATCGCACCGGGCAAGAGCATTCCGCTGCTGCTGGCCGACGGCGATGCGGACGATCGCCGCCGCGCGGACAAGTTCTCCGCGCAGATCGCGTTCCTTGCGCGCTCCGAGGCGCCACGCTGGTTGCAATCCAGCGAGAGCGAGCCGGCTGCCGCGGCCGCGATGGTCGGCAACCTGCGCGTACTGATTCCGCTGGCCGGGCTGATTGATCTTGATGCCGAACGCACGCGGTTGAAAAAAGAGATTGCGCGCATCGAGGTCGAGATCAAGAAGTGCGACGGCAAACTCGGCAACGCCAACTTCGTCGCCAATGCGCCCACGGAAGTGGTCGCGCAGGAACGCGCGCGGCTGGCAGACTGGAACACGCAGTTGCAAGCGTTGCGCGAGCAGGCTTCGAAGCTTTCGTAGGAGCTAGCTTGCAGGCGGACAAGTTCTCGTAGGGGGCGGTCTCGGGTCGAGTGCGAAGCGCTACATCTCGTCCTGCGACAACAACTCCATCGCCATCACAATTGCATCCTCGCGGCCGCGTCGGGCCGGATAGTAATTCGGGCGGCGGCCGATCTCGTTGAATCCCGCGCGCTCGTACATTGCATGCGCGTGCACGTTGGACGGGCGCACTTCCAGGTACACCCGCTGCGCTCGATGCATGCGCGCCAGATCCAGCAGGCGATTCAGGATGCGCGCGCCGTGGCCTTGGCCCTGCTGGGCCGGCGCCACACACACGTTGAGGATGTGCGCCTCTTCCGCGCCGGTGGAAAGAATGCCGTAGCCGATGATGGCTTCGTGCGCCTGCAGCACCCAGCATTTGTGACCGGCCGCCAGACAGTCCCTGAATATTTGCGGCGACCACGGGAATTCATAAGCGCGGCCCTCGATCGCCGCGACGCCGGCGATATCGTGGCGCGTCATGGGCCGCCACAGCGGCAATGGGTTTGCGGCCACCGCCACCACGTCACCGCCCCCGCTTTCGCGCGCCAGCCGCTGCATCAGTTCCCATAGGGCGCGTTTGCGTACGCGATCGATGTTCAACGTGGAAAGAGCATCCACGCGTGACACCCGCTCCGGCGCAATCGTTGCGGGCAGCGGCACCTCTCCGAACGCCAGCACGCGAACGTGCGGATCGGCTTCCGCATCGGCGATACGCACGCATTGCAAACCGAGCGCGCTGATCGCCTCGGTGATTTTCGTGTACAGCGCCGCCAGCGTGGGCTGTTCGATTTCCGATTGCGAACGCGCCAATGCGATGCGCTTGTCGGTGATGGCTTGCGGTGATGCGGTTTTCGAAGGTATGGCGACGGCGGCGGGCGCAACCTGGCCGACTGATGCGGTGCGTGCTCGCAAGCGCAACGGCATCACGCCCAGCGCCTGCAGCACCTGGAAATGGGTCAGGTTCATTTTTTCACTCCGCTGCATACATCAGCTCACGCCATCCGAAAAACGAACCTGACCTTTTCACTCGCGCGGCGCGGATTGCCGCCGCTGCGCGCGCAGGCGCCGGCGCGAGCTGCGATTGCGCAAACCCCAGAGCGTCAACACCGGGCCGGACAGCACATACAGGCCGATGATGATCAGCAACACCACCGCGGTATTCACATACAGCGCGCCCGCGATCAGCACCGCCAGAATGATCCACACAAACGGCACGCGGTCGTGGCGCGGCCATGCCTTGAAGCTGAAGTAGCGGACCCGGCTAACCATCAGCAAAGCGGCAACTGCGGCGAGAATCGGCGTGAAAAAGCACAGCCAGGCGCCCGCGATCTGCTGATCCTGCATCGTCCACACGAACGCCATGCACAGCCCGGCGGCGGCAGGGCTCGCCAGGCCCTGGAAATAGCGCTTGTCGGCGACACCGACTTGCGTGTTGAAGCGTGCGAGCCGCAACGCCGCGCAAGCCGCATAGAGAAATGCGGCGGCCCAGCCGAGCTTGCCCCACAACACCCCGTAGTCGCGCAGGTATTGCAGCGACCAGGTGTACAGCACCAGCGCCGGCGCAAGGCCGAAGCTGACCAGATCCGACAGCGAGTCGTATTGCACACCGAACTCGCTCTGCGTACCGGTGAGGCGTGCCACGCGTCCATCCATGCCGTCCAGCAACGCCGCGATGAATACCGCTATCGCCGCATCGGTGAAATATCCGGCAATGGCCGCCACGATGGCGTAAAAGCCGGCGAACATCGCACCGGTGGTGAACAGGTTCGGCAACAAATAGATGCCGCGGTGGCGCAGCGGCGGGCGAGATGGCGGGGGCGTTGGATCGATCATGAGGTTTGCGCTCCGCGATTCCGATGACAACGCCTGATGCAAATATACGCGGGGGGCGCTGGCTTCCGCACGCTTGAGCCAACGGGCGGAAGTCGCGCGCTTGCGCGATGCAACGTAATGCATCGCGTGCGCAGCCGAAGGCCGGAGCCAGACCGCCGGGCGCGGGGTTGCCTGGCGAGCACAGGCGGGGCAAGCCTGGCAGCAAGCGCTTGCGCGGCAACGGTTGGGGGGTGTGGAAGCATGACCCGGGGGTTCAAAGCGAAAGGTGCGCTTTGTTCTGATATTTCCGAGTGTAAATCATACCCGTGACGCATCAGGCTTGTTCCGCGGGCGCGGTGGTGCTATCCATGCGCACCAGCCGCGCCCTTAGTCGCGCATCCGGAGATCATCATGTCGCGCCTGCTCGCTCCCGCCGTGCTCGCCGTTGCCGCGCTCGCCCTCGCCGCCTCCGCAGGGGCGCAGGTGTACAAATGGAAGGACGCTTCCGGCATCGTGCATTACTCCGACGCGCCGCCGACCAACGGCACGAATTACCAGAAGGTGCGGCTCAGCAGCAATACCGCGACCCCGGTAAGCGCCACACCCGTGACCGCGGCGAGCGCCGCGGCTGGTGCGGTACCCGCAGCAGGCGCGCAGCCGGCGCCGGCATCCACCGCCAAGATTCCCGATACCGCCGACAATCGCGCCAAACTGTGCAAGGACCTGAGCAACAACATCACGCTGCTGGACAGCTCGCAGCCACTGACCGCGGGTGACGCCAGTTCACCACAGCAAAACATGTCCGACGTGCAGCGCCGCCAGGAACTGGCGACCGCGCGCGCGCAGAAGCAGCTGTATTGCGCGGGAGGGTAAACCGTCGCTTGCCGATGGCTTGAATTGTCGGGGTAAGCATGGCATCCATGTCTCTACCGCGCCGTCCACGGCGCAGGTTGCTTTCCTTTTGGGGAAAGTAACCAAAAGTCCTTTGCGCTGATGCGATGGCCTCGCCGACATCGCGTCGGCTCGACTGCCCTTGCTCCTTGCGTCGCCGAGGCATCGCGGACAGCGTTGAAGCTCGCTTCGACGCGGCCATCCGTGGCCTGCTTTCAGGTTGACCGTAGCGCCCGTTCGCCGCCTTCAAACCAAGCTTTCGCTACAATCGCGGATTCGCCGCCAGACACCCGCCCAAATGCGCCTGTCGAACTTCCACCTCGCCACCACCCGCGAGGCGCCCAGCGATGCCGAGATCGCCAGCCATAAGCTCATGCTGCGCGCCGGCATGATCCGCAAGCTCGCCGCCGGCATCTATACCTGGTCGCCGCTCGGCTTGCGTGTGCTGCGCAAGGTCGAGGGCGTGGTGCGCGAGGAAATGCAGCACGCGGGCGCGATCGAAATGACCATGCCGTGCGTGCAGCCGCGCGAGTTGTGGGAAGAATCCGGACGCTGGGAAAAATATGGTCCGGCATTGTTGAAGATGCGCGACCGCAAGGAGCAGGAATACTGCTTCGGACCGACCCATGAGGAAATCATCTGCGATTTCGTGCGCAGCGAAATTTCCAGCTACAAACAATTGCCGATCACTTTTTTCCAGATCCAGACGAAATTCCGGGACGAAATCCGCCCGCGCTTCGGGGTAATGCGCGCGCGCGAATTCCTGATGAAGGACGCGTATTCGTTTCATCTCGACGAACAATCGGTTGGCGAAACCTACGCAAAAATGTATGAAGCCTATTCGCGCATCTTCACCCGTCTGGGCCTGAAGTTCCGCGCGGTGGCGGCCGATTCCGGGGCGATCGGCGGCGACGTCAGCCACGAATTCCAGGTGCTGGCCGATTCGGGAGAAGACGCGATCGCGTTTTCCGATCAATCCGATTACGCAGCCAATGTGGAGCTGGCCGAGGCGCTGGCGCCGGATGTCATTCGTCCCGAGCCCGCGCGGGCATTGACGCGCGTGGATACCCCGGCGCAAAAAACGATCGCGGAGGTGTCCGCCTTCCTGCGGGTGGCGCCAGCAGAATGCGTGAAAACCATTCTGGTGCGCGGCGTGGAGGGCGTGGTCGCGCTGTGCCTGCGCGGCGACCACGAATTGAACGAGGTCAAGGCATCCAAACTGCCCGAGCTGGGCGGCGAATCGGTACTTGCTTCGGAAGAACAGATCCTGGCCGCCACCGGCGCGCACGCGGGCTACCTCGGCCCGGTCGGGTTGCCGGCGGATGTGCCGGTGATCGTTGATCGCGCGGCATCGGTGCTTGCCGACTTCATTTGCGGCGGCAACGCCGATGGCACGCACTACACCGGCGCCAACTGGCACCGCGATGCGCGCGTCACGCGGGTGGCGGATCTGCGCAAGGTGATCGCGGGCGATCCTTCGCCCGATGGGCGCGGTACCTTGGCCATAGCTCGCGGCATCGAGGTCGGGCACATTTTCCAGAACGGCCGCAAATACACCCAAGCGATGAATGTGACCGTACTGGATGCCAGCGGCAAGGCGGCGATTCCCTACACTGGCTGCTACGGTATCGGGGTTTCGCGCATCGTCGCCGCGGCGATCGAGCAGGGCCATGACGAGCGCGGCATCATCTGGCCGGAACCGATGGCACCCTGGCGCGTAGCCGTGTGCATCATCAATCCCAAGAACGATCCGACAGTGGCGCAAGCCGCAGAAACGCTCTATCTGGAATTGAACCAGACCGGCGTGGAAACCGTATTGGACGACCGCGGATTGCGCCCGGGCCCAATGTTCGCGGATATCGAATTGATCGGCATTCCGCACCGCATCGTGGTCAGCGAGCGCGGCCTGGCCGCGGGCACTTTCGAATACCGCGGCCGTCGCGATGCGGCAAGCCGCAATCTGGACAAGCAATCGCTATTGGCTTTGTTCGAATAAAACCGACCATTATTTACGGCAATCCGGAATGCCATCCGGCGGCTATTTTGCGCGCCGGAACTTTTTAGGCCAGAATAATCGGTACCCGGCGCGGATCAGGCGTTCGCCCGGCCCCACTGCCGAACCAGGAGTCGTCATGGCTATCGATCTTAAGTCGCTCAATCCCGCCCAACTCGACGAGCTGATCAAGAAAGCCGAATCGCGCAAACACGACATCAAGCGCGAGCGCGTCTCGGTCGTCCGTGACAAAGTCAACAAGCTGATCAAGGCGGAAGGCTTCACCTTCGCCGAGTTGTTCGGCGGCAAGCGCGGCGGCAAGCGCGGCAAGGTCGCGCCGAAATATCGCAACCCCGCCAATCCGGATGAAACCTGGTCCGGCCGCGGCAAGCGTCCGCGCTGGTTCAATGCCGCCCTGAAAGCCGGCAAGAAAGACAAGGATCTGCTGATTAAATGAAACAAGGCTCGGGACTCGAAGCTCGGGAAGCAGATTAAAGCTTCCGCCATTCCGGGACCGCCGCGGCTCCATCGCGGCGGAACCCGGAATCCATTTTTGATCTGGCCGTCTTGCGCGGCGAATAAAAATGGATTCCGGCTTGCGCCGGAATGAGGCTTCGGGGAATTTACATCAGCAGTGATTTCACAGGCTTCGCCGCGGCGCCACCAGCAGGTCGCCGAACAATAATCCCGCGACCAGCGCGATCAGCAGCGTGACCAGCAGGATGCCGGTCTGCGCGCCCATGCCGACTTCGCGGGTAAACAGATACGACATGCTGCGGAACCCGACGCTGCCCGGCACCAACAGCAGGATGCCCGGTTCGCGCACCAGCGCGCCCGGTCGCCCGGCCACACGCGCATACAAATTGCCGAGCGCACCGAGCAGCAAGCCGCCGATGAACACGCCGAACGGCGCGCCCAGGGCCGCGCCGCCGAAATGCGTAGCCAGAAATCCGACGATCACCGCGCCGATCACCAGTGGATAATCACGCCGCGCGGCCTGGAACAACATCGCAAACGACACTGCGCCGACCAGCAGCGCCGGCCACTGCGTCCATTCCGGCAGCGGCGGCAGGGGATGCGCCGCCGGCACGATGCCGAGCACCGTGCAGGCTTGCGCCGCGGCCACGGTGCCGAAAGTCAGTTTCAGCAAGGTCGCGATCGCACCGGCCACGCGCGACACGCCGGAAACCAGATGCGCACTGGACAATTCGCGCACCGCATTGGTGAGCGTCATGCCGGGCACCAGGATGATCAGCGCGGACAGCACTACCGATTTCACCGCCAATGGCACGAGAAAGGCACTCACCGCGATCGTGATGAACGTGGCGACCAACGCGGCGATCGCCTCGCTGGCTGCGGCCAGCCGAGGCCGGCCGAAGCCGGCGATGGTGAGCGCGCCGATCAGCAGGCCGAGCGCGCCGGATACGATGACGTCTGGCCACGCGGTGCTGAGCAGCACCGCGATGCTGGCCGCGGCCAAGCCGTAGCTTGCGACAATGGCGTACAGCGCGCGTCGCGACAGCGGCCGCCCCAGTGCGCGCAGTCGCACCAGTCCATCATGCGGCGCCAGGCTGCCGTCGATTACCCGGTCGGCGATTTCGTCTGCGCGGCACAGCCGCGCGAGATTGACATCACCGGGCGACATCCGCAGCACCTGCGTGAATTGCGCGAGCCCATCGCCACCGCGCTCACTGAACGACAGCACGGTCGAGGTCGGCGTGGACAGCGCTTCGCATTCGAAACCCAGCCGCTGCGCGACCAGGCCGATCGCCTGCTCCAGCCGCGGCGCCGCGGCGCCGTATTGGTGCAGGCGGCGCGCCAGCTCGATCACGAAGGCGATGCGCGCGCGGGTAGCCGGCTCGTCGGTGTTCATGCGGAGATTGTCGATTCAATCAGCACGACGCACTTGCAGGGTGGTGCCCTCCACGCCGATCACCTCGACCGTCGCACCGGCCGGCAGGTCGGGGCCTTCCACCAGCCACTGGCCGTCGCCGACCTGCGCCTTGCCGCGGCCGTTGACGATCGCGGTTTGCAATGTGTAGCGCTGGCCGATCATGCGCGCGCCACGCCGATTGAGCAGCAGCGCGCCCGGCGCGGCATCGCGCTGCAGGCGTGGACGCACGAATTGCCAGTAGAGGATGCAACTGGCGAACGCCAGTACCGCGAAACCGATCGCCTGCGACAAAACGCCCAGGGTCGGCAGGATCAGCGTGACCACCGCCATGATTGCCGCACCGATACCGATCCACAGCATGAAATAGCCGGGCAGCAGCACTTCGCCGGCGATCAGCAGCAGTGCCAGCACCCACCATAGATAATGTGTCGGAAAACCCATCGGAAAAATCTCAAGCATTCGCGGGCGGCCGCGGAATGGCGCGCTGATCGGCCTGCCTGGAAAGCGCTTCCTTGGCGATCTCGGCGATACCGGCCAGCGACCCGATGATGCCGGTCGCCTCGATCGGCAACAGCAGCATCTTCTGGTTCGGCGAAACAGCCATCGCCTTCAGCGCCTCAACGTATTTGCCGGCGATGAAATAATTCAGCGCATTGATGTCGCCGTGTTCGATCGCGATCGACACCACTTCGGTCGCTTTGGCTTCTGCCGCGGCCAGGCGCTCGCGCGCTTCGGCCTGGCGGAACGCGGCTTCCTTCTCACCCTCGGCGGAAAGAATCACCGATTGCTTCTCGCCTTCGGCCTTCAGGATCGCGGCCTGGCGAAAGCCTTCCGCATCCAGGATGTTCGCGCGCTTCTCCCGCTCGGCCTTCATCTGTCGCGCCATCGAATCGATCAGGTCGCGCGGCGGCTGGATGTCCTTCAGTTCCACGCGGGTGATCTTGATGCCCCAGGGATGGGTGGCCTCATCCGCCACGCGCAGCAGGCGTGCATTGATCTCGTCGCGCTTGGAAAGCGATTCGTCGAGATCCAGCGAACCGAGCACGGTGCGGATGTTGGTCATGATCAAATTGATCGTCGCCAATTCCAGATTGGCGACTTCATAGGCCGCCTTGGCGGCGTCCAGCACCTGATAGAACACCACGCCGTCGACCTTCACCACCGCATTGTCCTTGGTGATCACGTCCTGCGAAGGCACCGCCAGCACCTGTTCCATCATGTTGATGCGGCGCCCGACTGCCTGATACAACGGCACCAGGAAGTGGAGTCCGGGTTCGAGCGTAGCGGTGTACTTGCCGAAGGTTTCGACCGTCCATTGATAACCCTGCGGCACGATCCGCACCAGCTTGACCAAGACGATCACCGCGACGACCACGATGATTACCGCGAGTATGGCGCCGATTGACATTCCCGTTCCCCTCGTTGTGCGGGTTGGGAGTATAAGCCGGGCGCTTCAGGTCTGCGGGATTGTCAGCGCGACCCGCAGGCCGCCCTCCTCCCGGTTCGCCAGCGCGATCCGGCCGCCGTGCGCCTCGACGATCTCGCGGGCCAGCGCAAGCCCGAGGCCGCTGCCGCTGCGCTTGGTCGAATAGAACGGCAGCAGCGCGTTCTCAAGCACGGTCTTGCTCATGCCGGCGCCGCGATCGCGCACCTCGATCCGCAATTGCGCGCCGACGCGCTGCATTTCCAGCTCCACGGTGTCTTCCGCACCGCCGGCTTCGTGCGCGTTCTTGAGCAGGTTCAGCAGTACGTGCTCCATCTGCGCCGCGTCGAAGCAGCCTCGCGGAGGTGGCGTGCCGATAATCCGGAACTGTGTGTGCAGGGCGAGTTTGTCGAGAAATTCCGGCATCGATAAAACCTGCGGCCGCGGCGCCGGCAGCTTGGCAAACTCCGCGTAGCCGGCAATGAAGCCGTGCAGGTGTCGCGCGCGTTCGCCAATGGTTGCCAGCACGGCGAGCAACCGCTCGCGGTCGTCGCGTCGTACCAGTTCCGCGCCCGAATGCGCGAGCGAGGTGATCGGCGCCAGCGAATTGTTCAATTCATGGCTGATGGTGCGAATCACCTTTTTCCAGGTCGCCACTTCCTGACGCGACAACTCGCGAGTCATGCGCCGCACCAGATACAGCCGATGCGGGCGGCCCTGCAACCGGAAGCCACGTTGCGCGAGATGGAAAATTTCCTCGTTGCCTTCGAGCTCCACGCCGAACAATCTATCGCCATCGGCCAGGAGCGCCTCGCGCAACGCCGCAGGTGCGCTTGCCAGCAGCGCGTCGAGATGCAACCCCGCCGGAGTGCGACCCTCGTTGAACAACTGCCGCGCGGCGAGATTGGCGTACACCACATTGCGATTGGGATCGGCCAGCAGCAACGCGACCGGGGTGTTCTGCACCACCGTATCCAGCAGCAGTTCGCGTTCGGCAAGATGCTGACGCTGCTCGCGCAGGGTGGAGCCGAGCGCGTTATGCATGCGGATCAGCGCGCCGAGTTCATCACGCCGCCTGCTGGCAATGGAAATGCTGAAATCGCCATCGCGATAACTTGCCACCGCGCCTTCCAGCGAACGCAACAGGCGCTTCAGCGGCGTCAAGGCCAGGTGTGCAAGCCACGCGCACAGCGGCGTCAACACCGCCACGGTCAGCAGCAACCCGCCGATCGGGTCGCGCAACCATGAGGCATCGGCGCTGAAGCCGAATTGTGTTTGCAGGGTCTGCACGAATGCAGGCAACGGCCAGACCGTGATGCCCAGATACAGCAACACCGCTCCCAGCGCGGCGCTGCCGAGCAGCAAGGTCATCCGGCCTTCGAGCGAGAGCAGGCGCATGGGTGAGGAGCCGGGTCGTATCAGGAGGTTCGTGGTTCCACAACGCTGCGGCGTGTGACCGGCGAGAGCGTACAACTATCCACCCGGCTCGAGCGCTGCAAGCTTCAACAATATCGTTCCGGCCGCGTCGGAATGACGAGCAAATCGTGCGATCCTCAACCCGCGGTTGGAATCCCGTAGCGCTCCATGCGTCGATACAGCGCCTGCCGCGACAACCCGAGCGCCTGCGCGGCACGGCTGATCACACCGCCGGCATCGCGCAGCGCCGCTTCCACTGCAGGCTGCGAGGGTTCGTCCAGATTGCGCGCCGCACCGGGTATGGATTCGTATTGCGGCAGGTTCAACTGTTCGGGAATGATGATGCCGTTGCCGGCCAGCAACGCCGCACGCTCGATCGCGTTCTTCAATTCGCGCACATTGCCCGGCCACTGGTAGGCGAGCAATGCCTCGCGCGCGGCGTCCCCAAGGCGCGCACGATCGGCGATGAAATGCGTGGCCAGCGGCAGGATGTCATCGCTGCGTTCCGCCAGCGACGGCACGTTCACTTCGATCACGTTGAGCCGGTAATACAGATCCTCGCGGAAGGTGCCGGCGCGGATCATCGCTTTCAGATCTGCATTGGTTGCGCTGAGCACACGCACCTTTACCTTGCGCGTGCGCCCCGAACCCAGCCGTTCGAACTCTCCGCTCTCCAGCACGCGCAGCAGTTTTACCTGACCCGACAGCGGCAGCGTGCCGATCTCGTCCAGAAACAGCGTGCCGCCATTGGCGAGTTCGAAGCGGCCTTCGCGCGCCTTGTGGGCGCCGGTATAGGCGCCCGCCTCGGCCCCGAACAATTCGGCTTCCACCAGTTCGGATGGCAGCGCGCCGCAATTGACCGCCACGAACGCCTTGTCGCCCACCAGCGAGTTGGCGTGCACGATCTGCGCGATGCGATCCTTGCCCGCGCCGTTGGCGCCGGTGATCAATACCGGTATGTCGGCGCGCCCGACCCGGCAAGCCAGTTCCACCGCGCGGCTCATGGCCTCGGATTCGAACACGATTCCGC
>DATNFU010000049.1:0-3847 GCA_035606235.1 Rhodanobacteraceae bacterium
CGCCACGTGCAGGTCGGGCGTGCGCGCCAGCACGTTCAGGATTTCCTCGCTGACGCCGTCGGAGAAATATTCGTTGTCCTTGTCGCCGGACATGTTGACGAACGGCAGCACGGCGATGGATTTGCGATTGGCGCTGATGGCGCTCGCATCAGGGTGGGCTGCGGCATCGAGGCTTGACGACGTCGAAGGCGCGATGCGCTCGTAGCGCCACAGCAACCCGCCACCGATCGCCAGCAACAGCGCGAGGATCACGATCTCGGTGCCGCTGACCTTCTGCGCCCCGCGCTCGCCGTGGTACCACGCCAGCACCAACGCGATGAGGAAACCGACCGCCAGCGCGAGAATCAGCAGCTTCTCGACTTGGTCGGGCCAGCCGAACCTCTGCGCCACGACATCCAGCACCTGGATCAGCGCGAACGCGAATGCGACGTAGGCCAGCGCCCACTGCACCAGCTTGCGCTGCTTGAGGCGCGCGATGAATTCGGTCATGGCGAAGTTCCGTTTGCCGCCGCAATCGGGTGCGCGCCGGCATATTTCTTCAGAAGTAGTTGAAAGCGCGGATCACCGCGCAGCGGATCCCAAACCGGATCGAGCTTCAGCCGGGTAACGCTCATCACTTCTCCGGCCGGCATCGCCAGCAGTTGCCCGATCGATTCGAGCGCTTCGTCCTTGGCGCCGGCATGCGCCTCGACCTCGGCGAGCCCCGCAAGGGTACACGCGCCGAAGTAGGCGTCCTTAGCAACCGACATGACTTTCGACGCGCGACGCGCCGCGGCAATCGCTTCCGCGTTGCGGCCCAGGCACACGTCCACCCAGGCGACCTGTTGCAGGTTGCCGATCACGTCGGGATTTTCCCCGAGCTCCGCATCGAGCGGCGGCTTCAGTTGCGCACACTCGGACTGGATGGCCGACCGCCTTCCCGCAATGACCTGGATGGCCACGCGCGCGGCGCGCCTCGGAAGTCATGTCGGTCGCGAAAGACGCCTACTACGGCGTGTATACCCTTGCAGGGCTGGCCGAGGTCGAGGCCCATGCTGGCGCGAAGGATGATTCACTCAAGCTGGTCGAACAATTGCTGGCGATGCCGGCGGGCGAAGTAATGAGCGTTACGCGGCTGAAGCTCGATCCGGTTTGGGACCCTTTGCGCAGCGATCCGCGGTTTCAGGCGCTGTTGAAGAAATATTCCGGCGCGCAGCCGATGACGGCAACGAGCGGAGCTTCGCCGTGACCGAATTCATCGCGCGCCTCAAGCAACGCAAGCTGGTGCAGTGGGCGCTGGCATACGTGGCGTTCTCGTTCGCGCTGCTGCAGGGCGTCGACATCGTTGCGCAAAGATTTGCGTGGCCTGACCAAATCGAAAAGCTGCTGATCCTCGCGCTCGCGATTGGATTGCTCGTCATCCTCGTGTTGGCCTGGTATCACGGCGAGCGCGGCGCGCAGAAGGTCAGCGGCACCGAGATCGTGATCCTCGCGCTTCTGCTGGCGATCGGCGGCGGGTTGCTGTGGCGGTTCGAGCGGCGTTCGCCATCGGCAGTGGTCATTGCGAGCACACCGCCGGCTGCGGCCCTGCCGATCGCGGAGATTCCCGCCAAATCCATTGCCGTGCTGCCGCTGATGAACGAAAGCGGCGAAAAAGATCAGCAGTATTTTTCCGATGGGCTTTCCGAAGACCTGATCACCGCCTTGTCGCAATTCGCGGGCTTGAAAGTCATCAACCGCGATTCGTCATTCCGGTTCCGCGACAGCAAGGACAGCGTACAAACAATTGGCGAGAAGCTCGGCGTCGCGCATCTGCTGGAAGGCAGCGTGCAGAAGCTGGGCGATGAGGTGCGTATCAGCGCGGAGCTGGTGAACTGCAAGGACGGCAGCACCTTGTGGTCGCAGCACTACGACCGGCCATACAAGGATCTGTTCGCGCTGCAGGATGCAATCACGAAATCCGTGGCGGATACGCTGAAAGCCAAACTGCTCGAAGGCGGCGGCGCGGTCATGCAGAGCGACCGGCCGCCCAGCGGCAATCTCGCCGCCTATAGCGATTTCCTGCAAGGCTCGTTCTACGCGCGACGCGAGACCGAAGCCGACCAGCGTAAGGCGATCGATTATTTCACGGGCGCAACCCGTATCGATCCCGACTACGCGGTGGCATGGGCGGCATTGGGCGGCGAGCAGGCGAT
Source organism: Rhodanobacteraceae bacterium (assembly GCA_035606235.1). Lineage (GTDB taxonomy): Bacteria > Pseudomonadota > Gammaproteobacteria > Xanthomonadales > Rhodanobacteraceae > 66-474. The sequence goes on from DATNFU010000049.1 coordinate 2,175, forward strand.
TATCGCCGGCAACTATGTGGGCGGTTCGGAGGCCGCGCAGCGCTGGGAAAAGGCGCGTGCCGACGTGAAACATGCTCTGCGGCTCGATCCCCAACTTGCAATGGCCTATGACAGGTACACCTTCATCCTGATCTCGGCGGATCACGACTGGAAACGTGCCGAGGCGGGGGCGCAACGCGCCCATCAACTGGCGCCGGACAAGGCGTATTACACCTTGGCCACAGTGCAGGGAGCGCTGGGCCACGCGCAGAAGGCCGTCGATCTGCTTCGGCATGGTCTGCCGACCGATCCTTTGTGCGTCGGGTGTTACGACTATCTGGCGCGCTACCTGCCCGCGCTGGGTAAGTTCGATGCTGCCGCACAGGCGGCCCGCAAGGCGCTTCAAATAAATCCGGAGAGTTACTTCAGCCGGGCGCAACTCACCTACATTTACGCGATGCAAGGGAACGCGGCCGTCGCGCTGCAAGCGGCGCAGCAGGAGCCGCCGAGTGGATGGCGCGATGGGGCCCTGGCAATGGCATTGCAGATCGGCGGCGACCGCGCCGCAGCGGACGCTGCGTTGCAGACCGCGATCGCCAAGGATGCGGGCGACAGCGCTTACCAGATCGCCGAAATCTATGCGTTGCGCCGCGATCCGGACTACATGTTCAAGTGGCTGGACCGCGCGAACCAGAATCGCGATCCCGGTATCGAGCTGTTGCTCACCGATCCGCCGGTACTGCGCTACAAGAACGATCCGCGCTTCGCAGCATTCTGCAAAAAGGTCGGATTGCCGACCACCACCGATGCGAAGGCACTGCCGTGAACGAAACCGCGCCCGGCTTCTTCGCGCGCCTGCAGCGCAGCGAAACCCGGGTGCGACCTTGGTTGCGTTCGCCGTCCTGGATCGCGCGCCATTGGTTCCTTACGAACATCTGGGCGGGCGGAAACCGCGGTCTGCCGGCATAGCCAGGCGGCTCGCCAGCAGGATCGAATTGATCTTGATCCGGTCCCACTGCGCTGTCTCGGGCCGAGTGGTCGCTCAATATGAGGTTGCGGTCCGGCTCACGCCGGGCCGCAACCGTTCGCGTTACTTCGAGCAACGGGCCCGTTCCGCATTTAGTTCGACCAAGGTCGCGCTCAGATCACGGAGCGCTTGTTCCAGGAATGCAATGTGTGCGTCCGAGCCGCGTTCTAGCAGTTCCCAGTTGGCCTCGCTGCCCGATTCTGGTGCGGTGGGCAGATCGACCGGATGAAGGAAATCGAAATGAGTGTTTCGGATATCCTCAAGTGATGGAACGGGATGCTGTTTGCTCATGGTGTTCTCCTCTAGCGGGACAAAGTGACCCATTTGAGGGCGCGGTGCGCCCACGGTCACTGAGGAGAACGATCGGATGGAGTTATTTTCTCATAGACGTCGGGCATTTGCCCGGTGGCGCTGAAATCCCTTAGTGATCTCACCGCCCGACACGCGCGAGGGCAACACGGAAGTCGACGAGGACTCATTGCCGGAAGTGCAGAAGTGGTGGAAGCAGAACATCGTTGACACCCGCATCAAGCCCGAGGATTACGAAAAGCAGGTGCTGAAGGACTTCGAGGGCGATTCGGCACCGGACCTGTTGATCGTCGTGGACAAGCTGCTGACGGGCTTCGACGAACCACGCAACGGTGTGCTGTACATCGACAAGCCGCTC